>JBBRLM010000060.1:0-41099 GCA_038231335.1 Mycobacteriales bacterium
CCCGCGAATATCAGACTGACGACGCGTCGATACCGACACGCTCGCCACCACCATGATCACCGGTCACGAAGCGGTGTCCACGGCGACGGTCGTGGACGCCGCTTCACCCTGTCCTCTTGACAAGGAGCACTACATATCAGGACGTTCAGTAGTAGAAGGGCTGGTCGTCGGTCGGGCGGGCGCGGACCACGTCGATCGCCGGGTCGGCGACGAGCGCGTCGATGGCGGCCTGAGCGGCCCCAATTCCAGCCCAGTGCGGGTCGACGTCG
This sequence comes from Mycobacteriales bacterium, assembly GCA_038231335.1. GTDB lineage: Bacteria > Actinomycetota > Actinomycetes > Mycobacteriales > Pseudonocardiaceae > Pseudonocardia. Next base: position 270 of record JBBRLM010000060.1, read on the forward strand.
CTGGCGAAGAACCAGCTCCGGTCGGCCGGCCAGACGAGGTCCGGGGGCGCGATCGGCTGCCCGGCCCCGAGTCGGCTCTCCCATTCGCGGATATCGGCCACCGCTCCGTGAAAGAGCGCGTAGCGACGGTGCGGCAGGGTGAACAGGCCGGCTCCGGAGGGCACAGCGAGACCGGGCCACCCCTCCCAGACGCCGAAGTAGCAGTCGTCCGGCGTCGTGGTGAACCGGGCCAGCGTGTGGAGCGTGCGGCGGGCCTGCTCGATGTCCGGGCGGTGGTCGTCGGGTACGGGGACGTCCCCCTCGGTCTGGCCGGGACCGGTCGGGTCGGGGATGAACCGTTGCCGCGCATAGGAATCGAAGACGGCAGGGCCGAACATGAGCAGCTGCATGTCCGGGGTGCCGGAGCGGGCGATCCAGTCCGCTACCCGGGTGTCCGGGTAGTAGGTGAGGGTCACGTCCCCTTTCTACCGATCAGGGCGTGCCGCACGGCCGCCAGCACCACGTCCTCCTCTCCGGGTGCGAGCGGCTGGGGGTTCAGGGCCACCGCGTGCGGGCCGGTGGCGAGCACCGCGACCGGCGGGTCCCCGTCCCACAGCCGCTCCACGAGCTCGGCTCCGCGAATGGTGCCGTCCGTCGTCAGCTCGGCGCGGCCGTGCGGCTGGCCGGCCTCGCTCGGGTAGGTGCGGGTGACGCTTGTGAGCGGGCCGCCGACGAGGTCGCTCAGGCCCTCGACCCAGCCGGCCACGACCGACTCGTACCCCGCCAGCAGCGCCGTGGGAGGCGTTCGCCGCCGATCGGCCGTGCGGCGAGCCGGATGCCATGCCATCGCAGGTCTTGCGTCGATCGTCGAACCGACGTCAGACGATCAGCCAGACCAGCCCCGCCATCGCGAACCCGACCACCGACAGGATCGTCTCCAGCGCCGTCCATGTCTTGAGGGTCTCCGTGACCGACAGGTTGAAGTACTTCGCCACGATCCAGAAGCCGCCGTCGTTGACGTGGCTGGCGATGATCGACCCGGCCGACACGGCGATGACGATCAGCGCGAGCTGGGGCTGGGAGTATCCGCCTGCCGCCACGAGCGGGGCGATAATGCCCGCGGTGGTGACGATCGCGACCGTGGCCGAGCCCTGGGCCAGACGCAGCGCGCAGCTGATCAGGTAGGCCGAGACGATCACCGGCAGCCCGCCCGCCGTCATCGACCCGGCCACCGCGTCGCCGACGCCGGTGGCGCGCAGCACCGCGCCGAAGAACGACCCGGCCCCGACCACCAGAAGGATCATGCCGATGGGGCGCAGCGACTCGCCGGTGATCCGGCCCAGCTCCGCGGCCGTGGTGCCGCGGCGGATGCCGAGCAGGTACATCGCCAGCAGCACGGTGATCGTCAGCGCGACCGCCGGTGTACCGAGGAAGACGGCCACGCCGTACGCAGGGGAGTCCGCGGACAGCACCACCGAGCCGACCGTGGCGGCGAGGATCAGCACCAGGGGCACCAGGATGATGCCGCCGATCAGCGCCACCGACGGGGGCCGGGTGCGGACGATGGTGGTGCCGCCGCCTGCCGGTTCCTCCGGTTCGACGATGGCCGGCACCTCGACGTGCACCCGTTTGCCCACGTACGAGCCCCACCACACGCCGCTGACCAGCCACGCCGGGATACCGCAGACCAGGCCCATGATGATGATCCAGCCCAGGTCGACGTGCAGGAGCCCGGCCGCGGCCACGGGGCCGGGGTGCGGCGGCAGGAACGCGTGGGTCATCGACAGGCCGGCGAGCATCGGCATCGCGTAGAGCACCAGCGAGCGCCCACCGCGGCGGGCGGCGACGTAGACGAGCGGGGCGAGCACGAAGACGCCGATGTCGAAGAAGATCGGGATGCCGAAGATCAGGCCGGTCAGGCCCATCGCGAGCGGGGCGCCGCGGGGGCCGAACAGCTTCAGCAGCCGGGTGGCCAGCACCTCCGCACCGCCGGAGCGTTCCATGATCGCGCCGAGCACCGTGCCCAGCCCGATGATGGGCGCGATGTGGCCCAGGATGCTGCCGAAGCCCGTCTCCAGCAGGGACGTCGACGACTTGATCGGCGTGCCCACCAGATCGGTGACCGGCAGCCCGGCGGCGAACGCGAGCCCGACGCCGACGACGATCAGGGCGATGAACGGTTCGAGCCGGACCTTGATGATCAGCACCAGCAGGATCGCGATGCTCGCCGCGGCGAGGACGAGCAGGCCGGGCGTGCTGTGCTGCAGCCAGGTGATCATCGGGGGCTCCCGTTCGAGCATGCGGCGACGAAGGTGCGGGCGCGTTCGGTGATGGCGTCCAGGTCGCCGGCGGCGACCGCGGCGGGCGGCACCACTCCCGTGCCGGCGCAGACGGCCATCGCGCCCGCGTCGAGGAAGGCCGCGGCGTTGGCGGCCGACACGCCGCCCGAGGGCAGCAGGTCGACGCCGGGGTAGGGGCCGAGCAGATCACGCAGATAGCCCGGACCCAGGCGCCCGGCGGGGAAGATCTTGACCGCGGACGCGCCGAGGTCCAGTGCGGTGGCCACCTCGGTGGGTGTGAGCGCGCCGAGGAACACCGGGATCCCGGCGGCCACGGCGACGTCGGCCACCGGAGGGCGCACTCCGGGCGTCACGAGGAACTGGGCCCCTGCGTCGATCGCCGCGCGGGCCTGGTCGGCGGTCATGACGGTGCCCACGCCGATCCGCGCGCCCGCGTCGGCCGCCTTGGCCACATGGTCGAGCACGCCGGGGGTGGTGAACGTCAGCTCGACGGTGCGGATGCCACCGTCGGCCAGCGCCCGGCACAGCGCCACGGGGTCGGGGATGCGCTCGGCACGCACGACGGTGAGGGCGCGATCGTCACGGAGGTCATCGAGGGTCCGGCCACGTTCTCCTCGGCCGGCATGGCGCCCGGAACCGGTGCCGTGATGGGGATCGGCGGACATCACGAGACATCTCCTTCGGGGCGGTGGCGCAGGGCCCGTCCGGCCAGCGCGTCGGTGCGGTGCCCGTCGTCCACGGCGAACTCGCCGTTGACCAGCACGAACGGGATGCCCGCTGCGGGTGAGCGCGGGGTGTCGTAGGTGGAGGTGGCCGCCACCGTGTCCGGGTCGAACAGCACCAGGTCGGCGGTGTACCCGGTGCGGACGAGGCCGCGGTCGCGCAGCTTCAGTCGCGCGGCGGGCCTTCCGGTGAGGTGCCCGACGCACTCCTCCAGGGAGAACAGGCGCTCCTCGCGGCAGTAGTGGCCGAGATAGCGCGGGAAGGTGCCCCAGGAGCGGGGGTGCGGCTTCGCCCCGACGAGCAGCCCGTCGCTGCCCCCGGTGTGGCGGGGGTGGCGCATGATCGCGCGCACGTTCTCCTCGTGCCCGACGTGCTGCAGGATCCCGGTGCCGAGGTCGTCGCGGATCAGCAGGTCGACGAAGGCGGTGAACGGATCGCGGCCCAGCTGGGCGACCGTGCGCCCCACCGCGCCCGCGAGATCCGGGTTCGTGACGCCGCTGATCTCGACGGTGTCCCAGTCGACCGCGACGCCGTGGCAGCCGTCGGAGCCGTGTACGTCGAGGTCGTCACGGATTCGGGCCAGAGCGGCGGGATCGTGCAGCCGCCGCAGCGTCGCGTCCGGGCCACCTGCGGACGCCCAGCCGGGCAGCAGGGCCGCGAGGGTCGTGGAGCCGGGCAGGTACGGGTAGGTGTCGAGGGAGATGTCGGCGCCGGCGGTGATCGCAGCGTCGAGCAGGGCCAGCAGTTCGCCGGCGCGGCCGGCGTTCGGGGCGAAGTTCATGACGGCGTGCGCGAGGTGCAGCGGGCAGCCGGTCCGGACGGACAGGTCGATCATCTCGGCGTACGCGTCCAGCGCACCGCGGCCGTAGGAGCGGTGGTGCGGTGCGAAGAACCCGCCCAGCACGCCGACCGTCGTACACAGGGCGAGGAGTTCGGCCGCGTCCGCATACATGCCGGGCGGGTAGGTCAGCCCGGACGAGAGCCCGACCGCGCCCTCGGCCATCGCCGTGCGCACGATCCCTTGCATCGCCGCGATCTCGGCCGCGGTGGCGGGCCGGTCGTCCCAGCCCATGACGAGCGCGCGGACGCTGCCGTGGGGCACGAGATAGGCGGCGTTTCCGGCGATGCCCTCGTCGAGCCGGTCGAGGTACCCACCCACCGAGCGCCAGGAGAACACGTCGTCGGGGGCGTCGGCGTTCCAGCCGGCGATCTGGCGGCGCAGGGCCGGGAGCGTCGCGTCGTCGACGGGGGCATAGGACAGCCCGTCCTGCCCCAACAGCTCTGTGGTGACGCCCTGGCTGATCTTTCCGAGGTGGTCGGGATCGAGCAGGATCTGCAGGTCGGAGTGGGCGTGCATGTCGATGAAGCCCGAAGCGAGCACGAGCCCGTCGGCGTCGACGACACGGTCGGCCCTGCGGAGATCGGTACCGGGGAGCTCGCCGCCGATCGCGGCGATCCGCGGGCCGTCGAGGAGGACGTCGGCGGTGTAGCGGGGGCGCTCGGTGCCGTCGACGACCGTGGCGTGGCGGAGGAGGGTGCGCATCAGAAGTAGGTCCGGACCAGGTCGGCGACCACCGGGTCGGGCTCCGACCAGTCGGCCACCATCGGGATCCAGCGCCACTTGTCGAACGCGGTGCACGGGTGCGACAGGCCCAGCCGCACCACCTGACCCACCCGCAGGGGAGCCTCGGTCCGCAGGAACGCGTGCTGGTCGTTGACGGCGCTGATCTCGCCGGACAGCGGACGGGCGGCGCCGCCGAGGTGGTCGGCCACCAGCTGCGGCTCGGGCAGGCCCTCGTCGTACGGGACGTCGCGCTTGCCGGCATCGAGCAGGGCCAGGCCCGGCTCGGGCTGCGACACCACCCGACACCAGGCGTGCATCGCCGATCGGAACGGCGCGTCCCCGGCGCGGGAGAAGGGGGAGATGCCGCGGTAGAAGCCGTCGTCGTGCACGAGGTAGGCGCCGGAACGCAGCAGGACGCGGGCGCCGGTCCCGGTCAGGATCTCCGCGACGTCGTCGAAGTAGGCGCTCCCGCCCGCGGTGATGATCTCCCCGCCCACCTCGCCGTGGAGCGCGACGAGATCGTGCAGGTAGCCGCGCACGGCGTCGAGCGCCGCGGGGGAGGCGTCGTGGGCCAGCGCGCCCTCGTAACCGGCGACGCCGCCGAGATGCAGGTGCGGGCACGCGCGCACCGCCTCCGCGACGGCGACGGCGGTGCCCCGGTCGCGGGCGCCGGTGCGGCACCCCGGTGCCCCGAGCTCCACCAGCACCGTGAGCGGCCGTCGTGGCGCCAGTGCGTCGAGCACCGTGTTCATCGCGGCGACCGTGGAGGGGGAGTCGGCCCAGCTCAGCACCTCCAGGTCCGGATCGGCGTCGAGTGCGCGGCTCACGTCGGTGATGCCGACGGGGTCGACCAGCGCGTTCGCCAGCTGGATCCGCTGCACCCCGGCCGCCACGGCCACCCGGACCTGGCTCGGCGTGGCCACCGTGATGCCCCAGGCCCCGGCGCGCAGCTGCCTGTCCCACAGCGACGGCGCCATCGTGGTCTTGCCGTGCGGCGCGAGCTCGACGCCACGCTCGGCGCACCACACGGCCATGCGGGCGATGTTGGCGTCGATGGTGGCCGAGGTCAGCACGAGCAGCGGAGTGGCGAACGACGACAGCCGCGGTCGCGTGGCCAGGAACGCGGCCGCGGTCCGCCCGTCGGCGGCGGCCGGTAGCGACTTGTCCAGTGCGCTGAGCGTGGCGTCCGTGATCACGGCGCAGTTCATTGTCAGAGCCTCCGTTGCGTATTTTGCAACGCTAGTTGCGTCTCACGCTTGCGCTGTTCTAGCATCACTCCTCGTGCGGCGTCAAAGGTCTGTTGTGTGCCTCGGTGAGGCGTTGGTGCTGCTCCCACACCTGACGGGGCGTGCCGGCTCGCTCGCCGGTGCCGAGGTCAACGTCGCGGCCGGGCTGATCGGGGCCGGGATTCCCACCGCATGGGTCGGGCGGCTCGGCGACGATGCCTTCGGCGCCTTCCTGCATGCCGAGCTCGTCCGCCGCGGCATCGACGTGGGCGCGGTCGAGTTCGACCGGGACCGACCCACCGGGTACTACGCGAAGGAGCCCGGCGTCGACGAGCACGGCGAACCGGCCACCCGCATGCGCTACCGGCGGGCCGGGTCGGCCGCGTCGGCGATGGACCCGGCCTTCCTGGACCGGGCGGGCGTCCGCGACCGGCTCGACAGCGCCACGGTCGTGCACTGCAGCGGCATCACGGCGGCGCTGTCGCCGTCGTGCGCGGACCTGATGCGCGCGCTGCTCACCCGGCCCCGCGGCCCGCTGATGTGCTTCGACGTCAACTGGCGCGAGCAGCTGTGGCCGTCCGGTGATCCGAGACCGGTCGCCGAGCTGGCCGCCCGCGCCGACGTCGTGCTCGTCGGTGGGGACGAGGCCCGGCGCGTCTTCGGCACCGACGACGTGGCGGCGCTGCGGCGGCTGCTCCCGGAGCCCCGGCTGCTCGTGATCAAGGACGGGGCCCGGCGTGCGGTCGCGGTCGCCCGGGACGGGAGCACGGTGGAGCAGCCCGCGTTGCGGGTGGACGTGCTGGAGCCCGTCGGGGCGGGCGACGCGTTCGCGGCCGGCCTGCTCACGAGCCTGGTGCGCGGCGAGCCCGTCGAGCGCTGGCTGCGCCGCGGGCACCTGGCCGCGGCGGCCGTGCTCACCACCCGGGGCGACTCGGCAGAGCCCGCCGGTCCGGTGGACGAGCTGCTCGACGTGCCCGACGACGTCTGGTCGACGATCCGGGTGGGCGCATGAGTCAGAGCCTCGCGAAGGCGTTGCAGGTCCTCGTGCGGCTCGGCGACGGTCCGGCCACCCTCGACGAGCTGGCGGCCGTGGTCGGCGTGCACAAGACCACGGTGCTGCGGCTGCTGCGCACCCTCGCCGGGGAGCACTTCGTCTACCGCGACGGCGCCCAGCACTACCACCTGGGCTCGGGGGTGTTCGAGCTGTCGTCGCGCGGCCTGGAGCAGCGGGAGGTGCGCGCCACCGCCGCGCCGCACCTGGCCGCCTTCAACCGCGAGCACGGCCGCACCGTCCACCTGGTGGAGCTCGACGGCACCGAGATCGTCTACATCGACAAGCTCGAATCCCACGACCACGTCCGGATGGCGTCGCGGATCGGGCGGCGCGCCCCCGTGCACTCCACGGCCGGAGGCAAGGTGCTCGCCGCCGACCTCTCCGCCGCCGAGCTCGACGAGGTGCTGGCCGCGGCCACGTTCCGGCGGGCCACACCGAACACCATCACCGACCCCGGGGAGTTCCGCGCGGAGCTGGCCCGGGTCCGCGCCCAGGGCTGGGCGCACGACCGCGAGGAGAACGAGCCCTCGATCAACTGCATCAGCGCCCCGGTCCGGGACGCCTCCGGCGCCGCCGTGGCCGCCGTCTCCGTCTCCGTGCCCGACATCGTCGGAACCTACGAGCAGCTCCTGGAGCTGCGACCGGCACTGCTGGCCGTCACCGAGCGCATCTCCCGCGACTCCGGATGGCGACCCGCTCCCTCGAAAGGATCCCCGTGAGCAAGACCGTCATCTCCACGTCCGCCGCGCCCACCCCGATGCCTGTGTTCAGCCAGGGAGTGCGCAAGGGTCCGATCCTGCAGGTCTCGGGGCAGGGCCCCGTCGAACCGGCCACCGGCGAGTACATCGGCGCCGGCGACGTCCGCGTGCAGACCCTGCGCACGCTGGAGAACGTCCGCGCCATCCTGGAGGCGGGCGGGGGGAGCGTCGAGGACGTCGTGATGTTCCGTGTCTACCTCACCGTCCGCGACGACTTCGCGGCGATGAACGAGGTGTTCGGCGAGTTCGTCGCGAAGCACGTACCGAGCGGTGAACTGCCCAGCCGCACCACCGTGTTCGTCGGGCTGCCGCACGAGTCGATGCTCGTCGAGATCGACGCGCTGGCCGTCATCTCCTGACACCTCACGGCACCACCGCGCGGCGGCCGCGTTCGCGGTGCTCACGCGGGGTGTGGCCGTGGTGGGCCAGGAACAACCGCGCGAAGTAGGACTGGCTGCCGAACCCGCAGCGCTGGGCGATCCGGCCCACCGGCTCGGTGGTGGTCGTCAGCAGCAGTGCCCCGTGGTCGAGCCGGCACGCAGTGACGAAGGCCACAGGCGTGCAGCCGTGGTGCTCGGCCATGCTGCGGGCCAGGTGGCCGTCGCTGACTGCGGCCAGCGTGCGCAGCCGGGGCAGCCCGGCCCGCAGGTTCTCCTCCGTCGTCATCGCGGCGCAGGCCGTCACGAGCCACGCCGGGCGGTGCTCGACCAGGTCGCGGCGGCCCAGCAAGGGCAGCACCTCGGCCCACAGCCGGACGACGTCCACGGCCCGGGCCCCGCGCGAGTAGGACGTCAGCGCGTCGGTGAACCGGCCGAACACGGCCTCGCCGGTCGCGACGGCCGCCACCGGCCGGGGCGCGTCGTCCCAGCCGTCGAGGCCCGCCAGCCCGGTGAAGGCTCGCCACGCCCGGGACGGGAACGCGACGTTGATGATGCGCATGCCGTCCGGCCCGCCACCCTGGAAGTCGTGGTGGTCATCGGGTCGGACCAGCACCAGGTCCCCGGCGCGCAGGGGGGAGGCTCGCCCGGACACCCAGTGGGTACCGTGCCCGGCCACCACCAACAGCAGCTCGTGGAAGTCGTGGGAGTGGGGGTCCGACGCGCGCGGGCCGCCCGGCACGGGCACCAGCGCGGCGTGGAACGGTCGGTCACCGGCCACGTCGCCGTAGCGCAACATGTCAGGAAATTACAACTTCTCGACACGCGCGTGCTAGTGATACCCGACGACTGAGTCGATTCTTGTCCCATGACGACCTCCACCACCGAGTCCGCCACCGAGCAGTACGAGCGCGACGGGTACACGATCTTCCGCGGGGTCCTGGACCCCGAGCTCGTCGCCGAGGCGAGCGCGCACGTGACGTGGCTGCAGGAACGCCACCCCGAGCGCAGCGGCGAGGAGCTCACCCACGACCTCGTGGCCGGCGACCCGTTCTGGGTGCGGCTGGTGTCCGACCCGCGGCTCGTCGACATCGCGGAGCTGTTCCTCGGGCCCGACGTCGCCCTGTTCGCGTCGCACTACATCTCCAAGGCGCCGTTCGTCGGCAAGCAGGTGCTCTGGCACCAGGACGGCGCCTACTGGCCGCTGGAGCCGATGCGCGTGGTGACGCTGTGGCTGGCCGTCGACGGCTCCACCAGGGAGAACGGTTGTGTCCGCGTGGTGCCCGGCACCCACCGCCACGACCTGCACGAACTGCGCCGCCGCGGCGACGTGCAGAGCGTGCTGGGCTCGGAGTCCGACGTCGAGGTGGACGAGAGCCTGGCCGTGGACCTGGAGCTCGCGCCCGGGGACGTCGAGGTCCACCACCCCAACATCCTGCACGGCTCCTGGCCCAACACCTCGCCGCGACGGCGTTGCGGCCTGACCATCCGCTACATCCCGACCTCGACCCGCATCGTCGGTGACGAGCAGCCCTTCGCGTCGGCGTTCCTGCTCCGCGGCGAGCCCGGCGTGAACACCTACCAGCCGGTCCCGACCTACGTCCCGGGTGAGCACTTCCCGTTCCGGGACGCCTAGTCTCCTTCCATGGCCAGACCCCGCCCCGGCGAAGCCGCGAACCCCGCTCCACCCACGGTGCAGCGTGTCCGGCTGCGGTTCGCCAAGCGGGGCCGGCTGCGGTTCCTGTCCCACCGCGACGTGGCGCGCAGCTTCGAGCGGGCCGTGCGCCGTGCCGGCGTGCCCGTGTCGCACTCCCACGGGTTCAGCCCGCACCCGCGCCTGTCCTGGGTGGGGGCGGCGCCCACCGGATCGGCCAGCGAGGCCGAGTACCTGGAGATGGGCCTGACGCGCGAGGTCGACCTCGCCGAGCTGGTCACGGCCCTGGACGCCGCGCTGCCCGCCGGCATCGACATCGTCGACGCCGCGGTCGCCGAGGGCGCCTCCCTGCCCGACCGGATCGACGCCAGCCGCTGGACCATCGAGCTGCCCGGCGTCACCCCCGACGCCCTGCGCGCCGCCCTCGAGGCGCTGCTCGCGCGGGAGTCGGTGATCGTCGAGCGGGTCACGCCGTCGGGCCGCAGGCAGATCGACGTGCGGGCCGCGGTGGCCTCGGCCGTCGTGGAGGAGAGCGACGCGCCGTCGGCCTCCTCACTCCCGAGCGACGCCGGCCCGGGCGGAGTCTGTGCGATAATGACGGCGGTCGTACGGCAGACGACACCCGCCGTTCGGCCCGATGACGTGTTGGGTGCACTCGACGTTGTCGCAGGCCTCACGCTTCCGGCGCCCCCCAAGGCCACCCGGACGGCGCAGGGCCTGCTCGACCACCGAGGCGACCTGGCCGACCCACTCGGATCCACCCGGGTCACCACCCGGGCGTGACCTGAGGGCCGGTTCTCACACGGCTGGGAAGCACGAGAGCGGGACAAGGATTGCTCGCCGCGTACCGCGCGGTGAGAGAACTGCACGTGCCCCTGCGCGGCCGCCTTCCTCGAGGGCGCCCGGGGGCGAAGGAGTTGGATGTCGAATATGGAAGCGCCCGCCGGCAATCCCGGCGGGCCGGTCACCGTACCTGCCCTGGACGAGCTGCCCGAGAAGATGCGGGTGCACGCGCTGGCCAAGCTGCTGGGCCTGACGAGCCGCGAGGTCCTCGCGGCGCTCGGTGGTCTCGGTATCGAGGTCAAGGGCGCCCAGTCGAGCATCGACCGCAAGATGGCCGAGCAGGTCGTCACCGCGCTCGTCCCCACGTCGGATGCCCCCGTTGCGGACGCTCCCGCGCCCGCTGCGGTCGACGTCGAGTCCCTGGACTTCGCGACGCCCGTCGCCGAGGCGCCGAAGGCCGCGGCCGCCGCGCTCGCCCCGGTGTTCGCGCCCCCCGCGCCGCTGTTCCAGGCCCCGGCGCGGCCCAGCCGCAGCCGTCGTGCCGCGGCTGAGCCCGTGGCCGAGAAGTCCGAGGAGGCCGCGTCCTCGGTCGAGGCGGAGGACGAGCCGAAGCCGGCCCGTCGCACCCGTTCGCGGTCCCGTGCCGCCGCTGCCGAGCCCACCACCGGTCCCGAGACCAGCGACGACGTCAAGGACGAGGCCGCCGCCGAGGAGCCGGACGAGTCCGCCGCCGACGACGGCACCGAGGAGTCCGACGAGGACGGCGCCCGCCGCCGCCGCCGCCGTGGTCGCCGTGGCCGTGGCCGCGGTCGCGGGGCCGACGACGAGGGCAATGAGGACACTGACGACTCCGAGGACGAGTCGTCGGAGTCCGGCGACTCCGAGGAGTCCGAGGACGGCGACGACACCGACGACGACGGTGCCGCCGGCGGCACCTCACGTCGCCGTCGCCGGCGCCGCCGTCGCGGATCGGGCGAGGACGCCGAGGCCGGCGACGACGACCCGCCCGGCACCGTCACGCGTGTCCGCCAGCCCCGCGAGCGCAGCGCCGCCCCCAGCTCCGACGACGGTGGCGACGGCGTGCAGAGCGTCCGCGGGTCCACCCGCCTGGAGGCCAAGCGCCAGCGCCGTCGCGACGGCCGCGACGCCGGTCGGCGGCGCGTCCCGATCCTGTCCGAGGCCGAGTTCCTCGCCCGCCGCGAGTCCGTCGACCGCACCATGGTCGTGCGTGAGCGCGGCGACCGCATGGAGATCGCCGTCCTCGAGGACGAGATCCTCGTCGAGCACTTCGTCGCCGACGCCGGCGCCAACGGCTCGTCGATGGTCGGCAACATCTACCTGGGCCGCGTCCAGAACGTGCTGCCCAGCATGGAGGCCGCCTTCGTCGACATCGGGCGTGGCCGCAACGCCGTGCTGTACGCCGGTGAGGTCGACTGGGACGCCGCCGGTCTCGGCGGCAAGGCCCGGCGCATCGAGCAGGCCCTGAGCAGCGGCGATCCCGTCCTCGTGCAGGTCACGAAGGACCCGGTCGGCCACAAGGGCGCCCGGCTCACCACGCAGATCAGCCTGGCCGGTCGCTTCCTCGTCTACGTGCCCTCGGGCGGGGCCGCGGGAATCAGCCGCAAGCTCCCCGACATCGAGCGCAAGCGGCTCAAGGACATGCTCAAGGAGATCGTCCCCAGCGAGGCCGGGGTGATCATCCGCACCGCGTCCGAGGGCGTGAGCCACGAGGCGCTGGAGCGCGACGTCCGCCGCCTGCAGGCGCAGTGGGAGGTCGTCAAGGAGAAGTCATCCAAGACCGGCCCGAACAAGCCCAAGGCTCCGGTGCTGCTCTACGAGGAGCCCGACCTGCTGGTCAAGGTCGTGCGCGACCAGTTCAACGAGGACTTCTCGCGGCTCGTCGTCCAGGGCGACGACGCCTGGGACACGCTCGACAACTACCTCGGCCACGTCGCTCCGGAGTTGGCCGAGCGGATCCACCGCCACGTCGGCACGGCCGACGTCTTCGCGGAGCACCGCATCGACGAGCAGCTGCTCAAGGCGCTGGACCGCAAGGTCTGGCTGCCCTCGGGCGGCACGCTGGTGATCGACCGCACCGAGGCCATGACGGTCATCGACGTCAACACCGGCAAGTACACGGGCTCCGGGGGCAACCTCGAGGAGACCGTCACGCGCAACAACCTGGAGTCGGCCGAGGAGATCGTCCGCCAGCTGCGGCTGCGCGACATCGGCGGCATCATCGTCATCGACTTCATCGACATGGTGCTCGAGGCCAACCGCGATCTGGTCCTGCGGCGCCTCACCGAGTGCCTGGCGCGCGACCGCACCCGTCACCAGGTCGCCGAGGTCACGTCGCTGGGCCTGGTCCAGATGACGCGCAAGCGCGTCGGCGGCGGGCTGCTGGAGCACTTCTCCACGCCGTGCGAGCACTGCCGCGGTCGCGGCGTGCTCGTCAGCGCCGAGCCGGTGGCGCCGAAGGAGGACGCCCCCTCCGAGCAGCGCGCTCCCGAGGGCGGCGGACGCCGCTCCCGTGGTGGCCGTGGCGGTCGCCGGGGCGACGGCGAGCGCAACGGCTCCGACACCCAGCAGCAACCCGAGGCGCCGGCGCGCAACGGGCACGGCCCGGAGATCGTCGCGGCTGCCTCGGCGGTACACGCCGTGGCCGAGGCCCCGCCGGTCGAGGTGGTCGAGCCCGCGCCCGTCGAGCCCCAGGCTGTCGAGTCCCAAGCTGTCGGGCCCGCGCCTGTCGAACCCCTGGTGCCCGCCGACGCCCCCCGCACGCCCGAGGAGGCGGCCGACGCCGAGCAGCCCAACGGTCGCCCGGCCCGCCGCCGCGGACGGGTCACGCGCACTGCGGGGGCTCCGGCCGCCACGGACGGCGACGCCCCGGCGGTCACGGTCGTCACGGTCAGCAAGCCGGCGGAGGAAGCTGCTCCCGAGGTCACCCCGCAGCAGCCGGAGCCCGTCGCGGTGGTCAGCACCCCCCGCCGCGCTCGTCGCACGGCATCCCGACCTGCGGGTCCGCCCGTGGCCGAGGCAGGTGCCGACCCGGTTTGACCCTCCCGATCAGCCTTCCGTACCCTGGGACCCCTGCGCCGCGCTCTGTAGTCCTGAGCCGCGGCCCGCGTGGGACCACCACCAACGAGGCGATCCCACGCTTCGTCCCTCGAGCTTTGGAGCAGTGCGTCGATGTACGCAGTCGTCAAGACCGGCGGTAAGCAGTACAAGGTGGCCGTCGACGACGTGCTCACCGTTGAGAAGATCAAGGGTGAGCCCGGCGCCAGCATCACGCTGCCCGCGCTGATGCTGGTCGACGGCGACACGGTCGTCACCGACGCCGCGGCCCTGGCCGCCGCATCGATCACCGCCACGGTCGTCGAGCACACCAAGGGCCCGAAGATCCGTATCCACAAGTTCAAGAACAAGACCGGGTACCACAAGCGTCAGGGGCACCGTCAGCCGCTGACGAAGGTCCAGGTTGTCGGAATCTCACTGTGACCATTTCAACCAACTAGAGGGAGACGCAGCCATGGCACACAAGAAGGGTGCGTCCAGCTCCCGCAACGGTCGCGACTCCAATGCCCAGCGCCTCGGCGTGAAGCGTTTCGGTGGTCAGGTCGTCAACGCGGGCGAGATCATCATCCGCCAGCGCGGCACCAAGTTCCACCCGGGCGTCAACGTCGGCCGCGGCGGCGACGACACGCTGTTCGCCCTTGCCCCCGGCGCGGTGGAGTTCGGCTACTCGCGCGGTCGCAAGGTCATCAACATCGTTCCCGTGGACGTGCCGGCGGAGCCGGTCTCCGTCTGAGCGTCACGCTTTCCCGGACGGCGGGCCGCCCCTTCGTGGGTGGTCCGCCGTTCGTCATGTCACCCAGGAGTAGTTGATGTCGAAGTTCGTGGACCGCGTGGTCGTGCACGCCACAGCGGGGGCGGGCGGCAACGGCTGCGCCTCGATCCATCGTGAGAAGTTCAAGCCCCTCGGTGGCCCCGACGGCGGCAACGGCGGCAAGGGCGGCAGCGTCGTCTTCGTCGTCGACGCCGGCGTCCACACCCTGCTGGACTTCCACCACCGGCCGCACGCTCTCGGCCGCAACGGCAAGCAGGGCCAGGGCGGCTGGAAGATGGGCGCCAACGCCGAGGACATCGAGATGTTCGTCCCCGACGGCACCGTCGTGTTCTCGCCCGAGGGCGAGATCATCGCCGACCTGACGGGCATCGGCACCCGCTTCGTCGCGGCCGAGGGCGGCCGGGGCGGGCTCGGCAACGCGTCGCTCGCGTCCCAGTCACGCAAGGCACCCGGTTTCGCGCTGCTCGGCGAGCCGGGGGAGACCCGCGACCTCGTGCTGGAGCTGCGCTCCATGGCCGACGTCGGGCTCGTCGGGTTCCCGTCGGCGGGCAAGTCCTCGCTGGTCGCGGCGCTGTCCGCGGCCCGGCCGAAGATCGCCGACTACCCGTTCACCACGCTCGTCCCGCAGCTCGGGGTGGTTACCGCGGGCGCCGACGTCTTCACGGTCGCCGACGTGCCCGGGCTGATCCCCGGCGCGTCCGAGGGCCGTGGCCTGGGGCTCGACTTCCTGCGCCACATCGAGCGCTGCTCGGTGCTCGTGCACGTCGTCGACTGCGCCACGTTCGAGCCGGGCCGCGATCCCGTCGCCGACATCCAGGCGTTGGAGGACGAGCTCGCCCGCTACACGCCGGCTTTGGGTGGCGAGCTGTCCGAGCGGCCCCGCATCGTGGCGCTCAACAAGATCGACGTGCCGGACGCGCGCGACATGTCCGAGCTCGTGGCCGCCGACGTCGCCGAGCGCTTCGGCTGGCCGGTGTTCGCGATCTCCACCGCGAGCCACGCCGGCCTGCGCGAGCTGACGTTCGCGATGGCGCAGGAGGTGCGGGAGTTCCGCGCCGCACAGCCCGTCGTCGAGGCCACGCGCATCGTGCTGCGGCCCACCGCCGTCGACGACGAGGGCTTCACCGTCGAGATCGACCCGGAGCTCGACGGTGGCTTCATCGTCCGCGGCGCGCGCCCGGAGCGCTGGATCCGCCAGACGGCGTTCGACAACGACGAGGCCGTCGGCTACCTGGGCGACCGGCTCGCCCGGGCCGGCGTCGAGGACGCGCTGGCCAAGGCCGGGGCCCGTCCGCACTGCCCGGTCACGATCGGCGACGTCACGTTCGAGTGGGAACCCAGCACGCCCGCCGGCATCGCGGCGATGATGACCGGCCGCGGCACCGACATCCGGCTCGAGCAGACCGATCGCGTCGGTGCGGGCGAGCGCAAGGCCGCCCGCAACGCCCGCCGCATCCCGCGCTCCGACGCCGAGCTCGCGATCGCGAAGATGCAGGCGGCGGAGTCCCCCTGGGAAGAAATAGAGGAAGGTTAGGCACGTGGACGCCCGGCTCCAGCTCGCCGCGGCCCGGCGGCTCGTCGTCAAGGTCGGGTCGTCGTCGCTGACCAGCCTCGACGGTGGGCTCGATCCCGTCCGCCTCGACGCGCTGGTCGACGCGCTGGCCAAGCGGCGGGCGGCCGGCAGCCAGGTGGTGCTCGTGTCGTCCGGGGCGATCGCGGCCGGGCTGGCCCCGCTCGGCCTCACCAAGCGCCCCCGCGACCTCGCCACCCAGCAGGCTGCGGCGTCGGTCGGGCAGCTGCTGCTCGCCCAGACCTACGGCGCGTCGTTCGGCCGCCACGGCCAGGCCATCGGGCAGATCCTGCTCACCGCCGACGACATGATCCGCCGCGCCCACTACCGCAACGCCCAGCGCACCCTCGAGCGCCTGCTCGGCCTCGGCGTGCTGCCTGTCGTCAACGAGAACGACACGGTGGCCACCGACGAGATCCGCGTCGGCGACAACGACCGCCTCGCCGCGTTGGTGGCGCACATCGTCGGGGCCGACGGGCTCGTGCTGCTGTCGGACGTCGACGGCCTCTACGACGGCGACCCCCGCGAGCCCGGATCCCGGCTGGTCCGCGACGTCGACGTCCCCGGGGACCTCGACGCCGTGCAGATCGCCCGTCCGGGACAGGGCAGCCTGGGCACGGGAGGCATGGCCACCAAGATCACCGCAGCGGCCATGGCCACCGCCGCGGGCATCCCGGTGCTGCTCGCGGCCGCCGCCGACATCGACGGCGCCCTCGACACCTCCGCCGACGGGCCCACGGTGGGCACCGCGTTCCGCACGTCGGGGCGTCGGATGTCGGCGCGCAAGTTCTGGCTGCGCCACGCCGCCGACGTCCGCGGCCGCCTCGACCTGGACGCCGGCGCCGTCGCCGCGGTGATCGAACGCCACCGCTCCCTGCTGGCCGCGGGCATCCACGGGATCTCCGGCGAGTTCGTGGCCGGCGACGTGGTGGACCTGGTCGGCCCGCACGGTGTGGTCGTCGCCCGCGGGGTGGTGGGCTTCGACGCCGCAGAGCTCCCGGCGCTGATCGGCAGGCGCAGCCGGGATCTCCCGGCGGAGCACCGCCGCGAGGTGGTCCACGCCGACGACCTGGTCCCCCTGTAGCGGTAGCCACACCACGAACGGCACTCCCGTCGGAACCTCTGCGACGAAAGTGCCGTTCGTCGGTGGACGGGACGCGTCCCGGCCCACCACACTCGGGGCGATGGCCGACCCCGGGTTCCTGCGCGTCCGGATGGTCGACGCCCTGGTCACCGGGGGGCGGGTGCTCAGCCCGGCCGTCGACGAGGCGTTGCGGGCGGTGCCGCGGCACCTGTTCCTGCCCGGCATCGACCTGGCCGAGGCCTATGCCGACGAGGCCGTGCCCGTCCAGTACGTGGACGGGGCGGCCACGAGTTCGGCGTCGCAGCCGTCGATGGTGGCGATCATGCTGGAGCAGCTCGCGCTGCGGCCGGGCCTGCGCGTGCTGGAGATCGGGGCCGGCACCGGCTGGAACGCGGCGTTGATGGCGCGGATCGTCGGGCCGTCCGGTCGCGTCACCTCCGTGGACATCGACTCCGGCCTGATCGCCTCCGCCGCAGTCCACCTGGCCGCGGCCCGTGTCGGGGGCGTCGAGCTGGTGTGCGCGGACGGGGCGCTCGGACATCCGCCGGGGGCGCCCTACGACCGGATCGTGCTCACCGTGGGCAGCGCCGACGTCCGGCCCGAGTGGGTGGCGCAACTCGCGCCGGGCGGGCGGCTGCTGGTGCCGCTCGCGGTACGGGGCAGCCAGTTGTCGATCGCGTTCGACCTCGGCCCCGACGGCGTCCTGAGCAGCGACTCCGTGCGCGGCTGCTCGTTCATCCGGTTGCGGGGGATCGGATCCGAGCCGGAGGTGGTCGTGCCGCTGGCAGGCGGCGACGTGCTGCAGGTCCCGGCTGACGGTCCGGGTGCCGACCCGGTCGCGGTGGACGCCGCCCTGCTCGACCCGGGCCGGCCGATCGCCGCGGGTGTTGCGCTCGGCCCGGAGGACGTGTGGGACGGGTTCGGGTTCTGGCTCGCGCTGACCGATCCCGGGGCGGTCAGGGTGCTGCCGACCGGGCCGCCTGACCGCACGCTCGGCCCGGCTTCCGCACTGGTCAGCCCGCCTGGGGCCGCACAGCCCGGACTGGCGGTGGTGGTGCCTGCCGGGTCGGCGGTGGCCGTTCAACCGTTCGGTCCGGCGGGGGAGCCGCTCGCGGTCCGGCTGCTCGCGGCACTCGACGCCTGGACGGCGGCGGGCTCACCGGGGTCGTCGTCCTGGCAGATCAGCGTCGGCTCCGCTGGGCCCCTGGCGACCGGCGCGATCACCGTCCGGACCCCGCTGCACCGCCTGCAGCTTTACCTGCCTCCGGCGCTCAGGCCACCGGGTCCAGGATGACCAGTGGGATCTCGCGCTCGGTCCTGCGCTGGTAGCCGGCATAGTTCGTGAACTTCCCGGCGATCTGGGGCCACATCCGGGCCCGCTCCTCCGGGGTGGCGATGCGGGCGGTCATCGGCTGCTTCGGCCCGCCCTGGAGCGCCACCTCGACCGTCGGGTTGTCGCGCAGGTTGAGGAACCAGGCCGGGTGCGCGTCGTCGCCGCCCCGGGACGCGACGACCACCCGGCTGCCGTTCTCGGCGACGGGTGAGGTGAGCATGACCGAGCGCGGCCGACCGCTCTTGCGCCCCACGGTGGTGAGCTCCAGCACCGGCATGCCCATGGCGTCCCAGCCGAGCTTTCCGCCGCTGGCCTTGAGCACGAGCCGGTGGACGCCGTTCATGGCCTTCATCGCGATGTCGGATGGCATGGGCGGATCCTCGCATCCGGAGCAGCCGGGTGGCATGCCGGGCACCCGTCGTGGATGCTCTGCGGACGGCTCCACCGGGGCCGGGCCGAGGAGGTCGCGTGGATCGACCCGACGGGCTCGTCGAGGAGATGGCCGGTCGCCGCCCCTACGAGACGTATGCGCTGCTCGAGGGGCTGTTCGAGAACTCGCCGCTGGCCTTCACCTACGTCGACACCGAGCTGCGCTACCAGCGGGTCAACGCCGCGGTCGCCGCCGTCAACGGCGGCACCGTCGACGCGCGGGTGGGCCGGACGATCGACGAGGTGCACGGAGAGCCGTGCGGGCCGCAGTTCTCCGCGGTGTGCCGGGAGGTCATCCGGACCGGCGAACCCCGGCACGTACGCATCGAGGGCAGGCTGTGGCACGGCACCGGGCCGTACCAGGTGTGGCGCATGAACTACTACCCGGTCTTCGGCCCCGGCGGGGAGGTGGTGGGCGTCGGTGATGTGTTCGTCGACGTCACCGAGGCCGAGCTCACCTCGGCGGCCCTGGCCGCTGCCTCCGACGCGCGCGACTACCAGCTGGCCCGGTACCAGAGCCTCGTCGACGCCACGAGCGCCGCGGTGTGGGGACGGGACGCGGCGGGCCGGATCGTCGAGGACTCGCCCACCTACCGGGCCATCACCGGCCAGAGCCGGGAGTCCTACCTCGCCGACGGCCCGCTGGCGGCGGTCCATCCCGACGACCGGGACGCCGTCGCACGCAGCTGGGCCGGGGCCGTCGAGGTCGGCGAGCCCTATGAGCACGTGTACCGGTTGCGCACGACGAAGGGGGAGTACCGGCACTTCCGGGTGCGGGCCGTGCCCGTGCGCCGGGACGGCCGGATCGCGGAGTGGGTCGGCACGGAGACCGACATCGAGGCCGAGACACGCGCCCGGACCCGGCTGGAGCTGCTCTCCCGGGCCACCGCCGCCGTCAACCGGACGTTCGACCCGGAACGGGGGCTGAAGGCCCTCGCCGACGCGCTGGTGCCCGAGTTCGCCGACGCCTGCTCCATCCACCTGCTCGATCCACTCGTGCCGGGCGGATCGGTGACGGGCAGGCGGTTGGCGGAACGGGTGCAGGCGCACGTGCCACTCCCGCAGTCGGAGGGGGCGTTCCGGTTCTCGGGCGAGCACCCGTTCGCGCAGCTGTGCCGCACCGGCGAGCCGCTGCTTCTGCAGCACCCGCTGCCGGACGCGCAGCGGTGGACGGACGCGGCCGAGCTCGCCCACTGGGAGTCGGAGCTGCGGTGGCGCACGACGCTGCTCGTGCCGATCCTCGCCGGCGGCGCCGTGGTCGCGGCGCTGGCGTTCATGGCGTGGGGCGACCGGCGCCGCTACGGCGAGGAGGACCTCGTCTTCGTCGCCGAGCTCGCGGCCCGGGCGTCGACCGCCGTCTCCCACGCGCAGCGGTTCCAGGAGACGCGACGGGCCTCGCTCACGCTGCAGAAGGCCATGCTCAGCGCCCCGCCGACGGTGTCGTGGCTGGAGATCGAGGCGCGCTACCAGCCCGCGTTCGACGACCTGGAGGTCGGCGGCGACTGGTACGACGCCTTCGTGCTGCCCGGCGGCGACGTCGGGCTGGTGGTCGGCGACGTCGTCGGGCACGACCTCCAGGCCGCCACGGTGATGGGGCAGCTGCGCAGCATGTTCCGCGCCGTCGCGATGGTCGAGGCGCTGGCGCCGAGCGCGGCGATCCGGCGGCTCGACGAGCTGGCCGTGGCGCTGGCCGTCACCACGTTCACCACCCTGTTCTACGGACGCCTGCGCCGCGACGCCGACGGCGCGCGGCTCACCTGGTGCAACGCCGGGCACGTCCCGCCGCTCGTCGTGCTCCCCGACGGCAGCCGCCGCACGCTCACCGAGGCCGCGGGCCTCGTGCTCGGGGTGGACCCGGGCACCGCCCGGACCGACGCCGATCTGCACGTACCGGCCGGCAGCACGCTGCTGATCAGCACCGACGGGCTGGTGGAACGCCGCACGGCCGATCTCGACGCCGGCATGGCGCAGCTCGCCGAGCACGCTGCGGAGCTGGCGCACCTGCCGCTGGCCGCGCTCTGCGACGAGTTGCTGGGCCGCTCGTTCGGGGACACCAACGACGACGTGGTGGTGCTCGCGGCCCGGCTGCCCGGCGCCTGACTCTCACCCCGCCTGGGCCAGCGCGAACGGCAGTACGGCGGAGGCTCCCGCCCGGCGCAGCAGCCGCGCGGCCACGGTCATGGTCCAGCCGGTGTCGATCATGTCGTCGACGAGCAGGACCGGGCCATCGGGCAGGGTGAAGGCCGGCTCGTCGAACGCGTTCCACACCGACGCCAGGCGCTGTGCGGAGTTGGCGTGCGCGCCGGGCCGCTCGCCCGCCGGCACGAGCGTGCCAAGCAGCGGCAGACGGCCGATCTCGGAGATCCGCCGGGCGAGGTGGTCGAGCTGGTGGGGGCGGGTGCGGGACCCGATCCCGACCACACCGACCGGCCGCTCGTCCCAGCCCCAGCCGGCCAGGACGCGCACGACGCCGTCGAGGATGTCCTTCGGCACCGGCAGGTCGGTGGCCGACACCGGCTCGCCGGTCTCCGGGTCGATGTCGGGGCCGAACCCGTCGTCGGGGACGGGCGTCGGGTCGAGCAGCTCGCGCAGCCGCGGGCCCCACCCGATGTCGGACAACCGCCCGATGACGCGCCCGGTGTCGGCCAGCTCGCCCGCCGGGATCTTCCCCGACGCCGGGACGTCGAGCTCCTTCATCCCCGACGGCCACTGCTTGCGCCCGGGCACCTCGACCCCGGGCCGGCTGATGCGCTCCTCGGCCGCTGCCGACGCCGCGCCGTCCACGTCCGTGCTCCACGCCGGGCCCGCGCAGTTGTCGCAGCGCCCGCAGGGGGCCGCACCCGGGTCGTCGAGCTGGTTGCGCAGGAAGACCAGCCGGCACTCCTGCGTGTCGATGTAGTGCAGCATCGCCTGCTGCTCGTCCTTGCGTGCCGCCGCGATGCGCCGGTGGCGCTCCTCGTCGTAGAACCAGTCCTGCCCCGTGGCCACCCAGCCGCCCTTGACGCGCTTGGCGGCGCCGTCGGAGTCGAGCACCTTGAGCAGCATCTCCAGCCGCGTGCGGGAGAGATCGACGCGTGTCTCGATGGCCGCGGTGGACAGCGTGTCGTCGCCCAGCACCCGCAACGTCTGGCGCACCACCGGCTCGGGCGGGAACGCAAGCGAGGCGAAGTAGCGCCAGATGTCCTGGTCCTCGTAGCCGGGCAGCAGGATCACCTCGGCGCGCTCGACGGCACGCCCCGCCCGTCCGATCTGCTGGTAGTAGGCCACCGGTGACGCGGGTGCCCCCAGATGGACCACGAAGCCGAGGTCGGGCTTGTCGAACCCCATGCCCAGCGCGCTCGTGGCGACCAGCGCCTTCACCCGGTTGGCCAGCAGGTCGCCCTCCGCCGCGAGGCGCTCCGCGGGATCGGTCTTGCCCGTGTAGGAGGCCACGGGGTAGCCGCGTTCGCGCAGGAAATCGGCCACCTCCTCGGCCGCGGCGATGGTGAGCGTGTAGATGATGCCCGCGCCCGGCAGCGCGTCCATCTGGGCGGCGAGCCAGCCCAGCCGGTCGGCGGCCGTGCGCAGCTTCACCACCGACAGCCGTAGGCTCTCGCGGTCGAGCGAGCCGCGCAGCACCAGCGGTTCCCCGGCCTGCAGCCCCAGCTGCTCGGTGACGTCGACGACCACCCGGTCGTTGGCCGTGGCCGTGGTGGCCAGCACCGGGATGCCGTCGGGCAGCTCGGCGATGAGGGTGCGCAGACGGCGGTAGTCGGGCCGGAAGTCGTGGCCCCAGTCGGACACGCAGTGGGCCTCGTCGACCACGAGCATGCCCGCGCTCGCGGTGAGCCGGGGGAGCACGCGGTCGCGGAAATCGGGGTTGTTGAGCCGCTCGGGGCTGACCAGCAGCACGTCGACCTCACCGGCGTCGACCGCGTCGTAGGTGCGCTCCCAGTCGCCCGTGTTGGCCGAGTTGACCGTGACCGCCCGGATGCCCGCGCGTTCGGCGGCGTCGATCTGGTTGCGCATCAGTGCGAGCAATGGCGACACGATCACGGTGGGGCCCGCGCCCGCCTCGCGCAGCAGTGCGGTGGCCACGAAGTAGACGGCCGACTTGCCCCACCCCGTGCGCTGGACGACGAGCGCCCGCTTGCGCAGCGCGACCAGGGCGTGGATGGCCGTCCACTGGTCCTCCCGCAGCCGGGCATCGGGGCCGGCGAGGGTGGCCAGCACCTCCTCGGCGCGGGAACGGAGATCGGACTCGGCCGCCGTGAGGTCCGTCAGGGTCATGCCCCCATGGTGGACGAGACCACCGACAGTTCCGCGCGGTGGGCACCCTCGTCCGCCGCCGCGGTCTACGGTCCGGCCATGCTGGAGTCCGCGAAGGTCGTGGCGTTCGCCGCGGTGAGTGACGCCGCCCGCACCCGCGAGTTCTACGGCGGGGTGCTGGGGCTGCGGATCGTGGAGGAGAGTCCGTTCGCCGTCGTCGCCGACGCGGGCGGCACGATGCTGCGCCTGACCCCCGTCGGCACGCCGGTGGTGGCGCCGTACACCGTCCTGGGCTGGGACGTCCCCGACATCGCCGCCACGGTCCGCGACCTGCTCGGCCGAGGAGTCGAGTTCCAACGCTTCGACGGCATGGAGCAGGACGAGCTCGGGATCTGGACGGCGCCGGGCGGCGCCCGCATAGCGTGGCTGAAGGACCCTGACGGCCACACGCTGTCCCTCACGCAGTTCCCGGAGTGACCGCACACGCGGTGTGCGGGCGGCACGGGCGGCACAGCACTGGTGCGGCCGCGACGACGCGTGTGCGGTGCGCCGGGTTTCCCCGAACCGCCACGCGCAGCTGCCCGCGCATCGCATCCTGGCGCCATGGATCTGCCGACCACCGGCCCGTTGCTGCGGCCGTCCCTGCTCGCCGCGGGCTGGACCGACGACGAGTTGCGTCGCCTCCGCCGCACAGGTGATCTCACAGCGATCACGGGCGGCGCCTACGTCGAGTCGTCCGACCCACGGCTGCGGAGGCGGGAGGCCAAGCACGCCCCGCTGGTTGCCGCGGCCGTCCCCCGGGTGGCGCCCGATTCCGTGATCAGCCACGTCTCGGCGGCGGGTGTCGCGGTCACCTCGGTGGTGCGGACGCTGCTCGACCTCGCCCGCACCGTCGGCTTCGAGCAAGCAGTGGTGATTGCCGATGCCGCCCTGCACCGCCACCTCTGCACCCGCGACGACCTGGCCGCCGGCCTCGTGCGGATGACCAGGTGGCGCGGCGCACCGGCGGCCCGGCGGGTGGTGGCGTTCGCCGACCCGGGTCGGTGAGCCCCGGCGAGTCCCGCAGTCGGGTCGCGATGGCGCGGCTCGGATTGCCCCCGCCGGTGCTGCAGTGGGAGGTTCGGCGGGGTGGTGTGCTGCTCGGGGAGGTCGACTTCGCCTGGCCGGAACTCGGCAAGGTCGGCGAGTTCGACGGGTTCGTCAAGTACGGACGGCTGCTGCGCCCCGGCCAGGTCCCCGCCGACGTGGTGTTCGCGGAGAAGGTCCGCGAGGACGCGATCCGGGCGGAGGACCTCGGGATGACGCGCTGGATCTGGTCGGAGATCGACGACTTCACGGCGGTGGCGAAGCGCCTCGCCCTGCGGTGACCCCACAAGCGTCGTGCGGACGGCACCCCGTCAGGACGCCCGTGCGGTCCCGATGACGCTTGTGTGATCCACCGCTCGGGCAGAACTGGCGCGCGTCATGCAGGATGACCTGCGTGAGTGAAATCCAGTCGCCCCTCTTCGGCTCCGTGTCCGACGTGGCCGAGCGGCTCGCCGGCGTGGGCTATCTGGCGAACACCGCCGTCGCCACGACCGTCTTCCTCGCCGACCGGCTGGGCAAGCCGCTGCTCGTCGAGGGGCCCGCGGGCGTGGGCAAGACCGAGCTGGCCAAGGCCGTCGCCGAGTGCACGGGGTCGGGGCTGGTGCGTCTGCAGTGCTACGAGGGCATCGACGAGGCCCGCGCGCTCTACGAGTGGAACCACGCCAAGCAGCTGCTGCGCATCACCGCCGGCCGCAACGACGAGTCGTGGGACGAGACGCGCGACGACGTCTTCTCCGAGGAGTTCCTGCTCCCGCGCCCGCTGCTCACCGCGATCCGCCGCAGCGACCCCACCGTGCTGCTCATCGACGAGATGGACAAGGCCGACGTCGAGGTCGAGGGCCTGCTGCTGGAGGTCCTGTCCGACTACCAGGTCACCGTTCCCGAGATGGGCACGATCACCGCCACGCGCCGCCCGTTCGCGCTGCTCACGTCGAACTCCACGCGCGAGCTGTCGGAGGCGCTCAAGCGCCGCTGCCTGTTCCTGCACCTCGACTTCCCCGACGCCGACCTGGAACGGCGCATCGTCGCGAGCCGGGTGCCGGAGCTGGCGCAGAATCTCGTGGACGCCCTGGTCCGCACGGTGCGCGTGCTGCGCGGGCTGGAGCTGCGCAAGTCGCCGTCGGTGGCCGAGACGATCGACTGGGGCCGCACGCTGCTCGCGCTGGGGCTGGACACCCTCGACGACGACGCCGTGCGCGCCACCCTGGGCGTCGTGCTCAAGCACCAGTCCGACGCGGTCAAGGCCGCCGCGGAGCTGCGCCTCAACTGATCAGGCCGTCGCGGATCTGGAACCAGTGATCACGCCCGTCGCCAGGAGCGGGGCAGGTGGGGCACCCCCCGTGTCACGCCCTCGGCCATGCGGGCCAGCAGCCGTTCCTGCCGGTCGGTCCAGCGCAGGCCCAGCAGGTCCCGCAGTGCCGGGTCGAGCGTGCCGACCGCGAGGAAATGTGCCACCTCCCCGAACGGCCGCCCCACCGCCGGCCACGCCCACCGAAGCGCCGCGGGCCAGCGGGGCAGCGGCACCGGGCTGGTGCGTAGGACGTCGAGGAACGCGTGGACGGTCGGGTGGTTCTCCAGCACCTGCGACGTCATGCGCTGCAGGTGCGGCCACACGGCAGGTTCGTCGGCCGGCAGGTGGTGGCGCCGGATGCCCAGCGCGTCACCCAGTTCGAGGAACTCGGCGTAGAGCCGCCCACGGTCGACCGGCGGCCCGAACAGCCGAGACATCGTCACGAGCCGCTCGTAGAGCGTCAGGTGCACCCACGCGTAGGCCTCGGGCTGCAATGCGCTGTAGCGGTGGCCGCGTTCGTCGACGCCGCGGATCTCCCGGTGTACCGCCCGGAGCCGGGCACCCTCGGCGGCCGCACCGGCCCCGCCCCGGGTGAGCGTGAGTGTCGAGTCCAGCGAGTGGAACAACCGCCCCCACGGGTCGGTCCGGAACACCGAGTGCGCGCCCACGCCCGCCCCGACCACGGGGTGCGCCACCTGCATGACCATCGACCCGGGCAGCACCATGATCAGCCGACGGTCACCGGCGAGCTCCCACAGCAGGGAATCGTGCACGCGCCGATCGTCGCAGCCGCGAGGTCGGCGCGCGCTTCGGCCCAGCTGAGGTTCGCGCTGGAGGTCGCGGCCTGCAAACCGTGATCTTCGCTACGCCATCCGGACTATTGGTTACCGTGGCTAACCGTTGGTTAACACGCCCGCAATAGGGCTCACGTTCAGTAGTCAGCGGGCGCTTACATGACCTCGCCGAGGTCGGAGTGGCCGCAGTCTCCACCGAACGAGAGGTACTTCCCATGACGATCGTCGCGCTGCTCGACCAGATCCTCGCGCTCGTCGGCATCGCCTGATCCCAGGCTCGGCCACGAGGGCCCGGCGTGCTCCACGCCGGGCCCTCGCCGTGTCCGGGTGGGCTCGCAGTGGACACTCGCAGTGGAGATCGGCAGGACCTCCGGGGCATCATGGGGGCATGGCGACGGTGGAGCGGCTCGGGTCGGAGTTCGGGTTGTCCGGCCACCTGGTGGATTTCGTCGCCGCACTGCGCACCCACGGCGTGGCCGTCGGGCCCGGCGAGACCATCGACGCCGCACGCGTGCTCGGCGCGCTCGACATCATCCACCGTGAGCATCTCCGCGAAGGGCTGGCTGCGGCGCTGCTGCGCCGGTCGGGGCAGCGCGCCCAGTTCGACACGCTGTTCGACCTCTACTTCCCGGCCGCGCTCGGGGCCGGGAGTTCGGGGGTGGACGTGCCCCGCGTCGGTGACGAGAACGGGGACGCGGCCGACGGGCCCGTCGACATCGACGCGCTGCGTGACATCCTCGCCGACCTGCTCCGCGACGGCGACGACAAGGCGCTCCAGGAACTGGCCCGGGCTGTCGTCGACGCGCTCGGCAATTCCGGCGGAGCGGGCCAGGGCATCCGCGGGGCGGGTGGGCAACCCAGCTGGTCGGCCTACCAGGCGTTGCGCATGCTGTCCCCGGAAACGCTCCTGGCGCGGATCATGGACGATCTGAAATCGGCGAATCCGAACGAAAGCGGCGACTTCGCCGACGAGATGCGACGCCGCGAGATCCGCGACCGAATCGCCGCATTCCGGAAGATGGTCACCGACGAGGTGCGCCGCCGCACCGCGGAGATGCGTGGTCGTGAGCAGGTGGCGAAGACCGCCGTGCCCAAGCAGGCCGAGCAGGTCGAGTTCCTCTCCGCCTACGCGGAGCAGCTCACCGCGCTCCGCCGCACGGTCCACCCGTTGGCCCGCAGGCTGGCCGCGCGTCTCGCCGTACGCCGCAAGCGCGCCCACCGCGGCACGCTCGACATGCGTCGCACGCTGCGCCGCTCGATGTCCACCGGCGGCGTGCCGATGCGCCCCGCGTACAGGACGAAGCGCCCGGGCCGTCCGGAGCTGGTGATCCTCTGCGACGTCTCCGGGTCGGTGGCCGGGTTCAGCCACTTCACGTTGCTGCTGGTCCAGGCCCTGCGCGAGCAGTTCTCCAAGGTGCGAGTGTTCGCCTTCGTGGAGCGCGCCGACGAGGTCACGCACCTGTTCGAGCCCGGGGCCGAGCTGTCGGGTGTCATGCAGCGGGTGCTGCGCGAGGCCGACCTCACCGCGTTCGACGGCCACAGCGACTACGGCGGCTCGTTCGGCTCGTTCGCCGAGTTCTGGGCCGAGGCGATCACGTCCAAGACGTCGCTGCTGGTGCTCGGCGACGCCCGCAACAACTACCGCGACCCCAACCTGACGGTGCTGCGCCGGCTGGTGGGCGCGGCCAGGCACGCGCACTGGCTCAACCCGGAGCCGCGCCGGCAATGGGGCACCGGCGACTCGGCGGCCCTGCGCTATGCCGACGTCCTGCCGATGCACGAGTGCCGCACGGCCGCGCAGCTGGCCGACGTCGTGGAGGCGCTGCTCCCGATCTGACGGCTCGTGGTCCGAGCCGTCCCATGATCACCGGTTGGGTGCGGTAGCGGCAGCATTCTGCCGTGCGTGCACCGTGCCGATGATCACCGCTCCCGCCGGTGGCTTCGACGCCGAGTTGCCGTCCGCGGCGTCGGCGAGCGCGACGCTCTCGGCGGCGATGTGGGCGAACGGGTCGTAGCCGGTGATCAGCCCGTAGTCGGTCACGCGATGACGGTAGCGGCGGGCACCGACAGCGGACGTCAGCCCGCGACCTCGAGCGTGACGACCGGGACCGAGAGGCGTGCGGGTACGAGCAACTGTCGCGTCAGAGGTCTTGACCGGCCGGTCAGTCAAGGCGTAGAACTGAGGGTGTCTTCAGAAAGAGGGAGGTGGTCTCCATGACCAGCAAGGCATGGACCCGCTGGCAGGACTGGGCGGCTCTCGTGGTCGGCGTGCTCGCGGCGCTGTCCCCGCTCGTGGTGGCGACGACGACCGGGGCGGCGTGGGCGCTCGTCGTGCTCGGCGTGCTGATCGCGGTGGCGGCGCTGTGGTCGCTGGCGGCGCCCGGGTCGGTGGCCAGCGAGTACGCGCACGTCGTGTTCGGTGTGCTGCTGTTCATCTCGCCGTGGGTGTTCACCTACAGCGATCTGAGCGGGGCGTCGTGGACGTCCTGGATCGCCGGTGTGCTCGCCGTGATCGTCGGTGGCACCGCTGTCCCGGCAGCGGCCGCCCAGCACCGGAACATCGCCGGTCAGAACTGATCTGTTCCAGCCTGACCACTGTCAGCTCAGCGGCCGCGACGCTCCTGCGCCGCGGCCACTCTGCGTCTTCAGGAGGCTCGCATGTTCGCGCCGACCACGATCACGGCTCCAGTGCCGGCCGCGTCTCAGGTTGAGGAGCACTGGGCATGACCGAGGAACCCGCCCGCGAGCGCATCCTGACCGCCGCGGAGGAGCTGTTCGCCGAGGGGGGCTTCGACGCCACGCCCACCTCGCGCATCGCCGAGCGCGCGGGTGTGCCGAAGGGGCTCGTGCACTACTACTTCACGCGCAAGCCCGACCTGCTCGAGGCGTTGGTCGAGCGGCTACCGGAGGAGCGGATCCCGGCCGAGGACATCGTCGTCGCCGGTGACGTGGGGGAGAGCCTGCACCGGCTCGTCGACGTGCTGGACCGCACGCTGGAGCGTTCCGCCACGCTCTCGCACCTGCTGTGGCGCGAGGCCGACACCCACCCCGCTGTGCTCGATGCGCTGCAGGCTCGCTTCGGCCGCATCGTCGGCCAGATCCGGGCGGTGATCGCCGCCGCGCTCCCGGCCGGCGGCCACCCCGACATCGGCCCCGACATCGACGCAGCCGCCCACCTGCTGGCCCTGGCCGTCAGCTACCGCCACTCGACGGCCCGCCATGCGGAGAGCGCCGGCCTCCGTCGCGAACTCGACTTCATCGCCGCTGCCCTGACGTGATCGCCACCGCCGCAACCTGACGCTCGTTGCGCCCCGCGTCAGGTTGCGCGCGCGGTGATCTAGCGGCGGGGGAAGAACTCCGCCAGGTCGCGGCCCAGCGTCACCAGTACCAACTCGGCGTAGAGGGCGTTGGCCCAGCCGAACCAGGGGCGGGTGTACTTCGACGGGTCGTCCACGTCGAAGCTCTCGTGCATCAGCCCCGTGCCGTCGTGGGTGCGGCGCAGCACCTCCAGAGCGGCGGCGCGGCCCTCGGCGGTGCCGCTGGTCAGCCCCTCCATGGCCAGGGCGATGGGCCAGACCCAGCCGGTGGGGGTGTGGGGGCTGCCGATCCCGGCCGCCTGCCCCCCGGCGAAGTAGAACGGGTTGCGCTCGCCGAGCAGCACCTCCCGCGTGGCGACGTAGAGGGGATCGTCGTCCGCGCACCAGCCCAGGTAGGGCAACGACAGCAGGCTCGGCACGTTGGCGTCGTCCATCAGGACGTGGTGGGCCAGGCCGTCGGTCTCGTAGGGCAGGACGCCGTCGACGAGTGCGGCGTCCACCCCGGCCGCGATCTCGGCACCCAGCGCCGCGGCGTCGGTGGCGAGGCCGGGGTCGGCGAGCGGGCCGAGCGCCATCTCGACGAGCCCGGTGAGCGACACGGCCGCCATCGCGTTGGACGGCACCAGGTAGCCGTAGGTGCAGGCGTCGTCGCTGGGCCGGAAGCCCGACCATGTCATCCCGGTGCGGGCGACGGGGGCGCCGCGGCCGTCGCGGGGCAGCGAGTCGCCGGCGAACGCGCCGTCGGTGCGCAGGAAGCGGTACCCGGACCTCCCGTGGTCCTGTTCCAGGCGCCAGAGTGCAACGATCGAGCGGGCCGCGGCGCGGAACTCCTCGTCGAGGTGGTCGGCGCGGCCGGTGGCCTTCCACAGGGCGTAGGCCAGCTGCAACGGGGCGCACAGCGAGTCCACCTCGTACTTGCGCTCCCACACGCCGGGGTGGGGGACGGGCACGTCGAAGGGGTCGGCGTGGTGGCCGGACGGCACGGCGTTGAACGCGTTCGCGTAGGGGTCGAGCAGCACGCTGCGAACCTGCCGGCGCAGCACCCCGACCAGCGCGGATCCCACCTCCGGATCGCCCGCCGCCACGAGGTAGGGCCGCACCTGGGCGGCGCTGTCGCGCAGCCACATCGCCGGGATGTCGCCGGTGACGACGAACGTGGTGCCGTCGGGCTGGTGGTGCATCGTGGTGGACCAGGTCGACGTGAAGCAGTTGCGGAACAGGGCCGCCGCGTTCGCGTCGGCGAGCTGGTGCTCGACGTCGGCGAGCACGGCGAGCAGCGCGGCCGGCAGGGGCCGCAGCTCGCCGGGTACCTGGATGTCACACACGAACTCCGGACCTCCGACTACTTGACACGGGTGAGTGGTTGTCCTCACAGTAGCGCCAGCTGGAAAGGTTACCAGGAAACGTTACCAATCCACACGCGACGAAGCGGAGGAACCGCCGGTGCGACCCACGATGACCGACGTCGCCGCCGCAGCCGGGGTGGGGCTGGGCACCGTCTCGCGGGTCGTCAACGGCGATCCCGCGGTCAGCCCCGCGATGCGCGAGCGCGTGCAGGCCGCCATCGACGCCACCCGCTACCGGCGCAACGAGCTGGCCCGCAGCATCCGTCCCGGCCAGACCTCCACCACGCTGGCGCTGCTGCTCGGTGACCTGACCAACCCCTTCTACGCCCGGATGGCCAAGGCGGCCGTGGCGGTGGCGGGCGATGCCGGCTACGCCGTGCTGCTGAGTACCGCCGACGAGGACCCGGCCGCCGAGCAGCGCGCGGTCAGCGAACTCGTGGGCCGGCGTGTCGCGGGTCTCATGATCGTTCCCGACCAGGGGGACCACGCCTACCTCGCACCGGAGGTGGAGCTGGGCACCCCGGTGGTGTTCCTCGACCGGCCCGCCACCGGGATCGAGGCCGACGTCGTGGTGATCGACAACGAGCGCGGGTCCGCCGATGCGGCCCGCCACCTGATCGCCCACGGCCACCACCGGATCGGAGTGGTCGTGGCGCCCAGCTACTACACGACGGGGCGGCGGCTGCGCGGTTTCCGCCGGGCCCTGCGCGAGGCGGGCGACCAGCTCGACAACAGCCTGGTGCGCCACCTCGACGTCGGGTCCGCCGAGGCGTCCGCCGCCGCCGTCGCCGACCTGCTCGCCCTCCCCGACCCGCCCACCGCGATCTTCGCGACCACCGGCTTCCTCAGCCAGGGCGCGGTGCTCGCCATGCGCGGCCGGGAGCACGAGGTCGCGCTCGTCGGGTTCGACGACTTCCCGCTCGCGGAGCTGCTCCCCGTGCCCGTCACGGTGGTGGCGGGCGACGCCGCCGCCATGGGTGAGCAGGCGGTACGGCTGCTGCTCGCCCGCATCGCCGGCGAGTCCGGCCCCGCGCACCGCACCGTCCTACCGACCCGGCTCATCGAACGAGGCAGTGGGGAGATCCACGCATGACCGCTACTGAAGATCCGATTCCGTTGCTCGAGCTCACCGGTATCCGCAAGACCTACGGCCACGTCGAGGCGCTGCGCGGCGCGTCGTTCACCGTCCTGCCGGGAGAGGTCGTCGCGCTCGTCGGCGACAACGGCGCCGGCAAGTCGACGCTGGTCAAGGTCATGTCCGGGGTCGTGCAGCCCGAGGAGGGCGAGATCCGCGTCGACGGCGAGGTCGTCAATCTGTCCTCGCCGCACGTGTCCCGCGACCTCGGCATCGAGACCGTCTACCAGGACCTCGCGCTCGCCCCCGACCTGGACCCGTGCCAGAACCTGTTCCTCGGGCGCGAGGTCCTCAAGGGCGGGCTGCTCGGCAGGCTCGGCTTCCTCGACCGCAAGGCCATGCGCGCCAAGGCCGACGAGGCGTTCGCCTCCCTGCGCGTCGGCATCCAGGACACCACCAGCCCTGTCGTCAGCATGTCGGGCGGGCAGCGCCAGGGCATCGCCGTGGGCCGCTCGGTGCTCTGGGCCAGCCGCGTCGTGCTCATGGACGAACCGACGGCCGCGCTCGGCGTCGTGCAGACCGAGCGCGTCAAGGAGCTGATCGACCGGGTCCGCAGCAGCGGCGTGGCCGTCGTCCTGATCAGCCACAACATCCCGTTCGTGTTCGACATCGCCGACCGCGTCGAGGTGCTGCGGCTCGGTCAGCGGGTCGCCCGCTTCACCCGCGACGAGTACAGCAACAACGCCGTGCTCGGGGCCATGACCGGCGTACTCGCCGACCACACGTGACCGGAGCTGACATGACCACCACCGAGAGCACCGCGAAGGCCGCCCCCATCGAGCCCCCGCCGGAGCACCGGTCGCTCGCCGACCGGCTCCCGCGCTGGATCCGCACGCCCAAGAGCCTCACCCTGCTCGTGGTGGTGGTGCTGACCGTGTTCTTCGGCGCCTTCCACCCCGACGAGTTCCTGACCGCCTACAACCAGCGCAACATCGCCATCGAGGCGGCCGGTTACCTGATCCTGGCCGTCGGCATGACGTTCGTGATCACCACCGGCGGCATCGACCTGTCGGTCGGCTCCGTCCTGGTGTTCTCCGGCGCGGTCGGGGTGAAGGTCATGGTCGCGGTCGGCGGCGACGGGCCCGCGGCGCTGATCGCCGGCCTGGTGGCCACCGTGCTCACCGGCGTCCTGTGGGGGCTCGTCAACGGCTTCCTCGTGACGGTGGCGGGACTGCCCAGCCTGATCGCCACGCTGGCCACGCTGTCAGCGGCCTACGGTGGCGCACTGGTACTCACCAACGGCCTGGACCTGCGAGGCGTACCGGAGTCGTTGAGCTCGTTCCTGGGCTTCGGCCGGCTGCTCGGGGTGCCGTACATCGTGTGGCTCGCCGTGCTGGTGACGATCGTCGGCGCGGTGGTCATGTCGCGCACCCGCTTCGGGCTCTACACCAGCGCTGTCGGCTCCAACGACGAGGCGGCTCGCCGCGTGGGTGTGCGGGTCAACCGGCACCTCGTCAAGATCTACGCGGTGTCGGGAGGCCTCGCGGGGCTGGCCGGCTACGTCAGCCTCGCCCGGTTCTCCACCACGTCCGTCGCGGGTCACCAGACCGACAACCTGCAGGCCATCATCGCCACCGTCCTCGGGGGGACGAGCTTGTTCGGCGGAGTCGGCAGCGTGATCGGAACCGCGTTCGGCTCCCTCATCCCGGCCATCCTCAACAACGGCCTGGTGATCTTCGGTCTGCCGCCGTACTGGCAGCAGGTAGCGGTGGGCGGCGTGCTCGCCGGGGTCGTGTTCGTCGACCACCGCAACCGCAAGCGGCGCACCCAGCGCTGAATCCCTTCCCTTGAGACAAGAAAAGGGACGACGATGACCCGGAACCACCTCGCCTCTGCCGCCCTGCTGGCTGCCGCCGCGCTCACCCTCACCGCCTGCGGCAGCGGTGCGGCGACCGACTCGGCCGCTCCCGCCCGCCCGAAGATCACCCTGATCCAGGGCGTGGCGACGGACTCCTTCTACGTCACGGTCGCCTGCGGGGCGGAGGCCGAGGCCAAGAAGCTCGGCGTCGACCTCGACGTGCAGGGCGCCACGACGTTCGACGCCGCCACCCAGACGCCGATCCTCACCGGCGTCATCGCCAAGCACCCTGACGCCATCGCGATCGCGCCCACCGACAGCAAGGCGATGATCAACCCGCTGAAGGAGGCCGTCGACGCGGGCATCAAGGTCGTGCTGTTCGACACGAGCCTGGACGACACGAGCTTCGTCACGGCGTCGGTGACATCGGACAACGTCGAGGGTGGCCGGGAGGCGGCCCGGACGCTGGCCGCGCAGGTGGGGGAGAAGGGCAAGGTTGTGATGATCGGAGCCACACCCGGGGTCACGACGGCCGACCAGCGCGTCGCCGGCTTCACCGAAGAGATCAAGAAGCACTCCGGGATCACGTTCCTCGGGGTACAGCCCACGGCCCCGGGCAGCGGGGCTGCGCTCGCCGCGCAGCTGACGACGGCGACGCTCTCGGCCAACCCGGACCTCGCAGGGGTCTTCGCCGCGAGCACACCCGCCGGTGACGGTGCCAACAACGCCATCCGCGACGCGGGCAAGGCCGGCCAGGTGAAGATCGTCGGCTTCGACGCGGGCCCGGCCCAGGTCGAGCAGTTGCGGACCGGGCTCGTGCAGGCCCTCGTCGCACAGAAGGCGGCCGACATCGGCGCCGTCGCGGTGCAGCAGGCCTACAACGCGGTGACGGGCAAGCCGGTGACCCCGAAGACCGTCACCGACTTCGCCCCCCTCAGCTCGGCCACCGCGAAGGACAGCCCGTACGTCTACCGCTCGACCTGCTAGGGCACCTCTCGGCTCGCTCTCCGGTAGGCGCTGGGCGTGGTGCCCAGCGCCGACCGGAACCGCCGGTTGAAGTTCGCCAGGTTGGCGAAGCCGCACCGGTGCGCGATCGCGGCGATCGGTGCATCCGTGTGGCGCAGCCGCTGGCGGGCGGCGTCGAGCCGCACGTCCGTGACGTGGTCGGTGAAGCTGCGGCCGATCCCCCGGGAGAACAGCCGGCTGAACGCCGCCGGTGACATCCCGGCCTCCCGGGCGGCCGCGTCGAGCGTCAGCGGCTCCGCGTAGCGCTGCGCGACCATCAGGCACACGCGCTCGAGCCGCTCGCGCTGGTCGTCCCGCAGCACGGGATCGAACGCCGCGGTGGCGAGGCGCCGCGTCGCGCCGTCGGAGTGGGACCGGGCCAGCGTGACCAGCACCGACAGCAGCGTGACGGTGCGGACGTCCGGGGCGAGCGAGCCGAGGTCCACGGTCAGGCCGGCGACGGCGTCGGCCACCGGCCCGGGGAACGCCAGTCCCTGCGCGGCGTCGTCGAGGACCCGGCCGACCGCGGCGAACTCGGGACGGCGGACGAGCTCGGGGCCCAGGAAGTCGGTGCGCAGCTGGACGACCAGCGCCTCGTGCGGGCCGGCCGGCAGGTCGTCGGACTGCCAGCTGTGCGGCAGGTCCGCCCCCACCAGCACCAGGTCACCGGGGGTGTAGGCCTCGACACTGTCGCCGACGAACCGACGCCCGTGGCCGCGGCGCACCAGCGTCAGCTCGTGCTCGCGGTGGTGGTGCCAGGAGAACGGGAAGCTCGGGGCCGAGCGGACGTGGTGGTACCACGAGGTGGTCGGCGGGCGAGGCGTGTGCTCGCGGACGGGTCGCACGGTCGTCGATGGTACTCATGCATCCGTCTGGTGGCTGCCGCTCGTCGAACCGGTCATGGGAGTACCGGTGTCGGGCATCTCAGGCGTGGAGGTCGGCGTCTCCGCGCGGGAGGCTCGTGACATGACCACCTCCACGGTCCCGTCGGACCTCCACGACCGCTACACCGTGTCCCCCGAACAGGTCGCGGCCTACGACGACCTGGGCTTCGTGCGTTTGCCGAACGTGCTCTCGGCCGAGACCCTCACCCACTACGAGCCGGAGATCACCGGCAGGGTGAAGGAGCTCAACACCCTCCACCTCCCGATGGCTGAGCGTTCCACCTACCAGAAGGCGTTCCTGCAGGTCGAGAACCTGTGGAGGCACAGTGCGCTGGTGGAGGAGTTCGCGTTCTCCCGCCGGCTCGCCGCGATCGCCGCCGACCTGATGGGCGTCCGCGGGGTCCGGCTCTACCACGACCAGGCCCTCTACAAGGAGGCCGGCGGCGGCATCACGCCGTGGCACGCCGACCAGTACTACTGGCCGCTCGACAGCGACCGCACCATCACCGCCTGGGTGCCGCTTCAGGCCGTGCCCGCCGCGATGGGGCCGCTGTCGTTCGCCGCCGGGAGCCAGGGTTTCAGCTTCGGCCGCGACCTCGCGATCAGCGACGAGTCCGAGGCCGAACTGCAGGAGGCGCTCGCCGGGCAGGGTTTCCCGGTGGTGTCGGAGCCCTACGACCTGGGCACGGTCAGCTTCCACAGCGGCTGGACGTTCCACCGGGCCGGCGCGAACTTCACCGACATCCCGCGGCGCGTGATGACGATGATCTACGTGGACGCCGACATCAACATCACCGCGCCCGTCAACGGCCCACAGCGCAACGACCTGAAGAACTGGCTCGGCGGCGCCGCCCCCGGCCCGATCCCGGACGGTGGCCTGAACCCGGAGCTGTTCAGCCGCTGAACCGCTGGTACTTCGAACATCTGTTCGGTAGTGTCACCGGGATGACCGACCTCGCCTGGCAGCCGCCGGACGTCCTGGAGCTGGATCTCGGCGGTCCACGGCGCCGGGATCTCGGCGGGGGAGCGTGGGTCGACGTCGCGCCGGGCTGGTGCCGCGACGCCGACGGCCTGTTCGCCCGGCTGCTGGACGAGACGCCGTGGGGCCCGCCGCGCACGGTGCGGATGTACGACCGGATCGTGCCCGAGCCGCGGCTCACCCACCGCTGGCCCCTCGACGACGCCCCACCCCAGCTGGCCGCGATGGCGCGGGAGCTGTCCGACCGCTACGGCGTGGCGTTCACGCAGGTCGGTGCCAACCTCTACCGCGACGGCGCCGACAGTGTCGCCTGGCACGGTGACCGCGTGGCCCGCGAGCTGCCCGAGGCCGTGGTCGCGCTGGTCCCGCTCGGGGCGATGCGCCCGTTCCGGCTGCGCCCCACCGGCGGCGGCAGCAGCGTGTCGCTGCTGCCCGGCCCCGGCGACCTGCTGGTCATGGGCGGCTCGTGCCAGCGCACATGGCAGCACGCCGTGCCGAAATGTCAGCGTGTGTCGAGCCCCCGGATCAGCGTGCAGTTCCGGCACGCCTACGTGCAGTAGACAGTACGCTCGCCAGGTGCATCGCAAGATCGGCGTGATGGGTGGGACGTTCGACCCGATCCACCACGGCCACCTGGTGGCCGCCAGCGAGGTCGCGGACCGCTTCGGTCTCGACGAGGTGATCTTCGTGCCCACGGGACGGCCGTGGCAGAAGGTCGACCGCGTCGTGAGCGAGGCCGAGGACCGCTACCTGATGACGGTGGTGGCCACGGCGTCCAACCCGCGGTTCACGGTCAGTCGCGTGGACATCGACCGCGACGGGCCCACCTACACCGCCGACACCCTCGCCGACCTGCACCGCCAGCTCCCGGACGCGGACCTGTTCTTCATCACCGGCGCGGACGCGCTGGCGCAGATCCTCTCGTGGCACAAGATCGAGGAGCTGTTCGAGCTCGCGCACTTCGTCGGCGTCACCCGGCCCGGATACGAGCTGGCCGACGAGCACCTGCCCGACGGCGCCGTCTCGCTGGTGGAGGTGCCGGCCATGGCGATCTCGTCCACCGACTGTCGTCGCCGCGTTGTAGAGGGGCACCCGGTCTGGTACCTCGTGCCGGACGGCGTGGTCCAGTACATCTCCAAACGCAACCTCTACCGCCCCGACGAGGGCTAGCTCTCGATCCCGGCCCAGCACCACGCCCCTACGCGTAGTGATGCCCGTGCCCTACCGCCGATCGGGCGACAAGGTTCCCTACGCCTGATGACGCACTGCATCTTCAGTGCGCCACAACGGACGCTCAAGTGGAGCTCAACGTCGCTTATGGGTGAGGACAAAGTCCCCTGTTGACGCCAAGTATCGGTGAAGACGAGGCGAATCGCTGATACGGTTCCGCCCTGTTCACTCGTTCCCCACTGAAGAACCCTCTAATGGGCCTTGCTTTCCCGTCTGGGAAGGAAGTGACGGACCGTCGACTTCCTTCATGTCTGACCGCTTCCACTGCGGTCGAGAGGAGTTCCCCGGTGATCGGCAAGATGTTGGCTCTCACGGTCGCGGTCGTCGGTGCGATCGGTCTCCTGCCGGCCGTCGCGGCAGCCGACAGCGTCACCAGCCCGGCCGCTGAGCCTGCCGCGGCGTCGGGCTTCGCGACCAGCTTCGTCGACATCCCCGCCACCGGCGGCATCACGCTCGGCTCGATGGTGATGCAGCCCCAGTCACCCGGGCCGCACCCCCTCGCCGTGGTCATCAGCGCCTGGGGTGGTGGCCGCACCCAGAACATCTTCCCGGCCCGCGAACTCGCGAACCGGGGCTACGTCGTGGTCGCCTACGGTGCGCGCGGGTTCGGTGAGTCCACCGGAGAGGTCGAGGTCGCCGGTCCCGACGACATCACCGACGTGTCGACGGTCATCGACTGGGCCCTCGCACACACCGCCTCCGACCCGAACCGGATCGGGGTGTCCGGCTGTCCTACGGCGCCGGCATCGGCCTGATCGCGTCCGGGTTCGACAAGCGGATCAAGGCCGTGGCCACGTCCAGCGGCTGGTCGGACATGGCGGCCTCGTTGCAGCGCAACGACACCCGCAGCGGGCTCGCCGGGCTCGTGCTCTATCTCTCGGGAAAGCAGAACGGCCGGCTCAGTCCCGAGACCGACATGATGCTGCAGAAGTTCCTGGTCCCCCGGATCTCCGACGAGGACTCCGAGGGGGTCATCGACTGGTCGAGGTTGCGGTCCCCGATCACCTACATCGACCGGATCAACGCCAACCACCCGGCCGTGCTCAACATCCAGACCTGGAGCGAGACGGTGTTCCCGCCCGGTCAGATGATGGAGCTGTTCGACCGGCTGACCGGCCCCAAGCGCAGCGAGTACGTGCCCGGCGACCACGCCTCCACCGAGTACGGCGGCCTGCTCGGGCTCCCCGACACGACGTGGACCTCGGTCTTCCGCTGGTTCGACGCCTACGTCGCCGGCACCGATACCTCGATCACGGACGAGCCGCCGTTCGTCGTCCGCTCCCGCCCGGGCCTGCAGAAGGAGCACTTCTTCGCCAGCTGGGCGCAGGCGGTCGGTACCCCGCAGCGTGCGTACCTCGGCCGCGGCGCCGGCACCGACGGGACGCTCGGCCCGGCCACGGCGCCCGCCTGGACCACCACCATCGCCTCCAACGCCGACACGCTCGCGAACGGCGGGTTCCCGCTCACGACGTACGCCCTGGAGGCGTTCACGGGGGCCCCGCCGACGAACTTCATGGTCCAGATCGACCGGAACCTCGGCGCGGTGTGGAACCAGCCGAACGTGCCCGCGACGACGCAGATCGCGGGACGATTCCAGGCGCACCTGACCGTGACCCCGCCCGCCGTCACCGGCACGGTCATCGCCTACGTCTACGACGTCAACGAGCTGGGCGTCGGCAGCCTGATCAGCTACATCCCCTACAGCTGGAAGCACGCGACGCCCAACCGGTCCTTCCCCGTGGACCTGGCCTTCGAGCCGACGGAGTACACCCTCGGCGCCGGTCACCACCTCTCGCTGGTCCTCGACTCGAAGGACCCCCTGTTCCTGGACTGGAACAACGTCGACGGCCGTACCGGGATCGGCTCGACCGCGGCCGACCCCTCGTGGCTCGACGTGCCCGTCCGTTCCGCTGAGCCGACCGCACCGACCGGAGGTAGCCGATGACCGCGACCATCACGAGCCGCCAGGACTTCGCCGCCCTGCGGGCGGGCGGGCTGAACTGGGACGTTCTGCCGTTGCGGCTGTTCGCCAAGGGCAATGCGAAGTTCTGGAACCCCGGTGACATCGATTTCGACCAGGACGCCGCGGACTGGGCGGGACTGTCGGACGACCAGCGCTACGCCGCGTCGATGATGTGCGCGCAGTTCGTCGGCGGCGAGGAGGCGGTGACCCACGACATCCAGCCGTTCATCGCCGCGATGGGTGCGGAGGGCCGCTTCGGCGACGAGCTATACCTGACGCAGTTCCTGTTCGAGGAGGCCAAGCACACGCTGGGCTTCCGGCTGTGGCTCGACGCGGTCGGGCTCATGGAGAACCTGCACCCGCACGTGGAGGACAACCCCGGCTACCGGGCGATCTTCTACGACGCGCTGCCCACGGCGCTGGGCCGGCTGCGCGACGACCCGAGCCCGGCCAACCAGATCCGCGCGTCCGTGGTCTACAACCACGTCGTCGAGGGGGTGCTCGCGCTGACCGGCTACTTCGTGTGGAACCGGGGCTGCCGGGCCAACGGGATCTTCCCCGGGATGCAGCAGCTGATCAGGAAGATCGGTGACGACGAGCGCAGGCACATGGCCTGGGGCACGTTCACCTGCCGGCGCCACGTCGCCGCCGACGAGGCGAACTGGCAGATCGTCCAGGACGAGATGCAGGCCCTGCTGCCGCACGCGATAGCCCACATCGAGTGGAACACCAAGCAGCTCGACGGCGACCCCTTCGAGCTGCGCATGGACGGTGTGCTCGAGTACGCCGCCGAGCGGGCCATGCGCCGGCTGGGGGCCATCGAGTCGGCGCGCGGCATGTCCGTCGCCGAGATCGACCTCGACTACAGCCCCGAGAAGCTCGAGGAGGACTTCTCCGCCCAGGAGTCCCAGAGTCTCGCCGAGGCGGGCTAGCCGCAAAGCCGTTCAGTTAGGTCGTGGGCTGCACTGTCAAGATCGCCTCTATCTCGATGGTGATCTTCGCGGGGCGGCTGGGGCCGCGGTGGTGACCCTTGGCGGTACTGGCGACGTACTTGGAGATCGCCCGTTTGACCA
>JBBRLM010000061.1:0-40188 GCA_038231335.1 Mycobacteriales bacterium
CGCGAGTCGGGCACTCGGTGCGCGCGAGTCGTGAGGCACTGCGCATCACGTCGCGGCGGGTGTGCGGGTCGGGTCCGGCAGCGGCCGGCTCGCGGCGACAGCGGCCGGCGCGGGCGCTCGGGTGGCCATGATCAGCGTTCGGGTGCAGGAACGGCCGGATCTGGCCGGAAACGCGCCGAACCGCTGATCAGTCCCCAGAACACATCGATGATCACCAGCTCGGTGCACAGACGGCAACATGCTGCCGCGAACGCACCCAGCCGATGATCATGGCTGCCACCCCACCGGCGCCGGCGGCGTCGACCGTCACCGAGGCCGTGTCTGCTCAGACCGCCGCGGACAGCTCGTCGCGCAGTGTCTCCGCCACTCTGCGCAGCGCGGGAACAGCCGGGCCGGACTGCAGCACGGACCGCGACGCCGAGGGCAGCACGATCCCCTGCAGCCCGGCGAAGCGCACCCGGATGTCGGCCGGACCCGCCCCCTGAGCACCCAGCCCGGGGGCCAGCACCGCCCCGTTGAGCGTCGACAGGTCGAGGCCGTGGTCGATCGTCGCACCGATCACCACCCCGACGCCCCCGAGCGGGTCGGCGCCCGCGTTGCGCGCAGCCGCGGCGTCCACGACGGACTGGGCGACGCTCCGCCCGCCCACCGTCGCGAGCTGCACCTCCTCCCCCTCCGGGTTGGACGTGCGGGCCAGCACGAACACGCCGCGCCCCGCGTCCGCCGCGGCGTCCAACCCCGGGAGGAGCGAGCCGAAGCCGAGGTACGGCGACAACGTGACGGCGTCGGCGCCCAGCGGGGCCTTCACCCCCAGGTAGGCGTCGGCGTAGCCGTCCATCGTGGATCCGATGTCACCGCGCTTGGCATCGAGGATCACCACCGTGCCGGTGCCGTCGAACGCCTCCAGCAACCGTTCCAGCACGGCGATCCCCGCCGAGCCGTGCCGCTCGAAGAACGCCGACTGCGGCTTGACGACACCGATGTGCCCGGCGAACGCCTCGACGCACGTCCTCGCGAACGACTCGAGCCCGTCGGCGTCGTCGGTGAGGTCCCACGCCGCCAGCAGCCCCGGATGCGGGTCGATCCCAGCGCAGAGGTTGCCGTAAGCGGCGACAGCGGACGTGAGGCTCGCGCCGAACGTGCCGGTCACCGCGACCTGGCCTTCGTCAGCGCCGCGTGGGCGTCCTGCAGCGACCGCACCCCGATCTTCCCGGCCTTCATCGCCTCGATCCCCTGTACGGCAGCGGCTGCGCCCTGCACCGTGGTCACACATGGCACACCCCGCGACACCGCCGCCGCCCGGATCTCGTAGCCGTCGATGCGGGGTCCGGAGTTGCCGTAGGGCGTGTTGATGATCAGGTCGACATCGCCGGCCAGGATCCGGTCCACAATGGTCTCCCCACCCTCGAAGTGCTTGCGCACCACGGTGGGGGTGAGGCCGTAGCGGCGCAGGACGTCGGCCGTGCCCGCCGTGGCGAGCACCTCGAAACCGAGGTCCGCCAGCCGCAGCACGGGGAAGATCATGGCCCGCTTGTCGCGGTCGGCCATCGACACGAACACGCGCCCCGACGTCGGCAGCGACCCGTACGCCCCGGCCTGCGACTTGGCGAAGGCAGCCCCGAAGGAGGCGTCGAAGCCCATCACCTCGCCGGTGGACTTCATCTCCGGGCCGAGCAGCGGGTCGATGTTCTTGCCCTCGCGGGTGCGGAACCGGTTGAACGGCAGGACCGCCTCCTTGACGGCGATCGGCGCGTCGGGCGGCAGCTCGCCGCCGTCACCGGTGGCGGGGAGCAGTCCCTCGACGCGCAGATCAGCGATGGTGGCGCCCAGCATGATCCGGGCAGCGGCCTTGGCCAGCGGCACGGCCGTCGCCTTCGAGACGAACGGCACCGTCCGCGAGGCCCGCGGGTTGGCTTCGAGGACGTACAGGGTGTCGCCGTGCAGCGCGTACTGGACGTTGAGCAACCCCCGCACCCCGACGCCGTGCGCGATGGCCTCGGTGGAACTCCGCACGACCTCCAGCACCGAGCGGCCCAGGGTGATCGGCGGCAGCGTGCACGACGAGTCGCCGGAGTGCACCCCGGCCTCCTCGATGTGCTCCATCACGCCGCCGAGGAAGACCTCCGTGCCGTCGCACAGTGCGTCGACGTCGATCTCGATGGCGTCGTCGAGGAACCGGTCGACCAGCACCGGGCGCTCGTCGCTGATGGTGGTGGCGCGCGAGATGTAGCCGCGCAACGTCTCGTCGTCGTAGACGATCTCCATGCCGCGCCCGCCGAGAACGTAGGACGGCCGGACGAGCACCGGGTAACCGATGCGGGCGGCTATCTCCTGCGCCTGGTCGAACGTGGTGGCCATCCCGAATGCAGGAGCGGGCAGGCCCGCCTTGCGCAGCACCTCGCCGAACGCGCCGCGGTCCTCGGCGAGATC
The DNA here is from genome assembly GCA_038231335.1 of Mycobacteriales bacterium. GTDB lineage: Bacteria > Actinomycetota > Actinomycetes > Mycobacteriales > Pseudonocardiaceae > Pseudonocardia. The sequence continues at coordinate 2,431 of JBBRLM010000061.1, forward strand.
GATCGCGGCCGCGGACGTTCCCACGACGGGAACGCCCGCCGCGGTGAGGCGCGCAGCGAGCCCCAGCGGCGTCTGCCCGCCGAGCTGCACGATCACGCCGGCGACGGTGCCGCTCTCCTGCTCCGCGTGCACCACCTCGATGACGTCCTCGAACGTCAGCGGCTCGAAGTAGAGGCGGTCGGCGGTGTCGTAGTCGGTGGAGACGGTCTCGGGGTTGCAGTTGACCATCACGGTCTCGAAACCGGCCTCGCGCAACGCCATCACCGCGTGGACGCACGAGTAGTCGAACTCGATGCCCTGCCCGATGCGGTTGGGCCCGGAGCCGAGGATGAGGACCTTCGGCTTCTCGGTCTGCGGCGCGATCTCCGACTCCGCGGACGGGTCGGTCTCGTAGGCGCTGTAGTGGTACGGCGTCGTCGCGGCGAACTCCGCGGCGCACGTGTCCACGGTCTTGTAGACCGGCCGGATCCCGAGCCGGTGACGCAGCGACCGCACGCCGTCCTCGCCGGCGAACTCGGTACGCAGCGCCGCGAGCTGCCGGTCCGAGAGCCCGGCGCGCTTGGCCCGGCGCAGCAGCGCCGCGTCGAGCACGGGGGCGTTCTCGATCTCCGCCCGCAGTTCCACCAGCACGAGGATCTGGTCGAGGAACCACGGGTCGATCCCCGAGGTCTCGGTCACCTCGGCGATGGACATCCCGCCCCGCAGTGCGCGCTCGATCGCGTAGATCCGGCCGTCGACGGGCGTGCGGATCTCCGGCTCACCCTCGGGATCCGGCGTGGTCCAGAACGACGCGGCGGTGGTCTCCATCGACCGCAGCGCCTTGCCCAGCGCCTCCGGGAACGACCGCCCCAACGCCATCGCCTCGCCGACGCTCTTCATCGTCGTGGTCAGCTCGGGATCGGCGCCGGGGAACTTCTCGAACGCGAACCGCGGCACCTTGACGGCGACGTAGTCGAGCGTGGGCTCGAACGCGGCCAGGGTCTCGCCGGTGATGTCGTTGCGGATCTCGTCGAGCGTGTAGCCGACGGCCAGCCGCGCGGCGATCTTCGCGATCGGGAACCCGGTGGCCTTGGACGCCAGAGCACTCGACCGGGAGACGCGCGGGTTCATCTCGATGACGACCAGGCGCCCGGTGTCGGGGTGGACCGCGAACTGGATGTTGCAGCCACCCGTGTCGACGCCGACGGCACGCAGCACCTTGATGCCGACGTCGCGCATGTGCTGGTACTCGCGGTCGGTCAGCGTCATCGCCGGGGCGACGGTGATCGAGTCGCCGGTGTGCACGCCCATCGGGTCGATGTTCTCGATCGAGCAGATGACCACGACATTGTCGTTGCGATCACGCATGAGCTCGAGCTCGAACTCCTTCCAGCCGAGCACCGACTCCTCGATGAGCACCTCGGTGACCGGCGACGCGGCGAGCCCGCCGCCCGCCAGCCGTTCCAGGTCCTCGTCGGTGTGGGCCATGCCGGATCCGAGCCCGCCCATCGTGAACGACGGCCGGATGACGACGGGCAGCCCGAGGTCGACGACCGCGGCACGCACCTCGTCCATGGAGTGGCAGACGGCGCTGCGCGGCACCTCGCCGCCGACACCGAGCACGATCTCCTTGAACTTCAGGCGGTCCTCGCCGCGCTGGATGGCCTCGACGTCGGCGCCGATGAGCTCAACGTTGTAGCGCTCCAGCACCCCGTTGTCGTGCAACGCGATCGCGGTGTTGAGCGCGGTCTGCCCGCCCAGCGTCGCGAGGATGGCGTCGGGCCGCTCGGCCGCGATCACCTGCTCCACGAACTCGGGCGTGATCGGCTCGATGTAGGTGGCGTCGGCGAACTCGGGGTCGGTCATGATCGTCGCGGGGTTGGAGTTCACGAGCGACACGCGGATGCCCTCGGCCTGCAGCACGCGGCAGGCCTGGGTGCCGGAGTAGTCGAACTCGCACGCCTGCCCGATGACGATGGGCCCGGAGCCGATCACCATGACGTGGCGGATGTCGTCCCGCTTAGGCACGGGGCTCCCCTTCCCTGATGACGAACGGCACGTTCGTCGCATAGGTTCCGACGAGAGTGCCGTTCGTCAGAAGAGTCATGAGCCGCCTCCGGCCAGGCGATGACGGCCGCCGCCGCTCATCAGCTCGGCGAAGCGGTCGAACAGGTCGGCCGCGTCGTGCGGGCCCGCCGCCGCCTCCGGGTGGTACTGGACGCTGAACGCGGGCGCGTCCACCAGTTCCAGGCCCTCGACGCAGCCGTCGTTGGGGCAGGTGTGGGTGATCCGGCCGGGGCCGAACGGGGTGTCGAACGGCTCGCCCGCCTCGCCCTGCACGGCGAACCCGTGGTTCTGCGAGGTGATCGCGACCCGCCCGGTGGCGTGCTCGATGACCGGGATGTTGATGCCGCGGTGGCCGTAGCGGAGTTTGTAGGTGCCGCGGCCCAGCGCGCGGCCGAGGATCTGGTTGCCGAAGCAGATGCCGAACAGCGGGATCCGCCGCTCCAGGATCTGCGTCGTGAGCTCCACGGGACCGTCCGCCGTGGCCGGGTCGCCGGGGCCGTTGGAGAGGAAGAACCCGTCGGGGTTCAGCGCCTCGATCTGCTCGATCGTCGTGGACGCGGGCAGCACGTGCGTCTCGATGCCCCGCGCGGCGAGCATCCGCGGCGTGTTGGCCTTGATCCCGACGTCCAGCGCGGCCACGCGGAACCGCGGGCTTCCTTGCGCCGCAACGACATAGGGCTCGCGGGTGGTGACGGCGCCGTAGAGGTCGGCACCCTCCATCGGCGGGCTCTGCCGCACGCGCTCCACGAGATCGGCGTCGGCGCCCAGGTCGTCTCCGGAGAAGACCCCGGCGCGCATGGCCCCGCGTTCGCGCAGGTGCCGCACCAGGGCTCGGGTGTCCACACCGGACACCCCCACGATCCCCTGCGCCACCAGGGCATCGCCCAGTGAGCCCGTGGCGCGCCAGTTGGACGGCGAGCGGCTCGGGTCGCGCACCACGTACCCGGCCACCTGGATACCCGACGACTCGTCGTCCTCGTCGTTCCAGCCGGTGTTGCCGATCTGCGGCGCGGTCTGCACCACGATCTGGCGATGGTAGGAGGGATCGGTCAGCGTCTCCTGATAGCCGGTCATGCCGGTGGTGAACACCGCCTCGCCGAGCCCGGTCCCGGTGGCGCCGTAGGCCTCCCCGCGGAAGATCTTGCCGTCCTCGAGGACGAGCAGCGCCGATCCTTCTGGGCAGGTCATGCGATTTCTCCGTTCCGGGCGGTCACTCGCCCGCGCAGCACCGTGGCGACCACCGTGGCCGGCAGCCGCATGCCCTCGTACGGTGTGTTGGACGCGCGGCTGGCCAGCTTCTCGCCGCGCACCGTCCAGACGCCGTCGGGGTCGACGAGCACCAGGTTCGCGGGCTCGCCCTCCGCGATCGGGCGGCCGTGGTCGGGCAGCCCGGCGATCTCCGCGGGCCGTTCCGACATCACGCGCGCCACGCCGCGCCAGTCCAGCAGCCCGGACTCGACGCACGCGAGCACCACCACCGACAGCGCCGTCTGCAGCCCGAGCATGCCGGGCCTGGCGGCGGCCCACTCGGTGTCCTTGTACTGGCTCGCGTGCGGGGCGTGGTCGGTGGCGACGACGTCGATGACGCCCTCGGCCAGCGCCTCGCGCATGGCCTGCGTGTCGGGCCCGGTGCGCAGCGGCGGGTTGACCTTGTTGACCGGGTCGTAGCTGGTCAGGCGCGCGTCGGTGAGCAACAGGTGGTGCGGGGTGACCTCGGCGCTCACCCGCACACCTGCGGCCTTGGCGGCGCGCAGGACGTCGATCGTCCGCGCACTCGACACGTGGCAGACGTGCAGCGCCGCGCCGGCCTCGCGGGCCAGCGCGCAGTCGCGGGCGACGATCGTCTCCTCGGCGGTGGCGGGCCACCCGGCCAGCCCCAGCCGCGACGCGACGACGCCCTCGTGGGCCTGTGCGCCCGCGGTGAGCCGGTGGTCCTCGGCGTGCTGGGCGATCACGACGTCGAGCGCGGAGGCGTACTCCAGCGCGCGGCGCATGATCAGCGGGTCGTTCACGCACTTGCCGTCGTCGGAGAACATCCGGACCTGGGCGCGGCACTTCGCCATCGTCCCGAGCTCGGCCATCTTGACGCCCTCGAGCCCGACCGTGACCGCGCCGACCGGATGGACGTCGACCAGCCCGACCTCCTCGCCGCGGCGGCGCACGTGCTCGACGACGACGTCGGAGTCGGCCACCGGGTCGGTGTTGGGCATCGCGAACACGGCGGTGTAGCCGCCCAGCGCGGCGGCGGCGGAGCCGGTGGCGATCGTCTCCGACTCCTCGCCACCCGGCTCGCGCAGGTGGGTGTGCAGGTCCACGAGGCCGGGCAGCAGCACGAGCCCGGAGGCATCGAGGGTCGGGATGCCTTCGGGGGCGTCGATGCCCGGGCCCATCTCGGTGATGACGCCGTCGCGAACGAGCAGGTCCACGGCGTCCCCGACGCCGTAGGGCCGGGCGGAGGTGATCAACAGGTCGTGCACGGGAGCTCCGTTCCAGATTGCAGCAGAGCCACGTTCATGCCATCCCGTTGCGTCAACGTGGCTTTGCTGCAACGGGGGGCGGCGCTCATTCCGGCGCTCCGGCCAGGAGGTGGTACAGGACCGCCATCCTCACGTGGACGCCGTTGCGGACCTGGGCCAGCACCGCGGAGCGGGGGCCGTCGGCCACCGCGGGCGCGATCTCCATGCCGCGCACCATCGGGCCGGGATGCAGCACGACGGCGTGGTCGGGCAACAGGGCGGCGCGGTCGGCGGACAGGCCGTAGCCCACCGCGTACTCGCGCGACGACGGGAAGAAGGAACCGTGCATGCGCTCGGCCTGCACGCGCAGCATCATCACCGCGTCCAGGGCGGGCAGCTCGGCGTCCAGCTCGGGGCTGACGCGGCACGGCCACTCGCTGATGCCCACGGGCAGCAGGGTGGGCGGCGCGATCACCACCACCTCGGCGCCGAGCGTCGCCAGCAGGAAGACGTTCGAGCGGGCGACGCGGCTGTGCAGGATGTCGCCCACGATCCCGATGCGGCGCCCAGCGATGGCACCGAGCCGGTCGCGCAGGGTGGCCGCGTCGAGCAGGGCCTGCGTGGGGTGCTCGTGGGTGCCGTCGCCGGCGTTGACGATGGAGGTGTGCGTGCCGGTGGCCTCGGCGTCGCGGTCGGCCCACGCGGCCAGCCGGTGCGCCGAGCCCGAGGCGGGGTGCCGGACGATCACGCAGTCGGCCCCCATCGCGGAGAGCGTCAGCGAGGTGTCGCGCAGGGACTCGCCCTTCGCCACCGACGAACCGGACGCGCTGACGTTGACGGTGTCGGCGCTCATCCACTTGCCGGCGATCTCGAACGAGACGCGGGTGCGGGTGGAGTTCTCGTAGAACATCGTGATGACGGTGCGGCCGCGCAGGGTGGGCAGCTTGCGCACCTCGCGGCCCAGCAGCGCCTGCTTGAGCCGGTCGGAGGTGTCGAGCAGGGCGGTGGCCGCGGCGGCGTCGAGGTCGGTCACCGAGAGCAGGTGTTTCACGTGCGGCCCAATCGGACGGCGTCGCTGCCGTCGGTCTCCGCGAGCAGTACGAAGATCTGCTCGTCGCGTGCGGTGGGCACGTTCTTGCCGACGTAGTCGGCGCGGATCGGCAGCTCGCGGTGGCCGCGGTCGACCAGCACGGCGAGCTGCACGGCGCGCGGCCGGCCGTGGTCGCTCAGCGCATCCAGAGCGGCCCGCACGGTGCGGCCGGACATCAGCACGTCGTCGACGAGCACGACGAGCGTGTCGTCGAGACCGCCGTCGGGGACGGACGTGTCCTCCAGGGCGCGGGCCGGCCGCCGGCGCAGGTCGTCGCGGTAGAGCGTGGGATCGACGAACCCGACGGCTGGTGCACTCCCCTCGAACTCCGCGATGGCCGCGGCCAGTCGACGGGCCAGCACGGCCCCGCGGGTGGGGATGCCGATGAGCACGACGTTGTCGGTGCCCGCGGTCTTCTCGATGATCTGGTGCGCGATACGCGCGATGGTGCGGGTGACGTCGGCGGCGCTGAGCAGCTCCCGGCCGGGAGCTTCGGCGCCTGCCTGGTCCCCGCGGCGGTCGTCCGCCACGAGTCTCTCCTTCCCCGCCTCACCGGACGGGTCTTAAAGGAACGGTCCTAGGACCCCAGCTGCGGACGACCGTACCAGTGCGCCTGCTGACGACCCGTCTCCGGAGGCCCGGACATCGGCAGCGTCACAACCCCGCGTGAGGCACCGGGACACCCACTCGAACCCCACCAGCCACGCGACTGTCACCATCTGACGGAGAATTGCCACGCAACCCGCGGATGTAAGGCCAGGCCGGAGCCTGTCGATCAGCCGTTCGAGTGATCTCTGGCCCGTGTGACCCCGTCAGGGGGTGACCGGCTTGACCGATCGGCGGCGCGAGCGCATGATTACTCTCCGTATTGAACTCTTGCTCGCAGGGTGGCCGCGTAAGCGGGGGGCAGCACCACCGCGAGCAAGGGCCGCACCGCTGCGCTTCGGCTCCCTGCGCAACACACGGCACGGCGCACCACACGTCATCACCAGGTCGGCCCCACCCCCGCGGCAGGACCGACGGACCAGCAAGTGAGGAGGTCGCCAGATGGGCGACTACGCCAAGGCGCTCGGCGGCAAGCTGCGCGCCATCCGGCAACAGCAGGGCTTGTCGCTGCACGGAGTGGAACAGAAATCGGGCGGCCGCTGGAAGGCGGTCGTCGTCGGCTCGTACGAGCGCGGTGACCGGGCCGTCACCGTGCAGAAGCTGGCCGAGCTGGCCGACTTCTACGGTGTGCCGGTGGCCGAGCTGCTCCCCGAGGGCCGCGTGCCGTCCGGTTCCGAGCCGGCCACGAAGATCGTCATCAACCTGGAGCGGCTGCAGCAGCTTCCGGCCGACAAGGTCGGCCCGCTCGCCCGTTACGCCGCCGCGATCCAGAGCCAGCGCGGTGACTACAACGGCAAGGTCCTCTCGATCCGCGCCGAGGATCTCCGATCGCTGTCGATCATCTACGACATGACGCCCGGCGAGCTGACCGACCAGCTCATCGACTGGGGCGTCCTGCCTCCCGAGGCGCGCCCCGTCTCGTAGGCCCCACCGAGGGCGGGCACCTGGGGAAGGGTGCCGGAGCCCGTGAGCACCGACAGAGCCGCACCGGACGCCCCGGTGCGGCTCTGTCGTCTGTGGACGTCCCGTGTGGACCCGCAGGCGACCTCGCAGCCCGTGTCGTGTCCTCGCAGCACGCCGGCGGGCTGCGAGACGCACAACGGGCTGCGAGGTGGGGCGGCGTGGCCATCGCCGGACAACCGGAAGCCTTGATCAGTGGTTCGGCGAGATGATGGTCATGGTCGGCTGCCCATCGTCCGGAGCGTGCCGGAACGGCCGACACGGCGTGTCGAGAAGGTCGACTCGCGGGTCAGGCGGGGACCGGGATCCGGCGGCTCTGCCTGCGCGCCAGGACCACCGCCGCCCAGGCCGGGATGATGCCCAGGGCAGCCAGCAGCGCGCCGGCGGCCGGTGGGGCGGCCAGGCCCAGGCCTGCCGCCAGGACCAGGCCGCCCAGGGAGGCGCCGACCGCGTTCGAGAGGTTGAAAGCCGACTGGATGGCCGCCGAGGCCAGCGAGGGCGCGTCACCGGCCGCGTCCATCACCATCGTCTGCACGGCGGGGACGAGACCCAGGCCCAGCACCCCGACGCCGAAGATCACCACCGGCGCGAGCACGGGGGACGCCATCGCGGGCACGGCGAGCAGCAGGAGCACCGCCTGGCCCGCGAGCAGGCCGACCACCACGCGGCGGGGGTCGAAGCGGTCCGACAGCCGGCCCCCGACGACCGAGCCGACGGTCATGCCGAGGCCGAACACGGCCAGCAGCACCGGGACCGCCCCTGAGCCCAGCCCCGTGCGCTCGGTGAGCATCGGCGCGATGAACGTGTAGAAGGAGAACAGCCCGCCGCAGCCGACGACCACCGCGGCGAGGGCCAGCAGCACCGCGGGCTTGCGGAAGGCGGCGAACTCGCGCGCCAGCCGCGGGCGGACCGCGGGGACGGCGTCGCGGGGGACGGTGGCGAGCATCCCGACGATGCACAGCAGCGCGATGCCCGTGATGATCACGAACGCCAGCCGCCAGCCCGCCGTGGACCCGAGCGCGGTGGTGAGCGGCACGCCGACGAGGTTGGCCAGTGTCAGGCCGAGCAGCATCGCCGCGACGGCCGACGCCCGGCGCCGCTCCGCCACCAGCGACGCGGCCACGAGCGCCCCCACGCCGAAGAACGCGCCGTGCGGCAGCCCGGAGAGGAACCGGGCGGCGAGCAGGACACCGAAGCTCGGGGCCATGGCGGCCAGGGCGTTGCCCGCGACGAAGAGGCCCATGAACAGCAGCAGCGCGGTGCGTCTGCGGAGCCGGAACGCGGCGGCGGTGAGCAGCGGCGCGCCGACCACCACGCCGATCGCGTAGGCCGTGACGAGGTTGCCGGCTCCGGCGACGGAGACGGACAGGTCGGTGGCGATGCGGGGCAGCAGACCCATGACGGCGAACTCGGTGAGGCCGATGGCGAACGTGCCCAACGCCATCGCGATGATCGCGACGGGCATGGCGGTGCTCCTGCGGGAAGGCGGCGGACGGGGATGGCCGCACTCGTCGTTGCAGCAGGCCGTGCACGAACGCTACGCCGGGGACCGGGCTGCGTCGAATCGATTCGATGTGGTGCTGACCTCACCCACCGCAGGGCGGAGCGAGGGTTCAGCGGGTGGCGCGCAGGTGTTCCGCGATGTCGGAGATGCGGCCGAGGACACCGTTGAGGAAGCGGGGGCTGTCGTCGGTGGACAGCGTGCGCGCGAGCTCGACGGCCTCGGTGATGGCCACGGGGTCGTCGATCTCGTCGACCCACAGCAGCTCGAACACCCCGATGCGCAGCAGCGTGCGGTCGACGGCCGGCATGCGGGCCACCGACCAGCCCTCGGCGTGCTCGGCGAGCAGCTGGTCGATGCGCTCGCGGTGCTCGACGACACCCTTCACGAGCATGGCGGCGTAGTCCGACACCGGCGGGGCGTCGTCGGTCTCGACGCGCTGGGTGAGCACGGCCAGCGGATCGTCGCCGCGCGCCTCGGACTCGAAGAGGATGTCCAGCGCGCGCTTCCGCGCCCGCGTGCGGGCCCTGATCATCCCGAGATGCGGCCGAGGTAACGCCCGTCGCGGGTGTCCACCTTGACCTTCTCGCCGGTGGTGACGAACAGCGGCACCTGGATCTCCGCGCCCGTCTCCAGGGTGGCGGGCTTGGTGCCGCCGGTGGAGCGGTCGCCCTGCAGGCCCGGGTCGGTGTGGGAGATCAGCAGCTCCACCGAGGTGGGCAGCTCGATGTAGAGCGGCACGCTCTCGTGCAGCGCCACCATCGCCGACTGGTTCTCCAGCAGATAGCCGGCGTTCGTGCCGATCGTGATCTCCGGGATCGGGATCTGGTCGAACGTGTCGCCGTCCATGAACACGAAGTCGGCGCCGTCGCGGTAGAGGAAGGTCATGTCGCGGCGGTCGACGGTGGCGGTCTCGACCTTGGTGCCGGCGTTGAACGTCTTGTCGACGACCTTGCCCGTCATCACGTTCTTCAGCGTGGTGCGCACGAAGGCGCCGCCCTTGCCGGGCTTGACGTGCTGGAACGCGGTGACCGTCCACAGCTGGCCGTCGAGGTTGAGCACCAAGCCGTTCTTCAGGTCGTTCGTGGTGGCCACGTGCGTACATCTCCTGCGTCTGTGCTGGGCGCGGAGGTGGTCACGCGCCGGGTGTGCAGCGCCGATCGGCGCCGTCGTCCGTGGCCCAGGGTACCGCCTCCGGGCTACCCGATCTCGAGCAGCTCCTTGGTGCTCAGCGTCAGGAGCTCGGGCGCGCCGTCGCGCACGACGAGCGTGTCCTCGATCCGGACGCCGCCACGACCCTCCAGGTACACGCCCGGTTCGACGGTGACGGCCATCCCCGCGGCCAGGGTGCCGGAGCCGTTCTTGCCCAGCCCGGGCGCCTCGTGGATCTCCAGGCCGACGCCGTGCCCGAGACCGTGCACGAACTCGTCGCCGCGGCCGGCGTCCTCGATGACGCTGCGCGCGGTGGCGTCGACGGCGACGACGTCGGCCCCGGGGGCGAGCGCCGCGCAGCCGGCCCGCTGCGATGCCGCCACCAGCGCGTACAAGTCGCGCTGCCAGCCGGCGGCCGGGCCGAGGACGACGGTGCGGGTCATGTCGGAGTGGTAGCCGCCGACCAGCGCGCCGAAGTCCATCTTCACGAGGTCTCCTCGGCGCAGCACGGCATCGGTGGGGCTGTGGTGCGGGATCGCGGAATGTGCACCGGCCGCGATGATCGTCTCGAACGACACGGCCTCGGCGCCGTGGCCGCGCATCCGGTTCTCCAGGTCCAGGGCCACCTCGCGCTCGGTGCGGCCCGGGGCCAGGCCGCCGGCGGCGATCAGGTCGGCGAGCGCTGCGTCCGCGGCGGCGCAGGCCGCCCGGAGCGTCGCGATCTCGACGTCGTCCTTCACCTGGCGCAGCTGCTGGACGAGACCCGGCGCCCGCGCCAGCACGACACCCTCGGCCGCCTCGTCGAGCGCCGTGTGCTCGTCGACCGTGACGTGCCCCGACTCGAAACCCAGCGTGCGCACCCCCCAGCCGTGGGTGTCACGCGCCAGCGCCAGGGCCGAGCCGCGATCGACGACGGTCTCCAGGTCGGGCACCTCGCGGGCCGCCTGTGTGGTGTAGCGGCCGTCGGTGCAGAAGCGGCTGGCCGCGTCGCCGTCCGCGTGCAGGAGCAGCGCGGCGTTGGAGCCGGTGAAGCCCGTGAGGTAGCGGACGTTGACCAGATCGGTGACGAGCAGCGCGTCGACGCCGTCCAGCAGCGCACGGAGCGCGGCCCGGCGGGCGGCGGTCACGATGGCGCCTCCGCGGCACAGAGCACGTCGGCGGTCATGATGGCGCCTCCGCGGGACTGAGCACGTCGGCGGTCATGATGGCGCCTCCGCGGGACTGAGCACGTCGGCGGTCATGATGGCGCCTCCGCGGGACCGAGCACGTCGGCGGTCATGCCTGCTCCGCGATCCACCGCAGCGCCAGCGTGTAGCCGGTGACGCCCAGCCCGACGATCACCCCGCTGGCGACGGCGGAGATGTGGGAGTGGTGGCGGAACGGCTCCCGCTTGTGGACGTTCGAGATGTGCACCTCCACCAGCGGCGCCGTGAGCTGCGAGCACGCGTCCCGGACGGCCACCGACGTGTGCGTCCAGGCCGCGGCGTTGAGCACCACCGGCGTGCCGGCGTCGGCGGCGGCGTGCAGCCAGCCCAGAAGCTCGCCCTCGTGGTCGGTCTGCCGGACCTCGACGGCCAGGCCGAGCTCGCTGCCGGTCTTCTCGCACAGCCCGACGAGGTCGGCGTAGGTGGTGGGGCCGTAGACGGCGGGCTCGCGGGTGCCCAGCCGGCCGAGGTTGGGGCCGTTGAGCACGAGCACGGGGCGGATGATGGATGGCCCAGTCATCACGCCGACACCGCCATCGCCGCGTAGGCCTGTTCGAGCAGCTCCGGAGCCGGACCCTCGAGCCGCCCGGGCTGCGCGAGGCCGTCCAGCACCACGAACCTGAGCATGCCCGCGCGCGACTTCTTGTCCCCGCGCATGGTCTCGACCAGCTCGGGCAGGACCCCGGCCACGTAGGAGACCGGCAGCCCGACGGAGGCCAGCACGGCGCGGTGGCGGTCGGCGGTGGCGTCGTCGAGGCGACCGGCCGCGCGGGCCAGCTCGGCCGCGAACACCAGCCCGACGCTCACCGCCGACCCGTGCCGCCAACGGTAGGACTCGCGGCGCTCGACGGCGTGGCCGAGCGTGTGGCCGTAGTTGAGGATCTCGCGCAGGCTCGACTCCCGCAGGTCCGCCGCCACGACGTCGGCCTTGACCCGGATGGAGCGCTCCACGAGCTCGGCCAGCACCGGACCCGACGGGTCCAGCGCGCGGGCCGGGTCGGCCTCGATCCGGTCGAGGATCACCGGGTCGGCGATGAAGCCGGCCTTGATGATCTCGGCGCTGCCCGCGACGATCTCCGCCTCCGGGAGCGTGTCGAGCGTCGCCAGATCGACGAGCACCGCCGACGGCTCGTGGAACGCGCCGACGAGGTTCTTGCCCGCGGCGGTGTTGATGCCGGTCTTGCCGCCGACGGCGGCGTCCACCATCGCGAGCAGCGTGGTGGGCACGTGTACCACCCGCACGCCCCGCATCCACGTGGCGGCGATGAACCCGGCCAGGTCGGTGGCCGCTCCCCCGCCCAGCGAGATCACCACGTCCTGGCGGGTGAGGCCGACGCGGCCGCACACCTCCCAGCAGTAGCCGGCGACGGCGAGCGCCTTGCCCTCCTCGGCGTCGGGGATCTCGACGCGGTGGGCGTCGATGCCGGTGGCCGCGAGCGCCGTCCGCACCTCCTCCGCGACGTCGGCCAGCGCGGGCTGGTGCACCAGCACCGCGGCCGACGCCCCGAGATCACCGACGGTGGCGGGCAGCGAGTCGCGTACCCCGCGACCGATCAGCACCGGATAGGGATGCTCGGTGGCCACGTCGATCCGGACGGTGGCGGGGGCTGGGATGTCCACGCGTGGACCTTACCGAGAACGTCAGGAACGGACGGTGGGATCCGGCAGCGCAGCGCCGCCGACCTGCGCGCCGTAGGGCGTGGGGACGTCCAGCGGATCGGCGGGGTCGACCGGATCGACCGGGGCGTCGGCCGGGACCTCGCCGATCGCCTCCAGCACGGCGCGCGCGACCTGGTTGGCGCTGCGCCGGACCGTGTCGACCTCGTGCGTGGCGACCTCCCGGTACAGCGGCGCGCGGGCGTCGAGCAGCGCCTTGAACGTGGCCCGCGGGTTGACGCCCGCGAGCAGCGGCCGGGCCGTGGACATGCCGGTGCGACGCAGGCCGTCGGCGAGGCCCACCGTGAGGTGCACGACGCGGTGGCCACGCAGCCGCGCACGCGTCTCTCCGGCCATGACGGACCCGCCGCCCAGCGCCAGCACGCCACTGGTCGTCAGGAGCGCCTCCGCAACCACCTCACGTTCCAGCGCGCGGAAGGCGTCCTCGCCGTCCTGCAGGAACATGTCGGCGATCGGTTTCCCCGCCCGCTCGACGATCAGCGCGTCGACGTCGGTGAAGGTGACCCGCAGACGCCGGGCCACCACCCGGCCCACGGTGGACTTGCCGGCTCCCGGGGGGCCGACGAGAACCAGGACAGGACGCGTCTCGGACATCACCCGCGCCAGCGTAGTAGCGGCCCGGGGCAACCGGATCCAGCGGCCCGGCTACGCTCGATGAGCGACCTGCAGCGATGGTCGCGCGATCGGAGGACCGGGTGGACGACGCCGGCGGCCGCGACGAGACGGCCGGTACTTCCCTGCCCCGCCGCTCCCCGCAGCACCACCTCGAGCCGCAGTTGCGGGAGCCGGGTGGCGGTGGGGACGGCACGCCGTTCGCCGCCTTCGCCGACCCGGCCAGCACCGACGACGCCGGCGAGTCCGGGAGCAGCGCCGCCGCCTTCCAGCGGGGCACGGGTCGCGGACCGGCGGCGGACTAGGAACTCGCCCCGGGCAGGTGCGCCGACTCGACGTAGGACGCCACGTTGCGCCGGGTCTCGGCCAGCGAGTCGCCGCCGAACTTCTCCAGCGCGGCCTCGGCCAGGACCAGGGCCACCATCGACTCCGCAACCACTCCGGCACGAGGCACCGCGCAGGCGTCGGACCGCTGGTGGATGGCGGTGGCCTCCTCGCCGGTGGCCGTGTCGATGGTGCGCAGCGCGCGGGGCACCGTGGAGATCGGCTTCATCGCCACCCGCACGCGCACGGGCTCACCGTTGGTCATGCCGCCCTCGATGCCGCCGGCGCGGTTCGACAGCCGCTTGACCGGATCCCCGGGGATCATCTCGTCGTGGGCCGCGCTCCCGCGGCGGTGGGCGGTGCGGAAGCCGTCGCCGATCTCGACGCCCTTCATCGCCTGGATGCTCATCAGCGCGCCGGCGAGGCGGCCGTCGAGGCGGCGGTCGGACTGCACGTAGGACCCGACCCCGACAGGCATCCCGTAGGCGATGACCTCGATGACCCCGCCGAGGGTGTCGGCGTCCTCGTGGGCGTCGTCGATCTCGGCGATCATCCGCGCGGTGGTCTCGGCGGAGAACGCGCGCACCGGGCTGGCGTCGACCCGCTCCAGGTCGCCGGGGCCCGGGAACGGATCGTCCTCGGGGGCGTCGACCGCGCCGATGGCCACCACGTGCGACACGATGTCGACGCCGAACGCCTGCTTGAGGAACGCCTTCGCGACGGTGCCCAGCACCACCTTGGACGCGGTCTCCCGCGCGCTGGCCCGCTCCAGCACCGGACGGGCGTCGTCGAAGCCGAACTTGGTCATGCCGGCGAGGTCGGCGTGGCCGGGGCGCGGGCGGGTGAGCGGGGCGTTGCGCGCCCGACCCTCGATGATCTCCGGGTCCACCGGGTCGGCCGCCATGACGGTCTCCCACTTGGGCCACTCGGTGTTGCCGATGCGCACCGCCACCGGGCCACCCTGGGTGCGGCCGTGGCGGAGGCCGCCGATCACCTCGAGCTCGTCGGCCTCGAACGCCATGCGGGGGCTGCGGCCGTGGCCCAGCTTGCGGCGGGCCAGCTCGGCCTGCAGCTCCTTGGTGGTGATCTCGACGCCGGCGACCATGCCCTCCAGCACGGCGACCAGCGCGGGACCGTGGGACTCCCCGGCAGTGATCCAACGCAGCACGCCATCATCCTTTCACCCCGGTCATCTTCTCACCCGGCCCCCGCCCCGAGCGCCGCGCCCGCCACGACCAGCCACGTGGCCAGCAGCATCGACGGCCCGTGCGGGACCGCCCCCGACCGGCCCGCGCGCCCCCCGACCAGCAACACCGTGGCGACCGCTCCGCTCAGCACCGCCGCGAGGCAGGCGCCCAGCGCCGTGGCCGGCCAGGAGGCCGCGGCGAGCACGGCCCCCAGCGGTGCGGCGAGCTTGACGTCGCCCCCGCCGAGCGCCCGGTGCGCGAGACGCCGGACCCCGGCGTGCACGGCCACGCCACGACCGAGCCCGCCACGGCCCGGCCGACAGCGTCCGGCCCGAGCGGCAGCAGCACCACCACCGCGACCGGCAGCGCGGGCAGCGTCAGGGCGTCAGGCAGGCGGTGGTGGAGTACGTCGACCACCGAACCGGCCACCGCGAGCCACCCGAGCCCGAGCAGCGCCGGCACCCACGGACCGGGCAGGACGCCGGCGCCCCAGGCCGCCCCGACGGATCCCCAGAACACGGCGACCGCCACCTCGCACACCGGCGCACGGACGCGGGCTCCCCGCCTCATGCGGGCCAGCACCACCCGCGCCAGCACCCCGGCACCGGCTCCACCGACGGCGAACAGCAGCGTGGCGACCACGACCGGCGCAGCCCGCGGCCACGTGCCCACCACACCCACCACACCCAGCACCACCGCCGCCCCGACGACCACGCCCACCGCGCTCCGGCGCGGCGGGAACCCGATCAGGGCCCGCATGGCCGCCGGGGACCCCTGAACGCCCGGCGGGGCGGAGTTGCCTGATCGTCTGCTGACCTGGTTCATGCCCCCGATCCTCCGGCGGCCCCACTCCTCGTACCAGGCCCGATCGCGATCTGTGGACGGCCGGCCCGCGATGGGGACAACCCGGGCCGGGCATAGCCGGGGCATCCGCGAACGTTGGTGCCCCGTGATAGCCCGGTCCCCGCTGCGAGGAGTGCTCATGCCCGTCGATCCCGGCCTGCTCGACCTGTTCACCGCCCAGCGCGGCGGCACCCTGATCACCCTCAAGCGCGACGGGCGCCCGCAGGCGTCGGTGGTGACGCACGCGTTCGACCCGGCCACCCGCACCGCCCGCGTGTCGATCACCGAGCCGCGGGCCAAGACCCGCAACCTGCGCCGCGACCCGCGGGCGAGCTTCATGGTCACCTCGCCGGACCTGCGTTCCTACGCCGTGGGCGAGGGCACGGCCGAGCTCACCGTCCCGGCCGCCGACCCGCACGACGCCACGGTGGACGCCCTCGTCGCCCTCTACCGGGAGATCGTGGGCGAGCACCCCGACTGGGACGACTACCGCGCCGCGATGGTGGCCGACCAGCGGGTGCTGCTGACCCTGCGGCTCGACCACGTCTACGGCTGGATCATGCCCGCCTGACGGCTGTGATCGTCAGGAGTGGGCAGGGGCGGCCAGATCTGTCCCGTCCTGACCACTCCTGGCGATCATGAGGGCCGCATCGTCCAGTACGGCCGTCACCGCGCCGGGATCGCCCACGGCCAGCAGGACGGCGCCCGGGCCCTCGAGAGCCGTCCACGTCCAGCGGACCCCGGGCCACTCCCCTGCTCCCACCGGGTACCGGTCGGCACCGGCCGTCAGCAGCGTGCCGATCGCCCGGGCTCCCCCGGAACCGGCGGGGCCGCTCAGCGCCGGGTCGGCGCCGTCGAGCACCGTGGTGTGCGCAAGCAGCGGCCGACCGTCGAGCGTGACGGCCAGGTGGCCGCGGTAGGCCCCACCGGTCCGGCCGTGGCGGCCGAGCACCACGAGCTCGCGGACCAGCGCCGACGCCCCGGCGTCGAGGGTGACCCGCAGGCTCGTGAGGAACTCGGCGCGATCGGTGACGACGGTCGGCTCGGGCGCCCAGTCGAGGTGTCCGCCCGCGCCGACCGCAACGGTCGCGTCCCAGCGGGCCGGCCCCTCGCCGCGGCCGGGTTGCACCATCGTCGCGCCCGCGCTGCGCACCGTCAGCGACGCGGACGCGCCGATCCGGACGTCGAGGGACAGGACGTCGCCGCCCAGTGGCCCGCCCGCGCCGTGCACGAGGTGGACCTGCTCGGCGCCGGTGGGGCGGAGCACGACGGGCCAGGCGTGGGTCCAGCGGATCCGGGGGCGCCCGTCGACCCGCTCGACGGTCAGCGCGGCGGCGGCCCGCAGCCCGTCCCGTGGCGCCGCGGGCCGGCCGGCCCCGATGGGTGCGTGCCCCGGGACGACCGCCGTCACGCGCGCCGGGCCCGTACCTGCGCGGTGATCCACTCCACGATCGGGGCCGCGTCGGGCTGCTCGCGGAGCGAGACGAGCACCGTGGGACGGCCCTCGCGCACCTTCTCCGCGTCGACCCGCATCACCTCGAGATCGGCCCCGACCAGCGGCGCCAGGTCGATCTTGTTGATCACCAGGAGGTCGGAGCGCGTGACGCCGGGGCCGCCCTTGCGCGGCACCTTGTCCCCGCCCGCGACGTCGAGCACGAAGATCTGGGCGTGCACGAGCCCGTAGCTGAAGGTGGCCGTGAGGTTGTCACCACCGCTCTCGACCAGGACGAGATCCGGGTTGTGGCGCGCCTCCAGGGCCTCGACGGCATCGAGGTTCGCGGTGATGTCGTCGCGGATCGCGGTGTGCGGGCAGCAGCCGGTGCGCACGGCGCGGATGCGGTCATCAGGCAGGACGCCGTGGCGGCGCAGGAACTCGGCGTCCTCCTCGGTGTAGATGTCGTTGGTGACCACCGCCAGCGACAGCTCGTCGCGCAGGGCGCGGCACAGCGCGGCGACCAGCGCGGTCTTGCCGCCGCCGACGGGGCCGCCGATGCCGACGCGCAGCGGACCGGCCGGGCCCGCGGCGAGCGGGGCGTGGGTGTGCGCGGCCATCAGGTCGTCACGATGCAAAGAGAGTCGCCTCCGAGGTGTCGTGGAGCTGGGCGAGGACGTCGTGCAGGGGACTGCCGTCGGCAGGCAGCAGGGCCGGGTCGTCGGCGGCGACAGCGAGGAGGGCGGCATCGGCAGACGACGCAGCCACCGGTTCCGCGTGCCGGCCGGCGGCGACGGCGGCCGCGGCGACGGCGAGCGGGTCGAGCCCGAGCAGCCGCACGCCGGCGCTGCACGCCCCGCCGATCAGGTGGTGCAGCGCGAGCACGGCGGCGTCCGTGGGTGTGGCGCCCGCGGACGCCGCGGCCACCCCGAGCACGAGCGGGTGGTGGACGTGCGACAGGGCCCGCAGGGCGGCGACGTCCGGACCCGGCCAGGCCAGCGCGACCGTGCGCAGCAGCGCAGACCCCTGCGCCCGCGACGCCGCCCGCAGGGCCGCCGAGGGGGTCCGGGCCGACACGGCCGCGTCCCAGCGGGACCAGTCCGGTGCCGACGACGCCAGCGCGCAGGCGGCCGACGCGGCCGACGCGGGCACCGCCCCGCCGGCCAGCAGCCGACCGGAGAGGAACAGCGCCAGGTCGTCCACCGTGCGGATCAGGCCGCGGTCGACCAGCGCCTCCACCCCGCCGGAGTGGCCGTGGCCACCCGAGGGCGTGCGGGAGTCCGCGAGCAGCAGCAGACCCGAGGAGAGCACCGCAGGAACGTACCCGGAGCCACGTTTCCGGCGCGTGACGAACTCCGGGAGCATGCTGGGCACGTGCTGATCGGGCTGCTCTCCGCGCTGCTCGCGATGGTGCTGAACAGCGGCGCCGGCCTGCTGCAGTCCGACGCGACCCGGCGGGTGCGGCCGCGCCGTCCCCTGGTCGTGCAGCCGCGCTACCTCGGCGGGCTGGTGGTCGACACGCTCGGCTGGGTGTGCACGGTGGTGGCGCTGCGGCACCTGCCGGTGTTCGCCGTGCAGGCGGTGCTGGGTGGCTCGATCGTGCTGACGGCGCTCGCCGCGCGGCGGCTGTTCGGGTCGGTGCTGCGGCCGGTGGACCGGGTCGCGATCGGGGCCTGCGTGGTCGGGCTCGCGCTGATCGCGGCGAGCGCCGGTGGCGACCGGCCGTCGGGGGTGTCGGTGCTGGCGTACGTGGTGCTGTCGGTGGCGCTGGTGGGGCTGGCGGTGGCTGCGGCCGCGGTGTGGCGGGGTGAGCGGGCGTGGCCGCTCGCCGTCGTGGCCGGGTTGGGCTTCGGCGGCACGTCGCTTGCGGTGCGGGCGGTGCAGGACCCGGACGGCCCGCTCGGGCTCCTCACCCAGCCCGCGCCCTACCTTGTGGTGCTGTTCGGCGCCGTCGGCCTGGCCTGCTACTCGCGCGCCCTGGTGGTGGGCTCGGTGTCGAGCGTGACGGCCGTGTTCCTGGTGACCGAGGTGCTGGTGCCGGGCCTCGTCGGGATCGCGCTGCTCGGCGACACGGTCCGCGACGGCTGGTGGGTGCCGCTGACGGTCGGCCTCGCGGTGGCGGTGGCGGGTGTGGTCGTGCTCGCCGGCTCCCCCGCACAGGCCCCGCCCCGGCCACGTCGGGTGCGCTGAGAAGTCGACGCCGAGGCGGGACCAACGCCGGGCGGGACGGGACCTGCGGCCGTGGGCGGGTGGAGTCGCACGCGTCATGGTCGGGGCACCCCGATCCGAGGAGCCCCGTTGAGCATCGACGTCACGACCCCGCCGTCCGAGGCACCCCAGGCTTCGCCGGCCATCCCGGAGAAGCAGGGCACGTTCGGACTGCCCACCGCCACCGCGCTGGTGATCGGGTCCGTGATCGGCACCGGCGTGTTCGCCGTCCCGTCCGCGCTCGCCGTGTACGGCCCGATCAGTCTGGTCGCGTTCGTGCTGGTCACAGTCGGTGCGCTGGCGCTGGCCCTGACGTTCGGCGCGCTGTCCAAGCGGGTGCCGGGCTCGGGCGGGCCCTACGTCTACGCCCGGAACGCCTTCGGCGACTTCGCGGGATTCCTCAACGCCTGGTCGTACTGGGTCACGGCGTGGGCGGGGAACGCGGCCATCGTCGTGGCGCTCGTCGGCTACGTGGAGGTGTTCTGGAACCCCGAGCACGCCACGATCTGGTCGATCGTGATCGCGCTGTTCGGCCTGTGGATCCCGGCGGTGATCAACCTGTCCGGCGTGCGGAACATGGCGATCACGCAGATCGTCACGACGGTCCTGAAGTTCGTGCCGCTGCTGTTCATGGCCACGGTCGGGCTGCTGTTCATCAAGGGCGGGAACTTCGGGACGTTCAACGCCACCGGGGGCTCCGCCGCGGGGGCGATCTCCGCCGCCGCGGCGATCGCGCTGTTCAGCTACCTCGGCATCGAGACGGCGGCGGTGGCGGCGGGCCGCGTCCGCAACCCCGCGAAGAACGTCGGGCGCGCCACGGTGCTCGGCACGCTGGGCTGCGCGGTGGTCTACATCCTCGGCACGCTGACGGTGTTCGGCACGGTGCCCAACGCGGTGCTGCAGAAGTCGAGCGCCCCGTTCACCGACTCGGCCAATGCCATGTTCGGCGGCCAGTGGGCCGGCAACGCCGTCGCGATCGCGGCCGTGGTCTCCGGGCTGGGCTGTCTCATCGGCTGGACCCTGATCGTCGCCGAGATGCCGATGGCGGCGGCGAAGGACCGCCTGTTCCCGGCCCCGTTCGCCCGGACCCGGCGCGGCATCCCGGTGTTCGGGATCGTCAGCTCGACGGTGCTCGCGTCCGTCCTGACGGTGGTCAGCTACACGAGCTTCCAGTCGGTGTTCACCACGCTCGTGCTGCTGTCGGTGTTCACCGCCGTCGTGCCGTACCTGTTCAGCGCGGGCGCGCAGTTGTACTGGCTGCTCGTCCGCGGCCGGAAGACGCACTGGCCGCACCTGGTGCGCGACTGCGGCGTCTCGGCGCTCGCGCTGGTCTTCTCCTTCTGGTCGGTGGCCGGCAGCGGCTACCAGGCCGTCTACTACGGGGTGTTCTGCCTGCTGCTGGGCGTGCCGATGTACATCTGGCTCAAGGTCGGGCGCCACGAGTACGGCGAGTCGACGATCGTCCCGGCGGAGAACGCGGCGTGACCCGAACCGTCGAGGCGCCCGCACCGGACGACGCCGAGTCCGCCGACCAGCGCCGCCCGCTCGCCGAGCTCTACCGCGACCTGCACACGTCACCGGCCGGCCTGGCCGGGCGGGAGGCCACCCGCCGGCAGGCCGTCTACGGCCCCAACGCGCTGAGCCGCCGCGGCGGCCCGAGCTGGCCGCGGGAGCTGCTGGAGCAGTTCACCCAGCCGCTCGTGCTGCTGCTGGGCGTGGCCGCGGTACTGGCCTGGGTGGGCGGCACGCCCGCCCTGTCGCTCGCCGTGGTCGCGGTGATCGTGCTCAACGCCGCGTTCGCGTTCGTCCAGCAGCGGCAGGCCGAGCGCGCCGTCGACGCGCTGGCCGCGTTCCTGCCGCCGACTGCGCGCGTGGTGCGCGACGGGGTACGCGTCGAGATCGAGGCCTCCGCCCTCGTGCCCGGCGACGTCCTGGTGATCGCCGAGGGCGACCGCGTCTGCGCCGACGCCCGGATCGTCGACGGCGATCTCGTGCTCGACCTCTCCGCCCTCACCGGTGAGTCGATGCCCACCCACCGCTCCGCCGAGCCCTCACCCGTGACGGGACCGCTGCTGGAGGCCAACGACCTGGTGTTCAGCGGCACCACCTGCACAGGCGGCGAGGCGACCACCGTGGTCACCCGCACCGGGATGCACACCGAGCTGGGCCGGATCGCGACGCTGTCGCAACGGGGGCGCACCCGGCCGAGCCCGCTGGAGCGGCAGGTCCGGCGTGTCACCTGGATCATCGCGGCCGTCGCTGTCGTGGTCGGGGTGGCGTTCGTGCCGGTCGGGATCGCGGCCGGTCTCGGCTGGGCCGCGGCGATCACGTTCTCGATCGGGCTGATCGTCGCCAACGTTCCCGAGGGCCTGCTGCCCACCATCACCCTCGCCCTGGCCTCGGGGGTGCGCCAGCTCGCGCGCAAGGGCGCCGTCGTCAAGCGGCTCTCGGCCGTGGAGACTCTCGGTTCGGTCACCGTCATCTGCACCGACAAGACCGGGACGCTGACGGAGAACCGGATGCGCGTCACGACGCTGTGGCTGGCCGGGACCGAGCTGGACGCGACGGCACCGATCGACGACGACCGCGCCCGCCTGCTCGCCACGGCGGCCGCGGCGTGCACGACGGCCGAGGCTCCGGCGATCGGCGACCCCACCGAGCTGGCGCTGCTGCGGCTGGCCACCGATCTCCGCGTCGGCGTCCCCCCGGCGGAGCGGGCGACGGCACGCCGGACCGTCTTCCACTTCGACGCGCATCTCAAGCGCATGTCGACGGTCGACGGCACCAGCCCGGTGATCCACACGAAGGGCGCACCGGAGGCCGTGCTGCCCTGCTGCACGCGTATTCACGGGCCCGACGGGCCGGTCCCGCTCGACGGAGCCACGCGCAGCGAGGTGGCGCGGACGCTCGACCGGTACGCGAAGAGGGGGCTGCGGGTGCTTGCGGTCGCCCGCCGCGCGCTCGACGCCGTTCCGCCCGACCGGGCCGGCGCGGAACGGGACCTGGAGCTGCTCGGACTGGTGGCGATGGTCGACCCGCCCCGCGCCGCCGTGCCCGACGCCGTGGCCCGGGCCCACCGCGCGGGCATCCGCATCCACGTCGTCACCGGCGACTACGGGCCCACCGCCGCGGAGATCGCCAGGCGGGTCGGGATCGGGAAGCCGGGCGGCCGGATCGTCACCGGCGAGGAGCTCGAGCGGCTCGGTGACGCCGAGCTCGACGCCCTGCTGGCCCGCGACGAGGAGATCGTGTTCGCCCGCACCTCTCCGGCGTCGAAGCTGCGGATCTGCGAGGCCCTGCAGGCCGGCGGGGCGATCGTCGCGATGACCGGCGACGGCGTGAACGACGCCCCCGCCCTGCGGCACGCCGACATCGGGGTGGCCATGGGCCGCTCGGGCACGGACGTGGCCCGCGAGGCCGCGACGATGGTGCTCACCGACGACGACTTCGCCACCATCGTCGCCGCGATCAGCTCCGGCCGGCAGGTGTTCGACAACGTCCGCAAGTTCGTGCTCTACATCTTCGCCCACGCGGTGCCGGAGGTCGTGCCGTTCCTCGTCTTCGCGCTGACCGGCGGCGCGGTGCCGCTGCCGCTGACCGTGCTGCAGATCCTGGCGATCGATCTCGGTACGGAGACCCTGCCGGCGCTGGCCCTGGGCCGCGAGCCCGCCGAGCCGGGTGCGATGGACCGCCCGCCCCGGCCCCGGTCGGCGGGTGTGGTGGACCGCGGGCTGCTGCTGCGGGCCTGGCTGCTGCTGGGCTCCGTGTCGGCCGTGCTCGTGATGGGAGGCTTCCTGCTCACCCTCGTGCGCGCGGGCTGGCACCCCGGCGACGCGACCGGCACCGGCAGCCCGCTGCACGAGGCGTACCGGCAGGCCACCACGATCACGTTCGCCGGGATCGTCGCCTGCCAGATCGGCACGGCGTTCGCGGCGCGCACCGACCGGGCGTCGCTGTTCTCCGTCGGGCTGTGGTCCAACCCCCTGTTGCTGTGGGGCATCGCGTTCGAGCTCGTGTTCACCGCAGCGGTGATCTACGTGCCGTGGTTGCAGGACGTGTTCGGCACCGCTGCGCTCGATCCTCTGCAGCTGCTCGTCGTCCTGCCCTTCCCGTTCGTCGTCTGGGGTGCGGACGAGCTCTACCGACTCGTCCTGCGGCGGCATTCCGGCCCGTCCGTTCGGGACCTTGTGCACTGATGCGCGGGCCGTGCGCCGAGGACGATCGCGCCATGACCCAGACACACGGGCTCGGCGTGCACTCGGAGGTCGGGCGGCTCCGGCAGGCGATCGTGCACCGCCCCGGCCTGGAGCTCTCCCGGCTCACCCCCGCCAACTGCGATGCACTGCTGTTCGACGACGTCCTGTGGGCGGAGAAGGCGCGCGAGGAGCACGACGTGTTCGCCGAGGTGCTGCGCGGGCGCGGCGTCGAGGTGCACCACTTCGCCACGTTGCTGGCCGAGACCCTGGAGATCGCCGAGGCCCGGGCGTTCGTGCTGCAACGGGTGTGCACGCCCGAGCTGGTCGGGCCGACGCTCGTCGGACCGCTGCGTGACCTGGCCGAGGACATCGACCCGGTGTCGCTCGCCGAGCTGCTCGTCGGCGGCATCACGCGCTCGGACCTCTCGCCGCTGTCGGTGCGCAGCCTGCGCTGGCAGACCCTCGACCTCGACGACTTCGTGCTCGCCCCGCTGCCCAACACGCTGTTCCAGCGCGACAACTCGGCGTGGGTCTACGGCGGCGTCACGATCAACCCGATGGCGAAGGCGGCCCGGCGCCGTGAGTCGCTGCACAGCCGCGCGGTCTACCGGTTCCACCCGATGTTCGCCGATGCCGTGTTCCCCGTGTACTACGGCGACGACGACACCGACCACCAGCCGGCCACCCTGGAGGGCGGCGACATCCACGTGCTGGGCCGCGGCGCCGTGCTGGTCGGGATGGGCGAGCGCAGCACCGCGACGGGCGTCGAGATCCTGGCCCGGGAGATGTTCCGCAGCGGCCAGGCCACCACGGTCGTCGCCGTGGAACTCCCCCGCTCACACGCGTTCATGCACCTCGACACCGTGCTGACCATGATCGACGTGGACACGTTCGTGCGCTATCCCGGCCTCGACGTCGGATCGCTGCGGACGTGGGTGATCACGCCGTCGGATCCGGAGGAGGTGGTGGAGCACGACACGGGCGGCCTGCACGTCGAGCACCGCGACGACCTGTTCGCCGCGATCGCCGAGGCCCTCGGGATCGACAAGGTGCGCGTCCTGTTCACCAACGAGGACGCCCGCGCCGCGGAGCGCGAGCAGTGGGACGACGCCACCAACTTCCTCACCGTCTCCCCGGGCGTGGTGGTCGGCTACGACCGCAACACCCTGACCAACGCCATGCTGCGCGACGAGGGCATCGAGGTGCTGTCCATCCCGGGCAGCGAGCTCGGCCGGGGCCGCGGCGGCGCCCGCTGCATGACCTGCCCGATCCAGCGCGACGGGCTGGGGACATGACGGCCGTGCTCACGCGCCACCCGGGCTCGCTGCTGACCGTGACCGACCTGGGCAAGGACCGGTTCCTCGCGCTCGTCGAGCGGGCCGCGGAGCTCAAGCGCGACCGGGCCGCGGGCACCGAGCGGCCGCGGCTGACCGGCCGGAACATCGCGCTGATCTTCGAGAAGAGCTCCACCCGCACGCGCTGCGCGTTCGAGGTGGCCGCGCACGAGCAGGGCGCGCACGTCACCTACCTCGACCCGGCCGGCTCGCACATGGGCCGCGACGAGTCCGTGCCCGACACGGCGCGGGTGCTGGGCCGGATGTTCGACGGCATCGAGTTCCGCGGCGCCGCCCAGGAGATCGTCGAGCAGCTCGCGGACCACTCCGGGGTGCCGGTGTGGAACGGGCTGACCGACTCCTGGCACCCCACGCAGATGCTCGCCGACGTCCTCACGATGGTCGAGCACCGCCCGTCGCCCGCGGAGCGGATCAGCTGCTGCTTCGTCGGCGACGGGCGCAACAACGTCGCCCGATCGTTGCTGGTCACGGGCGCGATGCTGGGCATGGACGTGCGCATCGCCGCGCCGCGCGAGCTGTGGCCACCTGCCGACGTCGTCGCGTCGGCGAACGAGCTCGCCGCCGCCGGCGGTGCGCGGGTGCTCGTCACCGACGACCCCGGCGCAGGGGTGGCCGGGGCCGACTTCGTCTACACCGACGTCTGGGTCAGCATGGGCGAGCCCGCGCAGGCCTGGGCCGAGCGGATCCCGACGCTGCTCCCCTTCCGGGTCACCGATGCACTGATGGCCGCCGCCGGGCCGGACGCGAAGTTCCTGCACTGCCTGCCCGCCGTGCACGACCGCTCCACCGAGCTGGGGAGACGCCTGCACGACGAGTTCGGCCTCGACGGCGCCGAGGTCACCGACGAGGTGTTCGGCTCGTCGCGGTCGGTCGTGTTCGACCAGGCCGAGAACCGGTTGCACACGATCAAGGCCGTGCTCGTCGACGCGCTTGCCGGATCGACCGTGGGGGCCTGATGCGCATCGTCGTCGCCCTCGGGGGCAACGCGCTGCTGCAGCGCGGGGAGAAGCCCGACGCGAGCGTCGAACTGCACCATGTCCGTGCCGCCGCCGAGGCGCTGGCCCCGCTCGCTGCCGACCACGAACTGATCATCTGCCACGGCAACGGCCCCCAGGTGGGGCTGCTGGCGCTGGAGAGCGAGGACGACCCGGCGCTGACCCGGCCCTACCCGCTCGACGTCCTGGGCGCCCAGACCCAGGGCATGATCGGCTACTGGCTGGCGCAGTCGCTGCGCAACGCCGGCGTCGCGCGTCCTGTGGTCGGGGTGATCACCCAGGTCGTGGTCGACGGGAGCGATCGCGACTTCGCGGCGCCGTCGAAGTTCGTCGGGCCCGGCCTGTCCCACGACCGCGCCCGCGCGCTCGCCGACAGCCACGGCTGGACGATCGCGCAGGACGGCCGGCACTGGCGCCGCGTCGTGCCCTCCCCCGACCCCCTGCGGATCGTGGAGCAGGCCTCGATAGCCGGGCTCGTCGACGCCGGGAGCGTGGTGATCTGCGGCGGCGGGGGTGGGGCCCCCGTCGTCGACGACGGCAGCGGCGGCCTGCGCGGGGTGGAGGCCGTGGTCGACAAGGACCTCACCGCCGCTCTGCTCGCGATCGCGCTGCGGGCCGACCAGCTGGTGCTGCTCACCGACGTGCCCGCCGTGATGCGGCACTTCGGCACCCCGCAGGAGGAATGGATCCACCATCTCGACCTCGACGACCTGCACCACCTGACGTTCCCCGCCGGGTCGATGGGACCCAAGATCGAGGCCTGCCGCCGTTTCGTCGCCGCGACGGGCCACCTCGCCGGCATCGGCACCCTCGCCGACGCGGCCGGCGTGCTCGACGGCAAGGCCGGCACCACCATCTCCTGGCACCTGCCCGACGTCACGGAAGGGTGACCCATGCAGAAGTCCTCGCTCACCGCGCTGGCCCGCCAGCAGCTCACCCTCGCGCGGGAGGCGTCCAGCGGGCGCAGCGCCCGGACCGTCTACGGGGGCCACGAGCACACCCTCCGCCAGACCCTCATCGCGCTCGCCGCGGGCCGCCGGCTGGACGAGCACGACAGCCCGGGCGAGGCCACCGTGTACGTGCTGCACGGGCGGGTCCGGCTCGTCGCCGACGACACCGGCTGGGAGGGTTCGGCCGGGGATCTGATCATCGTTCCCGTGGCCCGGCACTCGCTGGAGGCGATCGAGGACTCCGCCGTGCTGCTCACCGTGTCGGCGCGCCGGTGACGCCCACGGGCCCCGGGACCGACGGGCGCCGGCTCACGGGATCCGTGGCCCGGAACAGCGGCCGGTAGAGGAACCAGGCGAACACCGTCCCGGCGGCCGAGATCGTGGTCATGACCACGGCCTGCACCAGCGACCCGTCCGGGTCGCCGCGCAGCAGCATCGTCCACGCCATCCCGGCCACGGACCACCCCAGCAGCACATAGCCGCCGATGATCGCCGACGCGGGCGTCCGCGCGCCGACCCGGCGTCGAAGCAGGCCGATGCCGACGACCAGCGCCCCGGGCACCACGAGGCCGAGGTCGTAGAACTTCACCACCCAGAACGCCGTCGGCGCATCCCGGTACGCAGCGCCGGTCGGGGTGGCGCCCATGGCGTCGACGAGCGTGGGCAGGTGCAGGCCGAGCGCCACGAACGCCGCGATGACGACGAGCAGCACGCCGCAGCCGAGCTCGAGACGGCGTGACCACGGCGGGGTCGGCGTCGCCCGGACCAGCCCCACGCTGCGCACCGTCAGCACCGCGGCCAGCCAGAACATCACCAGGAGCAGGGGGAAGAACAGCTCGACGTTGCCGGGGATCCGCAGGTACTCGTTGGCCAGGACGAGCTGCGAGTAGGTGTACATCGCGAAGATCGCCGGGGCCAGCGCCAGCACCGGCGCCGCGGGATGTCCGTGCCAGGCCAGCGCGCCGACCGCCACACACACGGGCGCGACCACGGCCAGCGCGGCCAGGTCGCCGCCGCGGATCTGGTTCAGCCCCGACGCCGAGGTCCGGAAGTGGATCACGTCGAGCACCAGCGGGCCGAGCACCGCGTAGCCGACGATCAGCGTGGCGAGCGCGAACAACCCGGCGCCGAGCAGGTGGTGGGACCTCATCGTCCCGGTCTACGCGAGGGCCGACCGGCGGTGGCAGAGGCGAACGACCGGGGGACCTTCGACACTGGTCCCCGGGTGCGCCGACGCGGGGCCCGGGCGGCCTGGCGGTGATCCCGGGTCCATGCGCGAAGTGCCCGGCGGGGCGGGCCGGAAGGCCCTTCCGGCGCCGTCCTGACCGGAGCACGGTCAGGGGCATGGCCGTCCCCGTGCGCACCGTCGCCGTCCCACTCGCCGTACTGATAGCGGTCAAGGCGCTGGGGTGGCGATGGATGGCCCACTGGGGCGCCACCACCGAGGAGATCGGCGCCGAGCTGCCCGGGGACGAGCTGGTCGAGGGCGCCGACCTGGCGACGACGCGCGCGGTCACCGTGTACGCCCGCGCCGCCGAGATCTGGCCGTGGGTCGCGCAGCTCGGGCAGGGCCGCGGTGGCTTCTACAGCTACGACGCGCTGGAGAACCTGGTCGGCTGCGACATCCACAGCGCCGACCGGATCGTGCCCGAGTGGCAGGACGTCGTGGTCGGGGCCGAGGTCAAGCTCGCGCCCGAGGTGGCGATGACCGTGGCATCGGCGGAGCCGGGCCGCTCCCTCGTGCTGCGCGGCGGGATCCCGATGGGGCGCACGCCGGCGCCGTTCGACGCGACGTGGTCCTTCGTGCTGCGCGAGGAGCCGGACGGGACCACCCGGTTGATCTCCCGCGAGCGCTACGGGTACCTGCGGTGGTGGGCGCCGCTGGTGGTGGTGCCGGCGTCGGCGGTCAGCTTCGTGATGAGCCGTCGGATGCTGCACGGGATCGCCGAACGCGCGGAGATCGCGGCCCGCGCCGTGCGCATCCCCGCGGCACCGGTGTTCGGCGGCTGAACGGCACGTCATCGCTGTTCGGCGGGCCGCCGAGACCCATGGTGTGCCGTTCGACCGCGACTTCTCGCGACGCCCGCCGTGATCGGCGAGTCAGTAGAGGTGCGCCACGTCGAGATCGGACGGGTGGGCGTCGACCTCGTAGGTGAGCCGGTCGATGACCTCCACCACCCCGTCGAGGCGTTCGACGAACTGCACGGTGAGCACCGCGTCGGTGCGGGTGTCGAGCTGCCCCGCCAGGGTGACGACACCGTCGGCCACCTCGACCGAGACGCGCGCGGGATCGACCAGCAGCATCCCGGCCAGCACGCCGTCGATGATCTCGGCCCGGATGGTGGCGTCGTCGCGCAGGAACACCGCGAGCAGGTCGGAGCGGCCGAGCACCCCGACCATCCGCCCGTCGCCATCGGTCACCGGCAACCAGCTCAGCGACCGCTCGCGCATCGTCCGCGCCGCCGCCGCGACGGTGGCGGTCGGGGCGACGGTGACGGCGGGCGCGGTCATCAGCTCCCGGGCGGTGCTGCCCTGCCGGTGCTGCGGGCCCGGACGTCCGGTGTGCCGCGGGCGGTGCCCCCACCGCGGGGGTTCGGGCTGCTCGGTGGTGGCCAGCAGGTCGGCCTCGGAGATCACGCCCAGCAGCCGTCGCTCGTCGTCGAGGACCGGGACGGCACGCACCGCCCCCGCGAACAGGGTGGTGGCGACGTCTCGGAAGGACGTGTCCGGCCCGACCGACAGCACGTCCCTGGTCATCACGTCGCCCACCGTCATGCGCTGCACGTGCGGCCTCGGCTCGCTGTTCACGACGGGTCCGGGCGGACGACCGCGACCGGGCACGGCGAGCGGTGCAGCAGCGCGTGGCTCACGGAGCCGAGCACCAGCGACGAGAACTCGCCCCGCCCGCGCGAGCCGACCACCACGAGCTGGGCCTGCGCCGCCTGCTCCAGCAGGCCGTGGGCCGGACGGTCGCGGACGGCACGGCGTTCGACGAAGACCTCGGGGTACTTCGCGGTCCACGCCGCCAGCCGCTGCTCCAGCAGGAGGGTCTCGGCGGCCTGGATGGCGTCCCAGTCGAAGATCATGGCGGACAGGGCCGGGTCGTACACCGGCTCCCACCAGCTGTGCACCGCGACCACCGACACGCTCAGGGCCAGGGCCGTCTCGAACGCGAACGCGACGGCGGCGTCGCTGGTGGCCGACCCGTCGACCCCGACGACCACCGGCAGGGCCGCGGCGGCGGCCGGGTCCCGCTCGGCCCCGCGCACCACCACGACCGGGCACTCGGCGTGGGCGCCCAGCGCCGCCGCGACCGACCCCAGCATCAGCCCCTGGAGCCGGCCGAGGCCACGGTCACCGAGCACGAGCACCTGTGCACGCCGGCTCTCGTCGCCGAGGACGGCCATGGGTGACCCCACCACCAGCTGCTGCTCGACGTCGATCCCCGGCGTCTGCGCCCCGGCCGCCTCCGCCGCGCGGTGGAGCTGGTCGCGGGCGTAGCCCAGCAGGGTGTCGCGGTAGCGCTGCCCCAGCTCGGGATGCCCGACCACGTCTCCCTGCCCCCACCCGAAGGCGTGCACCAGCCGCAGCGGGACGTGGCGACGTCCGGCCTCCGCCGCGCCCCACCGCACCGCCCGCAGGGAGTCCTCCGAGCCGTCGACCCCGACGACCACCGTGCGCCTGCTGTGCTGCGCGTCCATCGCGTTCCCCTTTCGTGGTCCCGGCCCCCACGGTTCCCGCTCACGACGGCCCGCGGCAGCGGCTCAGGTCCTGCTCTCGGGGGCCACAAGACCCGGGCGTCCGCCATGGCCCACGGCCGCAGACCGGTGGTCCGGGGCACGCACGGGGCGCAGCACGACGATTCCGATGGCGACGACCGCGAGCAGCGGAGTGACGACACTCCACCAGGTCAGCGCCGCGAGCGGCACCGACCCGGCGACCACGAGCCCGATCCGCCGCCCGCGACGCGGCACCCATGCGGCCACCCCGACCACCACGCCACCGACGGCTCCGGCGACCACGGTCGGCGCCGGCGCCGCACTCGCGGCCATCAGCATCTCGACCCCACCGAGCACGCTCAACAGGACCGGGGAAATGGGCACGGCCCGGGGCACGTCGCCGTCGCCCAGCGGCTACCGCGGGACCTGTCCCACGTCGTCGGATGCGGTCAGGGTTCGAAACGCCCACGCGACCATCAGCGGGAACTCCGCGGCCCAGAACGGGTCGCCGTGATCACCGATCCGCTCGGTCATCACCACATCAGCCCCCGCGTCCCGCATAGCCTCCGCCCAGCGGGTCGCGTTCTCCGCGAACCACGGCTCCCGCGTGCCGGCGACGAGGTATGTGCGTGGCAGCGGACCCGGCATCGCCTCGGGCGGTCGGAATCCACCGCCGGGGGAGGCTGCGAAGACCACCCCGTAGAGATCCGGATGCCGCAACCCCATGGCGAGTGCGAACTCGGCGCCGGCCGACACCCCGCACACCGCGGTGCGGCCGGCGGGCAGTGCGACGCCGAACCTGGTCCGCACCCAGCCGCGCACGTCGTCGACGAAGAACCTCTCGTGCGCGGCGAACCGGTCCTCGTCGAACGAGGGCGAGTACTCCCGGATGCGCACCATCTCGTCCTCGGCATCGGTCCGGTGAGCCCCGACGATCATCGTCGCCGGCACGTCCGCGGCCTCAAGACACGTACCCCACTGCGCGATCAGCTGGCCGTCTCCAGCGAACACGACGGCTACGGGGGGATCGGGCGGCAGGTACACCGTGGCCTGCCGTCCACCGTCGTAGTCGAACATCTCGGTGATCAGCTCGCCCTCGATCGGGTCGGCCCTCGCCGGTTCCGGGACGACGGCAGGCCGGTCGGAGCCGACGACGCCGTCCTCGTCCATCCCGTGCACCTCGGTCATCAAGGTCTGTCCGCCATGGCCTCGGCGTCGTGCGGATCGCCGATCGGGTTGGTCGAGCGTACGGCCCGGGCGCCAGGACATCGGCGTCGGTGGTGTCGGCCTGGTCGCCGGTGCCCTGCTGGTGCTTCTCGTCGTCCGCCGCCGGGAGACCCGCTGATGGTCAGGCCGCACCGGAGGGGCCGCGGCCCGTAGGGTGGCGTCATCTGTCCCGGACCCAGGCAGGCCACCATCCGACATCCCGGGCCGCTGGGCGCGCCCGTGCAGGAGGGCCGCCCCGCATGGATGATCCTCCGCTGCCGTTCCACGACCTCCCCCGTCTGGAGCTGGACCAGCTGCTCGGCCAGCTCGTCGAGCGGGCCACCGAGGTGATCGCCACCCAGGGCCGGCTGCGGGGGCTGCTGCGCGCCAACCAGCTGGTCAACGGGGACCTCGCCCTTCCCGTCCTGCTCCGCCACATCGTCGACGCCGCACGGGAGCTGGTCGGCGCGCGCTACGCGGCCCTGGGGGTCAACGCCCGCGCGGGCGGGCTGGCGCAGTTCGTCCACGTCGGGATGCCCGTCGACACCGTGGAGAGCATCGGGGACCTACCGCACGGCAAGGGCCTGCTCGGGGCGCTGGTGGAGGACCCCGTCCCGATCCGGGTGCGGTGCATCGCCGACGACCCCCGATCCTCCGGGTTTCCCGACCACCACCCACCGATGGACAGCTTCCTCGGCGTCCCGATCCGGGTCCGTGGCGAGGTGTTCGGCAACCTCTACCTCTGCGAGAGCAGCAACGGGGAGTTCAGCGCCGAGGACGAGGATCTCGTCACCGCGCTCGCCGCCACCGCCGGCGTCGCCATCGCCAACGCCCGGCTCTACGACGTCGCCCGCGAGCGTCAGAAATGGCTGAGCGCGTCGGCGACGATCACCCGGCGGCTGCTGTCCACCGATCCCGGTGATCCGCTGCAGCTGGTGGTCGACCTCGCCC
This sequence comes from Mycobacteriales bacterium, assembly GCA_038231335.1. GTDB lineage: Bacteria > Actinomycetota > Actinomycetes > Mycobacteriales > Pseudonocardiaceae > Pseudonocardia. The sequence continues at coordinate 35,102 of JBBRLM010000061.1, forward strand.
TCGACGTCGCCCGGGCCGACATGGTCGCCGTCGCGCTGCCCACCGCGGACGGCCAGGCCCTCCGGGTCGACGTGGCCGTCGGCTCCGGTGCCGGCGACCTGGTCGGCGTCCGCATCCCGGTGGCCGGCTCGCTGTGCGGGACGGTGCTGACCACGGGGCGCGCGGTGCGTGACTCGTGGCCACGCAGCGGCCCCGGCCTCGGCTCCGCCGTGTCGGCCCAGCTGGCGCTCGACCCGGTGCTGATCGTCCCGCTCGTGGGGACCCGGCAGGTCAACGGCGTCCTGATCGCGGCCCGGCTGCACGAGCGGGCCACGTTCACCGACGACGACCTGGACATGGTCGGCGGGTTCGCCAACCAGGCGTCGCTGGCCCTCGAGCTCACCGAGGCCCGTGTCGAGCAACAGCGCGCCGCACTGGCCGACGACCGCGACCGCATCGCCGCTGACCTCCACGACCACGTCATCCAGCGGCTCTTCGCCGCCGGGCTGTCCCTGCAGAGCGTCGCCAAACAGGTCGGAACCGGTACGGCGGCCGGCGAGCGGATCGCCGAGAACATCACCAACCTGGACCAGACCATCAGCCAGATCCGCACCACCATCTTCCAGCTCCACCGCGTCACCGGAGCGGTGGCATCCGGGCTGCGGGGTCGGGTGCTCGACGTCCTCTCCGACGTGACACCCGCCCTGGGTTTCAGCCCCGAGACGCGGTTCGCCGGGCCGTTGCAGAGCAGCGTGCCCGACGACGTCGGCGAGGACCTCGTCGCCGTGCTCCGCGAGGCCCTGAGCAACATCGCCCGGCACGCGAACGCCCGATCCGCGGCCGTCGACATCAGCGTGCACGACGAGCTGACCCTGCGCGTCGTCGACGACGGCGTCGGGATCCCGACCGGCACGCGGCGCAGCGGCCTCGCCAACATGGCTGCCCGCGCCGAACGGCACGGCGGATCGTTGCAGGTGGCCCGCGGCGACCGGGCCGGGACCGAACTCTCGTGGACGGTGCCCATCCGCTGACGCCGGGCCCGGAGCCCGGCCTCAGCCCGCGGTGACGTCGAGTTCCTGGCGCATGCCGTCGGCGTAGTGGTTCGCGAGGTTGCACACCAGCTCGTGGCGGCCGGCGGGCAGGTTCACCGTCGTCCAGCCGACCGTGCCGGCGCCGATCCCGTCCCCGCCGTCGGCAGCGCAGCTCGCGGAGGCCTCCCCCACGGCTCCGGTCTCGTCGACCCGGCCGTCGGGCCCGGGGACGAGCGCGCCCGCCGCCGTTCCGGCCCGCAGCGGCAGGATCACCAGCTCGTGGGCGCGCCACCCCAGGTTCTGCGCCACCAGGCTGATCCGACCCGCCGCGACGGTGGCCGGCGCGCTGCGCAGCATCATCGGCGCACCCAGCGGGGCGGTACCGCCCATCATCGTCCCCATACCCGAGTCCGCGAGCATCACCGTGACGGTGCTGCCGGGCAGCGACCCCGGGGCCACGCACGTCGGGCGCCGCTCAGGCGAGCCAAGGGGCGCGTCGCACCAGCGGGGTGGCGGTCCAGACGCGGCCCAGGCCCAGCGTGTCCCCCGCTCCCAGCAGCGCCAGCAGCACCAGCACGCCGGCGTAGACGAGGTGGTCGTCCAGGAACGGGTTGCTCGCCGGGGGCAGCACGGCGGCCCACATCAGGACCGTCACCAGCGCCCCGACGACGGCGACCAGACGCATGCCGATACCGAGCACGAGCCCCACCCCGAGGGCCAGCATCGCCGCCATGAACAGCACGTCGACGACACCGTTGCCGGCGAGGGCGTGGAAGAAGTCCGCGAACGGCCCCTTCGACGAGCCCAGGAAGCCCTTCGTGGGGCTCCCGCCGTTCAGCCACGACCTGGCGGCGGTCGTGTCGTGGCCCAGCCCGAACAGCTTGTCGAGGAAGGCCCAGAGGAACACCCAGCCCAGCGCGAGCCGGATGCCGGCGAGCACGTAGCGGGTGGTGGACCCGAGTTGCCCCCCGGCGGGACCCGTCATCCGGTTGACAGCAGCGGGACGGTCCTTGGCGATGTCGACCAACGCACTCACGGTTCCTTCACGGTCAGAGCCCGAACGCCCTGCGCCGACGGCGTGGGGTGCACCCACGGTCCGCCGCGCCCGCCGCGCCACGGCAGGGCCGTTGGTCGCCGACTCCCCGCCGATGGACCGGTCCCGGTCCCGCTCACCGCCGCCGGACGGCCCGCCTCCGCTCCGGAGGGAAGGACACATCGCGGTGGCGACGCCGGCACGCGCCACGGCTGTGCACGATCGGCGCCGACGAGCGCCGACCGGACATGATGGGGCGGTGATGACGTTGTTGCGCACCCTCGGGAGTACTGCGGCGGTGGTGGGGTGCGCAGCGCTCGTCGCCGCGTGCGGTAGCTCCAGCCCGACGCCCGCACCGGACAGGTTGCCGGCCCTGGTCACCCCGCTGCAGCAGGCACCGGAACCGGCGATGTCGCCGCCGGCCGCGCCCGGACTGCCCGGCACCGTGGTGGCGGTCAGCGGCGCACCCGAGGGTGTCGTCGTCACCGACACCGGCACCGTCGCGGTGAACGTGCGCGATCCCGACCGGCCGGACGGGGGCCTGCTCATCTTCCCCATCTCGACGCCCACCGCGGCCGCCACCACCACCCCGGTGGGTCTCGGAGGGTCGGCCCGGCACCTGACCCTGGCCGGGCCCGCCGGCCCGGCACTGGTCGCCGACGAGTCCGACGACTCGTTCCTGCAGGTCGCGCTGCCCGGGGGGAACGTCCTGGCCTCGGCGCGGGTCGGTCGTCAGCCCCACGAGGCGATCGCCGTGAACCCGGACACCTTCTTCGTGTTCGACGAGCTGGACGACACCATCCACATCGTGCGCGACGGTCGGGTCGCCAGGGTCGTCGCCGCCCCGGTGCAACCCGGCGGCGGAGCCGTGGCGACCGACCGGCAGCACGTCGTCGCCGTGGGCGTGCGAGGACGTCAGATCACGGAGTACACCCCAGCCGGTGACGTCGTCGGCAGCGCCGTCTGCGGGGCCGGGCCCACCCATGTGATCACCGGCGACGACGGCCTGTTCTGGGTCAATGACACCAACGGCGACGCCGTGCTGGGCTTCCAGCTCACCGACAGCGGTCCGCGGCAGGTGGCGAGCATCCCCGTCGGAGCCGGATCGAGACCGTACGGAATCGCCTACGACAGCCGACGGCACACCCTGTGGGTCACCCTCACCGGCCGCAACCAGTTGCTCGGACTCACCGTCTCGGGCACCACCGTCACCCACCGCACGACCTACGCCACCGTCCAGCAACCCGACACCGTCGCCGTCGACCCGACCACGGGCGAACTCGTCGTCACCGGCTCCACCCCACGCTCGACCGGCCACCTCCAGTTCCTTCCCTGACACCGGCGGCGGGCGGTCAGCGACGATGCGCCCGCCCGTCGGTGCCGGTGAGCGGGTGCGGCAGCTCCGCGTGGTTCTCCACCCAGGCGTCGATCTGTGACCACGCCCGGTCGAGCCACGCCGACAGGGCCTCGACGTCCCCACGCGGAACCGCCGCGGCGGGCACGAGAGCGGTGCGCACGAGCAGGTCACGGTGGGTGGGAAGACGCCACAGCGGCCGATCACGGCCGTCGTCGGTGAAGCCGGAGTGGGCGAGCAGGAGAACGTCGGCGGTCGGCGCCCCGTCGAGAGCGGCCATGGCGCCACCCAGCCGGGGCGGGAGGGTGTGGGTGTTGTGCAGGAACCGGCGCACCCGGCGGTCGGCGCCCGCCGCGGCGAGGTCGGCCACCGAGCGGCGCCACCGGGGCCAGCTGAAATTGCCCCCCTCCGGGAACAGCAGGAGCACGTCCCCCGCGCCCATCGACGCGGCGAGGCGACCCACACGCGCCCGGGCCCGCCGCCGGTTGTGACCGATGAAGCACAGCGGCAGGTGGTCACCGGCGAGATCGACGGCGGGTTCCAGGCGCAGCAACGCGGTCAGGACGACGCGCAGCCGCAGTCCGTAGCGCACGGCGAGCAACCAGGCGATGAACAGCGAGTCCCCGGGGCCGCAGTGCCGGGCCAGCACGACGACCCCGCCGGCACCCCGCAACTGCTCCGCCTCGGCGGACCCGCTCTCGACGACGACCCGCACGTCGAGAAGGAGCTCCATCGCGCGGTACCCACGGCCGAGCACCTCCCGCAGCAACTCGTCCCAGTCCCGTTCCCCGCCGCCGAGCAGGCGCGGCAGGACCGACAGCTCGATCACCGCGTACGCCACGACGAGCGCGACGGTGCGCAACGGCCGCGTCGAACGCGCCAGTAGTGCGACCCCCGCCGCGACGGCGAACGAGACGGGCGCGGTGGCCACCAGCGCCACGTCCACGAGGACCACCACCGGGACGGTCACCGTCCGCCGCGCCACGGCGAGCACGACGGTCAGCAGTCGCATCGGTCGCGGGAACCTCACCCGAGCCGCGCGAGATAGTCGCGCGTGGCGTCGAACGCGCGTTGCGCCCCGGCGGCGATCCGCCGTGGGTCCCGGTAGCGCAGGTTCGACCACGTCGACGCCCGCCGCGCCGGTCTGCCCGTCGGCAGGACGTGCACGGTCACGCCGTCGGGAACCTGTCCGAGATCGGTGTGGAACCGGTGGCGGCGCGCGATCTCGAACGACACGAACCCCACCTCCCACGGGAAGCGCGGCACCGTCAACGCCTCCTCGATCCGCCCCACGTGCAGCACCCACACCGTGTCGGCGCCCCCCTGCACGGCCCGGGCCAGCGGGATGCTGTTCACCAGACCCCCGTCGAAGAAGTGCTCCCCAGCGATGCCGACAGGCGGGAACACTCCCGGCAGCGCGCAAGACGCCAGAACCGCCTCGACGAGGTCACCGGAGGTGAACCAGTGCTCCCGCGCCTTCTCGATACTCGCCGCCACGCACTGGAACGGCACCACGAGGTCCTCGAACACCCGCACCCCGAGGTGCTCCTGCAGCAGGCGACGCAGCTCGTCGCTGCCGTGCAGCGACGTGCCGGTGCGCACCATCTCCACGACCCGCCCGAGCAGCGACCCGCCCAGCACCTCACCGGCGGCGAGCACGTCCCAGGTCTCGATCAGGCGCCGGGCCCCG
>JBBRLM010000062.1:0-39873 GCA_038231335.1 Mycobacteriales bacterium
CAGACTGACGACGCGTCGATACCGACACGCTCGCCACCACCATGATCACCGGTCACGAAGCGGTGTCCACGGCGACGGTCGTGGACGCCGCTTCACCCTGTCCTCTTGACAAGGAGCACTACATATCAGAGCCTGTCCCGTCGATCTCCAGCCGGCTACGCGGCGCTCGCTCGGCATAGATCCACGGGACAGGCTCTAGGCCCTCCGGGCCACCACCGCATACACAGGAATGTCGGTGTCGCCCAGCCCGCCGACCTCCACCGCGTCGGCCCGCCACCGTTGCGGGACGACGATCCCGGGCTCCAGGACGTCGAGCCCGTCGAGGAACAGCCGCTCCAGGTCCGCGCGGCTGCGCAGCCGGCCCCGGATCCCGGCCGACTGATACGCCGCCAGCGAGCCCGAGATCGCCTCCGGGGAGATGTCGAGGGTGGCGTGGGTGAGGATCAGGAAGCTGCCCGGGGCCAGCCGGTCGAGGATCCCGCGCACCATCGCCCCGGCCACGTCGTCGTCGTCGATGAAGTGCAGGATCGCGATCAGCGACAATGCGACCGGTTCGTCGAGGTCGAGCGTGGCCCGCACGTCGGGGGCGGCGAGGACGGCCCCGGGCTCGCTCGCGTCGGCCTGCACGTAGGCGGTGCGACCGCCGGGCACGCTCGTCATGAGGGCGGCGGCGTGGGCGAGCACGATCGGGTCGTTGTCGACGTAGACCACGTGGCAGGTGGGGTCGATGTCCTGGGCCACCTGGTGCAGGTTGGGTCGCGTGGGGATGCCCGTGCCGACGTCGAGGAACTGCCGTACCCCCAGCTCCGCGACCGCGCGCACGGCGCGGTGCATGAACTCCCGGTTCGCCCGCGCCGCGGCCCGGGCGTTCGGGAAGACCTGGAGCGCAGCCTCGCCGGCGGCGCGGTCGGCGGCGTAGTTGTCCTTGCCGCCCAACAGGTAGTCGTACACGCGGGCGCTGTGCGCCTGGCCGGTCTTCAGGTCGGGTGTGCCCTCGCCACTCACGGTGACAACCTAACCCGACGATCACGGCTACCGTCGGCCCCGTGACCGACCTGCTGCACGCCGCAGTACGCGGCTACGCCGAACGGCTGCACGCCGCGATCGGCGACGGCCACCACGTCGCGTCGCCACTCGGGGCGTGGCTCGTGCTGGCGCTGGCCGCGTCGGCGGCCCGCAGCGACGAGGCCGAACGACTGGCCGAGGTACTGGGCATGCCCGTGGACGAGGCGGCACGAACGGCCCGCGCGCTGCTGGACGATCCGCACCCCGCGGTGGCCGCAGCCGCCGCGGTCTGGACCGCGGCCACGAGCTCCGGGCCGGCGGCGGAGTGGCTGGCGGCCCTGCCCGACCCGGTGGAGCGCGGACCGGTGCCGGACCAGGCCGGGGCCGACGACTGGGCGCGCCGGCACACGCACGGCCTGATCGAGCAGTTCCCGATCGGGATGGACCGGAGCTGGGACTGCGTGCTGGCCGGCGCCCTGGCCACGCGGATCAGCTGGTCGCACCCGTTCGGCACCACGGGTCCCGAGGAGTTCCGGACGGGGTGGCGCAGCCGGGTGGCCACGGTGCTGCGCACACCGGGCCACGGCCACTACGGCATGGTCGTCCGGCATCCCCGCGCCGGGAACGTGGCCGTGCACCGGGCGCACTCCGACGGTCTCGACGTGACGTCGGTGATCGCGGAAACCGGTGTCCCCGCGACGGAGGTGCTCGCCGCGGCGCACGAGATAGCGGCGGATCCTCGTTCACGGACGTCGCTGTTCGACCTGCCCCTCGGTGATGGTCCCTTGTGGACGATCACCGAAGCCGACGGCATCGCGGGCGAGGAGGTCGCCGCGGTGCTGCCGGCCTGGTCGGCGAACTCCGTCCACGACCTGACCCCGCCGGAGTTCGGGTTCGGTCCCGTCGCGGCCGTCCTCGGCCGGCTGTTCGGCGCGGACCAGTGGGACGCCCGGCAGGCCGCGGCGGCGCGCTTCCATCGTGAGGGGTTCGAGGCCGCGGCGGTCACCGCGCTGGCGGTGGGACTGAGCTTCGCGCAGCACGGGAAGCGGAGATCGGCGCTGCTGCGGTTCGACCACCCCTATGCGGCGGTGGCGAGTGTGTCCGACGGGCCCGCGAGCCCGTGGACCGGGCTGCCCGTCTTCTCGGCGTGGATCACCGAACCCGAGGACGCTACCGTGCCCGGGTGACCGACGTCGTCCTGTTCCACCACGCCCAGGGCCTCACCGCCGGGATCCGCGAGTTCGCCGACCGGCTCGGCACCGCCGGCCACCACGTCACCGTGCCGGACCTCTACGACGGCGCCACCTTCGACACCCGCGACGCCGGCCGTACGCACGCCGAGGAGCTCGGCTTCCGGACCGTCCTCGAACGGGGCCGTGCGGCCGTCGACGGGCTGCCGGGCGAGGTCGTCTACGCGGGGTTCTCGCTGGGCGTGCTCCCCGCGCAGATGCTGGCCCAGACCCGGCCGGGCGCGCAGGGGGCCGTTCTGGTCAGTGCCTGCATCCCGCCGTCGGAGTTCGGGGACGCGTGGCCCGGCGGCGTGCCGCTGCAGATGCACGCGATGGAGGACGATGCCCTGCTGCTGGCCGACGGGGACCTCGACGTGGCCCGTGAGCTCGCGAACACGGTCGCCGGCGCGGAGCTGCACCTCTACCCCGGCGACGGGCACCTGTTCGCCGACAGCAGCCTGCCCGGCTACGACGCGGCCGCCACGGAGCTGCTGGTCGCACGCATGCTGGATCTCCTCGGATGAACGCTCTACCCGACGCGATCCGCGGCTACGCCCGGCGGCTGCACACCGTGATCGGCGACGACCACCACATCGCCTCGCCGCTCGGGGCGTGGCTGGTGCTGGCGCTGGCCGCCCCGGCGGCGGACGGGCCGGAGGCCGCGCGGCTCGCCGAGGTGCTCGGAATGCCGGTGGACGACGCGGCGACGGCGGCCCGCACGCTCCTCGACGCGCCGCACCCGGCGGTGGCCGCGGCCGCCGCAGCCTGGACCGGGGGCACCGGCGGGCAGGCCGCCGACTGGCTGGCCGGGCTGCCCGACGCCGTGGAGCGCGGGCCGATCCCGAGCCAGGACGAGGCCGACGGCTGGGCACGGCGCAACACCTACGGGTTGATCGACAGGTTCCCGGGCGAGATCGACGAGAGCCTCATCGTCCTGCTGGCCAGCGCCCTCGCCACCCGCATCACCTGGCTGCGGCCCTTCGACACCACACCCTCGCGCGAGTTCCGCAGCGGTTGGCGCGACCGGGTCACCACGGTGTTGTGCACCCCGGACCAGGGGCACCACTGCGCGCTCGTCCGCCACGACCGCGCCGGAGACCTGGCTGTGCACCGCGCGGGCGCCGACGGGCTCGTCGTGACGTCGGTGATCGCCGGGCCGGGAGTCGCCGCGGCGGACGTGCTCGCGGCCGCCCACGACGTCGCCGGGGAGGACACGCTCGAAAGCCACTCCCTGTTCGACCTCCCGCTCGGCGACGGGCCCTCCTGGACCCTCACCGAGACCGACGGCGTGGCCCGGACGGAGACGCTGACCGCCCTGCTGCCCGCCTGGTCGGCGCGCTCCGAGCACGAGCTGAGGGCACCCGATCTGGGTTTCGCCGACGCCGCCCGGGCGCTCATGCGGCTGTTCGGCGAGGGCCCTTGGGATGCCTCGCAGTCCGCCGTGGCCCGCTACCACCGGCGGGGCTTCGAGGCCGCGGCCGTCACCGCGCTGTACGTGGCGTCGAGCCTGCGCCTGGAGAGCCCCGGCCGTCAGCGGCACGCGCTGCTGCGCTTCGACCGCCCCTACGCCGTGGTCGCCTCGATCCCCCACGGACCGCCGAGCCCCTGGATCGGGCTGCCCGTCTTCTCGGCCTGGGTCACCGAGCCCGACGAGGCTACCGATTAGACCACCGGCCCCGTGAACGTCGGCGCCCGCTTCTCGCGGTGGGCGGCCACGCCCTCGGCCACGTCGGGGAGACCGAAACCGTAGAACTCCAGCGCCAGCGACGCGTCGAACGCGGGGCCGGCGGCGCGGTACCAGTGGTTGAGCGACTGCTTGGTCCACGCGACGGCGCTCGGCGACGCGGCCGCCAGCTTGCGGGCCACCTCCATGGCCTTCTCGTGCACCTGGTCGTCGTCGACGCACAGCGACACGAGCCCGATCCGCTCGGCCTCCTCGCCGGTGAGGGCGTCGCAGGTCAGCAGGTAGTACTTGGCCTTCGCCATGCCGCACAGCAGCGGCCAGCTGATCACCGCGTGGTCGCCGGCGGCCACCCCGAGCCGGGTGTGGCCGTCGACGATCTTGGCCTTGCGACCGGCGATCGAGATGTCGGCGAGCAGGCCCACCGCGAGGCCGGCGCCGACCGCGGGGCCGTGGATGGCCGACACGACGGGCTTCGAGCAGTTGATCACGTTGTAGACGAGGTCGCGGGCCTCGCGCAGCACGCGCGTGCGCACCACCGGGTCGGCCACCATCTCCTCGATCATGTCGAACGAGCCGCCCGCCGAGAACGCCTTGCCCGCGCCCTGGACGACGACCGCACGCACGCTCTCGTCGCGGTCGATCACCGGCCACACGTCGGCCAGCTGCTGGTGCTCGGCCCGGCCGACCGCGTTGAGGTTCGGGCCGTCGAGGACGATGCGCAGCACGCCCTCCTCCGGTCGCTCGACGCGCAGCGCGTCGAATGGTGCGTAGGCATCGGACATGGGTCCAACCTATGGGTGCGCCGCGTCGAGCAGCGCGCGGGCCACCGCGGCCGGCCCGTCCGGGAGCGGGCCGGGCAGCCGGGCCAGCACCATCCGCCGGGTCTCGCGCGGCTCGCCGCGCACCGCCACCACCTGGATCCCGTCCGGCAGCGCGCCGAGCACCACCGGAGCGATCGTGGTGATCGCCAGGCCCGCCGCGACGATCTGCAGCTTCGTGTGCCAGTCCCGCACGACGTAGCGGAGGTCGGGCCGCTCGGCGAGGCCGGGCCACACCCCGAGCTGCCCGTCGCCCGCCTCCGAACGGCCGGCCACCCAGACCTGGCCCCGAAGCTCCCCGACCTCCACCGCGCGCCGGGCCGCGAACGGGTGCCGCTCCCCCACCGCGATCACCAGCTCGTCCTCGGCGAGGGTCTCCCATGCCAGCCGCGGCGACTCGGCGTCGGGCGGCCGGAACGGCGGTAGCTGCGCGATCACGGCGAGGTCGAGCGTGCCCGCCCGCAGCGCCCTCGTCAGGGCCGGGGTGCTCGCCTCCCGCACCGTGACGACGAGCTCGCGCGGCAGACTCGCCAGGGCGCGGGGCAACAGGCCGGCAGCGGCGGAGGCGAACGCCCCGAGGCGCACCGGGCCCGCTCCCGGCGCGGCCACCTCGCGCGCGGCGGCGTCGAGCTCGTCGAGCACCCGAACGGCGCGCGCGAGCAACCGGGCCCCGGCCGCGGTCAGCGTGACGCCGTCGCGCTTCCGCTCGAACAGCGCCCGCCCCGCCACGGCCTCGAGCCCGGCGGCCTGCCGGGAGATCGCCGGTTGCGTGTAGCCGAGGACGCGCGCGGCCGCGGTGAAGGAGCCGGACTGGGCGACCTCGACGAGCACCCGCAGGCCGGTCGGCGAGAAGTCGTGAGGCATGTCGGAAGCGTATGCCCGGCATGTCGAACTCTCGCTTCCGGTATGGCTGCCGACGACCTAACGTCGATCCCATGACAGCACCACGGATCGCCCTCGTCACGGGCGCCAACCAGGGTCTCGGCCGCGCGCTCGTCCACGGTCTCGCCGCGCGCATGGGCCCGGGCGCCCGCATCCTGCTCACCGGCCGCGACGCCGGGCGCGTGCGGGCCGCGGCTGCGGACGCCGGAGTCGAGGGTCGGGTGCTCGACGTCCGGGACCCGGCCGCGATCGCGGCGCTCGCCGCCGAGCTCGGCGAGATCGACATCCTCTTCTCCAACGCCACCGCCCGGATGAGCCCCGGTGACGACCCGGCCGACATGGTCGACGCCGTGGCGGCGACCAACAACACGGCCACCACCACCGTGCTCCGCGAGTTCGCACCCCGCCTGCGCCCGGGCGGCCGGCTGATCATCGTCGCGAGTGCGCTGGGCACCCTCGACAAGCTCGACGCACGGGTCCGGCCCCGATTCGTGGCGGCCACCGAGAGCCTGGATGCCGTCGACGCGCTGACCGCGCAGTGGCGTGCGGCCGTGCACGCCGGCCGGGCCGAGCAGGAGGGGTTCGGCACCTGGCTCAACATCCCGTCGAAGGTGCTGCAGGTGGCGGCGGTCCGGGCTGCCGCCCGGGACAACCCCGCCGTCCTGGCGCTGTGCCCCGGCCTCATCGACACCGACGCCTCACGCCCGTGGTTCGCCGACATGAGCGAGGCCCAGACCCCGGAGCAGGCGGCCGCGTGGCCCGTCGAGCTGGCGATGGCGGAGACGGTCGATCCCGCGTTCCGGGGCGAGCTGGTGCAGTTCGCCCGCGTCATCCCGTGGACGACGGGGATGCCGGTGCCGCACCGCGCTCTGACCTGACTTGTGCCCGTGACGTAACGCCGACGACACACGCCCGGAGCGATCACGTACTTGACTGACCCGTCGGCGACGACGGGAGGGCCGCGTCGTGATCGAGTTCCGGCTGCTCGGCCAGGTCGAGGCGTGGCGCGACGGCAGCCGGGTGGAACTGGGCGGGCGAAAGCAGCGGGCCGTGCTGTCGGCGCTGCTGGTCCGGGCCGGGCGCGTGGTGTCTCAGGACCAGCTGATCGACGACCTGTGGCCCGACGAGCCCCCCGCCCGAGCCGCGGCCACCGTCCAGGTCTTCGTGTCGAACCTGCGCCGCGCGCTCGAACCGGAACGCCCGCGCGGCACCCCGTCGACGGTGCTCGTCACCTCCGCACCCGGGTACGTGCTGAGCGCCGACCCCGGGGCCATCGACGCCCACGAGTTCCTGCGGCTCGTCGACGAGGGCCGCGCCGCGCTGGCCGACGAGGACGCCGATCGGGCCGCCCGCCTGCTGGCGCGGGCGTCGGCGCTGTGGCGCGGCCCGGCGCTCGCCGACGTCGCGGACGCGCCGTTCGCGCAGGCGGAGGCGGCGCGGCTGGAGGAGCTGCGGCTGGGCTGCGTCGAGGACCGGGTGGACGCCGAACTGGCGCTGGGCCACCACACCGGGGTGGTCGCCGAGCTGGAGCAGCACGTGGCCGCGCACCCGTTGCGGGAGCGGGCGCGCGCGCAGCTGGTGCTCGCGCTCTACCGCTGCGGCCGCCAGGCCGACGCGCTGGCCGGCTACGCGACGGGCCGGCGGATCCTGCGCGACGAGCTCGGGTTGGAACCCGGCGCGCCCCTGCAGGCCCTCCATCGCTCGGTGCTGGCCCAGGACCCCGAGCTGGCCTGGGCGCCACCCGAGCCGGTGATCCGCGAGATCCTGCCGCTGCCGGACGAACCCGGCGAGCCCGGGCGCGTGCTCGTCGTGGACGACAGCGGGACCAACCGCCGCCTGCTCGTCGCCGCGCTGACCGAGCTGGGGCACGAGGTCTACGCGGCCGAGAACGGCAGGCGCGCCCTCGAGCTGCTGCGCGCGGCCCGTCCCGGGTTCGATCTCGTGCTGCTCGACCTGATCATGCCGGTGCTCGACGGCTACTCCACGCTCGAGGCGATCAAGGCCGACCCGCGCACCGACCACCTGCCGGTGATCATGGTGTCGGCGGTGCACGAGCTCGACAGCGTGGTGCGCTGTATCGAACTCGGGGCCACGGACTACCTGCCGAAACCGTTCAGCGCGGCGGTGCTGCGCGCCCGGCTGCGCTCCTCGCTGGCCACGAAACGACTGCGGGACACCGAACGCGACTATCTGCGCCGGGTCGACGAGGTGGTGGCCGCCGAGCCGGACGGCGTCGACGACCAGACCGCGCGCGGGGACGACGTCGTGGGGCGCCTCGCCCGCCGGCTGCAGCAGATGACCCGGGAGGTGACGGCCCGCGAGACCGCGCTGCAGGCCGAGATCGCGGCACTGCGGGCCGAGATCGGCCGGGTACGACCGTGAACCCCCCGCTACGGCGCCTCGTCGCCTTCGGCACGGCGATCGGGGTGACGCTGCTCGCGGTCCTGCTGCTGCTGAGCCTGATGGCCGAGCTCTCCACCCAGGACGCGGCCGCGGCCGAGGCCCGGCGCTCGACGTCGCTGAAGCTGGCCTACGAGCTCCGCCAGACCTCCGACGACCTCACGCGGATGGCCCGCAGCTACGTGGCCACCGGGCAGTCGCGCTACCTGGGCTGGTTCGAGGAGATCCTCGGCATCCGCGCCGGCACCGCGCCGCGCCCCGAGGGCTACGACCAGATCTACTGGGACGTCGTCACCGACACCGGGGTGCGGCCCACCCCGTTCGGGCCGCCCGTCAGCTTCGCGACGCTGGCCGCGCAGGCCGGCTTCACACCCGACGAGCTACAACGCCTCGCCACCGCCCAGGCCCGCTCCGACGCGCTGGCCCGCATCGAGGAGCAGGCGTTCGCGCTGGTCGGGAAGGGCCAGGGGACGCAGGCCACCGGGCTCCTCTACGGCCCGGACTACCTGCGCGCCAAGGACCAGATCATGCAGCCCATCGGGCAGGTCTTCACGATGGTCGACGACCGGACGGCCCGCGAGGCGGCGCAGGCGGGCGGCCGGGCCCGGGGGTGGTCGATCGGCGCGGTGGCCGTGGCGCTGCTGCTGCTCGCCGGCATCGCCGTGTTCGCCGCCGTGACCCGGAGATCGGTGCTGCGGCCGGTGCTCGACCTCGACGACGCCACCGCGCGGATCGCCGCCGGTGAGGGCGACGTGCGGGCGCCGGTGGCCGGGGTGAGCGAGATCCGCGCGCTGGCCACCCGCTTCAACGGCATGGCCGAGCGGGTGCGGGCCCGCACCGCCGAGCTGGAGCTGCTGCACCGGGTGGCCGCCACCGCCCACGAGGCGAGCGACCTCACAGCGGCCACGCGGGAGGTGCTCGACCTGGTCTGCGCGTACACGGGCTGGAAGGTCAGCCACGTGTACTGGCGGGAGGGGGACGCGCTCGTCCCGTCGTCGATCTGGCGCGGCGGCTCGCCCGCGTTCCGGGAGGCCACCGCGGACCTGCCGCTGGCCAGCGGCGTCGGGCTGCCCGGGCGGGTGCTCGCCACGCGGGCCCCGGTCTGGGTCCGCGACGTGCTGCGCGACCCCAACTTCCCCCGGGCCGCCGCGGCGCCCGACCTGGGCGCGGGCCTGGCGTTCCCGGTGCTGGCCGGGGACGAGGTGGTGGCCGTGCTGGAGTTCTACTCCTCGGCCCCCGCCGATCCCGACGACGCCCTGCTCGCTCTGCTGTCGGACGTCGGCACGCAGCTCGGGCGAGTCGTCGACCGGGTGCGGGCCCAGGACGCGCTGCGCGACTCCGCCGCCGCGGCGGAGTCGGCGAACACCGCCAAGAGCGCGTTCCTCGCGACGATGAGCCACGAGATCCGCACCCCGATGAACGCGGTGATCGGCATGTCCGGGCTGCTGCTGGACACCGGCCTGGACCCCGAGCAACGCCAGTTCGCCGGGATCGTGCGCGACAGCGCGCAGGACCTGCTGCTGCTCATCAACGACATCCTCGACTTCTCCAAGATCGAGGCCGGCCGGCTCGACCTCGAACGGGTGCCGTTCCACGTGGCCGAGTGCGTCGAGGGCGCGCTCGACCTGGTGGCCGCCGACGCCGCGCGCAAGGACATCGAGCTGCTCTGCGTCGTGGAGGACGGCGTGCCCGAGGGGCTCGTGGGCGACGTGACACGGCTGCGGCAGGTGCTGGTCAACCTGCTGTCCAACGCGGTCAAGTTCACCGACCGCGGCGAGGTCCTGGTCGGGGTGGGAATGGCGGGGCCAGACGAGTGGCGCTTCACCGTCCGCGACACCGGGATCGGCATCCCGGCCGACCGCGCCGCGACGATCTTCGAGTCGTTCACCCAGGCCGACGTGTCCACGGCCCGCCGCTACGGCGGCACGGGCCTGGGCCTGGCCATCTGCCGGCGGCTGTGCGAGCTCATGGGTGGGACCATCGTCGCCGGCAGCGCACCCGACGCCGGCACCACCGTCACGTTCACGGTGCGGGGTGCGGGCACGGCGCTCCCCCGCCGCGACCCCCTGCCCGGCGCGTCGTCGCCGCTGGCGGGCCGCCGCGTGCTCGTGGTCGACGACACGGCGGTGAACCGGGAGATCCTGTTGCGCCAGACCGCCGCGTGGGGCATGCACGGCCGCGCCACCGGGTCACCGGCGGAGGCGTGCGCCTGGATCGCCGGCGGCGAGGCGTTCGACCTGGCGGTGCTCGACATGCGGATGGACGAGATGGACGGCTCGGCGCTCGCCGCCGCACTGCGTGCGCAGGGCGCCGACCTGCCACTGGTGCTGATGACCTCGCTCGGCCGCAGCCGCGACCTCGACACCGCGCCCTTCGCGGCCGTGCTGACCAAGCCGCTCAACCCGGCGCAGATCTACCGGACGCTCGCCGGTGTCCTCGGGGTTACGGGCGGGCGACCCCCGGCCGAGCCGGCGGAGACCGGGCCGCCCCTGCGGGTCCTCGTGGCCGAGGACCATCCGGTGAACCAGCGCCTGCTCCTGCTGCTGCTGGAGAAGCTGGGGCAGCGAGCCGACGTGGTGAGCGACGGGGCGGAGGCGGTGGCCGCCGTGGCGCGGCGCGACTACGACGTCGTACTCATGGACGTCCAGATGCCCGAGCTCGACGGGCTCGCGGCCACCCGGCGCATCCGCGAACGGTCCGGCCCACAGCCCCGGATCGTCGCCCTCACCGCGAACGCCCTGCCCGGCGACCGCGAGGCGTGCCTCACCGCCGGCATGGACGGCTACCTGACCAAGCCGCTGAAACGCGACGAGCTGGCGCGGGAGCTGCTGCGGTGGCGCCCCGGCCCGGCGCTCGATCCGGCCGCGCTCGCAGAGCTGCGCGGGCTGGTCGGCGAGGATGCGGTCTCCGGCTTCGTGGCTGACTTCCTCGCCGAGACCCCGCCGCTGCTCGACGCCCTGCACGGCGGGGACAGCACAGCGGCGCACACCCTGAAGGGGCTCGGTGCGACCTTCGGGGCGACGGCGCTGGCCGATCTGTGCCAGCAGGCCGAGCCGGCCGGGGCCACCCCGTCGGAGGCGCTCCTGGCCGCGATCGCCGCCGAGCACGACCGCGTCGGGCTCGCGCTGAAGAACCTGACCTGATGGACCACACCGGCCCGCAGTAGGACCAGCGCGTTTGGAGTCTGCTTAGAGCTCCGGTGTTCGCTCTGCCCATTCCGGGGTCACCGTCGCCCCCACCGATCCGGGCCCGAAGGACGTGAGCGATGAGTGTCGAAGAAGTGACACCCGTGACCACTACCACCACACCACCTGCCGCCGCCACCAGCGAGACGCTGGAGGACTACACGCTGCGGTACGCACCGAGCAGCTACCGGCGCTGGACCCCCGGTGTCGTGGCTACCACCGCCCTGGGCGGCATCGCCTACCTCGCGGACTTCGCCATCGGCGGCAGCATCGGGCTGACCTACGGCACGGGCAACGCGCTGATCTCCATCCTCGTCGGCGTCGTCGTCATCTTCGTGACGGGCCTGCCGCTCGCCTACTACGGCGCCCGCTACAACACCGACCTCGACCTCATCAGCCGCGGCGCCGGTTTCGGCTACTACGGCTCGGTGCTCACCAACGTCATCTTCGCGACGTTCACGTTCATCTTCTTCGCCCTCGAGGGCTCGATCATGGCCCAGGGCCTGCTGCTGGGCCTGGGCATCCCGTTGTGGATGGGTTACCTGATCTGCACCCTGCTGATCATCCCGATCGTGATCTTCGGGATGTCGGCGCTGTCGAAGATGCAGATCTGGACCACCCCGCTGTGGCTGATCCTCATGGTCGGCCCGTTCGTCTACCTGGTGATCACCGACCCCTCGTCGGTCGGCAAGTGGATGGCCTACGCCGGCTCCGAGGGCAACGGCGGCATCTCGCTCACCGCGATCGGGCTGGGCGCCGGCGTCGCGCTGTCGCTCATGGCCCAGATCGGGGAGCAGGTCGACTACCTGCGCTTCATGCCGGCCAAGACCGAGGACAACAAGCGCACCTGGTGGACGGCCGTGATCGCCGCAGGCCCCGGCTGGGTGCTGTTGGGCGGGCTCAAGCAGGCCGCGGGTGCGTTCCTCGCCGTCTACATCGTCGCGGAGATCGGCGACGCCGCCGCCGTGGAGCCGGTGCAGCAGTTCAGCGCCACCTTCACCAAGATCGTGCCGGGTTGGGCCGCGGTGGCCCTGGCCGTCATCCTGGTCGTGATCAGCCAGGTGAAGATCAACTCGACGAACGCCTACTCCGGCTCGCTGGCCTGGACGAACTCCTTCACCCGCGTCACCAAGCGCTACCCGCGGCGCATCGTGTTCGTGTTCGTCAACCTCGCGTTCGCCCTCACGCTGATGGAGGCGAACATGTTCGCCTCGCTCAACTACCTGCTCGGGTTCTACGCGAACTGCGCGATCGCGTGGGTCACGACCGTCGCCGCCGACATCGCGATCAACAAGTACCTGCTGGGTGTCTCGCCGAAGGAGCCCGAGTTCCGGCGGGCCTACCTCTACGCGTTCAACCCGGTGGGTGTCGGCTCGTTCCTGCTGGCCACCCTCGTGTCGATCCTGGCCTTCTTCGGGGTGTTCGGGGAGTTCGGACGGTCGTTCTCACCCTTCATCGCGCTGGTGATCGCCCTGGTGGCCACACCGGCGATCGCGCTGGCCACGAAGGGCAAGTACTACCTCAAGCGCCCCGACGAGCAGCCCGAGCCCCGGTTCACCGCCGACGGGACGCCGGCCACCACCAAGCTCGACTGCGCGGTCTGCGGACTCTCCTACGAGCGGCCCGACGTGGTGGACTGCTCGTTCCACTCCGCCCGGCTCTGCTCGCTGTGCTGCACGACGGAGAAGAGCTGCAAGACCGTCTGCCACGAGAGCCGGACGTTCCTGGGCCTGCCGGTCGGCGCGCCGCGCTGACCTCTCCCCTCGGAACTCCCCGACCCGCCGCGTGCCCGTGGCAGGTCGGGGCACCGGCGGTTCACCCGGGGATCGCGGGCAGCGGCCGGTCCTGCACCACCTGCTTCATGACCAGCGTCGAGTTCAGCCGCTGCACCCCCGGCAGCGCAGCCAGCACGTCGTCCTCCAGACGCTGGTAGGCGCCCAGATCGGCGGTGATCACGCGCAGCAGGTAGTCCGGGTCGCCGAACAGCCGCTGGGCCTGCACGACATGGGCCACGGCGGCCACCGCGGCCTCGAAGCCGAGCAGGGTGGCGCGGTCCTCCTGCCGCATCGTGACGAAGACCAGTGCCTCGAATCCCAGGCCGAGCGCCGCGGGATCGACCAGGGCGCGGTAGCCGAGGATCGCGCCGCTGCGCTCCAGCTCGCGCAGCCGCCGGTGACACGGCGAGACGCTCAACCCGACGCGACCGGCCAGCTCGGTGATCGTGAGACGGCCCTCCTCCTGCAGTACAGCAAGGATCTTCCGGTCGATCGCGTCCATGCGGCAGATCCTTTCACCCGACGGCGCTCGGCGGGGCAAAGTTGGGACCATCCACCGCGGCGTTACGCCTAGCGTTTCCCCATGCCCACCGGCTCGGTTCTCGCGTTCTGGCTCGTGGCGGTGCTGCTCATCGCCGTGCCCGGCGCCGACTGGGCCTTCACCATCGGCGCGGGGCTACGGAACCGTTCGGTGCCCGCAGTGGGCGGGCTCGTGCTGGGCTACACGGGGATCACGGTGATCGTCGCGGCCGGGGTGGGGGCGCTCGTGGCCGGCTCCCCCGCGATCCTCACCGGCCTGACGGCCGTGGGCGGCATCTACCTGATCGGGCACGGCATGGCGACAGCTGCCCGGCCCGGCTCGGTGCCCACCGCCACGGACGGGGGCGCCCGCTCCGCCTGGGGCACCGTCGCCCAGGGCGTCGGGGTGAGCGGCCTCAACCCCAAGGGACTGCTGGTCTTCCTGGCCCTGCTGCCCCAGTTCACCGATCCCCGGGGCGCGTGGCCGATCGCCCTGCAGCTCGGGGTGCTCGGGCTGACGTTCGTGCTCACCTGCGCCGCCTTCTACCTGGGGCTCGGCCACCTAGCCCGCACCATCCTGCAGGCCCGCCCCGCGGTCGCCCGGCTGACCGGCCGGGCCGCGGGCGTCGGCATGGTCGTCGTCGGAGCCGGTCTGCTCGTCGAGCGGTTCGGGTAGTTCGCCGATTCGGCCCCGCCGCACAGCAGGCCTCGCCTACCCTTCCGGTATTACCGGGCCAGCCACCATCACGGCTCACCTACCAGCCGCCCCACCGGTTCAGGAGCACTCGGTGTGACCGGGCCAGCCACCATCACGGCTCACCTACCAGCCGCCCCACCGGTTCAGGAGCACTCGGTATGACCGGGCCAGCCACCATCACGGCTCACCTACCAGCCGCCCACCGGTTCAGGAGAACTCGGTATGACCGGATCGGACGACCTGGAGCCCCGGGTGAGCGCGCTGGAGGACCAGGTCCGGGACCTGACCGGCCGGGTGCGCTCCAGCGAGCAGGACGCGGCGGCCGCCCGGGTACTGGCCGGCGGGGCCGACCGGGACGTGGCCCAGATCCGCGAGGAGATCCGCGACTTCCGGCAGGCGACCACGTCGAGCTTCACTGCGATGCGCGAGGACTTCTCCGACCTGCGGTCGCACTCCGACGACGGGTTCCTCGAGATACGCGGCAGGCTCGATGCGACCGCCGCCGGCCAACAGCAGATCATCGACATGCTCACCACGCTCATCGACCGGCAGGACGGCTAAGGAGCCAGCCTCTCCGTCGCCTTGCTGCGGCCGGAACGGAGGCGATCGAGGCCGTCGGCGATGCGGCGGGCGAAGAGGTCGCGGCCGAGCAGGTCGTGGGTGACGCGCAGCTCGTACGCGGTGGCGCTGACGTGGTCCATCGACGAGGCCCGCAGGGCCACCTCCTTCAGCACCGCGGTCAGCTCCGCGCCGTGCTCGGCGATCTGCCCGGCGAGGCGCAGGGCACTCTCCCTGAGCTGCCCGACCGGCACCACCTCGTCAGCGATCCCGCAGCGCAGCGCCTCGTGGGCGTCGATCGGGTCGCCGGTGAAGAACATCCGGCGGGCCCGCTGGGAGTTCGTCCTGCGCAGCATGCCGTGGTAGAAGCCGTTCATCGCGTACTTGACCTGTGTCGACCCGAACGCCGCGTTCTCGGAGGCGATCGTGATGTCGCACATGTTGGCCAGGTCCATGCCGTAGCCGGGCGCGACCCCGGCCACCGCGGCCACGGTCGGCTTGCGGTAGTCGTAAAGGGTGGTCATGAGCCGGTAGGCGAGGTCGGTGAACCGCGTGCGGTCCTCGGGGGTGGCGCCCTGCAGCACGTCGAGCGCCCAGCCCGAACAGAAGTACTCCTCGTCGCCGATCAGGAGCACCGCGGCGACGTCGTCGTCGTAGGCCCATCCCTCCAGTGCCTCGATGATGCCGTGGTGCAGCTCCCAGCCCAGCGCGTTGCGCTTCTCCGGGTGGTCGAGCCGCAGTATCCCGACGCCGTGCTCGACGGACAGGTTCAGGTAGGGGGGCACGGTGCGGGCTCCTTCATGGGGCGGGCTGTTTCATGGGGGCGGCGAGGGAGTCGGCCGTGGTGGACGGATGCTCGGCACGGTCGTCGAAGCGGATCAGGTCCGGCCACGCGACGGCGGCGGGGTCGGGTGTGTCGAGGCGGATGCCGGCCGACTGCTCCCACCGCAGCACCGAGGCCCAGCCGCCGCCCGTCTCCACGACCTCGCCGGTGAGCGGGCACGACCGGTGGACCAGCGCCAGGGCCACCGCCGAGACCGCCTCCGGGGTGAGCACGGCGGTGAGCCGCTCGTCGAACACGTTCCGGGTCATGGCCGTGGTCGCCATCGGGGCGATCGCGTTGACCCGGACTCCGCGACGGGCGCCCTCGATCGCCAGCGACTTCGCGAGGCCGATCACGCCGGCCTTGGCGGCGGAGTAGTTGGCCTGCCCGAAGTTGCCGTGCAACCCGGCCCCGGACGTGGTGAGCAGGATCGACCCGCTGCGCTGCTCCATGAGGTGCGGCCACACCGCCGCACAGCCGGCGTAGGCCCCGCCGAGATGCACGTCGATGACGTCGTACCAGTCCTCCGCCGTCATCTTGAGGAAGGACCGGTCGCGCACGAACCCGGCGTTGACGACGAGCGCGTCGACGCGGCCGAACTCGCCCAGCGCCACCTCGACCAGCCGTGCACCGTCGCGCGCGTCGGCGACCGCGGCCGTCGCTGTGCCGCCGCCCGCGCGGATCTCCGCGGTCACCTCCTCGGCGGCGCCGGACGAGCGGGCGTTGACCACCACCCGTGCGCCGGCCGCGCCGAGGTCGAGCGCGTAGCGGCGGCCGAGCCCGGCCCCCGCCCCGGTGACGATCACGACGTCCCTGCCGAACCGGAGGGTCATGCCCGGCGCGCGAGGGACATGACGTAGCTGCTCCCGGTGCGGGAGCCGCGCGGCGGTAGCGCGCCCATCTGCTCCAGCATGCCGACGATGTCGTAGGCGCCGAGGTAGCGGGCCAGCTTCCCGTCGCGGAACTCCAGGAAGATGTCGCAGCCCGGGGACCGGAAACGACCGTCGCCGCCGAGCTTCGCCGGCGCGCTACCCGTTTGCTCGAACAGGACGAGCCCGCAAGTGCGGTCGGGGTTGAAGAACCGCTCGGTCTCGGTCCAGGCGACGTCGGGCATGGCTTCCCAGATCTTGTCCATGTACGCCCGCAGCGCCGGGAGGCCGTGGATCACCTCGGGCCAGAAGACGCGGTCGTCCCACTCGATGTCGTCGTCGAGCAGCGCGAAGACCTGATCGGTGTCGTGGGAGTTCCACGCGGCGAGCCACCGTTGGGGGAAGTCGTCGGGACACTCGCTCATGAGTCCTTCTTCCGGATCGCGCCGTAGGCGTCGTTGATGCGCGCCACGACCTCGGGATGGCGGATGACCTCCCGGTAGGCCAGCGTCTCGTAGGTCAGCGCGCTGATCGGGTCCATCGCCGGCGAGCGCCGGGCCATCTCCTTGTTGTTCACCGCCGACGCCGTGGTGGTGGCGGCGATGGAGCGGGCCAGCCTGGTCGCCTCGGCCACGACCCCGCCCGGCACGCTCATCCGGTCGACGAGACCGATCCGCAGCGCCTCGGCGGCATCGATCCGTTCCCCCGAGAATGTCAGCAGCTTCGCCTGGCTCAGCCCGACGATCTTCCACAGCGGCGAGAAGTACGGGGTGAGACCGAACCGGACCTGCGGGAAGCCGAAGATCGCGTTCGGGGCGGCGATGCGGATGTCGGCGAACACCGCGATGTCGCAGCCGCCGCCGAGTGCCGCTCCACCGACCGCGGCGATGGTGGGCTTGCGGTAGTCGAGCAGAGCGCCGTAGGCCCGCAGGCACACCTCCGAGTAGAGCTCACGGGTCTCGTCGGTGAAGCCCGACTGCAGGTCGAGGTCCAGGCCCGCGCAGAATATCTCCTCACCCCCGGTGATCACCACCGCGGCCACGGTGTCGTCGTACGCCCAGGCGTCGAGGGCGTCGGCGAGCTCGGTGAACATCGCGACGCTGAGGGCGTTGCGGCGGTCGAACCGGTCGAGGGTGATCGTGGCGACGCCGTCCTGCACCGACGTGGTGGTGTTCACGAGACGGGCTTCCTCTCGGTTGTCCATGTACGGATGTCGGGGAGCTGTTCCAGCCGGTGCTTCTGCACCTTGCCGTTGGCGGTGGCGGGGATCTCGGCGACGACGTGCCACCGGACGGGGATCTTCTGGCGGGCGAGGCCCCGCTCGTGCAGGTGGTTCACGAGAACCTCGGCCCCACCGACGCTGTCGTCCACGACGATCCACGCTCCGACGGCCTCGCCGAGGCGCTCGTCCCGCACCGCCGTGACCGCCACGCGCTGCACCCCCGGGTGCGACGCGATCGCGATCTCGATGTCCATCGTCGAGAACTTCTCCCCGCCGCGGTTCACGATGTCCTTGGTGCGGCCCACCATCTGCACCCAGCCCTCGTCGTCGACGCGGCCGATGTCGCCCGGGTAGAACCAGCCGTCCTCGTCGATCTGCTCGGCGGTGAGCACGGGGTCGGTGTAGCCGGTGAGCATCTGCGGGCCCCGGATCCGCAGGTGGCCGACCGTGCCGGGGGCCACCAGCCGGCGCTCGTCGTCCACCACCTGCATCTCCATCGACCGCAGGAGGCGGCCGTCCCACTCACGGCGGCGCGCCAGCGGGTCAGCCGCCCACGCGATGGCGCACACCCCGGCGGTCTCGGTCATGCCGTAGGCGCGCACGACCCGCACGCCGACCTCCCCTGCGCGGTCGACCAACTCCGGCGCGACGGCCGCCCCCGCGGCGGCGTACACCTCCAGGCGGTAGGCCCCGGCGGGTGCCGCGGCGTAGCGCTGCACCAGGTCGGCGATGAACACCGTGGCGCCCATCATCAGCGTGACGCCCTCGCGCCCGATCAGTTCCACCGCGGCGTCGGGCCGCCAGCCGGGCATGACGACGGACCGACCGCCCAGGAACACCGGGAACACCACGGCCGCGACGAACCCGCCCAGGTGCGACAGCGGGGTGGCGGCCAGCGTCACGGTGTGCTCGCCGGCGTCGAGCGCGTCCCGGAAGTTGACCATGTGGGCGATGACGGCCCGGCTGCTCAGCAGCGCACCCTTGGGCGCCGAGGTCGTGCCGGAGGTGTAGAGCAGCAGCACCGGCTCGTCGACGGGCGGCGGCTCCGGCAGCTCTCCCTCGACTGCGGCGTCGGGCTGCGGGAGCGCCGCCCAGCCCGTGCGCTCACCGCCGACGGCAAAGCGCACCACCGGGGCAAGCCCGAGCTCGTCGAGCAGCCCGTCGATCTCCGCGGCGGGGTTGCGGTCCCCCAGCGCCGTCACCGTGCACACGACGGCGGGACGGCAGTCGGCGAGGATCTGGCGCACCTCGTGCTGACGGTAGATCGGCACCACGGGCACGTCCATCGCCCCCGCCCGGAACGCCGCCACCTGCACCACCAGCGCCTCCAGGCAGTTCGGCAGCTGGACGAGCACGCGGTCGCCACGGCCCACCCCGCGCCGCACCAGGTCCAGGGCGACCGTGCGCGTCCACGTCTCGAACTCGCCGTAGGTGACCCGGCGCCCGTCGAACAGGAACAGCTCCCGGTCCGGGTGCCGCCGGGCCCGGTCGGGCACCAGGTCCGCCAGCGACTCCGACGTCCAGAGCCCGGTGGCGCGGTAGCCGGCGTCGCGGTAGCGGGTGGTCAGGTCCGTCGTCTTCGACATCCCGGAACACTATCTAGTGAATATTCACTAGGCAAGAGGTACGGTGCTTCCGTGACGACCAGGGCCGCGCGGGTGCCGGCGGCCGAACGGCGTCGCGAGCTGGCGGAGGTCGCCGCCACCCACTTCCACCGGGTCGGGTTCCACCGCGTGGCGCTCGCCGACGTCGCCGCCGACGTCGGCGTGACCGCGCCCGCCGTGTACCGCCACTTCCGCAATAAGAACGCGCTGCTCGCGGGCGCCATCGCCACCGGGCTCGACCACGTCGAGGCCGCGCTCGCACAGGCCGGGTCCCTCGACGAGGCGCTCGGACATCTCACCGAGGCCGCCCTACGGCGCCGGGACGTCTGGGTCCTGCTCCAGCGCGAGATCCGCCACCTCGACGACCGCGACCGCGACGAGGCCTCGGCACGGTTCCGGCGGCTCGTGCGGGAGTTCTCCGCCCACGTCGCCGAGGCCCGGCCGGACCTCGACGAGGGCCAGGTGCAGGTGCTGGCCACCGGCGCGTTCGCCGTGCTCGCGAGCCCGTCGACCCAGCCGCTGGAGCTGCCGCACGAGGCCTACCGGGATGCGTTGCGCCGCACGGCGACGGCCGTGTGTGAGGCGGTCCTGCCCTCTCCGGACGGTCCGCCCCGCCCGGAGCCCCCGCGCCCGGATCTCCCCCGGGCCGAGCAGGTGCTCGCCACGGCGATCTCACTGTTCCACCGCCGCGGGTACGCCGCCGTGAGCGTCGACGACATCGGGGCCGCGGCCGGAATGGCCGGGCCGAGCATCTACCACCACTTCCCCACGAAGGCCCACCTGCTGCTCGCGGCCCACGAGCGCGCCGCGACGCAGGTGCCCGCGCCCCGTCCGGGCCTGCCGATCAGGGACCTCGTCGAGCGCTACGCCGCCCTCGCCGTGCGGGAGCGCGAGCTGTTCGGCGTCCACGTCACCGAAGGCATCCATCTGCCGGCCGGCCCGCGGCAGGCGGTCGCCGACGAGGTGGACCGGGATGTCCAGCGGTGGGTGACGGCATTGCGTGCCGGACGCGGCGATCTCACCGCGGTCGACGCGGAACTGCTGGTGCACGCCGCCCGGAGCGCTATCCACGACATCGCCCGGATCGGGCGTCTGCACAGCCGGGCCCGGATCACCGACGAGATCGTGGCCGTGGCGTCCGCGGTCCTCAGCGCTCCCCGCGCAGCCGCGACTTGAGCACCTTCCCCGCGGGCGAGACCGGCAGCTCGGGACGCCGGCTACCGCCACCCGCGCCATCCCCGGCTGCGTGGGGATCGCGTTCTCCACCCCGTCCGACGAGCTCGGCGAACCGCACATCGACGACCACGGCGGTCGATCCGGCGTCGGGCAGCGTGCAACGCAGCCCGTCGCGGCCGACGCCGGGAGGGAAGACAACAGGCCGCCGCGATGTTGGCCGGGCATGACCACACTGGCCGATCGCACGATCGCCGCTCTGCGTGACATCCACGACGACCTCGCCGCCACCGTGCCCGGGCTCTCCGACGAGCAGCTCGCCGGCCCGTCCGGCGCGGCCGAGTGGCCGCTCGCGCAGGTGCTGTCCCACATGGGCAGCGGGGCGGAGATCGCGCTCGCCGGCCTGACCGCAGCCGTCTCCGGAACCCCGGCCGCGGAGTCCAACGAGACGATCTGGGACCGCTGGAACGCGATGGGCCCGCGCGAGCAGGCCGACGGGTTCCTTCGATCCGATGCCGCGCTGGTCGCCGCCTACGAGGCGCTGACCGCCGACCAGCGCGAGTCGCTCGCGATCGACCTGGGCTTCCTGCCCGCCCCGCTCCCGTTGGCGTCCGTGGCCGGCATGCGGCTGAACGAGGCGGCCCTGCACGCCTGGGACGTCCGGATCGCCCTCGATCCCGCCGCCGGCCTCTCCGCCGACGCGGCGCAACTGCTCGCCGAGCACTTCTCGGGCGGCATCGCCTTCCTGACCGGCTTCCTCGGCAAGGCCGACGCGCTCGCGAAGCCCGCGGTCGTCGCCGTCCAGGATTCCGGGTTCGGCCTGGTCATCGGGGACGGCGTGGCCGTGACCGCGACCGTGTCGGACCCGACCGCGACGTTCGCCGGGCCGCTGGAATCGGCTGTGCGGTTGATCGGTGGCCGGCTGACCGCCGAGCACACGCCCGACGGCGTCACGGTGATCGGCGATGTGACGCTCGACGACCTCCGGAGGGTCTTCCCCGGCTTCTGACGGTGGCCGGGGATACCGTGGTGGGGTGCCGTCCGCCTCGTCCCCGTTGCGCAAGCTCGGCTTCCTCACCATCGGCTCGTTCGATCGCGCCGACCCCCGCGCCGGCCATGAGAGCACGCTGCGGGTGATCGAGCTCGGGGAGCAACTCGGGTTCGACGGGGCCTGGCTGCGCCACCGGCACCTGCAGTACGGCATCTCCTCCCCGATCGCCGTGATGGCCGCGGCCACCCAGCGCACGAGCCGCATCGAGCTGGGCACCGCGGTCACCCCGCTGGGCTGGGAGAACCCGCTGCGCCTGGCCGAGGACCTCGCCACCGTCGACGTCCTGTCCGGTGGCCGGATCAACCCCGGTGTGTCCGTGGGTCCGCCCATGCGCTTCGCCGACGTCCGCGACGCGCTCTACCCCGACACCGCCGACGCCGAGGACTTCACCTACGAGCGCGTGAAACGCCTGGTCGCGCTGATCCGCGGCGAGCCGGCCAGCCCGTTCCGGGGTACTGCGGGTATCGAGGAGTTCTCCGACCACGTGCAGCCGCACTCCCCCGGGCTCGCCGACCGGATCTGGTACGGCGCCGCCAGCCCCGGCTCGGCGCAGTGGGCCGGCGAGCAGGGGCTGTCCCTGCTCACCAGCAGCGTGCTGAAGGCCCCGGGGCCCGACGACAGGACCGACTTCGCCACGCTCCAGCACGCCCAGATCGAGACGTTCCGCGCCCACCACCCCGACGGCGAGAAGGCACGCGTCTCCCAGGGCCTCGTCGTCATCCCCACCGACACGGCCACGCCCGAGCAGCGTGCGAAGTACGCCGCCTACGTGGAGGCCCGTACCCCCCGCACCGCGCAGCCCCAGGGTCCGGCGAACATGCTCTTCGCGCCCGACATCCTGGGCACGTCCGAGCAGGTCGCCGAGGCGCTGTACGCCCACGCCGCCTTCCGCGACGTCCACGAGGTGGTCTTCGCTCTGCCCTTCGGTTTCGAGCACGCCGACTACGTCCAGATCCTCACCGACATGGCCACCCGGCTGGGCCCGGCACTGGACTGGTCCCCCCGCACCGGGTAACGCCGGCCGCCCCGCTCCCGAGACCTTGGGAGGGCAGCACCCGGCCACGTCCCGAGAGCAACCGTCGGAGGTGGTGCGGATGGACACTGTTCTCGACGAGCACCCCGACGACGATCCGCGGGCGCGCGCGGCGGCGACCAAACGGACCCGGACCAGGGCCGCCCTCATCGCCGCGGCCGACACCGCGTTCGGGGCCCACGGATGGGCCGCGACGAGGGTGGAGGACATCGCGGCCAACGCAGGCGTGAGCGCCGCCACCGCCTACAACCACTTCCCCACCAAGCACGTGCTCATCGGCGTCGTGTTCGCCCCGCACGTCGCCACGCTGGTCGTGCAGGCCGATCGCGACATCGCGCGCGGCCGTCCGGTGCTCGACGCGCTGGAGGACCAGATCACGGCCCTGGCCCGGCTGAGCTACTACCACCGCGGGCTGACCGCCGCCTTCACCGCCGCGGTGCTCGAGTACACGATCCGTACCGGCGAGGTCCCGGACGCGGACGACGAGCTCGACCCCCGCTCGATCGTCCCGCTGCTCACCCCGCTGACCAGGCTGGTCCGCTACGGCCAGGAGTCCGGTCAGCTGCGCCCCGACCCGTCCCCCGAGGACATCGGCAGCACCATCGTCAACATGGTGCTCGTGCGCAGCCTCAACCGGAAGACCGAACGCCCCGAGGCCACGGCGGACCTGCTGCGCACGGTTCTGCTGCGCACGTTGGTGCCCCCGGTCTGATGCGGTGCGGTACCAGGGTCCTTCGGCCCTGCCCTGACGACGGCGGGTCGGCCACGATCAGAGCATCGACCGACCGAAGGGAACCCCATGAACACCGTCATCACCGCCACCGTCCTCGATCGACTGACCCGGTCCGGCATCACCGAGGATCGCGCCCGGCACCACCTCGCGAGCGGGTGGGTCCGCATCGACGACGCCGTTGTCACCGACCCGGCGCGTCAGGCGGACCCGCCTGCACACGTGGAGATCCGCATCATCGGCGAGTGACGTCGGCCTCCGTCACCCACACCGGGTCGCGCTTCTCGACGAAGGCGCGCATGCCCTCGGACGCCAGCGGGTCGCCCTTGGCCCACTCGACGAACCGGCCCAGCTCGCTCTCGACGGCGGCGCGCCCGGAGAGGTGACGGTTGGCCTCCATCATCGCCTTGGCCACGCTGATACTGCCGCGCGGCTTGTTGCGCAGCTGGGCGAGCACCTCCTCGACGGCGTCGGGCAGCTGCGCGAGCGGCACCGCCCGCAGCGCCAGGCCGTACTCCTGGGCCTGCTTCCCGTCGAGCCAGCGCCCGGTGAGGATCAGCTCCTTCGCCCGCATCTCGCCGCAGCGGCGGACGAGGCGGAACGACGCCCCGCCGCCGGGGGGCACGCCGAACGGGGCATGCACGTCACCGATGCGCGCCTCCTCGGCCATGATCACCAGGTCACTGGCCAGGGTGAACTCGTAGCCGCCCGCCCGTGCGAGGCCGTTGACCTGGCTGATCACCGGGAACGGCAGGGCCTCCATGCGCAGGTAGCAGTCGTTGAGCTTGTGCAGCACGCCCGACCAGTACTCCAGGTCGGCGAACCCCCGCTCCAGCAGCTCGAGGTCCAGCCCCACGGAGAACGCCCGGCCGCTGCCGGTGAGCACCAGCGCGCGCAGCTCGGGGTCCTCGTGCGCCTGCTTCAGGGCCGTCTCGAGCTCGGCGAGGACGTCGTCGGTGATGCTGTTGAGCGCGTCGGGGCGCGTGAACCGGATCGTCGCGACCCGGCGGTCGACGGTGTAGTCGAGTGTCTCGGGCATGTGCAGCTCCTCGCGCGCAGGTGTAAACATCAGACAAATACGTTCCAGACTCTCGCACAGGCGGGCCCGCACTTCTAGTGTGAGCGGCTGAGACGCGAGAGAGGACTCAACGATGGCGATCCGTTCGGGTGGCGCACCACTGCACGTGGCCGGTGGGATCCGCCAGTTCGCCCGCGCCACACCCAGTGCCACTGCCGTGATCGACGGCGAGCGCCGCTTCACCTTCGCCGCGCTGCACGAGCGCAGCAACCGGCTGGCCTGCGGGTTGCTCGACGCCGGCCTGCGCCCCGGTGACCGGCTGGCGGTACTGCTGGGCAACCGCGCCGAGTACCTGGAGGCGGCGGCCGCGACGGCCAAGGCAGGTCTCGTACTCGTACCGGTCAACCCACGCGCGACACCGCCGGAGGTGGCGTACCTCCTCCACCACTCCGGGGCCGCTGCCGTCCTGCTGCAGGACGGGCTCGGCGCGTTGCTACCCGACGACGCACCTGCGCTGCGGATCAGCGTCGGCGGCACCGACGCGCCCGACTACGAGACGTTCCTGGCCACCGCCACCGCGACCGACCCCCAGGTGGAGGTGGACGAGCTCGACCCCTGGACGATCGTCTACACCTCGGGCACCACCGGCCGCCCCAAGGGCGTGGTGCTCAGCCACCGGGCCCGCGCGCTGACGTTCACGGCCTCGGCGATGGAGTGGGGCTACGGCCCCGGGTCGCGCAGCGTCGCGGTGGCGCCGATGTACCACGGCGCGGGGATGTCGTACTCCTACGGACCCGTGTGGGCCGGCGGCTCGGTGACGATCCTGCCCAAGTGGGATCCCCAGCGGTTCCTGCACCTCGTCCGCCGCGACTCCGCGAACGTCTCCTTCCTCGTGCCGACCCACGCCCAGACGCTGCGTGCACTCGACGAGGACGCGCTCCGCGGCGACGCGACGGCGTCGCTGCGGACCCTGTACTTCAACGCCGCCCCCCTGAGCGTCACGCTCAAGAACTGGGTGCTCGACGGCCTGCCCCACGTCGGCGTGCACGAGCTCTACGGCTCCACCGAGGCCGGGGTCGTGGCGAACCTGCGTCCCGCCGACGCCGCCCGGAAGGCCGGCACCGTCGGGCCGCCGTGGCTCTACACCGACGTGCGGCTCGTCGGGGACGACGGCGCCGAGGTGGGCGTCGGCGAGCCCGGTGAGCTGTTCAGCCGGGCCCCGTGGCTGATGACCGGCTACCTCGACGACCCCGCCGCCACCGCGGCCTGCACCACCGACGACGGCTTCCTGTCGGCCGGTGACCTCGCCACCGTCGACGACGAGGGCCACATCGCCATCGTGGGCCGGAAGAAGGACATGATCATCACCGGCGGGGTGAACGTCTACCCGCGGGAGATAGAGGAGCTGATCGCCGCCCACCCGGGGGTGGCGGAGGTGGCCGTGGTCGGGCTGGCCGACACCACGTGGGGCGAGGCCGTCACGGCATTCGTGGTGGCGCGCGGGCCGGGACTCGACCTCGCCGAGGTGGCCGGCGGCCTGGACGGCAGGCTGGCCCGCTACAAGCTGCCACGCGACTGGCACCTCGTCGACGAGCTGCCCCACAGCACCGCGGGCAAGATCCTGAAGCGGGAACTGCAGGCGACATGGTCACCCCTCCGATCATGAGACACCGCGCTGAGTACCTCTGACGTCAACGCGTATGGCGTGCGCCGCTGCTACCGTTGACGAACGACGGGAATGTCCCCGTCGGGCGTATGGAAGGGATCCAGCGTGGACGCTGATGCCGAGCAGCCGGCGAAGACCCGGCGGGACCTGGCGGTCCGGCGCATCCGGCCGGCCTACGAACAGGTGGCCGACCAACTGCGCGAGCTCGTGCTGTCGGGCAAGATCGGCCCCGGCGACCGGCTTCCGGTGGAAGGACTGCTCTCGGCGGAGTTCGGCGTCAGCCGCAGCACCGTCCGGGAGGCCATCCGGTTGCTCAGCTCGCAGTCGCTGGTGCACACCACCCGCGGCCCGACCGGCGGCACGTTCGTCTCCGAGGCCGACCCGGAGGCGATCCGGCAGTACCTGCAGACCAGTATCGGACTGCTGAGCGGCAACGACGGCATCTCGGTCACCGACCTGCTGGAGGTGCGCGAGGCGCTCGAGGTGCCCGCCACCCGCCTGGCCGCCGAGCGCCGCACCGAGCAGCACCTCACCGCGATGCGCGAGACGATCGCCCGCGAGCGCGAGCAGAACGGTCGCGGGGAGCGCTTCGAGCAGAACCAGCTCTTCCACGCCCAGATCCTGGAGGCCGCCGGCAACAGGCTGCTGGCCGTGGTCACCGACCCCGTCTACACCGTGATCGCCGCGCGGTTCCTCAAGGACGAGCCGCGGCCCTTCTACGCGAAGGTCAACCACGAGCACGCGGAGATCCTGGACTGCATCGAGCGCGGCGACGCCGACGGTGCGGCCGAGCACATGGCCACGCACCTGAAGGCCCTGCGCGGCGTGTACGTCGACGCCGATCGCGCCGAGGGCTGACCGTCAGGTTCCCCGGACCAGGAACCGGGCGACGGCCTCGGCGAGCACGGCGCCGTCGGCCCGTACGCAGCGCCACGTCCAGCGCGTGACGCGGGCGGACTCCGGCTCGAGCGGCTCGATCTCGATGTCGACGTCGTCGCCGTCGACGGCGGGTGCCACGAAGTCGACGCGCTCGAAGCCGAGCAGGGCGAGCGTCTCCTCGCCGTAGACACCGGACTGCTCGGCCAGCCCGCCCATCACCAGCAGCAGGCCCTGACCGGGCACCGGGCGGGCGGCGAACGGGGTGGTGGCGAGGTACGCGTCGTCGGTGAACAGGGGATGGGTGTACCCGCCGAGAGCGATGATGGCGGAGGCGTCGAGCTTCATCCACTGTGCCGTCATCCTATGACCGTCTCGCCCTTGACCAGCGCCTTCGCGACGACGGTGCGCAGGACGTCGTTGGTGCCCTCGCCGATGCTCATGAGGATGGCGTCGCGGTAGAGCCGCTCCACCTCGTACTCGCTGGAGTAGCCGTTGCCGCCGTGCACCTTCATGGCCTCGATGGCGCACTCCAGCGCCACCTCGGAGGCGAACATCTTGGCCATGCCGGTCTCGGTGTCGACGCGCCGCCCCGCGTCCCCCGAGGCCGCCGCCCACCAGGTGAGCAGCCGCGCGGCCTGCAGCTTGGTGGCCATCGTGGCGAGCTGGAGCTGGATGGCCTGGAACGCAGCGATGGGCCTCCCGAACGCGGTGCGCTCGCGGCTGTAGCTCAGGGCCTCGTCGTAGGCGCGCTGCGCGATGCCGACCGAGCGGGCCGCGATGTTGACCCGGCCGGTCTCCAGGCCCGAGAGCGCCTGCTGCATGCCGCGGCCCTCGACGCCGCCCAGCAGGTTGGCCACGGGCACGCGCACCTCGTCGAGCACGACCTCGCACGACTCGGTGCCCTTGTAGCCGAGCTTCGGGAGGTCGCGGGAGACGGAGTAGCCGGGGCTCGTCGCCTCGACCAGCAGGATGGACATGCCCTTGTGCGCGGGCGAGGCGGTCGGGTCGGTCTTGACCAGCACCGGCAGCGGGTCGGCGTGCCGCGCGTTGGTGATCCAGGTCTTGCGGCCGGTGACGACGTAGTGGTCGCCCTCGAGCCGGGCCACGGTGCGGATCCCCTGCAGGTCCGTGCCCGCGTCGGGCTCGGTGAGGCCGATACCGGTGCGCCGCTCCCCCGTGGCGAGCTGCGGCAGCCACGCACTCTTCTGCTGTTCGGTGCCGTGGTGGGCGATGATCCAGCAGGCCAGCGAGTGGCTGCCGAGGATGCCGGCGATGCCCATCCAGCCGCGCGAGATCTCCTCGAACACGATCGCGAACGACACGAGGTCGAGCTCCAGGCCGCCGTAGGCCTCCGGCACGGTCATGCCGAACAGGCCCAGCTCGGCCATCCCCGCCACGATCTCGGTGGGGTACCGGCCGGACTGCTCCCACTCCCGCGCGACGGGCCGGATCTCCTTGTCGACGAACGCGCGCACGGTGGCGCGGAACATCTCCTGGTCGGGGTTCAGCGTGAAGTCCATGGTCGGTCAGTCCTCCGGGACGAAGACGGGCAGGTGACGGCCGTCGGGCAGGGCGCGCCAGTCGAGCGCTACGGGCTGACCGCAGCGGTAGGGGCCGGTGCCGGGCAGGTTCGTGAGCAGGACGGGCCCCTCGGTGAGCCGCACGCGCGCGACGACGTAGGGCGGGTCGAGGCCGGGGCCGGGGCTGCGGCGGACCACGGTCCAGGCGTCGACGACACCGGTGCCGGCGGCGTCGGACCAGCTGGGTTCGCCGCCGCACGCCGCGCAGACCGGGCGGGGTGGGTGCTGCGCGCGGTCGCAGGCGGCGCAGTGCTGCAGCAGGAGCCGACGCTCACGCGTGGCGTCCCACCAGGGTTCGGTCAGCCGGTCCTGCGGCACCTCGGGCGCGACCGTCGGCTCCGTCCGCG
Organism: Mycobacteriales bacterium; assembly: GCA_038231335.1. Taxonomy (GTDB): domain Bacteria; phylum Actinomycetota; class Actinomycetes; order Mycobacteriales; family Pseudonocardiaceae; genus Pseudonocardia. The sequence continues at coordinate 28,748 of JBBRLM010000062.1, forward strand.
GGCGCCCGGCGGCCCCGGTCACGCACGCACCCCCGTCCGCGTTCCGCGGAACGCGCTCCGCGTCGTCGACCCCCGGCGGGTTCCCTCCGCGTTCCACGGAACGCGCCTTCCGGGCCGTGCTCGGCGCCCGGTCGCTGGTGCCCGTCCCAGCCCGCGTTCCGCGGAACGCGACCCGCGCCCTCGGTCACGACTGCACTCCGTTGCGGACTCTTCGGGCGGTACTCGGCGCCGTGTCGACGGTGTTCCGCGGAACGCGTTCCGCGGAACGCGGTGCGGCCCGGTCTTCGGGGCTCTCCGATCAGCCGACCGCGAGCCGGGGCCGGCCGTCACCGGTCCACCCCCAAGAGCACGGTGGCGTGGGTGGAGAGGATGCCGCCGGTGCCGTGGGCCAGCGCCACCTGCGCGCCGGCGACCTGCCGCGCCCCACACCCGCCGCGCAGCTGCCGCACCGCCTCCACCAGCAACAGCACCCCGAACTGGCCGGGGTGGCAGTAGGACAGCCCGCCGCCGGAGGTGTTGAGCGGGAGCTTCCCGATCACCCCGGGCGCCTCCCCCGGTGCCGCGAACCCCAGACCCTCCAGGCTGAGCAGCACGGTGATCGTGAACGAGTCGTAGACCTGTGCGACGTCCACGTCGGACGGGACCAGCCCGGCGCGGCCGAACGCGCGCGCACCGGAGGCGACGGCGCCGGTCGCGAGCAGGTCGTCGGCGCCGGCCATGGAGACGTTGGTGGTGGCCTCGCCGTAGCCGAGCACCACCACCGGGGGGCGGGGCAGGTCGCGGGCGCGCTCCAGCGACGTCAGCACGACCGCGCCACCGCCGTCGGTGACCAGGCAGCAGTCGAGCACCCCGAGCGGGTCCGACACCGGGGCGGCGGCCAGCACGTCGTCGACCGTCAGTGGGCCGGCGTCGTGACGGTACGCGGCCGGGTTGAGCAACGCCTGCTCCCGGGCGGCCACGGCGACGTCGGCGAGCACCGTGCGGTCGTGGCCGTGCACCTCGAGGTAGCGCTGCGCGGCCATCGCGTAGTGGCTCGCCGGGAACAGCGGGCCGTAGGGCGCCTCGAACTGCGCCTCGGGCAGCGCCGCGTCGGGCACCCCGGCCAGCGAGCGCGACCGCGCCGAGCGCTGGTTGCTCGCGTACGAGATCACCACGACGGAGCACTGCCCGGCCTCGATCGCCTGGACGGCCCGCGCGACGTACATCTCGAACGCCGAGCCGCCGACGAAGCTCGACTCGCTCCACGCCAGGTCGAGGTCCAGGTACTCGGCCACCTGCGTGGTGGCGAACCGCCCGACGCCGTTGGTGGCCAGGCCGTCGACGTCGCGCAGGGTCAGCCCGGCGTCGGCCAGCGCCCGCGTGATGGCCTGAGTCTGGAGCGTGAGCACGGGCAGCCCGGTGTCCCCGAGGTCGCACTCGGCCACGCCGGCGACGGCGACGCTCACGCCCCGCACCCCCTGTCGCAGCCCGGCGGTCGTCCTCGCAGCGTGGGCCGCGAGGTGATCACGGGGTCTGCGAGGTCGTTCACCGGGGCACCAGTTCGGCCGACGCGCGCGTGACGGCCGCGCGGAGTTCGGTGCCGTGCCCGTCGACCACGACGACACGGAGGTCGGCGGTGACCCGTGACGAGGTCTGCTCGGTGATCTCGGCCTCCGCCCGCACCGTCTCCCCGGCCAGCACGAGCGAGCCGAAGCGGTAGTCCAGGGACGCGAGCCGCCAGCCGGGGCCGAGGTGGTCGGTGAGCACCTCGGCGAGCAGGGCGCCGAACGCCTGCCCGTCGACGACCGGCGCCTCCAGCCCGACCGAGGCGAGGTAGGCGGGGTCGTAGTGCAGCCGGTGCCAGTCCCAGGTGGCGCCGGCGTAGGCGATCAGGTCGGGCAGCTCGAAGCGACGGGTCAGGGTGATCACGATGTCAGCCCCACGAAGATGAGGTCCTCGGACTGCTCCGCGATCGGGGCGCCGGACGCGTCGGTGTAGCGGCACGAGCTGGTGACCACGAGCATCGGGGCGCCCGTGCGGGTGGTGCGCTCGGTCATGTCCAACAGCTCCCAGGTGGCGGTGACGACGTCGTCGGGGTGGACGTCGCGGGTCCAGCGGTAGCGGTGGCCGCCGCGCACCAGGCGGGTGTCGGGCACGTCGAGGTGCCAGGAATGGCCGCAGTAGCCGTCGTCGTCGCGGGGCAGGCCGGTGTACTGGCAGGTCTCGAAGATCCAGGTCGGAGGTACCACCGCCCCGGTCAGGTAGAGCGGGTTGTCGTCGCCCACGGCCGTCGCGAAGTACCGGGCGGTGGCCCGGCCGATCTCCTCCGGTGCGGTGTAGACGGCCTTCTCCCCGATCCGGGCCTTCACCGCATCGCTCAGCAGGCTCACGGGTACACCGCCGTCGGGATCACTTCGAGCAGGAACTCCGGCCGCAGCAGGGCGGCGCAGCCGATGGTCGTGTGCGGGAAAGCGGGTCGTGCGGCAGCGACGGCAGCCGGGCCGGCTGTGACACCCCCACCCGCCCCGACGAGGTACTCGACGGACCGGACGACCCGCACGTCACCGGCCGCGCGCAGCACGGTCTCGACGGCGTCGTAGGTGGCGCGGGTCTGGGCCTCGAGATCGCCGGGACAAAGCGCCTCCTGCGTCTCCATGTCCAGAGCGGCGAACCCGGAACCGAACAGCACGTCGCCTGCGCGTACGGCCGGGTTGTAGGTGAGCGTCTCGTAGCGGGCCCAGCCCGGGTTGACGGCGACCGGCCGGTGCCGGCTCGCCACCAGCTCGAAGCCGACGAGAGCGCCCGGGTGCGGCAGCGCGGGTACGAGGATCCCGGCGGCGCCGGGGAACACCGGCCCGAGCAGTTCCTTGCGGGGTCGGTGGGTGCGCCGGTACTCGTCGCGGGTGGCGGGGGTGGAGAAGTCGACGGTCTGGACGAGGTGGCCGAGGTCCAGGCCCAGATCGGCGAGGAGCTCGCCCGCCCGCTCCAGGCACCAGGTGTACTGGCCGCGGAAGTCGCCGGGCGCCACGAGCTCACCGGCCTTGTCGACGGGCAGCACCAGCGGCAGGTACACGACCCCGTCCCCGAGGCCGACGTCCGGCTCGACGACGACGGCGGGCTCGCCCGGTAGCGGCTCGGTGATCACGGTGACCACCGCGACCCCCGCGGGCAGGGCCGCCCGCCGTGCCTCGACGACCTCGTCGTGGTGCGCGGTGCCGGCCACGTACTCGGTGACGGCCCGTACGTCCGTCCACTCGCGACCGGCGGCGTGCAACTGCTCGGTGGCGAGAGCGTAGGCGGCGGAGATCTGTTCACCCGTCACAGGAGTACCTTTCGCGCGAGGTCGAGAATCGTGGACAGGGACGGCTGGCGGGCCAGATCGAGCGTGCGCTCCGCGAGCTCGGCGCAGTCGGGGCCCGCGTTGCCGCGGAACTTGGCCAGCACCGACGCGGCGGACGCGACAGCAGCGGGCGGGGTCTCGGCGGTGACGCTCCGGCCGTCGACGGTGGTGAGTGTGAGGCGGCCGGGAGCGTCGGCGGCGACACCCGGCCGCGGCACCACCCGGGTCTCGATCCGTCGGGCCAGCGCGGCCACCTCGGTACGGGCGGCGGGGTCGCCGTCGTAGGTCGCGACACCCACGGAACCGTCGACCAGCATCGCCGCCACGCTCCACACCAGGCTGAACTTGGCCTCGTAGGGTGACCGGGGGTCGGCCTTGCCCGGACCGCAGACGATCGTGTCGGCGTCGGGATGCACCTCGGCGACCCCGCTGCGCACGGCGCCGGGCTCGACCTCGGGTCGTATCGCCGCCGCCGCGTCGAGCGCGGAGTGCAGCAGTTGGCAGGCGGGGTAGGGCTTGATCCCGATCCGGGTTGTCTCCCAGCGCTCGCCCAGGCCGTCGACGACCGACGCGGCGTCGGCGGGCCGGTCCGAGAGCGTGGCCAGCACACCGTGGTCCCCCTCGATCACCGAGGAGGGCCCGCTGGCGCCCGCGCCGGCCAGCCGCGCGGCGAGCACCCCGGAGAGCGACGCCGACCCGGGGTGCAGCTGCTTGGTGGACGACCCGGTGGCGAGGAACTCGAGCAGCCCACCCGACGACGAGCCGGCGATGCCGAGCGCCGCCGTCATCATCGACGTGTCGAGACCCAGCAGCGCTGACGTGACCGCGGCCGCGGCCAGCGGCCCGCAGACACCGGTGGCGTGCAGGCCGCGGGCGTGGAAACCGTGCGGGGTGGCCGCGCCCAGCCGGCAGACCAGCTCGTAGCCGATCACCGCGGCCCGCAGTACCTCGGCGCCGGTCGCGCCCACCTGCTGCCCGACGGCGAACGCGGCCGGCAGCACGACGGCGGTGGCGTGCACCAGTCCGGCGGCGTGGGTGTCGTCGAAGTCGAGGGCGTGCACCAGCGCACCCGTGGCGAACGCGGCCGCGGCGGCCCCGACCGGCTCCGCGTCGCCCGGGATGACCGCTTCCGGTGGCCCGCCCAGCGATCGGGCGACGACGAGCGCTGGTGACTCGTGCGCGGAAACAGTCGCCGGGGCGTTGATTTCCGCGCACGGGCCCCTGCGGGCCGCCAGAGCGCAGCCGAGCCCGTCGAGCAGGTGGCGGCTCGCGGCCGCCTGCACCTCCGACGGCACGTCGGCGAGCGTGAGCCCGGTGGCCCAGTCCGAGAACGCCTCCGCGACCGTCATACCTCAGCCCTCCGCCGGCAGGGGCGGGACGGGGTGCGGGGCGGGGCCGCTGCCGAACGCCCCGGCCGCACGCAGGGCCTCGACGCGCTCGTCGTCGTAGCCCAACTCGCGCGTGACGGCGTCGAGGTCCTCGCCCCGGGCCGGCGCCCGACGGTAGACCGGGACCTCGTCACCGACCCGCACCGGCGACGCGAGCTGGCGCACCGTGCCGTAGCGCGGGTGCTCGGTCTCGACGACGAGCCCGCGGGCGATCGTGTGCTCCTCACGCAGGGCGGCACCCACGTCGTTGACGGGCCCGCAGGGGACTCTCGCGGCATACAGCGGCTCCAGGCACTCGGCGACCGTCCTCGTCCGGAAGCAACCCTCCAGGATCGGGACCAGGACGTCAGCATGACGTTGCCGGTCGGCGAAGGTGGCGAACCGGGGGTCGGTGGCCAGCTCGGGCAGCTCCAGCGTCTCCACCAGTGCCCGCCAGAACTTCTCCTTGGCGCAGCCGACCACCAGCCAGCCGTCCTTGGCCTCGAACGCCTGGAACGGCACGAGCGACGGATGCGCCGAGTGGTGGGTGCGTACCGGCTCGAATCCGGCGTTGAGGTGCCAGACACCGGGGTAGGTCAACAACGATATGGCGGTGTCGTAGAGGCTGACGTCGCAGTCGAGGCCGACGCCGTCGCGCCGCGCCCGGTGCAGCCCGGCGAGCAGCGAGATCGCGGCGACGAACCCGCCGGAGAAGTCGACGAGCGACAGTCCGCTCTTGGTGGGCGGGCCACCGGGCTCGCCGGTGATGTCCATCCAGCCGGCCAGGCCCTGCAGCACGTAGTCGTAGCCGGGTTCCTTCGCGCGCGGTCCGGTCATGCCGAACCCGGTCAGCGAGCAGCAGACGATCGCGGGGTTGAGGTGCGCGAGGTCGGAGTAGCGGATGCCCAGCGCCTCGGGCACGTCGCCGCGCAGGTTGGAGTACACGGCGTCGGCGCCCCGGACGAGGTCCTCGAAGACCTCCCGGCCGGCCGGCGTGCGGATGTCCAGCGAGATCGAGCGCTTGTTGCGGTTGAACGTCTCGAAGAACAGCGAGTCCTCGTCCTCGGTGTAGGGCGGCACGTAGCGGCCGACGTCACCGCCGTGCGCCGGGTCCTCGATCTTGATGACGTCCGCGCCCAGGTCGGCCAGGTGCACGCTGCCGAACGGGCCGGCTCCGTACTGCTCCAACGAGATGATGCGGACGTCCTCGAGCGGTCTCACGTGATGTCCCCCAACATACTGATGATCTCCTCCTGCACGCCGCGTGTGACGTCGTCGGAGAGGTAGTGGACGGGCGGCGACAGCTTGATCACGTCAGCCACCCCCTGGTAGGCCGCTAGCCGCTCCCGGACCTGCGCTGGGGTCCCGGCAAGGGTCAGCGCGTCGACCATCGCGTCGGGGACGGCCGCCACCAGCGCGTTCGTGTCCCCCGACCGGAACGCGTCCTGGCACGCCCGCGCCTCGTCGAGGAAGCCGTGGAACGCGAAGAACGGCTCGTAGGTGCGCACCGTGGCGTAGAACCCGACGAGCCCGGCGGCCCAGCGACGGGCCTGCGCGCCGTCGGGATGGGGTACGCAGCACGCACTGGCGACGACCTGCGGCCGCGACCGGCCCGCGCGCCCGGCACCCGCGTCCAGGTGCGGCAGCACCGCCTCGCGCAGGTAGCCGGGCGAGCCCAGCTCGTGGGCGATCCAGCCGTCACCGATCTCCCCGGCGAGCTGCGTCATGAGCGGGCCGGTGCTGGCGATGTGGATCGGGATCTCGCGGCGGCGCGGCGCGAACGGGCGGCGGTAGTGGCGGATCGAGACCGGCTCGTACTCGCCGGGAAGCTCGATCGGCTCACCCCGGTCAGCACGCGACACGATCGCGCGGACGGCGGCCACCGTCTCGCGCAGGTGCCCGACGGGCTTGCCGAACTCCGCGTGGTGCCAGCTCTCGTTGAGCCGCTTCACCCCGGAGCCCAGGCCGAGCACGAGCCGGCCGTCGGCGATCTCGTCGAGGTCCAGTGCTTCGAGCGCGGTGATCATCGGGCTGCGCACGAAACCCAGCGCGATCGCGGTGCCGACCACGGCGGTGCTCGTGGCCGCGGCGACCGCGGCCAGGGGCACGGTGGCGCTGCGGTGCAGCTCGGGAAGCCAGATGCCGCCCGCGCCCGCACGCTCGGCGGCGACCGATACCTCCACCAGCTCGGCGATGGACGCGCCCCACGGCGCGAGGTCCAGCCTCACGGCGCCAGCGGCGACGCGGCCACCGGGAACACGTCCACCAGCTGCCCCGCGCCCTTCCGGTAGACGTAGAACGTGCGCAGGAACGTGCACACCTCGACGCCGTCCTGGTTGAGGCACCGCGTGCGGACGCCGACGATGCCCGCGTGCGGGCGGCTGCCGGACTCCCGGATCTCCCGCACCACCGACTCGGAGTACAGCGTGTCGCCCGCGAACACCGGGTGCGTCATCCTGATGTCGTCCCAGCCGAGGTTGGCGAAGGCGTTCTGGGTCAGGTCGGTGACGCTCTGCCCCACGGCGATCGCCAGCGTCAGCGTCGAGACGACGAGCGGCCGCTTGAACTCCGAGCGCTCCGCGTACGGGGCGTTGAAGTGCATCTGGTTCGTGTTCATCGTGAGCAACGTGAACCAGGTGTTGTCGGTCTCGGTGACGGTGCGCCCCAGCGGGTGCTGGTAGACGTCGCCGACCGAGAAGTCCTCGAAGAAGCGGCCGGTCCACCCCGGCTGGACTGTCATGCGTCGGACTGTACATCAGACATTTACACAGTGACAGCCTTTCACGTGCCTTGTATGGCTGTTAACGTGCAGCTGATTCAACGTCGGAGGAGGACATGTGGGCGGGTTCAGCACCCATCTCGTGAACGTGTGGGCGACGGAGGGCCTGGGGTCGGTCCCCTTCTACACAATGGTCGACTCGCTGCTCTGGACGCCGGACGCGACGGCGCCCGAGGTGCCCCGGCCCGGGGTCGTGTTCGTGCACGGCTGGGGCCGCTACCCCTACGACACGCTCGCCCGCGAACTCGCGCCGCGGCTCGCCGAGGCCGGCGTCGTGGTCCTCGCGCTCGGTATGCGCCGCCGCGGCGGCGAGGGCCAGCTCGCTTCGCTGCCCGACGACGACCTGCGCGACATCAAGGTCGGCCTCGACGCGCTCGCGCAGCACGGCGTGCAGTCGGCCGTGCTGGTGGGCCAGGACGTCGGTGCGCTGTCCGTGGCCCGCTACGCCGCGCAGTCCGGCGACAACCGGGTGGCCGGCATCGCGCTCGTCGACCGGATCGACGACCTCCACGCCTTCCTCGTGGACGCCGTCGGGGCCGGGCAGGTGCAGGAGTGGACCGAGCTCGCCCGCCAGACGAGCTACGAGTTCAAGTCCGATCTCGTGCGCATCGACGCCGATATCCCACTGCCCGGCCGCACCCCCCTCTGGATCTTCCAGCCTTCGGCGCAGTTCCTGGCCTGGTGGAGCCCGCAGCCGCGGCTGCGGCTGCCGCGCGTACTGGAGGAGGTGCACGCGCCCGTCGTCTCCGTCACGCACGAGGAGACCGACGCGCTGCTCGACTGGCTGCGCGCCACGCTCCCCCGGCCCGCTCGCCCGGCCCGGTTCGAGCTGGTGGAGACCACCACCGACGGTGACGTGCCGCTGGTCGGTTATCTGGTGGAACCGGAGTCGGGCGGCCGAGCGGAGCTTGTCGGAGCGAGCAGACAACACCGCACCGACGCCGCCGTACTGGTCGTGCACGGGCTCACCACCGGCCCGTTCTCGCCGATGGTCAAGATGTTCCTGCCGCACTACGTCGACCACGGGTTCACCGCCGTCGCGATGGAGACGCGCCGCTCCGGGGCCCGCTGCATCGCCGACTCCTTCCCCGAGAACGACACCGCCGACGTCGACGCGTTCGTGGAACTGCTGCTCGGCCGCGGTTTCACGAAGATCGTGCTGGTCGGCGCGAGCCTGGGCAGCCAGGCGATCTCGCGCTACGTCGCGCGTCGCCACCACCCGGCCGTCGTCGGGTGTGTGCACCTCGCCCCCACCGGCGACATGCCGGCCAACACGGTGGCCAACGTCGACCCCCGGGAGCTGGCGCGCGTGGTCGCCGAGGCGACCGAGGCCGTCGCCGACGGGCGTGGCGACCACCTGGTCTCCTACGACCTCACCGAGCAGGGCCCGTCGCGCTACCACTCCACCCGCCGCACGTTCTGGCGCTCCGACAGCTGGCTCGCCTGGTGGGGCCCGGACGCCCCGACGTCGCACCTCGAGCTCATCGCCGAGGTCGACGTGCCGGTGCTGCTGCTCTCGGGCACCGCAGACGACTACAACAGCCCGGCCCGCCTCGACGAGCTGACGGCCGCCGCCAAGCAGGCACCGATCGTCGACCGGGTCTGGCTCCCCGCCGACCACGGCCTGCGCGGCGTCGAGGCGGCCGCCACCGCCGAGGCCGTCGCGTGGCTGGAACGCCACGAGCTCGTCGATCCCGCCCCTGCCCGTCCCGAAGGCCCGCTGGCGCCGATCGCCGGCCGCCTGCTGACCTCGCACGTCCACCCGACCGTTGAGGAATTCTCATGACCGATCCCGTCGACACCGTCATCGAAGGGCCCGCCGGCAAGCTCGCCGTGCGCTCCCGAGGCCTGCGCGCCGGCGTCTCGTCCGCCGTCATCTGCGTGCAGGGCGCACTGCTGCCCGGTCAGACCGCGTTCGACATCCCGGTCGGGCCGCCCGACATGTCGCTGCTGAGCGTCCTGGCCGACGCCGGGCACGCCGCCGTCACGTTCGCGGTGCGCGGCTACGGGGCGTCCGAGGTGCCGGCCGATCCGCTGGCCATCTCCACCGAGGACGGCATCGCCGACCTCGCCGCGGTGATCGGCTGGGTGCGCGCCGAGACCGGTCTGGAACGCGTGCACCTGTTCTCGTGGTCGTGGGGCGGGCGGATCACGGGCCGGTTCACCGAGGAGCACCCTGAGGTCGTCGACCGGCTGGTGCTGATGGACCCCGCGCTCGGCGGCAACACCCCGACCCCCGACATCACCCCGAAGGAGCCGTTCCGGGCCAATACCGTCGAGGAGTTCCGGCGGCGCGTCGAGGCGGTGCACACCGACGAGGACGTGCGTGAGGCGATCGCGCAGTACGTCGCCGAGCACAACCCGACCTCGCCCAACGGGATCGGGCGGGAGGGCTCGCTCGGTCCCGTCCCGGTCGCGCCGGAGCGGGTGACGCGCCCGACGCTGATGGTCTACGGCGTGGACGCGGCCAAGGCGGCCTACATGAAGGGCCCGATCACGCGCGAGGAGTTCTTCGCCCGTCTCGCCACCGACGACAGGGTCTTCGCGATCGTCCCCGACGGTGGCGACTACCTGCACCTGCAGCGCGGCCGGCACCGCCTCCATCGCGTGGTGTGCGAGTTCCTGGGAGGTTCCTCGTGAGAGACGACGTGCAGTGCCTGTCGTGGTGGGTCCGCAGACTGCCCGACTGCACCCCCGCCGGCCTCTTCTACCGCGACGTGCTGAAGCTGCCGCTGATCGGACAGAAGGGCTACAACTGGGACGACCTCGGCTCGCTGTTCATCTTCTGGGGCGGGGAGTGCATCGAGTTCGAGTTCATGCCCGGCGGCGCCCCGCGCACCCCGGCCACGAAGCCCGAGGACCAGGCGGAGATCCCCGTCTTCCGCAGCTACACCTACGACGAGACCGTGGCCTCTCTCCGTGCGGCAGGGACTCCTGTGATCAAGGAGGAGGGCCGCACCGCCTGGTTCCTCGACCCCAGCGGCAGTGTCAATGCACTGCGCGAGCCCGACCCGGCCTCGACCGACCCGATCGACGTCGAGGCCGCCCGCCGGCACGCCGCCGGGGGCCGTGAGCTGTCGGGCTACAAGCTGATGCCGCCCGGCATCGCCGACCTCGGCTGGGTGCAGCTGCACTGCGTCGACGTGGCGGCGCAGCTCGCCTTCTACCGCGACGTGCTGGAGCTGGACGTCCTGGAGGACCGCGGAGCCGACGGGGCGACGCTCTCCCTCGGCGACACCGCGCGCCTGGAGCTGCGCCCCGGCGGGCGGATCGAGGAGATCCCGGCCGACCGCGGTGCCGTCGCCGACATGTGGATGCTGCGCGTCCGCGACATGGACGCGGTGACCCGCGACCTGAAGGCGGCCGGCGTGCACTTCGTCAACGACCCGTGGCTGCTGACCGGCGGCGTCCTGGCCTACGCGGTGGATCCGGAAGGCCACCTCTTCGGCATCCAGGACCACCCGGACGACGGAAGACCGCAGGAACAGCTGGCCTGGAAACGCTGGCAGGAGCGTTAACCCCAAAGCCGTTCAGTTAGGTCGTGGGCTGCACTGTCAAGATCGCCTCTATCTCGATGGTGATCTTCGCGGGGCGGCTGGGGCCGCGGTGGTGACCCTTGGCGGTACTGGCGACGTACTTGGAGATCGCCCGTTTGACCACC
>JBBRLM010000063.1:0-39821 GCA_038231335.1 Mycobacteriales bacterium
GCGGGCCGGTCCACCGACCCCCTCGAACAACGACCCACCACCGTTCTGACCTCCGCCGGTGGAACCGACACCGCACCAGTGATGCCGATTCCACCGGCATGCCCAGGCAACGCCGGCGCCTCCACCAGACACGCAACCGTGACGGCGGATGATCGTCACGGGCCGCACGAGAACGTCCTCACCCGGGCGCGGATGTGCGACCCACAACGATCTTCAACCCCCGCAGCCGCGCCACCACCGACTGGCCTCACCGCTGCAGTAACGTCGTACCCACAGGCCACGCACGACCTCGAGGTCCGACGCCGCACGCTTGATCGGTTCACCTGCCGCGAGGCGCCCTGCCTCGTCGAAGCAGCTCGGCGACGTCGGGACCGACGCCGCCCGAACGGGCCGAGGGGCGGACACAGGCGGCCGTCACCGCCGGGGCCTCGGCCGCCTGAACGCAACTGCCTCGACCGTCCGCGCGCACCAGCACCCTCCGCCCAGTGGTGATCGCCGTGCCGGCCGAGGGTCTCCACTGGGGGCGCGCCGCAGCGGGTCCGCTGCGGCACCGGGCGGCTGGTCGGGCCGGGGTGACGTCCCCGTCCTCGCCCGTTCGCCGAAACCAGCACGAGCGGTGCCCCTCGGGCTTGTCCTCCCACGCCCCGCCGCGGCCGTAGGGCCTCGTGTCGAGCAGGCCGCGGGCCTCACATGGGGGGACGTACGACACCAGGACAAGACCCGCGAGCCAGCCGGAATCATCGCTGCGGCAGGACCCGCCCGGCCGGCGGAGGCGCCACGGCGTCGGGGTGCAGCGCCCAGGCCAGCGCCTCGATCCCGTCCACCAGGCGCGGGCCGGCGCGCACCACGTAGGCGGCGGAGTCGATCGCAACGACCGGCACGCCCGGCAGTTTCTCCCGCACCACCTCCGACTGCTCCACCGCCGCGGCGAGGTCGAACCCGCACGGGGCCACCAGCACCAGGTCGACGTCGAGTGCGGCCAGCTCCTCCCAGGTCGCGGTCACCGACCGGCCGCCCTCGATGCCCGCCACCGGCTCACCGCCGGCGCGCCGCACGAGCTCGGGCACCCAGTGCCCGGCGAGGAACGGCGGGTCGGTCCACTCCAGCACCAGGACGCGCGGCCGCGCCAGGCCGTCGACCGCGGAGGCGACGGCGGCGAGGCGCGACCGCAGCGCGGCGACCAGCACGGACGCCTGTTCCGGTGCCCCGCCTCGCAGGCCGACCGAAGCGATGGTCGCCAGCACGTCGTCCACGGTGTGGGGGTCGATCGAGAGCACGTCGGCGTCGGAACCGATCGCGGCGAGCGCGTCCTCGACCGTGCCCGCGGGCAGCGCGCAGACCCGGCAGAGGTCCTGCGTGAGGATGAGGTCCGGGGCGAGCCGGCCCAGCTCGGCGGCGTCCACCGCGTACATCGGCAGCCCGCGGACCACCCGGTCGCGGACCACCGCGTCGATCTCGCCGGGGGTGAGGCCGGCGGGCAGCGCGGTGTCGACCACGACGGGCAACCGGTCGCGGATCCCGGCCGGGTGGTCACACTCGAACGTCACCGCCACCAGGTCGTCCGCCAGTCCGACGGCTGCCACGATCTCGGTGGCCGCCGGCAGCAACGAAGCAATTCTCACGGGTTGTCCTTTCGCGCCGTGCCCGTTCGTCCCTAGGTTGACGCCGAGGAACCGCTTCGGCGCACCCCACCCCCGAGGAGCACGCCATGCCCCAGTACGCCGCCCTCATCTACTCCGCCGACGTCGACTGGACGCTTCCGGAGTACGGCACCGAGATGAAGGAGTACAACGCGTTCGGCGAGGCCGCCGCCGCCGTGATCCGCGGTGGCGCCGCCCTCTACCAGACCTCCACCGCCACCACGGTGCGCGTGCAGGGCGGCAAGGGCGGTGACGTCGTCACCACCGACGGACCCTACGCGGAGACGAAGGAGGCGCTGACCGGCTTCTACCTGATCGAGTGCGCCGACCTCGACGAGGCCGTCAAGGTCGCGGCCACCATCCCGGGGGCTTGGGCCGGTGCGGTCGAGGTGCGCCCGGTCATCGACTTCGGGGGCTGAGTGCCCGAGCTCGACGCCCGCGCCGCCCTCGTCCGCCTCGTGCGCGACGAGGGCAGGCGCGTGCTGGCCACGCTGATCCGCCAGGTCGGGGACCTGCAGCTGGCCGAGGACGCCGTGCAGGACGCCACGGTCCGGGCGCTGGAGACCTGGCCCCGTGACGGCGTGCCCGAGGAGCCGCGGGCCTGGCTGACCCTGGCCGCCCGCCGGCGCGCGATCGACGTCATCCGGCGTGAGGCCGCGCGCACGGGCAAGGAGGCCCAGGCCGTGGAGCTGTCCGGGCCTCCTGAGGACTATGACGACCTCCTTCGCCTCGTCTTCACCTGCTGCCACCCGGCGCTGGCCGTCGAGACGCAGGTGGCGCTCGCGCTGCGGACGCTGTGCGGGCTTTCGACGCCCGAGGTCGCCCGCGCTCTGCTGGTGCCCGAGGCGACCATGGCCAAGCGGCTCACCCGGGCCAAGCAGAAGATCGCCCGCGCCGGCATCCCCTACCGCGTGCCCGCCGACCACGAGCTGCCCGACCGGCTGCGCGGCGTGCTCTCGACCGTGTACCTGCTGTTCAACGAGGGCTACGGCCCGACGGCGGCGCCACGGCCCGCGCTCGTCGACGAGGCGTTGCGGCTCACCCGGCTGCTGCGCGAGCTGATGCCCGGCGAGGCCTCGGTGCTGGGGCTGCTGGCGCTGGAACTGCTGTTGGACTCCCGTCGCGCCGCCCGCCACGACGCCGACGGTCGTCCGGTGCTGCTCGCCGACCAGGACCGCGGACGGTGGCGCGCCGAACTCGTGCAGGAGGGCGTGATCCTGGTCGGCGAGGGCCTGCGCCGCTCCCCCGACCGTCCCGATCCCTACGTCGTGCAGGCGGCGATCGCGGCCTGCCACGCTCTGGCCCCGCGCTACACGGACACCGACTGGACCGCCGTGCTGTCCTGGTACGACGTGCTGCTCACCGTGCAGGACACCCCGGTGGTGCGGCTCAACCGGGCCGTCGCGCTCGGGGAACGCGACGGCCCGGCGGCGGGTCTCGCCGCTGTCGATGCGCTCACCGGCCTCGACGACTACCCGCTCCTGCACGCCTCCCGCGCCGAGCTGCTGGCCCGGCTGGGTCGGACCGACGACGCACTCGCCGCCTACGGCGCCGCCCTGACCCTGCCCCAGGACGACGCCCAGCTCGCCCACCTGCGAGGCCGGGCCGAGCAGATCAGGCGGTAGGAGCGGGCTCGCGCACCCGCACCCCGAACTGCACCAGCGCCGCCACGACGGCTGTGGCCAGGATCGTGATCGCCATGACCAGCGGCGTCACCCCACCCAGCGAGGCCAGCGGCGGCACGACGGCGGCGAACGCGAACTGCAGCAGCCCGATCACCGCGGACGCCGTGCCCGCGGCGCGGCCCTGGTCGGCCAGCGCCAGCGCGGTGGCGTTGGGCATGATCACGCCGGTGCACGAGACGAGCACGAGCAGCGGCGGCAGCAGTGCCCAGACCGACCGCGACAGAAGTACCCCCACCAGCATCGCCACCGCGGCGAGCAACGCGACGACCACACCGGCCGCGAGGAGCCGTCGCGGCCCGACGTGGCCGACGAGCACCGCGCTGAGCCGCCCGACGAGCACGATCGCCACCGCGTTCACGCCGAACACGACTGCGAAACCCTGCGCGTCGAGACCGTAGGTGCCCTGCAGCACGAAGCTCGCCATCGCGATGTAGACGAACATCCCGCACACTCCGATGCCCTGGACCACCGCGGGGACGATGAACCGACGGTCCCGCACGACGTCGCGCAGCACCGTCACGACCGTGCGCAGCCCGCCGGTGCGACGACGCTCCACCGGCAGCGTCTCGGCCTGGGTCAGCGCGGCCCCGAGCAGCACCACCCCGACCACCGCGAGCACGAGGAACACCCCTCGCCAGTCGGCGACGCGCAGCACGAGACCACCGAGCAGCGGCGCCGCGACCGGGGCGATGTTGCTCACCAGCATCAGCAGCGCGAACATGCGCGCCGCGAGGGCGCCGTCGTAGAGATCGCGCACCATGGCCCGCGCGATCACCAGCCCCGCGCCCCCGGCGAGCCCGCTGAGCAGCCGAAGCACGAGCAGCAGCTCGATCGACGGCGCGATGGCGCACAGCCCGGCCGTGGCGGCGAAGAGCCCGACGCCCACGAGCAGCGGGATCCGGCGGCCGACGCGGTCGGTGAGCGGGCCCACCAGCAGCTGGCCCAGAGCCAGGCCGATCATGCAGACCGAGAGCGAGAGCTGGCCCGCGGCCTCGGTGGCGCGTAGGTCGGCGGTGAGCTGGGGCAGGGCGGGCAGGTAGAGGTCCAGCGCCAGCGGGCCGAAGCTGGAGAGCCCGCCGAGGGCGAGCACCCGGCCGCGGGGCAGGCTCGTCCTTCCGCCGGCCGACCGGGATTCCCGCTGCGAGCGGCGAGTCCGACGGGCAGACGGGTCAGCAGTATCGCGCCGGTTCACCGGCTATTCCTACGGTGCACCGTGCCGTGGGGCCAAGCGGGTGGCTCAGAGAGTGGCGAGGGCGACCAGGAACAGGGCGACGGTGAGGACGAACGCGAGGCCGATGAGGCGGCCGGCCCAGGGGGCGGCGGTCAACGCGGGTCCCGGCGCCGCCGGGTGGCCGGGAGTGATGGCGGTCATGTCCTGCTCATCGCCGCCGTGACCTGCAGAGTTAGCACCTCCACCGGCGTGTCACCAGAAATGATGACGCGCCGCGCGAGAATCGGCCCGTGACCCGGATCGAACTGGAGCTCGGCGACATCACCACCGTGTCGGCCGACGCGATCGTGAACGCCGCCAACTCGTCGCTGCTCGGGGGCGGCGGAGTGGATGGCGCCATCCACCGGCGGGGAGGGCCGGAGATCCTCAGGGCCTGCCGAGCGTGGCGCGCCAACGACCTCCGCGACGGCCTACCGACCGGCCACGCCGTCGCCACCACCGCGGGTCGGTTGCCCGCGCGCTGGGTGATCCACACGGTCGGGCCGGTCTTCACGACCACCGAGGACCGCTCCGCGCTGCTGGCGTCGTGCCACCGCGAGTCGCTGCGCGTGGCCGACGAGCTCGGCGCCGCCACCGTCGCGTTCCCGGCGATCTCGACGGGCATCTTCGGGTGGCCGCTGGACGACGCCGCCCGGATCGCGATGGCGACGGTCCACGCGACCCCGACCTCGGTCACCGAGGTGCGATTCGTGCTCTTCGACGAGACGGCGCTGGCGGCCTTCGAACGCGCCCTCTGACGCCCCCCACGGCCCCCACACAGCCGCCAGATGGTCACGTGTGGCTGTCGGAGGGCCGTCGGGAACAGCCCGTGACAGGTGGCGAGGTGGCGGGGTGGCGGATTCGGGGCCTCAGCCGGCCGCCACCACCAGGGCGCCGTTCGCTGTCGCCGTGTCCAGCACGGCGGCCGCGATGTGCTCGCGGTGCTCGGTGGCGCTGCCCAGCAACGCGGCGTCGGTGACGGCCCGCTTCACGTAGAGCTGCGTGGAGTGCTCCCAGGTGAACCCGATGCCGCCGTGCAGCTGCACGGAGTCGAGCGCGATGCGCTGGTAGGCCTCCGAGCAGGTGGCCTGAGCGATGCTGACGGCCAGGTCGGGATCGTCCAGCCCGTCCTGCAACGCCCACGCCGCGTGGTAGGCCGTCGACCGGGCGTGCTCGACCAGGACCAGCATGTCGGCGCAGCGGTGTTTGACGGCCTGGAACGAGCCGATCGGGCGGCCGAACTGCAGGCGCGTGCCCGCGTAGGCGACGGTGAGGTCGAGCAGCTTCTGCGCTCCGCCCACCTGCTCGGCGGCCAGCAGCGCCGCGCCGACCCGGAACGCGTGGGTGACCGCGGGTGCGGCGTCGGCCGCGAGCAACCGCGCGGGCGTGGCGTCGAAACGGACGGTGGCCTGGCGGCGCGTCTGGTCCAGTGTGGACAGTGACGTGCGGGTGGCGTCCTCCACCGCGAACAGGCCGACGCCGTCCGAGGTGCGCGCGGCGACGACCAGGACGTCCGCGGAACCGTCGACGACCTGCGCCACCTCGCCCGTCAGCGTCCCGTCCGACTCCGTGACCGTCACCAGCGACGGGTCGAAGCGACCGGCGCGGTCGGGCACCGCGAGTGCGGCGGTGCGGGTGCCCTCGACGAACGCCGACACGTCCTCTCCCAGCGCCACCAGCGCCGGGATCGCGAGACCGACCGTGCCGAGCACCGGCCCGGGCAGCAGCGCCGCCCCGAACTCCTCGGCGACGACGGCCTGGTCCACGAGCGTGCCGTCGGCGCCGCCCAGGGCCTCGGGCACCGCGAGCCCGAGCACGCCCAGCTCGCCGCCGAGCCGGGCCCAGGTGGCGGGGTCGTAGCCGGCGTCGGTCTCCATCAGACGGCGCACGGTGGCCTCGTCGGACGCCTTGGCCAGGAAGTCGCGGACCCCGCTACGGAGGTCCTTCTGCTCGGCGCTGAACACGAACTCAGCCACGGGGGATGTCCTTCCACGCCTTGCCGGAATCGGCACGCAGGTCACCGGGCAGGCCCAGGATCCGCTCGCCGAGGATGTTGCGCAGCACCTCGGAGGTGCCGCCCTCGATGGTGTTGGCGCGCGAGCGCAGGAACCGCTGCTGCAGCGGACCGCGGTACTCCTCGCGCGGGACGTCCTGGCGCAGCTCGTAGGAGCCGTAGAGCGTGGCCTCCGGGCCGAGCAGCTCCATGGCGAACTCGTAGACGTCCTGGTTGAGCTCCGCCGACACGAGCTTCGCGATCGACCCCTCGGGCCCGGGCTGCCCGGAGCCCTGGGACCGCCGGGCGCGCTCGTCAGTGAGCCGCTGCGCCTCCGCCCGCGTCCAGAGGGCGGCGAGGCGGTCGCGCAGCACCGGCGTCTGCCGCTGCGGGTAGCGCGCCCACAGCTCGGTGGCGTCGGCGATCGCGCCGGCACCGCGCACCGACGACGTGCCGCCGATGGCCGAGCGCTCGTTCATCAGCGTGGTCATCGCGACGCGCCAGCCGTTGCCGACCGCACCCAGACGGTGGGAGTCCGGGATACGCGCGTCGGAGAGGTAGACCTCGTTGAACTCGGCCTGGCCGGTCATCTGCCGCAGCGGTCGCGTCTCGACGCCGGGGGCCGCCATGTCGAGCACGAAGTACGTCAGCCCCTTGTGCTTGGGCTGGTCGGGATCGGTGCGCGCGAGCAGCAGCGCGTAGCGGGCGACGTGGGCGAGGCTGGTCCAGACCTTCTGGCCGTTGATCACCCAGTCGTCGCCGTCGCGGACCGCGGACGTGGCCAGACCAGCCAGGTCGGAGCCGGCGCCGGGCTCGGAGAACAGCTGGCACCAGATGTGCTCGGTGGTGGCCAGTGGGCGCAGCAGTTCCTTGGAGAGCTCCGGTGCGCCGTGCTCCAGCACCGTCGGCGCGGCCATGCCGTGGCCGATCGGGTTGAGGAAGAACGCGTTGTCCACGCCGGCGCCCTGGAGCACCGTATCGGCCGTGGCCTGCAGACCACGGGAGACTCCGAGGCCGCCGAGCCCGACCGGGAAGTGCACCCAGGCCAGGCCCGCGTCGTAGACGGCGCCGAGCATCTCCTCGCGCGGGGTGGAGCGGGGATCGTGGGACTCGACCACCGCGTGCGCGGTCTTGTCCACCAGGTCGCTGTCGGCCATGACACCTCCGTGACGGCCCCCGGACCGGAGGGCCGTCGATTGCAGTCAGACCTGACCGTAAATCACGCGCCGCCGTTTGACGAGAGAGGATGAGGCCATGACGACAAGGACTGCACGGGCGGCCGACACACTGGTCACCCGCTTGTTCGGACTCCCCGCCGCCCGCACCGGCTACACCCGCCGCGAGGAACGCACACCGATGCGCGACGGCGTGGTGCTGCTGGGCGAGCACTTCGTGCCCACCACCGGCCACGCCCTGGGCACCGTGCTCGTCCGCACGCCCTACGGCCGCACCGGCCCGTTCGACGCCACGTCGTCGCGCATGCTGGCCGCCCGGGGCTACCACGTGCTCGTGCAGAGCTGCCGGGGCACGTTCGGCTCCGGCGGCTCGTTCGACCCGTTCGCCACCGACGTCGACGACGCCCACGACACCGTCGGCTGGCTGCGCGAGCAGGACTGGTTCGACGGGCGGCTGGCCACCAGCGGCGGGTCCTACCTCGGCTGGACCCAGTGGGCGTTGATGGCCGATCCGCCTCCGGAGCTGAAGGCCGCGGTCGTCGTGGTGGGGCCGCACGACATCTCCGCCCCTGTCTACGGCGACGGCGCGTTCTCCCTCGCCGACTTCCTGAGCTGGAGCAACATGGTCGCGCGGCAGGAGGACGTCGACGGGCTGCTCTCCCAGATGGTGGCGCGGATCCGCGGAGCCCGCGGCGTACTCGCCGCGTACGGCGAGCTGCCCCTCGGGGCGGCCGGCGACCGCCTCACCGACCATCGGGCGCCCTGGTACCCGGACTGGGTGGCGAACCCCGACCGCGAGGCGCCGTACTGGACGCCGCGCAGCGCCCGGGAGGCCCTCGCGAAGGTCGAGATCCCGATCCTGCTGGTCGGAGGCTGGCAGGACCTGTTCCTGCGCGACACCATCGAGCAGTACGACACGCTGCACGGGCGCGGCGCCGACGTCGCTCTGACCGTGGGTCCGTGGACCCACCTCCAGACGGCCACGTCCGGCGGCGCGGTCGTCGCCCGCGAGACCCTGGCCTGGTTCGACGAGAACCTCGCCGGCGCCACCGGCCGCACCCGCCCGGCGCCCGTACGGATCCACGTGACGGGGGCCGCCGAGTGGCGGGAGCTGCCGGCGTGGCCGCCGCCGGCCTCCCCACAGGTGCGGCACCTGGGCGCCGGTGGTGCGCTCGGAACCGCCCCGGGCCCCGTGTCCGCCACCCTCCGCTACGACCCCGCCGACCCGACGCCCTCGGTGGGTGGGCGCCTGTTGCAGGGGAAGAACGGAGTGCGCGACAACCGCGCGCTGGAGGCCCGTCCGGACGTCGTCACGTTCACCACCGAGCCGCTGGCCGCCGACCTCGACGTGATCGGCACGCCCGTCGTCGAGCTGGACCACAGCACCGACAACCCGCACGCCGACGTGTTCGTCCGGCTCTGCGACGTCGACGTGACGGGCCGGTCGTCGAACTTCTCCGACGCACTGGTGCGGCTCGGTCCGGCACGGGAGCCCGGGGTCCTGCGGCTCGAACTGGACCCCTGTGCCCACCGGCTGGTCGCCGGGCACCGGCTGCGGCTGGTCGTGGCGGGCGGCGCGCACCCGCGCTGGGCCCGCAACACCGGCACCGCGGAGCCGCCGGAGAAGGCCACCACGCTCGTGCCGTCGGTGCACACGATCACCGGCGGTCGGGTGATACTCCCCGCGTGCGGACGCGAGGAGCAGTACTGAGACAGGTCCCCGGGGTCTACGAGGTCGTCGAGCTGGAGGTGGACGATCCCCGCCAGGGCGAGATCCGCGTCCGGATGGTCGCCAGCGGCCTGTGCCACTCCGACGACCACCACGCCACCGGCGACCTCAAGGTCGGGAAGCTGCCGTTCGCCGGCGGCCACGAGGGCGCCGGCGTGGTGGAGGCCGTCGGGCCGCACACCACGGGGTTCGCCGAGGGCGACCACGTCGTCTTCTCGTTCCTGCCCAGCTGCGGGCGCTGCCGCTGGTGTGCCACCGGCCGGCAGAACCTGTGCGACCTCGGCGCGTCGCTGGCCACCAACGCCCGCTGGGACGACCCCACGAGCTTCCGCCTGAGCCTCGACGGCGAGCCGACGGGCCAGATGAGCGGCATCTCGACGTTCGTCGAGCACACCACGGTGTCGGTGGCCTCCGCGGTGCGGATCGACCCGTGGATCCCGCTGGAAGCCGCGTGCCTCACCGGCTGCGGCGTCGGCACCGGATGGGGTGCGGCCGTCAACTCCGCCGAGGTCCGGCCGGGGCACGTCGTCATCGTGATGGGAGTGGGCGGGATCGGGATCAACGCCGTACAGGGCTCTGCACACGCGGGCGCGTCCGCCGTGATCGCCGTCGACCCCGTGGCGTTCAAGCGCGAGCAGGCGCTGACGCTGGGCGCCACCCACGCCGTCGAGACGATCAAGGAGGCCACGGCGATCGGCCGCGAGCTGACCAACGGGCAGGGCGCCGACTCCGCCATCGTCACGGTCGGCGTCACCACCGGAGCCCACGTCGGCGCCGCGCTCCGCGCCGTCCGCAAGGCCGGCACCTGCGTCGTCGTCGGGCTGGGTGAGACCCGCACCCGCGACGGCGACATCCCGCTCACCGAGCTCGTGCTCTACCAGAAGCGGTTGCAGGGCTCGCTGTTCGGTGCCTCCGCCCCCACCGCCGACATCCCCGCCCAGCTGCGCCTCTACCAGGAGGGATCGCTCAAGCTCGACGAGCTGATCACCACCCGCTACACCCTCGACGAGATCGCCCGGGGCTTCGAGGACATGCACGCCGGCCGCAACCTCCGCGGCATCGTGGTCTTCTGACGGCGTAACGCTGTGGCCGTCCGTGACGAGCACCGTCCTGCGGATGGGCGATCCAGGGGGCAGCGGTGCCAGAACCGACTGATGTTCGGGCCGAGTTCGACGCGTTCTTCGAGAGCGCGTACCCGTGGCTGAGCTCGCAGCTGCGCGCCATCACCGGTGACGCCGACACCGCACGGTGGGCCGTGGACGAGGCGTTCGTGCGCTGCTGGCAGTCGTGGGCGTCGGTGCGCAGAACGGCCGACCCGATGGGCTGGGTGCGCTGGACCGCGCTGCGCGTCGCCGCGGGTACACGCCGTGAGCTCCCGTTCCGTCGCCGTACCCCCGAGCCGTCAGCCATCACCGAGGAGTCCGAGGAGGCCGTGGTCCTCGACGCGCTGCACCGTCTCCCGGCGTCGCAGCGGCGCGCGATCGTCCTGCACTACATGGGCGACGTGACCGTCGCCGAACTGGCGCGGCGCAGCGGCACCACCCCCGGCGCCGTCGAGTGGTTGCTGGACACCGCATTCGACTCCCTCGTGGGCCCGCTGACGTGGCCCGACGAGCCCGGCAGTGACGAAACCAGCGGGGACGAGTCCTTCGACCCCCGCTACGACTGGACGGCCGAGGCGCTCGGCGACATGGCCACCCGGCTTGCTGCCGACGTCACCGTGCCGGCCCCGGCCACCGTGCTGCAGCGGGCGGCGATGCTGCGCTGGGCACGACGCGCACTGCCCGTCGCCGTCTCCGCCGCGTGCGTCAGCGGCGTCGTCGTCCTGGCCGCCCAGTTGAACCCCGGCGGCGCCACCGGCCCAAGCACCCCCTACACCTACGCGGTGGCCGGCCCGGCACCGTACGAGGCGGCGCCGCCGGATGGCGGTGAACCGGTCGTCGGGGGGCCGGCGGCCGCCGCACGCGACGTGCCGCTGGGCACCTCGATCGTCTCCGTCGCCCGAACCACACCGCTCGCGGACTTCGGGGTCTCCGCCCCCGCATCTCCGCAGGCGGGCAGCTCCCGGGCGGCCGGCGGTGGTGGTGCCACCGGTGCCTCTGGTGGAGGCAGCCCTGCCGGGCCGGCAGGATCAGCCGGCACAACAGCCTCCGGAGGCTCCGGGGGTGGAGCCGCCACCCCGCCCGCCGCCTCGGGCACCGTCCCGCCTGCGTCCGGCGCACCCGGGACCGTCCCGCCGGGCCCGGTGCCGCCGACGACCGTGCCCCCGACGACGACACCCACCACTACGACACCCACTACGCCACCGACGACTGCGCCGACCACAACTCCGACGAGCACGACACCGACGACGACACCCACCACGGCTCCGACGACACAGCCGACCACGACCACGGCGGCACCCGCTGCCACCACGACACAGGCCACCACGACCAGGGCCACCACCACCAAGCCCACTCCAGCGGAGCCGACGACCACCGAGGCCGCGACGACCACCACGAAGCCCGCCCCGACGCCGCCGCCGGACCCGACCGCCACCTCCTGACCCTTCACGGCGGCCCATCAACCGCGGCACCGTCCACCGCGGTGATCACGGGCGGATGGTCGCCCGAAGTGATCAACAGGCGACCATCTCGCCGTGATCGCCCTCGCGTGGGATGAGGTCAGCTACGCAGGCGGCGTTCCGCTGCCGCCCAGGCCGCCTCGTCACCCGACGGGGTGTGGCGCGTGAGCGCCTGCGTGGCGACCAGGAGGGCGCGGAGCTCCGGCAGGCCGCCGTCCACCACGCCGAGGGCGCGGGCCTGGACCAGCGCGTTGCCCAGCGCCGCGGCCTCCACCGGCCCCGCGACGACGGGCAGACCACAGGCGTCGGCCGTCAGCCGGCACAGCAGGTCGTTGCGCGCTCCTCCGCCGACCACGTGCACGACGTCGACCTCGTGACCCGACAGCGCCACCGCCTCCCGAACGGCCCGGCGGTGGGCCAGCGCGAGGCTGTCGAGGATGCAGCGGACGGTGGCCGGGCGCGTGCCGGGTGGGGTCTGCCCGAGCTTCTCGCAGGCCGCCGCGATCCGGGCGGGCATGTCGCCGGGCGGGATGAATGACGGGTCGCCCGCGTCCACCACCACGGCCAGCGCGGGCTCGCGTCCGGCGGCGGCGAGCAGCGGGGCCAGGTCCGGGTCGCCCCACGCGCGGAGGCATTCCTGCAGCAACCACAGCCCCATGACGTTGCGCAGGTAGCGGACGGTGCCGTCGACGCCCAGCTCGTTGGAGAAGTTCGCGGACCGGCTCTCCTCGGTGAGCACGGGCGCGTCCAGTTCCACCCCCACGAGCGACCAGGTGCCGGTGGCGACGTAGGCGAACCGCGCGGTGCCGGCGGGCACCCCCACCACGGCGGACGCGGTGTCGTGCGACCCCACTGCGATCAGGGGAACCGGCCCCACTCCGACGTCGGGGTACAGGTCACCGAGCCGGGTCCCGGGCTCCACGAGGGCGGGGAAGAGGCCGGCGTCGATCCCGGCGCGGGTGATCACGTCCTTGGACCAGGTGCGCGTCCGCGCGTCCAGCAGACCCGTGGTGGACGCGTTCGTGATCTCCGCGGCGCGGGCGCCGGTGAGCCAGTGGCCGATCAGGTCGGGGATCAGCAGCAGCTCGCGCGCCGCGTCGAGCTGCGGGGTGCCGGCCGCCGCAACCAGCTGGTAGACCGTGTTGAAGGGCAGCACCTGGACACCGGTGGTCGCGTAGAGCTCGGATGCCGGAACCGGCAGCCGCTCGGCGACCCCGTCGGTGCGGGCGTCGCGGTAGTGCACGGGGTTGCCCAGCAGCGCCCCCGACGCGTCGAGCAGGCCGTAGTCGACGGCCCAGGAGTCGATGCCGACGGCGTCGAGCGGCGCGGCGGCGCGCAGGCCGTCGAGGATGCCGCGGTAGAGGCCGAGCACGTCCCAGTACAACGTGTTGCCGACGCGCACCGGGCCGTTGGGGAACCGCGCGACCTCGGTCAGCTCGAGACGCCCCGGCCCGACCTCGGCGACCATCACCCGCCCGCTCGACGCCCCGAGGTCGACCGCCGCAACGCGCGCCTCCGGCGCCCGTGCGCAGATAACGCTGTTCCCGCCCTCATTTCCGCTCACGACCACCTACACCCGCACGGCAACGAACTCGAGCCCGACGAGCTCGGCCACGGCCTTCAGCTCCGCCGCGCGGTGGCCCGTGCCGAGGGCCCAGTGGTGGTCCACCCCCGAGGCGCTCCAGAGATCCGTCCACTCACCGGGGTCGCAGCCGAAGTCGACCCGCGATGTGGTGTTCCCGATGCGCAGCAACGGACCCGGCACGACCGTGCCCTCCGAGGCGACCATGACGTAGCGGCCGTCGCGGCGCTGCCCCAGACCCAGCAGCGTGACCGGCCCCGGCTGCACGTCGAACTCGACGGACACGCCCCACCCGCGCTTGCCGTGGTAGACCCCGAGACCGCGCAGCAGCGGCCGGTTGGCGCTGATCGCCAGGTGGGCGGGCCCGTCGTGGCCCATCTCCACCACGTCGTCGACGAAGTTCAGGGCCTGCAGCTCGGTGAAGGAGCCACCCGCGCCGAGCCGGTCCATCACGAGCATCGCGATGGAGTTGCGCAGCTCGTACTCCCCCGCGGCCGGGACGCCGCGGGCGGTGAGCAGCGACGCGCCGAGGATCATGCCCGCGCCGAGCTTCTCGTGCTGCTCGCCGTCGAGGCCGCGGTGGTAGTAGGCCAAGGAGTCCAGCGCGAAGTCGTCGACGAGCCGGTCGAGACCCACCGACACCCTTGCGCCCCAGGCGAAGTCCTCCTCCACCACGGATTCGTCGAGCTGGAACACCTCGCGCGCGAGCTCCATCCGGGCGGCGGTCTCGGCGTCGGTGACCTTCTCGACGCGGACGCGCAGGTCGTCGAACTCCAGGACCTCGACGTGCCCTCCGAGCTGCGTGGACACCGACGTGAGGTCGGTGGCGACGTCGAGCATGCCCGGGTAGAGGTGCCCCATCAGCCCGTGCCGGCCGTGGCGCAGCGCCCCCTTGACCCCGGCGGCCTTCACCCAGCGCGCGATCCGCGTCCACGCGCGCTCGTCCTCGACGTGGCCCGACACCGACCGGAAGTCGACGCCCGCGCGCTCGAAGGCGTTGGCCATCTCCGGCAGCGGGCAGGCGCCGCAGTAGGCGAGCCAGGCGCCGGTGTCGAACGTGGCGTGGTCCATCTTCTCGGTGGGCTGCAGGTTGATCAGCAGCACCGGGGCGCCGCTGCGCTGCGCGACCGGCACGAGCATCGACGCCGTCATGTAGGTGGTCAGGAAGCCGACGATGAGGTCGCAGCCGGCCACCCGCAGCTTCTCCGCCGCCGCCGCGCCCTCCTGGGCGTCGGAGATGAAGCCGACGTCGACGACGTCGATGTCACCGATGGCCGACAGCCGCTCCGACACCCGGCGGGCGGAGTGCTGCAGCTGCGGGAGCAGGTCGGGGAACTGCGGCCAGTACGCGCCGAGCCCGCCGGCGACGAGGCCGACGGTGGTGCGGCGTGGGGCGACCCGCGTGAGGCCGGCCGGTGTCTCGAGGACCGAGGTCATGTCACTCCTTCGTCGGTCGTGCGCGGATATCGCTGTCCTGGCAGCGATATTCGCGCACGGGGCGCGTCAGCGCAGGAACGCGGCCGCCACACCGGCGTCGACCGGGATGTGCAGGCCCGTGGTGTGGCTGAGGTCGCCGGCCGTGAGGACCAGCACCGCCGAGGCCACATGCTCGGGCAGCACCTCCCGCTTGAGCAAGGTGCGCTGCGCGTAGAAGGCTCCGAGGTCCTCCTCCGCCACCCCGTAGACGGCGGCGCGCTGCGCACCCCAGCCGCCGGCGAAGATCCCGGAGCCGCGCACGACACCGTCGGGGTTGACCCCGTTGACGCGGATCCCGTGCTCCCCCAGCTCGGCGGCGAGCAGCCGCACCTGGTGGGCCTGGTCGGCCTTGGCCGCGCCGTAGGCGACGTTGTTGGGGCCGGCGAACACGCCGTTCTTGCTGGCGATGTAGACGATGTCGCCGCCGTGGCCGTCGGCGATCATCGCCCGCGCGGCGGCCTGGGAGACGAGGAACGAACCGCGCGCCATGACGTCGTGCTGGATGTCCCAGTCGGCCTCGGTGGTCTCCAGCAGCGGCTTGGAGATCGACAGCCCCGCGTTGTTGACGACGAGGTCGACGCCGCCGAACGCGAGTGCGGCGGCGTCCACGGCGGCCGCGACGGCCTCCCCGGAGGTGACGTCCACGGTCACCGGTACGGCGACGTCGGTGGAGCCGAGTTCCGTGGCCACCGCGGCGGCCGTGGCCCCGTCGCGGTCGGCCACCACGACGCACGCGCCCTCGGCCGCCAGGCGCACCGCGATCGCGCGGCCGATGCCCGAGCCGCCGCCCGTCACGAACGCGACGCGCCCGGCGAGGGCCTTCGGCTTCGGCAGGCGCGCGAGCTTGGCCTCCTCGAGCGCCCAGTACTCGATGCGGAACTTCTCCGACTCCGCGATCGGCGCGTACGTCGACACCGCCTCGGCGCCGCGCATGACGTTGATGGCGTTGACGTAGAACTCGCCCGCCACGCGCGCCGTCTGCTTGTTGGCGCCGAAGCTGAACATGCCGACACCCGGGACCAGGACGATCGCGGGGTCGGCACCGCGCATGGCCGGGGAGTCAGGGGTGGCGTGCCGGGCGTAGTAGGCCGCGTAGGCCTCGCGGTACTCGGCGTGCAGCTCTCTCAACCGTGCGATGGCGTCGTCGAGGGGCGCGTCGGCGGGCAGGTCGAGCACCAGCGGCGCGACCTTGGTGCGCAGGAAGTGGTCCGGACAGCTCGTGCCCAGGGCGGCGAGCGGGGCCAGCTTCTCGCGGGCCAGGAAGTCCAGCACCGCGTCCGAGTCGGTGAAGTGGCCGATCTGCCGACGGTCGGTGGACGCGAGCCCCCGGATCACCGGGGCCAGCGCGGCGGCGCGGGCGTGCCGCTCCCCCTCGGAAAGCGCCGCGTAGCCGGAGCGGACGGGCCCGAACGGCTCCGCCACCCCGCGCTCGTCGAGGAACCGCTGGGCGGTGGCGATGATCGACCGCGAGTTGGCCTCGCACTCGTCGCTCGTCGCGCCCCAGGCGGTGATGCCGTGCCCGCCGAGGATCACGCCGATGGCCTGCGGGTGGGCCTGCTGCACGGCGGCGATGTCGAGCCCCAGCTGGAAGCCGGGGCGCCGCCAGGGCACCCAGATGACGCGGTCGCCGAAGATCTCCTTGGTCAGCGCCTCGCCGTCGGCGGAGGTGGCGATCGCGATGCCGGCGTCGGGGTGCAGGTGGTCGACGTGCGGGGCCTCGACGAGCCCGTGCATGGCGGTGTCGATCGACGGGGCCGCGCCGCCACGTCCGTGCAGGCAGAAGTCGAACGCCGCCACCATCTCGTCCTCACGTTCGACGCCGGGGTAGACGTCGACGAGCGCACGCATGCGGTCGAGCCGCAGCACGGCCAGCCCGGACTCCATCAGGGTGCCGAGGTCGCCCCCGGATCCCTTGACCCACAACAGATCCACGGGCCCGCCGGTGACGGGATCGGTGACGGTCCCGGAGGCGGAGGTGTTGCCGCCGGCGTAGTTGGTGGTGGTGGGGTCGGCGCCGAGCCGGTTGCTCCGCGCGAGGAGGTCCTGGACTACCTGGAGACTCATGGTCCCTTCCGGGGGTAGGTGCTGGTCAGAGGTCGTGCGCGGAAATCGCTGCCCTGGCGACGATTTCCGCGCACGGGCGGCGGAGCCGCTATGCGCCCCAGCCGGCCTGGGTGCCGCCGACGCGGTCGGCGACGATCTGGTCGGCGTAGCCGGAGCGGTGGTAGGCGGCGATCGGGTCGGGGTCGAGACCCATCTCCTCGCGCAGGTCGCGGAGCAGGGGGCGGACGTCGGTGTTGTAGGCGTCCATCAGCACCGCGTTGGCGCCGAGCACGTCGCCGGATGCCTGGGCCGTGGCCAGCGCGTCCTGGTCCACGAGCAGGGCCTTGGCCGTGGCCTCCTGCACGTTGAGCACCGAGCGGATGATCGCGGGGATCTTGGCCTCGATGTTGTGGCACTGGTCGAGCATGTAGGCGATTCCGGACGCCGGTGCGAGTGCGTCCGCGGACACCAGCTCGAACAGGATCCGGAACAGCTGGAACGGGTCCGCCGCGCCCACCATCAGGTCGTCGTCGGCGTAGAAGCGGGAGTTGAAGTCGAACGCCGCGAGCTTCCCGGCGCGGAGCAGGAACGCGACGATGAACTCGATGTTGGTGCCCGGCGCGTGGTGGCCGGTGTCGATGCAGACCCCGGCCTTCTTGCCCAGCTCGATGCAGTGGGCGTAGGAGGTACCCCAGTCGGGCACGTCGGTGGTGTAGAACGCCGGCTCGAAGAGCTTGTACTCCAGCAACATGCGCTGGTCGGGCCCCAGCCGTTCGTAGACCTCGCGCAGGGCCGCGGCGAGCCGGTCCTGGCGGGCCCGGATCGAGTCCTGGCCCGGGTAGTTGGTGCCGTCGGAGAACCACAGCTTGAGATCACGGCTGCCGGTGGCGTCCATGATGTCGACGCACTCGAGCAGGTGGTCGGTGGCCTTGCGACGCACCCGGGGGTCGGGGTTGGTGACCGAGCCGAGCTTGTAGTCGTCGTCCTGGAAGACGTTGGCGTTGATCACGCCGAGCCCGACGCCCTGGTCGGCGGCGAACTTGGCCAGCTCCTCGTAGGAGTCGACCCGGTCCCACGGGATGTGGAGCGCGACGGTGGGCGCGACCCCGGTCATGCGGTGCACCATCGCGGCGTCGGCGATCTTCTCCTGCGGCGTGCGCGGCACCCCCGCCTGCGCGAACACCTTGAACCGCGTGCCGGAGTTGCCGTAGGCCCACGACGGGGTCTCGATGCGCTGCTCACGCAGCGCGGCCTTCACGTCTTTCACGAGATCGACTCCAACTGGTCATCGAGACTGAACACCTCGTCGAGCACGAGGAAGGACTCGTCCGGCCCCCGGCCGGACAGGCCGGTGAAGAACGCCGCCATCTCGGCCTGCCACCGGGTGTTGACGTCGGTGGCGGCCATGGCGGCCTGCGCGGCGGCGAGGTCGTCGCACTCGACGTAGCCCACGAGCAGGCCGTCGTCGCGCAGGTGGAGCGAGTAGTTGCGCCAGCCGGAGTCCCGGAGGGCGCGGAGCATGTCGGGCCACACCGCGCGGTGCCGCTGCCGGTACTCGTCGAGCCGGTCGGGCCGGACCTGGAGCAGGAAGCAGTACCGCACGGTGTGGCTCCTCGACCCGTCAGAAGTTGAACTGGTCGATGTTCTGCGCGGTGAACACCGTCGGCGGGCCGAGGACGATCTCCCCGTCGACGCCGATCGTGTAGTCACCGAGCTTCCCGGCCTTGAACGTCTCGCCCTGCTTGCCGGTGATCTGCCCCGACGCCAGCGCCGCGCCCGCGTAGCTCGCGAGATAGCCGATGTCGGCCGGGTTCCAGAGTGCGAACTGGGTGACGGTGCCGTCCTTGACGTACTGCCGCATCTGGTTCGGCGTGCCCAGCCCGGTGATCGCGACCTTGCCCTTGTAGCTGGAGCTCGACACGTACCGCGACGCCGCCGCGATGCCGACCGTGGTCGGCGAGACGATCACCTTGAGGTTCGGGTGGCGCTGCAGCAGGCCCTGCGCCTCCTGGAACGACTTCTGGTCGTCGTCGTTGCCGTAGACGGTGTCGACGAGCTTCAGGCCCGCGTTCTCGGGCTTCTTCAGCTCGGTGTTCATCACCGCGATCCACGCGTTCTGGTTCGTGGCGTTCGGCGTGGCCGACAGGATCGCGATCTCGCCGTTCCCGCCGGCGAGCTGGCTCGCCATCTTCACGAGCTGCTCGCCAATGCCCTGCGTGGTGGCCTGGTTGATGAAGACGTCGCGGCACTCCTTGGCGGCGTCGGAGTCGAAGGCGACGACCTTGATGCCGGCCTGGCGGGCCTGGTTGAGCGAGGGGCAGACGGCGTTGGGGTCGTTGGCGGCGATCCCGATGACGTTCTGCTGTTGCTGGATCAGCGTGTTGATGTAGCTGACCTGCGACGACGCGCTGGCGTCGTTGGGGCCGACGAGCTTGTAGGTGCCCTTCAGCTCCTCGACGGCCGCCTTGCCGCCACCGACCTCGATGTCGGTGTAAGGGTTGTTGAGCTGCTTGGGCAGGAAGGCGATCTTGAGACCGTCCTTGAGCGGCGCGTTCGGGTTCGCGACACCACTCTCGGACGCCGCCGGGCCGGAGGCCGCGGAGGAGTCCTTCGTGGTGCCACCGCACGCGGTGAGCCCGAGGGCGAGGACGGCGCCGAGCGCGACGGGCGCGATCAGACCCGGGAAACGGGACAGACGAACTGACATGGGCATGCCTCTCAAGAGGACCGGACGGCCGGCGACGGTGACGGGTCGGACGAAACAGGGGGCGGCTCGGGTGGAGCCGGGACGGCCGGCGGCGGGGGACGCCGGTTGCGACGACGGGCTACGGCGGAGCGGATCGCGCCCACCGCGTTGGGGGCGAGCACACTGACGATGAGCAGCAGGCCGGTGACCACCTGCAGCGCCTCGTTGGAGACGTCGGCGAGGCGCAGCGCGTTCTGCACGGCGGCGAGCAGCGTGACGCCGCCCAGCACCCCCCAGAGCGTGCCGCGCCCGCCGAAGATCGAGACCCCGCCGAGCAGCACCGCGGCGACCACGGCGAGCTCGAGCCCGGTGCCGTTGTCGGCGCGGGCGCTGGAGTAGCGCAGGGTCCACAGCACGCCGGCGAGCGCCGCGACGGCACCGCACACGACGTAGAGCCAGAACTTCGTGCGGGCCACGCGGATGCCGGAGAACCGCGCGGCGTCGACACCGGCGCCCATCGTGAACAGTGAGCGGCCCAGCGGCGTCGCGTGCAGGACCGTGCCGAACACGAGGAGCAGCACCAGCAACGGCCACACCAGGTTCGGGATGCCGGCGGAGCTGCCGATGACCCACTCCGTGTAGCTGCCGGGGAACTGGGCCACGGCCCTGTCTCCCAGGACGACGAACGCGAGCCCGCGGTAGAGCGCCAGCGTGCCGATCGTGACGGCCAGCGAGGGCAGCCCGAATCCCGTGACGAACAGCCCGTTGACGGCACCGAGGACCGCACCGAGCACGAGGCAGATCGGGACGATCACCTCGATCGACATCCCGCCGTCCCACAGTGCGCCCATGACGGCGCTGGACAGTCCCAGGGTCGAGGCCACCGAGAGGTCGATCTCACCGGTGACGATGATCAGGGTCATCGGCAGGGCGATCAGCAGGATCGGCGCGAGATCGAGCACCATGAACGCGGCGTTGCGGCCGGTGGCGAAGTCGGGCACCACCAGCCCGGCGACGATCACGAACAGCACGAGCACCGCGATGATCGCCGCGTCCCAGCCGGTGAGTTTCTTGAGCAGGTCAGACACGCGAGGACTCCTTCCGCAGGCGGGCCGCGACCCGGGCCGCGACGGCCCGGTCGGTGCCGATGGCCAGCAGGATCAGGGCGCCGACGATCGCCTGCTGCCAGAACTGGTCGATGCCGAGCACGGGCAACGCACTGCCGATCGTGGTGAGCAGCAGTGCGCCGATCGCGGCGCCGTAGGCGGTGCCGCTGCCGCCGAACACCGCGACCCCGCCGACCACCACCGCGGCCACCACGTTGAGCTCGTAGCCGGTGCCGGCTGCGGCGTCGACGGTGCCGAAGCGCGCCGCGAACAGCACGCCGGCCAGACCCGCACACGCCCCGCTGACGGCGAACGCCGCGAGCGTGCGGCGGCCCACCGGGATGCCGGCGAGCCGGGCGGCGGCCGGATCGGAGCCCATGGCGTAGAGCTCGCGGCCCGAGCGGTGGTTGCGCAGGACGTAACCGGTGGCCAGCACCACGACGGCGGCGATGATGATCAGCCACGGCACGCCGAGGACGGTGGCCGTGCCGAAGGACAGGAAGCTTTCGGGCAGCTCGTCGGCATTGATCTGCTGGCCGCCCGCCCACAGGAAGGCGACGCCGCGGAAGACGTAGAGCGTGCCGAGCGTGACCACCAGCGCCGGCACGTTGCCGAACCGCACCAGCGCGCCGTTGACCAGGCCGAGTACCCCGCCGATCACGATCCCGACCAGCACCGCGACCACGACGGGCGTGCCCGGGGCGGCCTCCAGCAGCGACCCGACGGCGTAGGCGGAGAGCCCGAGCACGGAGCCGACGGAGAGGTCGATGTTGCGGGTGATCACGACGACCGTCTGGCCGGCGGCCATCACCACCAGGATCGCCGCGCCCAACATCAGGTCGCGGAGGCTCTGGCCGGAGAGGAAGAGCGGGTTGACCACGGCGGTGACGACGACGAGCGCCGCGAGCGCGAGGACGATGCCCAGCTCCCGTGCCCGCAGGACAAGGGCGACACGAGATGCGGTAGGTGCACTCACAGCCCCACCCCCGATGTCAGCAAAGCCACTTTGCTGTCATCTCGTGGCCGCAAAGTGGCTTTGCTGACCCTCGGCCGGGTGCCTCTCATGCCGCCACCTGGCCTGTCGCTGCTCGCATGACCGACTCCTCGTTCGCGTCCGAGCGGGAGAGCTCGGCCACCAGGTGACCCTCACGCATCACGAGCACGCGGTCGGCCATGCCGAGCACCTCCGGGAGCTCCGAGGACACCATGACGATCGCGACGCCGTCGGCCGCGAGGTCCGAGAGCAGCCGGTGCACCTCGGCCTTCGTCCCGACGTCGATACCGCGGGTGGGCTCGTCGACGATCAGGACGCGCGGCGCCGTGGAGAGCCACTTGGCCAGCACGACCTTCTGCTGGTTGCCGCCCGAGAGACGCAGTACCGGGTCGTCGAGGCGGGCGTACTTGGTCTGCAGGCGCGCGGTCCACTCCGCGGCCGAACGACGCTCGGCGCCGCCGAACAGCAGCCCGAACCGGGCGAGCGAGCGCCAGCGGGTGGAGGTCGCGTTGCGCTCGATGGAGGCCTCGAGCACCAGGCCCTGCTGGCGACGGTCCTCCGGGACGAGCGCGATGCCGGCGGCCATGGCGGCGCGCGGGGAGCCGGCCCGCAGGACCACGCCCCCGACGCAGACGGTGCCCCCGTCGCGCGGGTCGACGCCGAACACGGCCTGCACCACCTCGGAACGCCCGGCCCCGACGAGGCCGGCGAGCGCGACGATCTCACCCGCGCGCACCTGGAACGACACGTCACGGAACACGCCCTCGCGGGAGAGCCCGTCGACGTCCAGGACGACGTCCCCGACGGGCACCTCGCGCTTGGGGAACAGCGTGTCGAGCGGGCGGCCGACCATCCGGCGGACGATCTCGTCGACCCCGATCGCGTCGAGCGGGTCGGTGGAGACGTGCCGGCCGTCGCGCATGATCGTGACGCGGTCGCAGAGCGCGGTGATCTCCTCGAAGCGGTGGGAGATGAACAGCAGGGCCGCGCCCCCGTCGCGCAGCGAGCGGGCGACGGTGAACAGCCGCTCCACCTCGACGCCCGAGAGCGCCGCGGTGGGCTCGTCCATGACGATCACGCGCGCTTCGCGCGAGAGCGCCTTGGCGATCTCGACGATCTGCTGGTCGGCGATGGAGAGGCCGCGGGCGGGCCGGTCGGGGTCGATCGCGACGCCGAGCCGGGCGAACAGGTCGGCGGCGAGCCGCGAGGCGGCCCGGTGGTCGACGCGGCCGAGCGAGCGGCGCGGCTGACGACCCATCACGATGTTCTCCGCGACCGAGAGGTCGGGGAACAGCGTGGGTTCCTGGTAGATGACGGCGATGCCCTCGGCGATCGCGGCGGCGGGCGAGCCGAGCTCGAGCGGGCGGCCGTCGAGCAGCATCTGGCCGGTGTCGGGGCGGTGCACCCCGGCGAGCATCTTCACGATCGTCGACTTGCCCGCGCCGTTCTCCCCGACGAGCGCGTGGATCTCCCCCGCGTACAGCGGGAACGACACGTCGCGGACGGCGGCCACCGCGCCGAACGACTTGGCGACGGAGGCGACCGCGAGGAGTGGCACCTGGTCCATCGGTCTCCCTTGACCTCGGTTATGAAACGTTTCAAGATGTGAGCCAGGCGACCATAAGGGCACGGTCGCCGCGTCGTCAAGGGCCGCAGTACTGTCCTGCTTGCTCACGTTTCACGAGGGGGACCGTGTCCGGACCGTCTGCACCGAGCATGAAGGACGTCGCCGCGCGCGCCGGCGTCTCGCTCGGCACGGTGTCCAATGTGCTCAACCGGCCCGAGCGGGTCAGTGACCGCACGCGCCGCCGCGTGGAGACCGCCATCGAGACGCTCGGCTTCGTCCGCAACGAGTCGGCGCGCCAGCTGCGTGGCGGGGGCAGCCGCACGCTGGCCTACGTCGTGCTCGACACGTCCAACCCGTTCTTCACCGACGTCGCCCGCGGCATCCAGGAGACCGCCGACGCCCAGGGCCTCGTCGTGTACCTGTGCAACAGCGGCGACGACCCGCACCGCCAGGCCGCCTACCTCGACCTGCTCGAACAGCAACGGGTCGAGGGCGTCCTGATCACGCCGGCCGACGCGGCGGATCCCGGCATCGCCGCACTGGCCCGGCGCGGCATGCCCGTCGTCGTCGTCGACCGGGGGGCGGGGCCGGACCGGTGCTCGGTCACCGTCGACGACGTGCTCGGCGGCGACCTGGCCGCCACCCACCTGCTCGACATCGGCCACGAACGCGTCGCCTTCATCGGCGGTCCGCGGACGCTGGGCCAGGTGGCCGACCGCATCGCCGGCGCCGAACGCGCTCTGACCCGGGCCGGCCGCGGCACCCTGACGGTCCTGGAGACCAGCCGCCTCGACGTCGCCGAAGGCCGCCGCGCGGGCGAACGGCTCGCCGGCCTGCCCGCCGCCCGCCGCCCGACCGCCGCGTTCTGCGCCAACGACCTGCTCGCTCTGGGGCTGTTGCAGCAGATGGTGCGCCTGGGCATGCGGGTGCCCGAGGACATGGCGATCGTCGGCTACGACGACATCGAGTTCGCCGAGGCCGCCGCCGTGCCGCTGACGTCGGTGAGCCAGCCGCGCCACCTGCTCGGCCGCACGGCGGCGGACCTCCTCATCGCCGAGGCCCGCGCACCGGAGGGACACGTGCACCAGCAGGTGGTCTTCGACCCCGAACTGGTGGTGCGCACCTCCACCCGCCCGCACCAGTAGCTCCCCTTCCGACGAACGGCACTCTCGTCGGTACCTATCCGACGAGAGTGCCGTTCGTCAGGTCAGGGAAACGCCCGCGTCGCGGTAGTAGCCCTCGATGTGGGCTCGGACCGCCCGCTCCGCATCGTCCGCCTTCCCCTCCCGCACCGCTGTCAGGATCTCCCAGTGCTCCGCGCGCAGGCGGACGGCCATCGCGTCCCAGTCCGGGACGGTGCGCGCGCCGGCGCGGACGTAGGCCAGCACGGCCCCACGCACGCCGGTCATCACCGCTGTGACCAGCACGTTTCCGGCCGTACCCACCAGCGTCTCGTGGAAGGCGGCATCGAGCTCCAGGAACCTGTCGGCGTCCAGGCCGGGCGCGTCCATCCCGTCGAGCAGGGCGGTGGCCCGGTCGAACGCGTCGGGGTCGCCACTCGCCGCGGCCGCCCGCATGCCCCAGCCCTCCACGAGCAGCCGCAGCTCCACGACGTCACGCACGGGGAGCCCGCTGGTGGCCACGTGCAGTCGCAGGGCCGCGCCGATACCGGCGGCGGCGTCGGCGATGAGGACCGCGCCCGCGTCCGGGCCGGAGCCGGTGGCCGTGCGGACCACCCCCATCGCCTCCAGCACCCGCACGGCCTCGCGCACCGACGGCCGCGAGACGCCGAGCTGCTCGGCGAGCACCCGCTCCCCCGGCAGCCGGTCGCCCAGGGCGAGCCGGCCCGCGGCGAGGTCGGCCTCGATCCGGGCCAGGACCCTCTCGTGGGTTCGCACCGGCAGAGCTTAGCCACGTGTGGTAAGACCACACCGTGCGGATCGCTCTGTTCGTCACCTGCCTCGCCGACGCGATGGCGCCCGAGGTCGGGAAGGCCACCGTCACGCTGCTGGAGCGGCTGGGCCACGAGGTGGTGTTCCCGTCGGCCCAGACGTGCTGCGGCCAGATGCACACCAACACCGGCTACCAGCGTGAGGCGGTGCCGCTCGTGCGCCACCACGTGGAGGTGTTCGAGCCGTACGACGTGATCGTCGCGCCGTCGGGATCGTGCGTCGGGTCCGTGCGCCACCAGCACGCGATGGTGGCCCGCGGCGCCGGCGACGACGCGCTCGCCGACCGCGCGACGGCCGTGGCGACCCGTACCTACGAACTCTCGGAACTGCTGGTCGAGGTGCTCGGCGTCGAGGACGTCGGCGCGTACTTCCCGCACCGCGTCACCTACCACCCGACGTGCCACTCGCTGCGCATGCTGCGGGTGGCCGACAAGCCGCTGCGGCTGCTGCGCCACGTCCGCGGCATGACGCTGCTGGAACTGCCCGCCGCCGACCAGTGCTGCGGGTTCGGCGGCACGTTCGCGGTGAAGAACGCCGACACCTCGACGGCGATGCTGGCCGACAAGATGCGCAACGTGCTGGCCACCGGGGCCGAGGTGGCCACGGCCGGCGACGCCTCCTGCCTGATGCACATCGGGGGCGGGCTGTCGCGGCTGCAGTCGGGCACCCGCACCCTGCATCTCGCCGAGATCCTGGCGTCGACGTGAGCGCCTCCGGCGCCCGTGCGCGGCAATCGTCGCCGGAACAGCGTTATCCGCGCACGACCCCCGGAGGGCGGCCATGAGCAGCACCTTTCTCGGCGTGCCCGCCCCGCGCGGCGTGGGCCACCTGCGCGGCACGCAGTCCTTCCCCGACGCCGCCCGCGACGCGCTCGGCGACTCCCAGCTGCGCCGCAACCTCGGTCACGCCACGTCGACGATCCGGGCCAAGCGCGCCGCGGTGGTCGGCGAGCTGGACGACTGGGAGCAGCTGCGGCTGGCCGGATCGGCGCTCAAGTCCGCCACCATGGCGCGGCTCGACGAGCACCTGGAACGCCTGGAGCGCGAGGTGACCGCCCGCGGCGGCACGGTGCACTGGGCCCGCGACGCCAACGAGGCCAACGCGATCGTCACGGAGCTCGTGCAGGCCACCGGTGAGACCGAGGTCGTCAAGGTCAAGTCCATGGCCACCCAGGAGATCGGGCTCAACGAGGCGCTGGAGGCAGCCGGGATCGAGGCCAAGGAGACCGACCTCGCCGAGCTCATCGTGCAGCTCGGCGGCGACCTGCCCAGCCACATCCTGGTGCCCGCGATCCACCGCAACCGCGCCGAGATCCGCGAGATCTTCCTGCGCGAGATGCCCGGCGTCGACCCGGATCTCACCTCCGAACCCCGACTGCTCGCGATGGCCGCGCGCAAGCACCTGCGCGAGCGCTTCCTGCGGGCGAAGGTCGCGATCTCCGGCGCCAACTTCGGGATCGCCGACTCGGGCACGCTGCTCGTCGTCGAGAGCGAGGGCAACGGGCGGATGTGCCTGACGCTGCCGGAAACGCTGATCACGGTCATGGGCATCGAGAAGGTCGTGCCCACCTGGCAGGACCTCGAGGTGTTCCTGCAACTGCTCCCCCGGTCCTCGACGGGCGAGCGCATGAACCCCTACACGTCGGCCTGGACGGGCGTGACCCCCGGCGACGGCCCGCAGGCCTTCCATCTCGTGCTGCTCGACAACGGCCGCACCGCCACCCTCGCCGACGAGGTGGGGCGCGCGGCGCTGCACTGCATCAAGTGCTCGGCGTGCCTCAACGTCTGCCCCGTCTACGAGCGCGCCGGCGGCCACGCGTACGGCTCGGTGTACCCGGGACCGATCGGGGCGGTGCTGTCGCCGCAGCTCACGGGCGTGGAGGACAACGCCTCGCTGCCCTACGCGTCGAGTCTCTGCGGCGCCTGCTTCGACGCCTGCCCGGTCCGGATCGACATCCCGTCGCTCCTCGTGCGGCTGCGGGCCCAGCACGTCGACGCCAACCGAGGGGGCATCCCGAGCGCCGAGGCCGTGGCGATGGCCGCGGCGTCCTGGGTGATGTCGACGCCGGGCCGGTTCGGCGCGGCGGAGACGGCGTCGAAGCTCGGCCGCCTGCTGGGCCGCTCCACGGGCCGCATCTCCTCGCTACCGCCGCCGCTCTCGGCGTGGACGGCGAGCCGCGACGCCCCCCGCCCGCCGGCGGAGACGTTCCGGCAGTGGTGGGCGCGCGAGCGGGGCACATCGTGAATCCGCACGCCGGCGCCCTCGCCGGGACGCGGACGTGCGGCGCACCGCGATCGACGACCACTACCTCGCACCTGCCCCACCGTCGCCACCGGACGCACGCGGGCGCCCCCGGCCGGGCCGAACGGTGCGGCTCGCTGCGATCACCGGCCACCGCGGTGCGCAGCAGGAACGGCGATCGTCGGCAGTCGCACGTCATCGCCCTCCCCGGGGCCACAACGTGCGGCACGCGCCGATCAGCAGACGTGGGGACGAGCTGATGACCGCCCGTGAGGACGTGCTGCGCCGGATCCGCGGGGCCAACGCCGCCGCCGGCAGCCCTCCCCCTCCCGAGATCCCGCGCGACTACCACCGCACGGGCACGCATGCTCCCGGCTCCCCCGCCGTGCTGGAGCTGCTGACCGACCGGCTCGTGGACTACAAGGCCACCGTGATCGACGCGGAGGGCGACGTGCCCGCCGCGATCCGCAGGGCCCTGGCCGGCGTCGACGGTCCGGTCGTCGTGCCGCCCGGCCTGCCCGACGGCTGGTGGCCCGGCGGCACCGCCGACACGGGCTTCAACGCCGCCACGCTCGACGGCTACGCCGCCGTCGTCACCGGCTGCGCCGCCGCGTGCGCCGTCACCGGCACCATCGCGCTGGACGCCTCCCCCGACCAGGGCAGGCGCGCGATCACCCTGGTGCCCGACGTGCACGTGTGCGTGGTGCGCGCCGATCAGGTGGTGGAGACGGTGCCGGAGCTGCTGGCCCGGCTGGCCCCGACGCGGCCGACCACGTTCGTCAGCGGACCGTCGGCCACCAGCGACATCGAGCTGGAGCGCGTGGAGGGGGTGCACGGCCCCCGCACGCTCATCGTCGTGCTGGCAGGTTCACCGTGATCCGGGAAGCAGCCCGCCGACGGGGAGCACCGTTGGCGACGACCACCGCCACCCAGGGCAGCAGGCCCGTGGCCAGCACCATGGCCGCTCCGGCCCACGGCTGCCACAGGTAGAGCGGGTAGGAACCGGCGAACCCGACGAGGTGCACCACCATGATCGCGACGTAGACGCGGCGCCGGTGCGCCTGCTCCTCGCGGAAGGACGGGGCGGCGTCGGTGACGGTAACGGGGTGCTGCATCAGAGCCCCAGCATGTGCCGGTAGTTCGCCGGCCGCAACCGCATCGCGTGCACCACCGTGGGCTGCGCGCCCGGCGCCACCACCACCTCGAGGAGATCGCGCCGCGCGGTGAGCCCGATGTGGAGCACCGTGTCGCCCTGCTCGACCGTGCACAGCGGCGCCGCGAGGACCAGTCGGATCTCCTCACGGCCGATTCCGTGTTTGCCCGCACTACGCGTGAGCCGCACGCTGGTCAGGATACCGGCACTCGTGGTCATCAGCCGAGTACCCGCGGTAAAGAATTGCTGAATGGTGCTGAGACCTCGTCCACATCGTCACCACATCTGCCTCTGACGATCCGCCATCCGGTGTAGTTTCCGACAGGACGACAGAGATCGGGGGCCGTCGATGGCTTGGTGGTCGAGGAAAGATACCCGCAGCGCGGACGATCAGGCGCGCCCGGAGGCCGTCCGGTCGCTCGTCGAGCTGAACACGGCTGCCGCCGCGCGACTGCGGGCCGACCGTCCCGACCTCGCGGTGTCCCTTCTCGTGGAGACGCTCGCCGGGTGCCGCGTGACACTGGGCTCCGTGCACCACGACACGCTCACCGTCGCCGGCAACCTGGGCGTGGCGCTCGTGCAGGCGGGGCGCTGGTCGGAGGGCATCGACATCCTCACCGGCAACCACCGCGCGCGCGTGGACGCCCTCGGCGCGGACGATCCCCGCACGCTCACCGCCGGAGAGGCCCTGGCCACGGCGTTCCGGCTGGCCGGACGCGTGGAGGAGGCCCTCGACCTCGCCACCAGCATCACCGCCGAGCGCCGCCGCACCCTGGGCCCGGAGCACCTCGACACCCTCACCTCCCGCATGAACCTGGCTCTGGCCCGGGCCGCCACGGGCGACGTCGAGTCGGCCTGGACGCTGTTGAAGACGGCGCTGCACGACGCGGAGCACACGCTCGGCGGTGCCCACGCCCACACCATCGCGCTCCGCAGTGCCCTGGCCGCATGCCTGGCGCATCTCGGACGTCCCCGGGAGGCGATCGGGGAGTTCGAGCGCGCTGTCACCGACTCCACCGAACTACTGGGCCGCGACCATCCCGACACCGTCGCGATCGTCGAGGATCTCGACAACGTGCACAGCCCCGAGCGATTCGCGCTCACGAGCGCCATTCCCGTCTGACCCGAGAAATTCCCACTCAGCGTGGGGGCGGCATTACAGAGCGTTCAGACTGAGCATTCCGAGCAGTTCTGCGGCAATCTCCGAGAATCGCACGGACGTGGTCGTCGCGAGATCGCGCGGCCGCGGGAGGTCCACCGCCACCTCGTGCCGGACGCTCGTCGGGCGCGGCCCCAGCACCACGACACGATCCGAGAGCAGAACGGCCTCACGGATGTCGTGGGTGACCATCAGGACCGTCCAGCCGAAGCCGGCGCGCACGTCGGCGAGCCAGGTCTGCATGCCGGTCCGCGTCAGCGAGTCGAGCGCGCCGAACGGCTCGTCGAGCAGCAGCACGGACCGGTCCTGCACCACCGTGCGCAGCAGGGCCGCCCGCTGCCGCATCCCGCCCGAGAGCTGCGCGGGCCGGGCATCCTCGAACCCGGCGAGCCCGAACGTCGGGAACAGCGCCCGCGCCCGCTCGCGCGCCTCCCGGCGCGGCATCCCGGCCACCTCCAGCCCCAGCGTCGTGTTGGCGAGGACGGTCCGCCACGGGAACAGCAGGTCCTGCTGCGGCATGTAGGCGAACGGGTCGACGCGGCCGGTGGCGTCCGTGCCGTCGACGAGCACGCGCCCGGAGTCGGGCCGCTCCAGCCCGGCGACGACGTCGAACAGCGTGGACTTGCCGCAGCCGCTCGGCCCGATCACCGACACGAACTCTCCGGTACCCACATCGAACGAGACGCCGTCCAGCACAGGGAGCCCGGGGTAGGCCTTCGTGATGCCCTCGACCTGGAGATCAGACATCGCGGTTCCCCACCTGATTCCAGGGGATCACGAGCCACTCCACGGCGTAGGTCAGCGCGAACAGTGCCACCGACAGCGCCGCCGTGACGACGACGGCGGCCAGCACCAGGTCGGTGCGGAAGGAGTTCTTCTGGAGGTTCATGAAGATCCCCAGCCCGGCCGTGGCGCCCACGTACTCGGCGAAGATCGCGCCGGTCACGGCGTAGGTGATGCCGATGCGCAACGCCGTGAAGAACCGCGGCAGCGCGCCGGGCAGCCGCACGAGCCGGAACTGCTCCCACCGCGACGCACCCATGCTGCGCAGCAGGTTGGTGGCCTGGCGGTCGGTGGCGGCGAACCCCTCGATCAGGCCGACGGCAATCGGGAAGAACGTCACCAGCGCGATCACCACGACCTTGGGCAGCAGCCCGAACCCGAACCAGATGATCAGCAGAGGCGCGATGGCGATGATCGGCAGCGTCTGGGACACCACCAGCAGCGGCGTCAGCGCGCGCTTGAGCCACGGCGAGAAGTCGACGGCCACCGCCAGCACCCACCCCACCAGCAACGACACCGCGAACCCGACGAGCGTCACCTGCAGCGTCGGCAGCGTGTTGATCCACAACTGGTCGCGGTAGGCCCACCCCTGTTCGACGACCCGCAACGGCGAGGGCAGCACCTGCGGCCGGACGTCGAACGCGGTGACGCAGACCTGCCAGACGACGAGCACGAGCACGACGAGCAGCAGCGGGGGCCCCACCCGCCGCGCGACCCACCCCACCCCGCGAGTCGGGGTCTCCGTGCGCGCGAGTCGGGCTGCCCGTGCGCGCGAGTCGGGGTCGGTGTGCGCACGAGTGGCGCCGTCGGTGTCCGCAGCTCGGGCCCCGGACGCGCGCGGGTCGACCGATCGGGCACGCCGCGTTCGCCGATCCAGCTCGGTCATGTGGTCAGGTGCGCGTTGCTGAACCACGTCGAGAAGTCCGGGCGCGCGGTCAGCGGCTTGCCGTCCGGCCCGGCCAGCGTGCCGGTACCGAACACGAAGCCGGAGTAGCCCGCCCACATCCCGGCCGTCTGCGACCCGACCTTCCCCGCCCCGTCCTTGAGGTACTTCGCCGCGAGCATGTCCTGGCTCCGGGTGACCAGCGTGGGCTCGGTGAACGTGCCGGGGTTGGCGTCCATCAGCAGCTGGGCGCCCCTGCCGGGGTCGTCCGCGCCCAGCTGGTATCCGCGCTGGGCGGCCTGGACGAAGGCGGTGGCCTGGTCGGGGTGGGCCGCGAGCCACGGCGAGTGGGCCATCAGCAGCACGCTGTAGGCGTCGGGGAAGCCGTAGTCGGTGTAGGCGAACGTGCGGAACGGCTCGCCGCGCATCTCGGCCTCGATCCCCTCCCACGCCAGGAAGGGCTCGGTGAAGTCGGCCTGCCCGGCGTACACCGCCTCGTAGGCCGACGTGCCGAGCACGACGGTCGTGAACACCCCGCGACCGCCCGCGTTCCTGATCACCGCGGCCATCTTCGGCTGCTCACCCGGCCCCCCGAAGCCGCCGTAGATCTTGCCGTCGAGGTCCTTGGGCGAGGTGATGTCCGCCCGGCCGGCCTTGACGCCGATCTCGGTGCCCCAGTGCTGCAGGATCGCCATGACCGAGGTGATGTCGGCGCCGGCCGCCTTCGAGTAGGTGAAGGAGTCCTGGAACGAGATGCCGAACTCCGCCGCGCCCGACGACACGAGCGTATCGGGTGACGTGGAGTTGTAGGGCAGGAACTGCACGTCGAGGCCCGCGTCGCGGAACCAGCCCTGCTGCTGGGCGACGTAGAGCCCGGTGTGGTTGGTGTTGGGCGTCCAGTCCAGGGCGATGCGGACGGTCTGTGCGCTGCTGCTGCCGCAGGCGGCGAGCAGCGGAGCGGCGGCGAGTGCGCCGAGGATGGTCCTTCTGGGTACGCCAGGCACTGCGTTCCTCCCTACACCGGTACTAACCGGATCAGGTTCGAACGGTCGACGGCCGGCCTGCCGCCCTCTCAGCCTCGGATCGTGGGCTCCCGCGGGTCGGGGCCGACGTTACCCTCAGAGCAGGCCCTGGTTCGCCCCGCCGTCGACGGGAGTGGCGGTGCCGGTGACGAAACGGGCCTGCTCGGAGCACAGGAACGCGACGACGGCCCCGAAGCCCGACGGCTCGCCGACCCGGCCGGGCGGCCGGTTGCCGCCGTTCATGCTGCGCAGCCGTGCGGTGTCGTGGAGGCCGGGCAGCACCGAGTTGACGGTGACGCCGTCGCCCGCGCACTCGGTGGCCAGGGTCTTGAGGAACCCGGTGGCGCCGGCGCGCGCGGTGTTGGACAGCACCAGGTTCGGGTACGGCTGGCGCACACCCGCCGACGTGATCGCGACGATGCGGCCCCACCCCGCCGCGCGCATCCCGGGCACGGCGGCCAGGCACATGTGCACGACGGCGAGCAGGCTGCGGTTCAGCGCCTCCTGGTACGCCGACGCCGGGGTGGTGAGTGCGGTGCC
Source organism: Mycobacteriales bacterium (assembly GCA_038231335.1). Taxonomy (GTDB): domain Bacteria; phylum Actinomycetota; class Actinomycetes; order Mycobacteriales; family Pseudonocardiaceae; genus Pseudonocardia. Next base: position 33,183 of record JBBRLM010000063.1, read on the forward strand.
CGGCGCCGGGCCGGGGCCGTTGGTGACGAGGATGTCGACGGGCCCCGCCTCCTCGACGAAGCGCGCGGCCTCCTCGGGGCGGGTCAGGTCAGCAACGACGTACGCGGCACCGATCCGCTCTGCGGCGGCCCGGGCGCGGCCGGGATCAGAACCGCAGATCGTGACCTGCACCCCTTCCGCCGCGAGCGCCGCCGCGCTCGCGAAACCCAGCCCGCCACTGGCCGCGGCCACCGCCGCCCGCTTCCCGCTGATTCCCAGATCCACGGGCCGATCCCACCACAGCTCTCAGCGCGCGGCGGGATCGAGGCGCACCGCCACGGTGACGCGGCCCCGGTCGTCCCGGTGCGTGACGGCGTGTCCGGCCCGGTCGACACCGTGCAGACGCAACGACACCGGCCCGCCGGCGCCCAGGAAGTTGCGCCACCAGGTCTTGCGCTCCGGAAACAGGACGGCGATCTTGACCTCGTCGCCCTGGCCCGCGAACCCCACCGGGACGGAGAACGTGCGACCCGACCGCCGTCCGGTGTAGGTGACGAGCGTCATCCAGCGGCCGACGAGCGGCCCCCACCGGCGCGACGCGACGAGCGGCCGCACGGCCGCGTTCACCACGGCGTTGACGCCTTGGAACAGGTTCATGATCGGAGTCTAGGGACCCTCAGACGGCGCCGAGCACCGGTTCGAAGGCCAGCTCGGCCGCGCCCACCAGCTTCGCGTCGCGACCGAGCGAGCTCAGCTCGATCCGCGTCCCCCCGACGGCCCGGCTGACCAGGCTGCGCTCGTGCACGAGGTCGCGCACGTGCCCGACGACGGCCGAGGGCAACGCGGTGAACAGGTCGCCCAGCACCACGAGCTCGGGGGCCATCATGTTCACGACCGTCACCAACCCGGTGGCGAGCCACTCGGCGAACTCGTCGAGCGGGCCGGGCCGGGCGTTGGTCTCCAGCGACCGCAGCTCGGCCACCACCACACCGCGCGCCGTGTCCTCGGGCAACCCGAGTGCGCGGCACATCGCCGCCTCCCCCACCTCGGTCTCCCAGCAGCCGCGCGACCCGCAGTAGCAGGGCCGCCCGCCCGGCCGGACGACGAGATGCCCGATCTCCCCGACGTAGCCGCGGGTGCCGCGCAGCGGCCGGCCGTCGGATATCACGCCTCCGCCGACGCCCTTGTCGGCGGAGATGTAGACCAGATCGGTGACGTCGCGGGCCACGCCGCGGACGTGCTCGGCCAGGGCGCCGAGCTCGGCGTCGTTGGCCACCTGCACCGGCAGCCTGAGCACCGCCGCCAGCCGCGTCCCGAGTGCGACGTCGCGCCAGCCGAGGTTGGGGGCCTCGTGCACCCAACCGTCGTCGCGGCGGACGACGCCGGGCAGCGACACCCCGACCCCCGCCGCGCTGACGGCCAGCTCCTCCGACAGCAGCTGCGCCGACTCCGCGACGTGGGTGATCACCTCACCCGGCGTGCGGGTGCGGCTGTGCAGGTTCCAGCTGTGCCGCCCGAGAACCTGCCCGCCGATGCCGACGATCGACATCGCCACCTGCTCCACCCGCACGTCCACCGCGAGCACCACCGCGGCCTCCGGCGAGGGCAGCACCATCAGCGAGGGCCGCCCGGCGCCGTTGCGCTGGGCCGGGACGGCCTCGGTGACGACCCCGGACTCCGCGAGCCCGTCGACCACCGACTTGATCGTGCTGCGGTTGAGCCCCAGCTCGGTGGCCAGCGTGGCCCGCGTGCAGGGCCCGTCGACGTGCAGGCGGCGCAGGAGCGCAGCCCGGTTGTGCCGTCGTGCCTCGTCGGGCCTGGCCCCCGAGGTGGAGGCGGCGCCACCGTCTCCCCCCCAGGCGCGGCTCATCGCAGCGGAACAGCCGATCGACGTCTGGACAGGACGTCCACACCGGCCGCCAGCAGCAGCACGATGCCGTTGACGAGGAACACGACCGACGACGGCTGACCGAGCAGGCCCAGGCCGTTGTTCACGGTGGCCAGCACGGCACCACCGATCACGGCGTTGCTGACCCGCCCGCGTCCACCGAACAGCGACGTGCCGCCGATGACGGCGGCACCGACGGCGAACAGCAGCGTGTTGCCGCCACCGGCGTCCGGCGAGACCGAGCCGACCTTCGACGAGTAGACGATGGCGCCGACCGCGGCGAATGCCGAGGAGATGACGAACACGGTGGCCCGGATGCGCACCACGTCGATACCGGCGCGGCGGGCCGCCTCGCGGTTGCCGCCGACGGCGTAGACGTGCCGGCCGAAGCGCGTGCGATCGAGGATGTACGAGCCCGCGACCAGCAGGACCAGGACGATCGGCACCACGTACGGCACGCCGCTGATCACCACGAGGGTGCTCTGCGACCGGTTGACCGTCAGCAGGAACGTCGCGATGGCCGCGAGGAGCACCACCGCGCCGATCTTGAGCAGCACGAGGCCGGTCGGCTGGGCGACGAGACCGAGCTTGCGCCGCGAGACCTGCCGGTTGAGCAGCACGGCGGCGTAGCCACCGGCACCGACGACGAAGAGGATCCAGCTGCCCAGCGTCGAGAGGTTCCCGTTGGCCACGGCGTTGATCACGGGGTCGCGCAGGCCGAGCGTGCCGCCGGTGCCGATGAGCTGCAGGATCACGCCCTGCCAGGCGATGAACAGCGCCAGCGTCACGACGAACGACGGCATCCCGATCTTGGCGATCAGGAAGCCGGTGACGCAGCCGATGACGGCGCCGACGCAGACGGCCAGCAGCATCTCGAGCCACGCGTTGGGCGGGAAGCCCACCACCAGCAGGAGGAGCGCTATCACCCCGAGCACGGCGCCCCACCAGATCCTCAGCACCACCGCGAGCACGACCGCCGCCAGCACGACGACGGCGAACGCGACGAACACCCCGGTGCCCATGGACCCCAGCAGGTTGCCGTTGCTCACCAGGTGCAGGGCCATCACGGCAGCAGCGAGCCCGGAGGCGGTGCCCGCCGCGAGGTCGATCTCGCCGGTGAGCAGCACGAACACCAGGCCCATCGCGATGATCGTCTGGCCTGCGCCCTGCTGGAGCAGGTTGGCCAGGTTGATCAGGCTCGGGAAGATCTCCGGGGCCAGGGCCGTGAACAGGATGAACAGCGCCAGCAGGCCGAGCAGCGCCGGCAGCGAGCCGAGGTCGCCGTTGCGCAGGTTGCTGACATATCCGCGCAGCGCCTCGCCGGTGGACTTCGCGGTGGTGTCGATGCCGAAGTCGGCCGCCCGCGACGAAGCGGGGGCGGCGCGCTCGGCGGCGGTGGTGGCCGCCGGAGCACCCACCGTCGCAGCTGCGTCCTTTTCCGTGGGAGCGCTCATCAGACCGTCACACTCTCGGGTCGTTGCAGGCCCAGCTCGCCCGAGCGGCCCGCGGTGATCAGTTCCACGGCCTGGCCGTGGGTGATGCTCTTCGTGGGCACCTCGGCGACCATGCGCCCGAGGTACAGGGTGGCGATGCGGTCCGACACCTCGAACACGTCGGCCATGTTGTGGCTGATCAGCACGACACCCAGGCCCTGCTCGGCGAGACGCCGGATGAGGTCGAGCACCTGGCGGGTCTGGGCCACGCCCAGCGCGGCCGTCGGCTCGTCGAGGAGCACGACCTTGGAGTCCCAGAGGACCGCTTTGGCGATCGCGACGGTCTGGCGCTGGCCACCGGAGAGGGCGGCGACGGGCATCCGCACCGAGGTGACGGTGCGCACCGACAGCGACGCGAGGGTGCGCCGCGCGGCCTGCTCCATGTCGGCCTCGTCGAGCAGCCACGCCTTCCCGCGCTCGCGCCCGAGGAACATGTTCTGGACGATGTCGAGGTTGTCGGCCAGCGCGAGGTCCTGGTAGACGACCTCGATGCCGAGCTTGGCCGCGTCGGTTGGCGCATGGAGCGTCACCGGGACGCCGTCGAACAGCACCTCGCCGGAGTCGATGGGATGGATGCCCGCGACGCACTTGACCAGCGTGGACTTGCCCGCGCCGTTGTCACCCACGAGCGCGGTGACCTCGCCGGCGCGCACCGTGAGATCCACGTCGTGCAGCACCTGGACGGCGCCGAAGCTCTTGTTCACCCCGCGAAGCTGCAGGATCGGTTCACTCATGGGGCACCTCCGTGCCGAAGGGTGCGGCAGGCGGGATCGCCGCCTGCCGCACCCACGAGGGTCGGTCGGTTACTTGATGCCGAGCTGGGTGCACGCGGCCTGGGTGGCCGCCACGCAGATGTCGGACGCCTTGACGGCGCCGTCGTCGACCACGGACTTGACGTTGTCCTTGGTGATCAGCTGCGGGGTGAGCAGCACCGACTTGACGGTGCGGTTGCCCGTCGGGTCCTGGGAGGACGCGGTCGCGATCGCGTCGGCCCCGGCGGTGTCGCCCTTGGCCAGCGCGGCCGCGAGCTTGGCCGTCGTGTCGGCCTCCTGCTTGATCGGCTTGTAGACGGTCATGTACTGGTCACCGCGCAGGATGGCCTGCAGGCCGTCCGGGGTGGCGTCCTGGCCGGTCACCGGCACCTTGCCGTTGAGGCCGACCTTGGTCAGCACGGTGATGATCGCGCCGGCCAGACCGTCGTTGGCCGCGGCCACGCCGTCGACCTTGCCGCCGTTCTTGGTGAGGATCTGCTCGAACGTGGTGCCGCCGACCTGGTTGTCCCACTTCGGGATGGCCTGCTTCTCCACGAGCTTGAGCGCGCCCGAGGCGAACAGCGGCTGGAGCACCGTCTGCTGGCCGTTGTAGAACAGGGTGGCGTTGTTGTCGGTGGGGGCGCCCTCGATCTGGATCACCTGCCCACCGGCCTTGGCCTTGAGCGCGTCCGCGAGACCCTGGCCCTGCAGCGCGCCGACCTTCACGTTGTCGAACGACACGTAGTAGTTGCTCGAACCGCCGAGGTTGAGCCGGTCGTAGTCGATGACCGGGATACCCTGGGCCTTGGCCTTGGTCTCCACCGCGGCGCCACCCTCGCTGCTGATCGAGGCGATGACCAGGACCTTGACGCCGCTGGCGATCATCCCGTCGGCCAGGGTCGAGAACTTCTGCTCGTCGCCCTGCGCGTTCTCGATGTCGGCCTGCAGGCCTTCCTGGGCCATCGCCGCGGTGAGCAGCGGCTTGTCGAAGCCCTCCCAGCGGGCCGAGCTGGCCGTCTCCGGGAGGATGACTCCGACCTTGGCGCCGGTGGCGGCGGCGGGCCCGCTGGTGGCACCGCCCGTGCTCGGGGTGGCCGCGTTCTGCCCGCAGGCGGCGAGTGTCAGGGCGAGGCCCAGCCCCGCAGCCGCGAGCGCAGTCTTCTTCACGCGCATGTCGTGTCCTTCCACAGCGTTGGGGAATCCCGCCGGAGCGGGGTAAATGTTGTGACCGGCAACGTATGTCCCCAACTGGAGTGGTGCCAAGCACACTGAATCGTTCAAGTTCCCGTTTTCGGTCACGTTTCCGCAACATGGGCTCGGATTTGTTGTGACGCCCACCGTCCGGAGGCCGCCCGGAGGGCCAAACGGACCAAGCGTGGCGTCACGACACCGACGCCTGGCAGCACCGCTGCCGTCCATCCCACGTTCACCACCCGGACATGCCGGCGGACGAAGGTGCGCCGGTGGCCATCCCGGACTTTCTCGCGGACCCCTCCGCCCTCCGCGTCGACGACTCCGACGACGACGATCCCGTGCTCGTCGGTCCCGACGGCACCCACGTCGACACCTGGCGCGAGGGCTACCCGTACGACGAGCGCCTCGCCCGCGGCGAGTACGACCACACCAAGCGGCTGCTGCAGATCGAGCTGCTCAAGCTGCAGAACTGGGTGAAGGAGACAGGCCAGCGCGTCGTCGTCCTGTTCGAGGGCCGCGACGCCGCCGGCAAGGGTGGCACGATCAAGCGCTTCATGGAGCACCTCAATCCCCGGGGCGCCCGCGTCGTCGCGCTGGAGAAGCCGACCGAGCGCGAGTCCACCCAGTGGTATTTCCAGCGCTACGTGGCCCACCTGCCCGCGGCCGGCGAGATCGTCATGTTCGACCGCAGCTGGTACAACCGCGCCGGCGTCGAGCGCGTCATGGGCTTCACCGAGCCGCGCGAGTACATGGAGTTCCTGCGCACCACCCCGGAGCTGGAACGCATGCTGGTGCGCAGCGGCATCACGCTCGTCAAACTGTGGTTCTCGGTGTCGCAGAACGAGCAGCTCACCCGCTTCACGATCCGTCAGGTCGACCCGGTGCGGCAGTGGAAGCTCTCCCCCATGGACCTCGCGTCCCTCGACAAGTGGGAGGACTACACCGAGGCCAAGGAGGCGATGTTCTTCTACACCGACACCGCCGACGCGCCGTGGACGGTGATCAAGAGCAACGACAAGAAGCGGGCGCGGCTGGAGGCCATGCGCCACGTCCTGCGCCTGTTCGACTACCCCGGCAAGGCCCTCGACGTCGCCACCGACCCCGACCCGCTCATCGTCGGGCCCGCGGCGGAGCTGTTCGAGTACGGCGAGCAGCCCGGCCACTTCCCGCCGCTCGCGGCCCGTCCGCACGAGTAAGAGGTCGCGCGGAATGATCACAGCCTGGTCGCGGCCGGGCGTGGCGGACAAGGAGCGGGCACGGACCTGTCGATCATGAAGTTGTCTACGCTTCGTGATCGTTGGAGGCTCCGTGCCCGCCCTTCCATCCTGGCTCA
>JBBRLM010000064.1:0-37960 GCA_038231335.1 Mycobacteriales bacterium
GTCGGACTCCTCGGGAACTACGCTGAGCATGGGTCGTACCTTCCCGACCGGCGTTGGCGCGCCGATCTTGCTTGATGGCTGAGAGATCACCGGGAGGGTACGACCCCTCCCTGTCATCCACAGGTTTCAAGCATTGCTCGCTCCGACATGCCGACGGCGGTGACGACCTCGCCCGACACCATGCCCGGCAGCCAGCGGCGCTTCTGCGCCGGCGAGCCGAAGTGCACGAGATAGGGCGCGATGATGTCGGACTGCAGGTAGAACGTCGGGGCGACGGCACCGACGCGCGCCATCTCCTCGGTGATCACGGCGCTGTGCAGGAAGTCGCCGCCCGGCCCGCCGTCGGCCTCGGGCACCGTCGGGCACAGGAGCCCGATCTCCCCCGCCGCCAGCCAGACGTCCCGCGGGACGATCCCGGCGGCCTCCCACTTGGCGTACTCCGGCACGACGCGGTCGGCAATGAACCGGCGCGCGGTCTCGCGGAACAGTTCGTGCTCGGGCGAGAAGATCGTCCGCGGAATCACAGTGTCTCTCCTATCTGGATGGCCTGTTCGGGGCACGCGGCGGCCCCGTCGCGGGCCGCGCGGTCGAGCCCGGGCGGGACGTCGACCGCGACGCCGACGGGCACGTTGAACCCGTCGGCGTCCGCGGTGAACAGGCCGGGGGCGACCGCGAAGCACTGCCCGTGCCCGCAGCAGAGCGCCTCGTCGACCCGGTATCTCACTCCTGTGTGCCCTCCCGCTTCCCGGGCGTGAACGTGAGGGCCAGGCGGTCCATGTTCCGCGTGATCGTGCTGTTGCTGTACTCCGGCTGCTCGCCCTCGGCCATCGTGAGGTCGGGCATGCGGCGCAGGATCTCCTCGAGCGCGATGGTGGCCTCGAGCCGGGCGATGTGCGAGCCGATGCACCGGTGCGGCCCGAACGAGAACGCCGGGTTGACCGCGATCTTCCGGTCGACGTCGACCTCGTGCGGGTTGTCGAACACCTTGGGGTCCCGGGCGGCCGCCGCGAACGACAGCATGAGGAAGTCGCCCTTCTCGATCTTCTGGCCGGCCACCTCCGTGTCCTTCGTGGCCGTGCGTCCCAGCGCGACGATCGAGGCGTAGTAGCGGATCAGTTCCTCGATGGCGTTCGGCCACAGCGACCGCTCGGCGGCGAGGCGGGCCCGGTCCTCGGGATGGGTCGCGAGGTGGTGGGCCATGCCGGCCAGCAGGTACGTCGTCGTGCCGATGCCGCCGGCGAGCAGGTCGATGATCACGAACAGCTTGTGCTCCCAGGAGCACGGGTTGCCGTCGTGGTCCTCGACCCCGGCCAGGATGACGTCGATGAAGTCGTCGCGCGGCGGCTCCTGCTGGCGCGTCTTCAGGTAGGCGTCGAGGAACCCGGCGATCTGGCCCCACGCCTCGCCCCGGCCCTCCATCGGTCCGCGCATCGCGTTGTCGGTGGCGGTCTGCACGTAGGGCAGCTCGGAGAGCGGCACGCCGAGGAAGCTCCCGAAGAACACGCGGCCCGGCAGGTGCGCCGCGAACTCCTCGACGAACGCCACCTCGCCCTTCTCGATGAACCCGTCGATCAGCGCGGTGACCTGCTCGCGGATGCTCGACTCGCGGGACCGGATCGAGCGCGGGCTGAAGTACGGGCCGAGCGCGTTGCGCCAGCGAGTCTGGTACGGCGGGTCGAGCTCGACGGGGTAGAGCTTCGCGCCCCCCTCGTCGCCGCCGCGGCCGGGCTCGAAACCGCCCTCGCTGGAGAAGGTCTCCCAGTCCTGCGCGCAGGCACGCACGTCGTCGTAGCGGCTGACGACGTAGTAGCCACCCGCGACGTTGCTGTGCGCGACCGGGCACGTCGCGACCAGCGAGCCGAGCACCTCCTCGTAGTTCTCGGTGAACTCCGCCGAGTCGAGGTCGAAATCCGTGAAGTGGTCGCGGGTGCCGGTCATGTCGGCTCCTCCGCTGAGAAGAGTGCGTCGTCGGTCATCAGAGCGAACCCTCCCACGGCACGTTCGCGTCGGCGGTCTCCTCGCCCCTCATCTGCTTGATGATGCCGTCGTTGTCCCAGTAGGCGCGCTCGGCGAGCAGCTTCGTGGGGTCGTCGGCGTAGATGTACATCGCGCAGAACGGGAACGAGATGAAGTTGCCCGACGCGGCGACGCCGGCGAACTCGGCGGAGTGCGTGCCGGTGACGACGCCCTCCCGTACGCAGCAGCCGGGAACGTCGTAGGAGTGGGTGATCTTGATCGCGATGTCGGGGAAGACGCTGAAGAGCATCTCGTAGAACCCGACCACACCCTCCATGCCCTCGATGTGCGCGACGCCCGGGACGACGTCGTAGAACACGCCCTCGGCGGCGAACGTCTTGAGGACGTCGTCCATGCGGTGGGCGTTCTCCAGCGCGAGGTGCTCGGCCGTCGTCTTGCACTGGAGCTCGACGCGCTCCGCGTCCGTGTAGGTCTTGGCTGCAGCCGTCATTGCCCGCTTCTCCAGAATCTCGAAGGGTGTTTCCGAAATCTGAAGCTAGACTCGGGCCACGGGTGTGTCAAGCGCCACGTTTTCACGCGGACAGGGGGTTCCCCACCAGCCTCGTTAGGCTGTCCGAAGTACGAACAGGGAGAGGACCGACGCGTGAGCGAACCGGATGGCAAGGCGGCGAGCGCCGACCGCTACACCCGTACCTTCGACGTGCTGGACCTGCTCGTGGGGCGGCCGGGTGGCATGACGGTCACCGAGATCAGCAAACGACTCGGCCTGCCCATCAGCAGCAGCCACAACCTGCTGCAACGCATGGCCGCGACCGAGGTCGTCAACGTCACCGAGGACCTGCGGTACTCGCTGGGCCCCCGCGCGGTGCGGCTGGGCATCCGCATCGTCGACAGCCTGGAGGTGCGGGCCACCGCCCGCCCGCACCTGCAGGAGCTGGCCCGCACCACCGGCGAGGACATCTACCTGGCCGTACCGCTCGGGAGTCGTGTGACCTACGTGGACCGCGTGCCGGGATCACGTCCGGTCACAGTGGACATCCGGCTGGGACAGTCGCTCTACCTGCACGCCACGGCCGTCGGCAAGCTCTTCTCCGCCATCGACGAGACCCTGGGTCGCCGCCTGCTCGCGGAACCGCGTCCGGTGCTCACCGAGCACACACTGACCGGTGCCGCGGAGCTGGAGGCCGAGCTGGCCCGGATCCGCGAGCGCGACGCATCGGTCAGCCGCGAGGAGGCCATCACCGGCGTCATCGGGCTCGCGGTGCCCATCCGCGACGCGCACGGCACCGTCGTGGCGGCCATCCACATCTCCGCGCTGCGGGCCTGGATGCCACCGGAGATGGAGCAGGAGCTCATCGATGCCGCCACGGCCACCGCCGCGGCCGTCGAGCGCGAGCTGGGCCGGCTGCGTTCGGCGCCGGCGCTCGCCGCGGCGCAGGACTGAGGATGGGACCACTCCGCGGGGTCCGGGTGGTCGAGTTCGCCGGCATCGGGCCGGCCCCGTTCTGCGCGATGATGCTGAGCGACCTGGGCGCCGAGGTGGTGCGGATCGACCGGCCCGCACCCGCCGTCCCCGTGCACGGCGGCATGGGCGACTTCGCCGACGGCATCCTCGGACGCGGGCGGCGCTCGATCGCGCTGAACCTGAAGCGGCCCGAGGCGGTGACCACCGCGCTGGACCTCGTGGCCGGCGCCGACGCGGTGGTCGAGGGCTTCCGCCCCGGCGTCATGGAGCGGCTCGGCTTGGGGCCCGACGTGTGCCTGGAGCGCAACCCGAAGCTCGTCTACGGGCGGCTCACCGGGTGGGGCCAGGACGGGCCGTACGCCCAGGCCGCGGGCCACGACCTGAACTACATCGCCCTGGCCGGCGCGCTCGCCCCCGTCGGGCGACGTGACGGCCCGCCGGTGGCGGCACTCAACCTCGTGGGCGACTTCGCCGGCGGCGGCATGCTGATGGCCACCGGCATCCTCGCCGCGCTGCTCGAGGCCGGGCGGTCGGGGCGCGGGCAGGTGGTGGACGCCGCGATGGTCGACGGCTCGGCGTACCTGATGACGATGATGTACGAGCTGCTCGGGCGCGGGGCGTGGACCGAGCGGCGGCAGTCCAACCCCAACGACGGCGCCGCGCACTTCTACGACACCTACGAGACCGCCGACGGCGAGCACGTCGCGATCGCCGCGATGGAGCCTCAGTTCTACGCCGAGCTGATCGAGAGGATCGGGCTGGGCGACGCGGATCTGCCCCCTCAGTGGGACCGGGCCCGCTGGCCCGAGCTGAGCGACCGGCTGGCGGCGGTGTTCCGCACCCGCACGCGCGCGCAGTGGTGCGCGTTGTTGGAGGGCTCCAACGCGTGCTTCGCCCCGGTGCTGCGGATGAGCGAGGCGCTGACGCACCCGCACAACGTGGCGCGGTCGACGTTCACCACGGTGGACGGCGTCGCGGTGCCGGCTCCGGCCCCCCGCTTCGCCCGCACCCCCGCCATCGTCGCCCGCGGCGCGGCAGGGGCGGGCGAGCACACCGACGAGGTGTTGGCCGAGCTGGGCCTGACCCCGGAGCGCATCGCCGTGCTGCGCGAGTCCGGCGCGGCAGGCTGACCCCTCCCCGCGCGGGGTGCGGCGCCGGCCATGATCGGCGTCGCCCGCACGGTGACGTCCTCGTCGGGGCGGGACGTGCGGTGGGGCGCGATCATGCGGGCACCACCTGGCCCATGATCGCTGCCGTCCGCGGCCGCGGAACGCGCCGGCAGGTCAGAGCACCGCCACCGGCGCCACCGGACTGCCCGTCGACCCGGCCAGCGGCAGCGGGGCCACGACCAGCAGGAACGTGGTGCGGCCGCTCGCGGCCAGCTCGCGCAGCTCCAGGTTCTCCAGCAGTGGCACGCCGCAGCCGTGCAGCAGCGTCAGGTGCACCGGGAAGGTGGACCCGGGGGCCGAGGGCTGCACCTCCACGGCGTAGTTGTCGGCGCCCACCAGCGCCACGTCGCGGGCGGCGAGCCACCGGGCCGCGCTGTCGTCGAGGCCCGGTTCGTCGTCGAAGTACTCGGGGGCGCCGAGATGGCGCTCCCACCACCCCGTGCGCAGCAGCAGCGCGTCGCCGGCGCGGGGCTCGACGCCGATGCGCGCGTAGGCGGCGGCCAGCTCGTCCGCGCCGACCGGGGACCGCGCGTCGAGCGGCCCTCCGCGCGACGCGACGAGGTCCATGAGCACGCCGCGGGTGACGGCGGGACGCAGCTTGTCGGCCCCGCAGCGCTGGGCGCCGCGCACCGAGCGGTTGGCGTTCGCCGGGTGGCCGTTGTAGATCTCGTCGCCGGTCCACGCGTGGGACAGGGCGTCGAGGTGCGTACCGGAGTGCGTACCGAGCTGGACCGTGTCCTCGGCGAAGCGGAAGCCGTCGGGTGAGCGGGCGCCCGCGGCGTAGTCGCCGGCGTCGCGGTCCATGAAGCGCTGCGGCGGGCGGCGGTGCGGCGGCACGCCCGCCTGCGGTCCGAGCGGCTGGGCCAGGGAGAGGGCGCGGCCCTCGGTCACCAGCCCGACGCCGCCCAACACCGCCGCGGCGTCGATCAGGTTGAAGGCGCCCAGCTCGTCCTCCGGGCCCCAGCGGCCCCAGTTGCCCGTCAACTCGCCTCCCCCACCTGCGCCGCCGCCCGTTCCACGAGCGTCCGGCGCGTCAGCTTGCCCGTGTTCGTCCGCGGCAGCTCGTCCACCACCACGACCTGCCACGGCACCTTGTACCCCGCGATGCCGTCCTTGCAGTACTGCCGCAGCTCGTCGGGGTCGAGCCGCTCCCCCACGACGAACGCCACCACCACCTCACCACGCGACGGGTGCGGAGCGCCGACCACGGCGGCCTCCACCACCCGGGGGTGGCCGGTCAGGTAGCTCTCCACCTCCGCCGGGGCCACGTTGATACCGGAGGTCTTGATCATGTCGGTGAGCCGCGCCTCGAACTCGACGGCGCCGTCGGACCGGATCCGCATCCGGTCGCCGGTGCGGAACCAGCCGTCGGCGGTGAAGGCGGTGGCGTTGGCCTCGTCGCCCTCGGCCCCGAGGTACCCGGGCATGACGCGCCCCCGCACCTGCAGCTCCCCCAGCTCACCGGCTGGCAGCACCGCGCCCGCAGTGACCACCACCCGCAGCTCGACGCCGGGCAGCGGCGGGCCCTGGGTGGTCAGGCGCAGCTCCAGAGGCGCGTCGTGGTGGGTGACGCAGCAGTTGCCGTAGGTCTCGGTGGAGCCGTAGATGTTGCAGACCTCCGGCACGTCGAGCACCTCGACGATGCGCGCGATCTCCTCCGGACGCCCGATCGTGACGCCCGTGCGCAGGTCCGCGACGGCCCGCACCTGCTCGGCCACGCCGGTGAGCGCGTCGGCGATGCTGGGCAGCAGGTACGCGGCCGTGCAGCGCTCCGCGGCCAGCAGCGCGGCGGCGTCGGCGGCAATGAACTGCTCCTGCAGCACCAGGCACCCGCCGTGGCTCCATGTGGCCACCAGGGCGTTGGCGCCGCCGAAGCTCCAGAACAGCGGCGAGCCGAGCCAGACGCGGTCGGCCGCGGTGAGCCCCATCCGCTCGCCGATCTCGAACCCGTTGACGACGAGGTCGCGCTGGCACAGCGGCACGGCCTTGGGGTGCTTCGTGGAGCCGGAGGTGTACATGACGTACGCGGGCTGCTCGGGCGTCGCGGCCAGGAGATCGGACGGCGCCGCGGCCGCGACGAGTGCGCCCCAGGAGTGCGCGCCCGCGGGACTACCCGATCCGATCACCGCCACGTGCCGCAACGCCGGGAACCGTTCGCTGCGCCAGCTCCCCGGCTCGGCCGTCCAGATCTCGGGCAGCAGACCACGCAGCTCGGCGAGCATGTCGGCGCTGCGCACGCGATCCACCACCACCAGCACGCTGCACTGCGACGTCGCGAGCAGGTGCTCCAGGTCGTAGGCCTTGGCCCAGGTGTTGAACGCGTCCACACGGGCGCCCGCGCGCATCGCGCCGAGCGCGACGGCGGTCCAGGTGGCGGTGTTGCCGGCCAGCAGCGCGACGCTGCCGCCGGGCGTCACGCCGAGCCCGGCCAACGCACCGGCCGCGCGCCGGGCCGCGGCGTCCAGCTCGGAGTAGCTCCACCGGACCTCACCCGCCACCAGTGCCGGGGCATCGGGGGCGGCGACGGCGGTGTCGTGGACGAGTGCGGGCAGGGTGGGGCTCTCCGGGGGTGTCATCGCTACTTGAGGCCCGTCACCCACTCGTCGACGGTGATCACCGTGGCCTGGCTGGGGAAGACCTTCTCGATGAGCACCCGGTGTACCTCCGGATCGCCGTCGGCGCACCCGTCGGACAGTACGACGATCTCGAAGTCGAGGTCGGCGGCCTGACGCACGGTGGAGAGCACCACCCCCGCCGTGGCGACACCCGCCAGCACGATCTTGTTCACCCGCAGCGAGCGCAGCACGACGTCGAGGTCGCTGCCGGAGAACGAGCTGATCCGGCGCTTGAGCACCGTGATGTCGCCCTCCTGGGGCGCCACCGCCTCGTGGATCGCGGTCGCGGGGAGGGTGTCCGTGAAGTCCATCATCTCGACCAGCGGCGCGAACAGGGCGTTGGAGGCGCTCACGTCCGGGTGGCCGGGCCGGAAGGCGACGCGCACGTAGATCACCGGGACCGACGCCGCGCGGGCCGCCGTGGCCGCGCCGTCGAGGCGTTCCAGCAGGGCGTCGTCTCCACCGAAGGCCGGGACGACGGCCGGGATGAGGTCGAGCAGGAGCAGCGCGGTGCCGTCGTCGGCCATGGGAAACCAGTTTCCGTATTCTCGATTGATGATTCTGTATCTCGAAAGCTAGTGGTGTGCGTCACGACCGCGCAAGGTCGGCGATCTCGGCCTCGTCCAACCCCAGCTCACCCAGCACGTCGGCGGTGTCGGCACCCAGCCGCGGCGGCAACCGGCGCAGGACCGTGGGCGTCGCGGAGTAGTCGAACGGGCTGCGCGGGAACCGCAGCCGGCCGCCCTCCCGGTCGTCGGGATCGTCGACGAGCTGCCAGAAGCCGGTGCCGGCCAGGTGCGGGTCGTCCACCAGATCCTCCAGCGAGTTCACCACCGCGAACGGGATGTCCTCGCCGCCCAGCAGCTCCACCCACTCGTCCTTGGTGCGGAGTTTGAGCTGCTCGCCGATCTCCGACCACACCAGCGCGACGTTCTGCTGGCGCCTGGCGAAGGTGGTGAACCGCGGGTCCGCCATCACGTCCGACCGCCCGATGAGCTCGAAGAACCGGCGCCACTGAACGTCGGAGTAGGGCAGGAACGACACGTACCCGTCCTTCGTCGGGAACGGGCGCCGCGCCGCGGTGGCCACGGCCTCGTAGCCCATCGGACCCAGCGGCGGCTCGAACGCGTGCCCCCACAGGTGCTCGGCCACGTTGAATCCGGCCATCGTCTCGAACATCGGGACGTTCACCTGCTGCCCCTCCCCCGTGCGCTCGCGGTGCACCAGCGCCGCGCTGACCGCCAGCGCCGCGTGCACGGCGGTGACCTTGTCGGCGAAGATCGACGGCATGTAGCGCGGCTCGCCCGTCACCACGGTCTGCAGCATCGCCAACCCGCTCAGGGACTGCACGATGTCGTCGTAGGCCGCCTTGCCGCCGTAGAGCCCGTCGTCGGCGAAACCCTTGACGTGGCAGTGCACCAGCCGTGGGTTGGCCGCGGCCAACCCGGCGTAGCCCAGGCCGATCCGCTCGGCGGCCGAGGTGCGCACCGAGTGCAGCAGGACGTCGGCACGCGCGATCAGCCGGTGCAGCACGGCGCGCGCGTCGTCCCGCTTGAGGTCCAGCACCACGCTGCGCTTGTTGCGGTTGTTGGACAGGAAGAACGCCCCCATCCGCTCGGTGCGCCGCGGCCCGATCTGCCGGGTCAGATCACCCTCGGGCGGCTCGATCTTGATGACGTCGGCACCCATGTCGCCCAGGTACTGCGCGGCCAGCGGCCCGAGCACGATCGAGGCACACTCGACCACCGTGATCCCCTGCAGCGGCCCGGTCGCAGCCATCGGAACCTCCTGCTCGATATCTCGAATCTCTATTCGAGAAGATGTAGTCTCTCCGCCGTCCGGGGTCAAGGAGGGGGTCGGGGAGGGGCTGCGATGGACGCCGACCGCTTCTCCCGCGTCTTCGACGTGCTGGAGCTCGTGGCCGCCCATCCCGAGGGCCTTACGCTCACCGAGATCAGCCGACGCCTCGGGCTGCCCACCGGCAGCGGCCACAACCTGTTGCAGCGCATGGTGGGTGCCGACGTCCTCACCGTCCCCGACGGGCCGCGCTACCGCATGGGCGGCCGGGCGGTGCGGCTGAGCATCCGTGTCCTCGACGGCCTGGAGCTGCGCGCGGTGGCCCGGCGTCACCTGCACGAGCTGAGCCGGACCACCGGCGAGGACACCTACCTGGCCGCCCCTCTGGGAGAACGCGTCGTCTACGTCGACCGGGTGCCCGGCACGCGGGAGCAGGAGTTGCTGGCCGCGACGGGCGCCACGGCGCGGGCGATCGAGCGCGACCTCGGCCGGACTCCCCTTGACCCCCGTTTGAGCGCCGGTCTAGATTCGAATTCTTGAAGGACGATTCCAGATTTCGAGAAGGATTCCATGACCACTGCTGCGGTGATCGGAGCCGGAGCGGCCGGGCTCAGCGCGGCCCGGCACCTGCTGGAACGGGGACACGACGTCACCGTGTTCGAGGCCGGATCGTACGTCGGCGGCCTGTGGGTGCACGGCAACGACAACGGGCTGTCGGTGGCCTACGACTCCCTGCACATCAACTCGGAGCCGTCGGTCACGGCGTTCGAGGAGCACCCGTTCCCGCCCGGCACGCCGGTGTTCCCGTCGCACCGTGACGTGTGCGCCTACCTGGACGCCTTCGCCGACGCGACGGGCGTGCGGGAGCACATCCGGTTCCGGACCCGGGTGACGAACGTGGAGCCGACAGGTTCCCGGTGGACCGTGACCCTGGACGACGGCAGCGCCCAGACGGGTAGGACGCAGACGTTCGACGTGGTGGTCGTGGGCAGCGGCCACCAGGGCGTGCCCGCCCACCCGGAGTGGGCGCCGCGGTTCGCCGGCCAGTACCTGCACTCCCACGCCTACCGCGGACCCGAGCG
Organism: Mycobacteriales bacterium; assembly: GCA_038231335.1. Classification (GTDB taxonomy): domain Bacteria; phylum Actinomycetota; class Actinomycetes; order Mycobacteriales; family Pseudonocardiaceae; genus Pseudonocardia. The sequence continues at coordinate 10,106 of JBBRLM010000064.1, forward strand.
GTTCGCGGGCCGGCGCGTCCTGGTGGTCGGCGTGGGCAACAGCGGCCTCGACATCGCCGCCGACCTCGCGCCGTTCGCCGCGACCACCACCACGTCGGCCCGGTCGCCGGTGCTGATCATGCCGCGCATGATCCTCGGCGTGCCGTCGGCGAGGGTGCTCGGAAAGATCAACAAGCCCTGGCTGCCGTGGATCGTCCAGCGTCAGGTGATGCGGGTGATCAGCCGCATCTTCCACGGCCGCATGGAGCAGTGGGGCCTGCGCACCCCGACCACGCGCACCCATCCGGCCAGCAACGCCACGTTCATGGCGCACGTGTCCTACGGCCGCATCGCGATCCGCCCGGGCGTCACCGACGTGGACGGCCCGGGGGTGCACTACAGCGACGGCCGCCGCGACGAGGTCGACACGATCATCGCGGCCACCGGCTACGAGATCGACCTGCCGTTCCTGCCCAAGGACGTCACACCGGTGGTCGAGCGGCGACTGGAGGCCTACCGGCGCATCGTGCACCCCGACCGGCCCGGCCTGTACTTCATCGGCTTCTTCAACGTCAGCGGCGGGGCCAACATCTCGATGATGGACGTGCAGTCGCGCTACATGACCGCGCTGGTGAGCGGGGACCTCCCGCGGCCCGCGCCGGACGCGATGAAGGCCGACATCCGGGCCGAGCAGCGGTTCCAGAACCGCCGCTACCCCGGCGCGGCCCGCTACGGGCTGGAGCTCGACCCGGTGCGGTACCGCAAGCAGATCGCTGACGAACTGGAGAAGGCGTGAGTCTGAAGGGGAAGGCCGCCGTCGTCGGCATCGGCGAGACGGCCTACACGAGACGCTCGTCGCGCACCGCCGTCGAGCTGCAGTTCGAGGCGTCGCTCGCGGCGATCGCGGACGCGGGATTGGCCCCGAAGGACATCGACGGGGTCATCCCCGTCGGCATCACAGGGGCCACGGCAGAGGAGTACATCGCCAACTTCGGGCTCGCCGACCTGCGGTTCTCCGCAGTGATCCCGCACGGCGGGGCGAGCGGGATCGGGGCGCTGCAGGCCGCGGCGGCCGCGGTCGCCACCGGCGTCGCCACGACGGTGCTGGTGCCCGCGGGACGCAGTGTCAGCTCCGGGGCGAAGGCCGGGGTGCGCATCCACCAGATGCCGCAGTTCCACCTCGTCACCGAGTACGAACGGCCGCTGGGCGCCATCGCGCCCGCGCAGCTCTACGCACCGATGGCCCGGCGGCACATGGAGCTCTACGGCACCACGAGCGAGCAGTTCGGCGCTATCGCCGTGGCGTTCCGGGAGCACGCGATACTGCACGGCAACGCGGTGATGACGACGCCGATCACGCTGGCCGACCACCAGGCGTCGCGGATGATCACCGACCCGTTCCGGCTGCTGGACTGCAGCCTGGAGTCCGACGGTGGCGCGGCGTACATCGTGACGTCGGCGGAGCGGGCACGGGACCTGGCGCGGCCGCCGGTCGAGCTGATGGGCATCGCGATGGGTCACCCCGACTCCCCCAGCTCCATCACCCAGCGCCCCGACATGACGCGCATCGGCATCGCCAAGGCCGCACCCATCGCGTTCGACATGGCCGGGATCTCCCACGACGACATCGACGTCGCCGAGATCTACGACTGCTTCACCTACGTCGTGCTGTGCCAGCTCGAGGACATGGGTTTCTGCAAGAAGGGCGAGGGCGGCCCGTTCGTCGAGGACGGGAAGCTGCGCCTGGGCGGGGCGCTGCCGACCAACACCCACGGCGGCCTGCTGTCGCAGGGCCACATGCTCGGTATGAACCACATCGTCGAGCTGGTGCGCCAGCTGCGCGGTGACGGCGGCCGCTCGCAGGTGGACGGGGCGGGGATCGGGCTGGCCACGGGGTACGGCGACATGGGTGACGGCGGACTGGCGATCATGAGGAAGGCATCGTGAGCTCCTACTCCGACGGCGCCGCGCGCGGCGTGCTCATCCTCCAGAAGTGCGGCAGCTGCGGGCTCGTACGCCACTACCCCCAGGTGCTCTGCGCACGCTGCCACTCGTTCGACGTCGAGCCGCTGGAGGCGAGCGGCGCGGGCACGGTGCACAGCTGGACGGTGGCGCACCACGCCTTCGACCCCGCGTTCGCCAACGCCACGCCGTACGTGCTGCTGACCGTCGACATGGAGGAGGGCGTGCGGGTGCTGGGCCGGTACACCGGGCAGCCACGGGTGGGCGCGCCGGTGCGGATCACGTTCACGCCCGCGCCCGACGGCTCCCCGATGCCGGTGTTCGTGCCGGCATGAGGACGGGGATCTGCGCGCTGCTCGGCGTCGAGCTGCCGATCTTCGCGTTCTCGCACTGCCGCGACGTCGTGGCCGCCGTGACGCGGGCGGGCGGGTTCGGGGTGCTCGGCGCGTCCACGGTCTCCCCCGAGCAGCTCGAGGTCGAGCTGGCCTGGATCGACGAGCACACCGGCGGCCGCCCCTACGGCGTCGACGTCCTCATCCCGACCACCTACGACGAGCGCGCCGGCGACCTCATGGCCCTGATTCCCGAGGAGCACCGGGCGTTCCAGGACGCGCTGCTCGCCGACGCCGGGGTACCCGAACTCGCCGACGACGAGCGCGCCCGGCTGCGCGCCGAGCTGGCCGCCGGCCGCGGCGGCATGACCCCGGACGGGGCGCGGCGTCTGTTGGAGGTGGCGTTGGAGCACCCCCAGGTGCGGATGGTCGTCAGCGCGTTGGGCGCCCCGCCACCCGACGTCGCCGCGGAGCTCCAGGCTCGCGACATCGTCATCGGGGCGCTGTGCGGCAAGGCCCGGCACGCGGAGAAGCAGATCGCCGCGGGCGTGCAGGTCGTCATCGCGCAGGGCACCGAGGCCGGCGGCCACACCGGTGACATCTCGACGCTGGTGCTGGTGCCGGAGGTGGTGCGGGTCGCCGGTGATCGGGCGACGGTGCTCGCCGCCGGCGGCATCACCCACGGGAGCCAGGTCGCGGCGGCGCTCGCGATGGGCGCCCAGGGCGTCTGGTGCGGCACCCTCTGGCTCGGCACCCGCGAGAGCGAGCTCGACGCGTTCGAGCGGGGCGTGCTGTTCGCGACCGGCACCGACGGCACCGTCCGCCGCCGGGCCCGCACCGGCAAGCCCGTCCGGATGATCCGCAGTGCCCTGTCGGAGGCGTGGGAGCGGCCCGGCGCGCCCGGTTACCTGCCCACCCCGCTGCAGGGCATCCTCTACAACGAGGCCCACCAGCGCGTGATCCGCGCGCGGCGGGCCGACCTCTACTCCGCGCCCGTCGGCCAGTCCGTCGGGGCGCTCACGTCGGAGACCACGGTCGCCGACGTGATGTACCGGCTGCAGCTGGAGTACGGCGACGCGGTCGAACGACTGGAAGGACTGCAGTGAGCTCCAAGGTTCTGGTCGACGTCGACGACGGCCTGATGACCATCACCATCAACCGGCCCGAGGTGCGCAACGCCGTCGACCGCGAGGTGTCCTACGGCGTCTGCGCCGCGGTCGACGAGCTCGACGCGAACCCGGCCCTGCGCGTCGCGATCCTCACCGGAGCCGGCGGCACGTTCTGCTCGGGCATGGACCTCAAGGCGTTCCTGCGCGGCGAGGTCACGCGCGTCGAGGGCCGCGGGATCCTCGGCATCGCCCGCACCCCCACGGTCAAGCCGCTGATCGCCGCCGTCGAGGGGTTCTGCCTGGCCGGGGGCTTCGAGTCGATGCTCGCGTGCGACCTCGTCGTCGCCGCCCGCGACGCCCGCTTCGGCCTGCCCGAGGCCAAGCGCGGCCTCGCGGCGATGGCGGGCGGCCTGATCCGGCTCCCCCGGCTGGTCCCGCAGCGGATCGCGCTGGAGATGGCCCTGACCGGCGAGCACGTCGACGCCGAGCGCATGCACGCCCACGGTCTGGTCAACCGCCTCGTCGAACCCGGGGGGGCGCTGGCCGAGGCCGTACTGATGGCGCGTCAGATCATCGCGAACGCGCCACTGTCGGTGCAGACGAGCAAGCAGGTGATCACCGAGCAACGAGACTGGTCCACCGCAGAGAGCTTCGACCGCCAGGACGAGATCACCGGCGGGATCCTCGGGTCCGCCGACGCCAGGGAGGGCGCCCGCGCGTTCGCCGAGAAGCGGGCTCCGGTGTGGACCGGGGAATGACGTCCCCGGCACGCCCACTCGGACGGAGCCGAGTTCCGACGCCGTCCACGCGGGCCCGCACCGTTCCGACCTGATGCACTACCGGGCGGGATGCCCGGTATGGAGGAGGCGGGACTCGACGGCGTGCGCGGGCAGCGGTCGGCCGAGCAGGTGCCCCTGTCCGATCACGCCGCTTCGTCCCTCGACCCCGACCGGCCGGAGGTCGCGGGTGAGGTACTCGCGCTGGACGGCGGTCTCGATGCCCTCGATCACGCAGGTCAGCCCGAGCTCACGAGCCAGACCGAGCACGGCGCGCACGATCGCGACGCTGGTGGGATCGTCGGGGAGACCGGCGGTGAAGGACTGGTCGATCTTCACCGAGGTCACGGGAAGTCCGGCGAGCTGTCGCAGGCTCGCGTATCCCGTGCCGAAGTCGTCGAGGGCGATCTTGACACCCTCCTCGCGGAGTTCGTGCAGTACACGGACGGCTGCGTGGCCCGCTTCGAGCATCACGGTCTCGGTGAGCTCCAGGGTGAGCGACCCGGCCGCGAGGCCGGACCGCCGCAACGTTGCTCGCACCTCGGCGGCGACGTCGGAGAGATCTGCCTGATGGGCACTGAAATTGACCGACACGCCGAGGTGTCGCCACGCGGGATGTCGGGCGTGCCATCCGGCCAGGTCGGCGCACGCGGTCTCCAGGACGTGCCGCCCCAGCGGGCCGATGAGTCCGGTCCGTTCGGCGACCGGGATGAAGACCGCAGGAGGCACGACGCGTCCCCGGCCGTCACGAAGACGGGCGAGCGCCTCCACCCCGACGGGCCGCCCGCTCGCCAGGTCGACCATGACCTGGTAGACGACCGAGAGCCCGACCTGCGTCGGCGGCCGGTCGGAGGCATCGGTCGAGGCCGGAGTGCGGAGGTCACGACCGCCGGCGGCCGGAACCGGGCCCGGCGTCAGCGCGGTGCGCAGCAGCAGGACGATCTCCCGCTGCTCGGGCGTCCCGGCGTGCCGACGGCGAGCAGGCACGCGCAGCCCCGTTGCGGTCGCGTCATGAGGCTGGACCGGGAGCCCACGTCGGATGGTCCGTTGGCCGGGGATCGTCGACGCGTCCGGTCCCTGACCGGCGGCCGTCAACGGAACGTGCCCGACGTGGTCGCCGCTTGCGGGGTTCAGACTCATCGTCACCTGATCGGTCGTACGGAACGGACGCTTCGTCACCCTAGGTGATATCGCGACGTCCGCACAGGAGATCGGGCGTCCCGCCCCGATGTTTACCGCTTTCCGCAGGCGAGACGGCCGACGCCGCTCTATCCTTCGCGCGCCGTCGAACTCCGAGAAGGGAACGGAATGCGCGCGAATGGACCAACCTGCGCGTCCCATTGCGCGACGTGGGGCATTGAGCGACCCGTCAAGTCGATCACGCTGAACGGTAACCCGACCGGATCCATCCCCGGCGGATCGTCGGTACCGATGACCGATCTTCCGCTGGGTGCCGCTCCCGCCCGGCTCCCGCCGTGCAACGAGCAGAGAGACGAGGCTCGACGATGGAGCACCCACCGACCGACCCGGTCACCGGGCCGCACGTGACCGACACGGGTCTTCGACGAGACGGTGCCCCGGACGGCCCGACCGAACCAGGGCATCACGACGGCGTGGCGCAACCGCACGACGTCGAGGTCGAGGGGCCGGTGGCGGAGGCGGAGATGGTCGCCGCGCAGATCAGCACCGAAGCCGAGCCGATGGGACATCCCGGACGGCCGTGGGACCGGCGGGCCCCGTTCTGGGTCGGGCTCGTCGGAGCCGCCGGCGTCGCTGTCACCATCGGGCTGGTCGAGATCATCGTGACGGTCTCGAGCGTGCTCGTGCTGATCGGGTTGGCACTGTTCATCGCGGTCGGGCTGGAACCGGCGGTGTCGTGGCTGGTGCGTCACCGGTTCCCACGATGGCTCGCCGTGAGCACCGTCGTGGTCGCCGGATTCGCGCTGGTGGGCGGGTTCCTCGCGCTCGCGATCCCGGTACTGGTCGAGCAGGTCTCCCAGCTCGTCACGCAGCTACCCGGCTACCTGCAGTCCGTGCAGGACCACAACTCGTTCCTCGGGCAGCTCAACGACCGGTTCCACGTGCAGCAGACTCTCGAGCAGGCCTTCACCGGCGCGTCGGTCAGCAGCCTCGCCGGCGGTGTGCTCGGAGTCGGGCTGGCGGTGTTCAGCGCGATCGGCTCCACCCTGATCGTGATCGTTCTGACCATCTACCTGCTGGCCGACCTACCCCGCATCCGTGCCGGCTTCTACCGGCTCGCACCCGCCTCCCGACGCCCGCGCACCATCCTGATCGGCGACGAGATCTTCAGCAAGGTCGGCGCCTACGTCCTGGGCAATCTGGCGATCTCGGTGATCGCCGGTGCCGCCACCACGGTCTGGCTACTGATCTTCGGAGTGCCCTACGCCCTGCTCATCGGGTTGTTCGTCGCCATCCTGGACCTGATCCCCGTCGTCGGATCCACGATCGGCGGGATCGCGGCCACCCTCGTCGCGCTGGTCGTGTCGCTCCCGGTCGCGCTCGGAACCGCGGCGTTCTTCGTGGTGTACCGGCTGGTGGAGGACTACGTTCTCGTCCCGCGGATCATCGGCCGGGTGATGAAGGTGCCCGCCCTGCTCACCGTGGTGGCGGTACTGCTCGGCGCCGCCCTGCTCGGTGTGATCGGCGCGCTCGTCGCCATCCCCCTGGCAGCAGCACTCCTCCTGATCGCCCGCGAGGTCGTCATCCCCCGCCTCGACCGCACCTAGCGTCCTGCGCCAGTAGTTCGTTGTGAAAGTCGTGCGAGTGAGTCGAGGATCTACTCGGCGGTCTTGGTCCAGATGAAGGGCTTGGGGTCGTCGTTCCAGGCGGTGACCCGGTCGCGGATGTCGCGTTCGAGTGCTTGGACGCTGCGGTGGTCGCCGCGCTGGAGCAGGTCGGCGGTGACGTGGGCGAGGAACCGCTCGACCTGGTTGAGCCAGGAGGAGTAGGTGCACGTCGAGGTGATCGGGTACCTGGGCGTCGATCTTGTTCAGGAACTTGCGGAACTCGACCGCGCGGTGGCGGCGGTGCAGGCTGGAGATCACCGAGCCGTCGGCGGTGTTGAACGCCGCGAACAGACTCGTCGTGCCGTGACGGACGTAGTCGTGGGTGCGCCGCTCGGGCATGCCGGGCATCATCTCCGAACGCCGGCTGGGACCGGGCCACCGCCTGGACCTGTGACTTCGGTGCGGTGCGGCTTGAGCTCGAACGAGCGCCAGATCCGTCCGATCGTCGATTTCGACAACCCGGTCCGTTCGGCCCTCTTCGCCCGTGACCAGTGCGTCGCGTTCCGCGGAACGCTCTCCAGGGTCGCGACCACGACGTCCTCGACCCGCTCGGCGCTGATCGTCGGTGGACGCCCCGGGCGGGGCTCGTCGGTCAACCCGTCCGGGCCGTCGAGAATGAACTAAGACCGACCGGCAGTAGAGGCGACGGCGTGTCGTTGCAGGTAGAGGCACGGACCTACAAGTGATCATGGGATTGCTGACGTCCTGATGATCGCCTGGAGAGTCCGTGCCTCTGCTACCAGCATCCCTGACCGAGCCCCTGTGGGTCGAGTCGCTGCCCTGATCGAGTCCGACCGTCCCGAGTTCGACCCGGCCCACCCATGGGGATGTCACCGCCGCCGGATCCCCGACCGGGTCGTGTTCGACCACGTGATCGCCGCCCTGGTGCACGGCAGCGGCTACGAACGCGTCGCCACCCCGGGCTGCTCGGACCGCACCATCCGCCGCCGACTCGACGACTGGGCCGACGCCGGGGTCGGTGAGCAGGTGCTGCGGGCCGCGCTGGTCGGCTACGACCAGATGATCGGCCTGGACCTGGACGACCTGTCAGTCGATGGATCGATCACCAAGTCCCCGTGCGGCGGTGAGGTGGCCGGGCGCAGCCCGGTCGACCGCGGCAAGCAAGGCACGAAACGGTCCGTGGCGTGTGACAACCAGGGCATCCCGCTGCACCTGGTCGCGGCGCGGGCCAACGATCACGACTCGCCGCTGCTGGAGCCGACCCTGGTCGGGATCGTGGACATGATCGGCCCGCTGCCCCAGCACCGCGGCGTGCACGGTGAGGACCTGTTCCCGACCGTGCACCTGGACCGCGGCTACGACTCGGGCAAGACCCGCGACCTGCTCGACGTTCTGGGCTTCGCCGGCGAGATCGCGGTCAAGGGTGTCCCGGCCCCGATCCAGGCCGGACGGCGGTGGCCGGTCGAGCGCACGCACTCGTGGATGAACGGCTACGGCAAGCTGCGCCGGTTCACCGACAAGCGCAAGGTCATCGTGGAGTTCTACCTCAACCTCGCCGCCGCCCTGACCGTCATCCGCAGGTTGATCAACCGGGCGCGCAAGCAGTACAGGTGGCCGACCAGGCCCACCACCCGCCGACTCCGCTGACGATCAATTGCCGGGCGCTCTAAGTCACGAATCGGGCGGCGCAGGTCACCAGGGCCGACCGAACCCGAAGCTCTCGTCGGCGAGCAGGACGACGGCGTCGGTGTCCTCGGGACCGGACCGGTCCGGGACCGCCCTGCTCCCGGCCTCGTCCCGCCACGAGTTCGGATGCCGCCCGGCGCGGCACTCGTCGGGCTTCGAACCGAGCCAGCGCTCGAGCCGTCCGGCGAACAGCGGCAGCTGGGCCTGGAACTGCAGCGCCCGCCCCGGTGTCGCATCCGGGTCCCGGTAGGCCTGGTAGAAGGCCCAGGCGAGCGACGCGAGGTCGTGGGCGAGAGCAGGGTGACGATGCCAGCAGGGCGGCACGGTCTCCCCGTCCCGGATCGCCCACGTCCGGTTGTAGGACTCGACGAAGCCGTCGAGGAGGCTCGCGTTCGCCTCGCCTTCGGCGGGTGAGAGGGTCACCCAACTCCACGGGAGGGTCCCCGACCCGGCCGCCGGTGGATGGCGGTAGGCCGCCAGCAACTCCTCGAACGCGACCGGTTCCAGGGGCGGCAGATCGGTGGTGGTCCCGTCGGCCCGGTCGTCGTCGTCCTCGGTCACCGCTCGGTCCTCGGATGTCGCCATCTGCGCTCCTCCAGCCCGGTCGCCACGGACGACCACCAGACGGCAGGGTTACCAGAACGGCGAATCCCACGCAGCGCGTGGGATTCGCCGTCGTGCTTGGCGGGCGTCCCTACCGGGTAGCCCTGACCTGTCCGTTCCCCCTGACGAGGAGACGCATGTTCGAGAAGCTGCAGGAGAAGATCGGCATCACCCACCCCGATCGCGAGGACGACGTCGCCGAGGACGGCCACCTGGCCCAGAGCCGCGACGAGGGCGGAGCCGACGGGGGCACCGGCGATGCCCGCTCCACGACGGGCACCGGGGCCAGCGGGGAGTTCGTCGGCCGCGTCGCGGGCCAGGACGACGGGGCCGAGCGTCTCAGCGGCGCCGAGGCCCGGGCATTCGGCACCGACGGGAGCGGCGACCCGACGCCGGATCGGCCCTCCGCCGGCAACTGATTCCGAGCCGGGGGTTTACCCGGCCGTTTTCGGGGAATCTGCACCTCGTGGGCATGCGCACCTGGATCGACCACTGGCCCGTCGTCCGGCAGCTGACGGGCGACGACCCGCTCGGCCGCGGCACCTCGGCACGTCACGACGGGGGGTCGGTCGACAAGCGCGCCCGCACCCAGGACGCCGACACCGTCACGAAGTCGATCTGCCCGTTCTGCGCCGTGGGGTGCGGGCAGCAGATCTTCTCGTCCGGCGGGAAGGTCACCCACGTCGAGGGCGACCCGGACTCGCCGATCAGCCGCGGGAAGCTCTGCCCCAAGGGTTCCTCGACGCTGTCGCTGCTCACCGCGCCCACCCGGCAGACGCAGGTCCGCTACCGGCGCCCGCACGGCACCGACTGGGAGGACCTCGACCTCGACACGGCCGTCGACATGATCGTCGACCGGGTACTCGCGACGCGCGAGAACACCTGGCAGGACGTGGACGACCAGGGCCGGCACCTGAACCGGACGATGGGGATAGCGAGCCTCGGAGGGGCGACCCTCGACAACGAGGAGAACTACCTCATGAAGAAGCTCTACACGGCCATGGGCGCGATCCAGATCGAGAACCAGGCCCGTATTTGACACAGCTCCACCGTTCCCGGTCTGGGAACCTCGTTCGGCCGCGGCGGCGCCACCAACTACCAGCAGGACCTGGCGAACTCCGACTGCATCGTCATCCAGGGCTCCAACATGGCCGAGGCGCACCCGGTCGGGTTCCAGTGGGTGATGGAGGCCAAGAAGCGCGGCGCGACGGTGATCCACGTCGACCCGCGGTTCACGCGCACGTCGGCGGTGGCGGACCTGCACGTGCCGATCCGGGCGGGCACCGACATCGCGTTCCTCGGCGGCCTGATCCACCACGTCCTGGATACCGGCAGCTACTTCGAGGACTACGTCCGTGCGTACACGAACGCACCGATGATCCTGCGCGAGGACTTCCGGGACACCGAGGACCTCGACGGCCTGTTCTCCGGCTTCGACCCGGAGACGGGCACCTACGACGTCTCGTCGTGGGAGTACGAGGGCGACGACGTCGGTGCGGCGGTCGGCCCGCGTGACGACCGGCCGGTGGCCGAACACGAACGGGGCGAGATCGCCGGCTCCGGCGGGGCACCCACCAGCAAGGAGCCGCGCCGCGACGACACGCTGCAGAATCCCCGCTGCGTGTTCCAGGTGCTCAAGCGGCACTTCGCCCGTTACACCCCGGAGATGGTGCACGAGGTCTGCGGCATCTCCCCCGAGACGTTCACGCAGGTCGCCGACGCGCTGACCCGCAACTCGGGCCGCGAGCGCACCAGCGCGTTCTGCTACGCCGTGGGCTGGACGCACCACACCGTGGGCGTGCAGTACATCCGGGCGGCGTCGATCCTGCAGATGCTGCTGGGCAACATCGGACGCCCCGGCGGGGGCATCCTCGCGCTGCGCGGCCACGCCAGCATCCAGGGCTCCACCGACATCCCGACGCTGTTCGACATGCTGCCGGGCTACATCCCGATGCCCCACGCCCACCGCGAGCAGGACCTGGAGACCTTCATCGCCGCCAACACCGGTGACAAGGGCTTCTGGGGAAACATGGACGCCTACGTCGTCAGCCTGCTCAAGGCCTGGTTCGGCGACGCAGCCACACCGGAGAACGACTTCTGCTTCGACCTGCTGCCCCGGTTGACCGGCGACCACTCCAGCTTCCCGACGGTGATGGCGCAGGCCCACGGCGAGGTTCCCGGCTACTTCGTCATCGGCGAGAACCCGGCCACCGGCACGGCCAACGCCCGCCAGCAGCGCCAGGGTCTCGCCAAGCTGGAGTGGCTCGTCGTCCGCGACCTCAACATGATCGAGACGGCCACCTTCTGGAAGGACGGCCCCGAGATCGAGACCGGGGAGATGCGGACCGACGACATCGGCACCGAGGTGTTCTTCCTGCCCGCCGCCGCCCACAGCGAGAAGGACGGCACGTTCACCAACACCCAGCGGCTGCTGCAGTGGCACCACAAGGCGGTGGAACCGCCCGGCGACTGCCGCAGCGACCTGTGGTTCTACTACGAGATCGGTAAGCGGATCAAGGCGCGCCTCGCGGGCTCCACCGACCCGAAGGACCGCGCCCTGCAGGAGCTGACCTGGGACTATCCCGTCGACGACACGGGTGAGCCGAGCGCCGACGCCGTGCTGCGCGAGATCAACGGCACCGGCCCCGACGACACGACGATCGGCGGCTACACCGAGCTGAAGGCCGACGGGTCCACCCGGTGCGGGTGCTGGATCTACTCCGGCGTCTACGCCGACGAGACCAACCAGTCCATGCGCCGCAGGCCCGGCCGGGAGCAGGACCTCGCCGCCCACGAGTGGGGGTGGGCCTGGCCCGCGAACCGCCGGGTGCTCTACAACCGCGCCTCCGCCGACCCCGACGGCAAGCCGTGGAGCGAGCGCAAGAAGCTCGTCTGGTGGGATGCCGCGGGTGAGAAGTGGACGGGCGGGGACGTCCCCGACTTCCCGGCCACCACGGCCCCGGACTACCGCCCGCCCGAGGGCGCCCGGGCCGCCGAGGCCATCGGCGGCAACGAGCCGTTCGTCATGCAGTCCGACGGCCGCGCCTGGCTGCACTCCCCCGCCGGGCTGCTGGACGGGCCGATGCCGGCGCACTACGAGCCGCAGGAGTCGCCGGTGTCCAACGCGCTCTACCCGCGGCAGCGGGCCAACCCCGCGCGCCAGGAGTTCCACCGCCCGGAGAACCGCTACCACCCGGCACCCGGCATGCCCGGTGCCGACGTGTTCCCGTTCGTGTTCACCACGTTCCGCGTCACCGAGCACCACACCGCGGGCGGCATGAGCCGCTGGACGCCGCACCTCAACGAGCTGATGCCGGAGATGTTCCTGGAGGTCTCCCCCGAGCTCGCCGCCCTGCGTGGGCTGGAGAACGGGCAGTGGTGCCACGTGGTAACCGCGCGGTCGGCGATCGAGGGCAAGGCACTGGTCACGGAGCGGGCCAAACCGCTGAGACTGGGCGGCACGACCATCCACCAGATCGGGGTGCCCTGGCACTGGGGCTCCAACGGCCTCTCCACCGGCGACGCCGCCAACGAGCTGCTCAGCGTCGCGCTCGACCCGAACGTCCACATCATGGAGACCAAGGCCGCCACCTGCGACATCCGGCCCGGCCGGCGTCCGCGTGGACCCGAGCTGGTCACCTTCCTCGCCGACTACCGCTGGCGTGCCGGTCTGGAGACCTGATGGTCAACTCCCTCTACGGCCCGCTGGATGACCCGTCCGGCAACGCCGGCTACCCGGACGGGCACCCTCCCCGCGTCGGGTTCTTCACCGACACCAGCGTGTGCATCGGCTGCAAGGCGTGCGAGGTGGCGTGCAAGGAATGGAATGCCCTGCCCGCCGACGGCGCCCACCACGACCAGCCGGACCTGCTCGACCTCACCGGCATGAGCTACGACAACACCGGCGCACTGGGCGCGAGCACGTACCGGCACGTGGCGTTCATCGAACAGACGGTGCCGGCCCGGGAGTCGGCGACCGTCGAGCTGGGCATGCCTCTCGCGTCGCTGCCCGGCGACGGTGGCGGGGACGCCACCGAGGTCCGCTGGCTCATGGCGTCGGACGTCTGCAAGCACTGCACCCACGCCGCCTGCCTCGACGTCTGCCCCACCGGTGCGCTGATCCGCACCGAGCACGGCACCGTCCTCGTGCAGGACGACATCTGCAACGGCTGCGGCTACTGCATCCCCGCGTGTCCCTACGGAGTGATCGACCAGCGTAAGGGGGACGGCGGCGCGTTCAAGTGCACGATGTGCCAGGACCGCCTCGGCGCCGGCCTGCAACCGGCGTGCGCCACGGCCTGCCCGACCGAGTCCATCCAGTTCGGCCCGCTGGACGAGCTGCGCGAGCGCGCCGCGGCCCGCGTCGAGACGCTCCACGAACGCGGGGTGCCGGAGGCGCGGCTCTACGGCCACGACCCCGACGACGGCGTGGGCGGCGACGGCGCGTTCTTCCTGCTGCTCGACGAGCCGGAGGTCTACGGCCTGCCCCCGGACCCGGTGGTGACCACCCGCGACCTGCCGTCGATGTGGCGTCACGCCGCGGTCGCCGCCCTGACCGTGGCCGCCACGGTCGCCGCGTCGTTCGTCGGGGGTCGGCGGTGACCGCGGGCACGACCGGCCGGCGCCGCAAGCGGGGCAGGGGCGAGCAGCTCATGGTTCCCGAGGCCGAGTTCACCTCCTACTACGGCCGCCCCATCATCAAGAGCCCCACGTGGAAGGTGCCCGACGTCCCGGCGTACCTCTACCTCGGCGGCGTGGCCGGGGTGTCGGCGTCGCTGGCCGCGCTGGCCGACGTCACCGGCCGACCCGCGCTGCGGCGGATCGGCCGCTACGCCTCGCTGCTCGGCGCGTCGGTCAGCGTCGGTGCGCTGGTGCACGACCTCGGCCGCCCCACACGCTTCCTCAACATGCTGCGCGTGATCAAACCGACCTCGCCGCTCTCGGTCGGTTCCTGGATCCTCGCCCCGTTCGGCACGCTCGCCGGTGCGGCCGCGGCGTCGGAACTGACGGGCATCGCGCCCGGGCTCGGCCGTCTCGCCGGGGCCGGCGCCGGCGTTCTCGGACCGGCGCTCACCACCTACACCGCCGTCCTGCTCGCCGACACCGCCGTGCCCGCCTGGCACGAGGGTTTCCGGGAGCTGCCCTTCGTGTTCGCCGGCAGCGCCATGGCCAGCGGCGGCGGGGCGGGTCTGCTGGCCGGGCGCGACGCGGGACCGGCGCGGCGGGTCGCCGTGGCCGGGGCCGTACTGGAACTCGCCGCCACCGCGGTGCTGGAACGGCGGATCGGTTACGCGCGCAGGGCCTACACCGAGGGTCGCGCCGGAGTGGTGCTGAAGGCCGCCCGGGCCGCCACGGCGGTGGGAGCCGTCGGGGCCGTCGCCGGCGGGCTGGTCGCCGGCCGACGTGGACGCATCCTGTCGGTCGGCGCCGGTCTGCTGCTCAACGCCGGCTCGGCCGCCACCCGCTACGGCGTGTTCGACGCCGGCATGGTTTCCTCACGTGACCCCGCCTACACCGTCATCCCGCAGCGCGAGCGGCTCGCCGCCCGGGAAGCAGGCGAGCCACTCGGCTCGTGACAGGTGAGGGTCAGGTCCCGCAGCGGGCCGCTGCACTGCGTGGTGTGGCACTGCACGATGCCTTCACGTGTTCCCCTTCGTCTTCTCCGCGAAGACCCGCAAGATCGCGGCGGTGAACGCGGGCAGGTCGTCGGGGTTGCGGCTGGAGACGAGGGTCCCGTCGATGACGACCTCCTCGTCGACGGCGGTACCGCCGGCGTTGCGGATGTCGGTCCGGATGCTCGGGAAGGAGGTGAGCGTGCGGCCCTTGAGAACGTCGGCCTCCACGAGCGTCCAGGCGCCGTGGCAGATCACTCCCACGGGCTTCCCCGACTCGACGAAGTCCCGCACGAACGACACCGCGGCGCCGTCCTGGCGGAGGTTGTCGGGGTTGAACACTCCCCCGGGCAGGATCAGCGCGTCGTAGTCCCCGACGGACGCGCCGGCGACCGTGCGGTCCACGGGGAACGTGTCGGAGGGGTGGATGTCGCCGGTGACGGCCTGGATCTCGCCGTCGGAGAGCGACAGCAGCTCGGTGGTGGCCCCGGCGGCCTGCACCGCGTCGCGAGGCTTCTCCAGCTCGACCTGCTCGACACCGTCGGCCGCGAGGATCGCGACCCGGCGTCCGGACAGCGTGTTCTGTTCGTTGGACATGCCTTCCGGCTACCCACTGGCCCACAGCCCACACACCGATCGCGGGAGTCGGCCCGCACGATCCGGAAAGCGACTCGGCGTCACCGGGGCCCGTAGCGGAAGCGGACGGGAATCGAACCCGCCTGGCCGGGATACCCGGCCACATCGGTTTTGAAGACCGTGGGGGCCACCAGACACCCAAACGCTTCCCTGAACGGGCCGATCCTCCCCTCAGACCAGCCGGTGCCCGCCGTCGGGGGTGCGCCGGGTGCGGCCGGTGCGGGCCAGCAGCTCCAGCAGGGGCACGGCCACCCGGCGCGACGTGCCCAGGGCCTGGCGGGCCGAGCTCAGGGTGAACTCCGCGCCCAGCCCCGTGAGCACCTCGACGGCCCTGCTGTCGGCTCCCGGCAGCAGGACCACCCCGTCGGCGACCCGCAGCAGCTCACCGGCCCGGACGAGGGCGGCGATCTCCCGCGCCCCGAGCCCGAGCTGGGCCAGCCGGGCCGCCTCGGGCGCGGCGAACGGGGCCGGCTCCAGGTCACGGCGCA
The DNA here is from genome assembly GCA_038231335.1 of Mycobacteriales bacterium. GTDB lineage: Bacteria > Actinomycetota > Actinomycetes > Mycobacteriales > Pseudonocardiaceae > Pseudonocardia. The sequence continues at coordinate 26,057 of JBBRLM010000064.1, forward strand.
GCGCATCGAGAGCCACGCGGACGGGTGCGGGCAGCCCGGCGGCGGCCGAGCGCACCACCCGGCCGTCCCGCAGAACCAGGCCGGTCGGGTCGGCGTGCCGCAGCACGGCGTCCACCAGCTTCGGCTCGGGCAGCTCGGCGGCGCGACGCGCGGCCTCCGTGGACAGGCCGGGGTCCAGGGGGTCGGCCGCGTCGTGGGCGGCGACCGCGGCGACGAGCGCGGCGGCGGCCCGGCTCGCCCGTTCGGGGTCGAGCAGCCAGCCGGCGGCCGCCGGCACGTCGAGGCCGGCCGTCGACACGCCCATCGCGCGGAGGTCGGCGCCACGGGCCAGACCGCGACGGGCCAGCTCGGCCACGGCCGACGGGGGGCCGGTCATCCCGGCCAGCTCCACGGCCCGCCGGGCCGCCGATCCACGGCGGCGCAGCTCCGGCGGCCGGACGTCGAGCACCGTCAGCCCGGCGGTGACGCGACGCCGGCCCGGATCGCGCAGCACCGCGCGGTCCCCGATCCGCAGCGGCACGGGGCGTCGTAACCGCAGCCGCACCGTGTCCACGCCCAGCGGGCGGACCCGGGCGGACACCGCCACCGACCCGACGTGCAGGCTCAGCTCCGACGGCAGCGAGCGGACGTCCGGGGTCTCACCGGCCCGGACGCCGTGGAGGCGGACGTCGAGCACATCCGTCGTCAGCCAGGCCGCGGGAGCCAGCAGCACGTCGCCGCGGGCCACGGCCTCGAGCGGCAGGCCGCGCAGGTTCACCGCCACCCGGGACACGCCCCGGACCTCGCCGACCGGTGCCCCGAGCGTCTGCAGCCCGCGGACCGCGATCCGCTGCGTCCCCGCCGCGGTCGACAGCTCCAGCTCGTCGTCCACGCGGATCCGGCCCGCCCCCAGCGTGCCGGTGACGACGGTGCCCGCCCCGCGGACGGTGAACGCCCGGTCCACCCAGAACCGGACGTCGGCGGCGGGGTCCGGGTCGGGCAGGCCGGCGACGAGCTCCGCGAGCGCCGTACGCAGCTCGTCCATGCCGGCTCCGGTGCGCGCGGACACGCAGACGGCGGGCATCCCGGCGAGCGGCGTGGCCGCCAGGTGCTCGCGGGCCTCGTCGCGGGCCAGCTCGGGCTCCATCAGGTCGCTGCGGGTGACGACGAGCAGCCCGCGGTCCACTCCGAGCGCCACCAGCGCGTCGACGTGCTCCGCGGACTGCGGCATCCAGCCCTCGTCGGCGGACACGACGAGCAGCACCGCGGGTACGGGCCCCACGCCGGCGAGCATGGTGGTGACGAACCGTTCGTGGCCCGGGACGTCGACGAACGCGACGGTCCCGCCGGCGGGCAGCGTGGTCCAGGCGAAGCCGAGATCGATGGTCATCCCGCGCCGCCGCTCCTCGGCGAAGCGGTCGGGCTCCATCCCGGTCAGGGCCCGGACCAGCGTGGACTTGCCGTGGTCGACGTGCCCGGCGGTGGCGACTACGTGCACCGCAGCACGCAGTCCCGCACGGTGTCGTCGTCCTGCGGGGCGACGGCCCGCAGGTCGAGCAGGCAGCGCCCGTGGTCGAGGCGTCCGAGCACCGCGGGGTCGCCGGCGCGCAGCAGTGCGGCGTAGCGCTCCGGGAGGGCGACGGCCGCGCTGGGCAGCACCACTCCCGGCGCCCCGCCCCCGCCGACGGTGGAGTCCGAGTCCACCGCGACGGCGTCGACGCCGGCCGCCGCCAGCGCGGCGGCCAGCCGTTCGGCGCGGCGGCGCAGCCCGGCCCGGTCGGCGTCCAGCCCGACCCGGGTGGGGGGCACCGGGCCGCGCAGCGTGGCCTCCAGCGCGGCGAGGGTCAGCTTGTCGACACGCAGCGCCCGGGCGAGCGGATGCCGGCGCAACCGCGCCACGAGCGCCGCGTCGCCGAGCATGATCCCCGCCTGGGGCCCGCCGAGCAGCTTGTCCCCCGACGCCGTCACGAGATCCGCGCCCCGGGCCAGCGTGGTGGCCGCGTCGGGTTCGTCGGGCAGCAGCGGGTGCGGCGCGAGCAGGCCCGACCCGATGTCGGCCACCACCGGCACCCCGAGCCCGCCCAGCTCGTCGACCCCGACGGAACTGGTGAAACCGCTGACCACGAAGTTCGACGGGTGCACCTTGAGCACGAACGCGGTGTCGGGCCCGACCGCGGCGGCGTAGTCGTCGCGGCCGACCCGGTTGGTGGTGCCGACCTCGCGCAGCCGCGCGCCGGTGGACGTCAGGAGGTCGGGCAGCCGGAACCCGTCGCCGATCTCCACGAGCTCACCGCGGGCGATGACGATCTCCCGGGGGCTGTTGTCCGACCCACCCTGCCCACCCTGCCCGCCCGCGAGCGCCGTGGCCACGAGCGACATCGCCGCGGCCCCGTTGTTGACCACGTGCGCCGCCCCCGCGGCGGGCACGGCCGCGAGCAGCGCCTCGATCGCCCCGGTGCCCCGCGGGCCGCGGCCGCCGGTGGCGAGGTCGAGCTCGACGTCGCAGGTGCCGGCGGCGAGGTCCAGCGCGGCCCGGGCGGCGGCGGACAGCGGCGCCCGGCCCAGGTTGGTGTGCAGCAGTACCCCGGTGGCGTTGAGCACCGGGCGCAACACGGTGGCAGTACTGGGCAGGGCGGTGAGCACGGCGTCCACCACGGCACCCGGGGCCAGCTCACCGGCGCGGGCCCGGGCCTGCGCCGCGACGACGGCCGACTTGACCATGGACCGGCCGAGGCGCGTCTCGACGGAGGCGATGCGGGGATCGGCCAGGACGGCGTCGGTCCGGGGGATGCCGCGCCGGGGATCGACGGTCGTCATCCGCGGAAGCCTACGGCCGACCGCCCGGTCCCGCCGTAGGCTCCCTCCATGAACGGATCCGCCACCCCCCGCCGCCTCACGCAGTTCAGCCACGGAGCCGGTTGAGCGTGCAAGCTCGCCCCCGGTGAGCTCGCGCAGGTCCTGCGCACGCTGAAGCCCTCCACCCATCCGGACCTCCTCGTCGGCACCGAGACCGGTGACGACGCGGCCGTCTGGCGGCTGGACGCTGCGCGCGCACTGGTGGCCACCACCGACTTCCTGACCCCCGTCGTGGACGACCCACGGACGTGGGGCCGGATCGCCGCCCAGAACGCGGTGTCCGATGTGTACGCCATGGGCGGACGGCCGCTGTTCGCGCTGAACCTGGTGGCATGGCCCTCGGCGGAGCTGCCGACGTCGATGCTCGCCGAGGTGATGGCCGGCGGCGCGGAGATCGGCGCCGAGAGCGGGTTCCCCGTGGTCGGCGGACACAGCGTCGACGATCCCGAGCCCAAGTACGGCCTCGCGGTGGTCGGCGAGGTGCACCCGGACCGGATCCTCACCAACACCGGCCTCCGCGACGGCGACGCCCTCGTCCTGACCAAGGCCCTGGGCATCGGGGTGGCCACCACCGCGATCAAGGCGGGCACGGCGCCCGGGCCACTGGTCGCGGCGGCCGTCGCGTCGATGACCGCGAGCAACGCCGCGGCCGCGCGGGCCGCCGTGGCGGCGGGCGCGGGAGGCTGCACGGACGTCACCGGGTTCGGGCTGCTCGGGCACCTCATGAAGATGGCGGCGGCGTCCGGCGTCGACGCGGTGCTCGACGTCGCCGCGGTGCCGTTCCTGCCCGGCACCCGCGAGCTCGCCGCGGCCGGCACGATGCCCGGCGGGTCGAGGCGCAACCGCGACTGGGTGCTGCCGTCCGTCGACGCCGGTGGGTTCGGCGAGCTGGACGTCCTGCTGCTGGCCGACGCCCAGACCTCCGGCGGCCTGCTGTTCGGGGTGGCCGCCGACCGCGCCGCCGACGTCGCCGCGCAGCTGGGGCCGCCCACCTCGGTGATCGGCTCGGTGCGCACCGGATCGGGCCGGATCCTGCTCCGCTGACGCACCGGCTGCCCCTTGACGCGCGCCGGACGGGTTACCGGAGGAGCATCGGTCCATCTGCTCCGGACCGGGGGATCCCATGGACGATGTCCACGACGTCGCCGTCGTCGGTGCCGGGCCGGCCGGTTCCGCCGCTGCCCTGCGCGTGCTGCAGCTACGACCCGACGCCCGCGTGCTGCTGCTGGACGCCGCGACGTTCCCGCGCGACAAGACGTGCGGTGACGGGGTGGCGGCGGCCGTGTTCGACCTGCTCGACGCGCTCGGGGCGCCCGGCCTCGACGCGCTCGGGCCACCGGTGCCCCGGCTGCGGCTGAGCACCCCGGGAGGCCGCGAGGTCGACCGGGAGTGCGCGCGGCCCAACCGCGTCCTGCCCCGGCTCGTGTTCGATGCGGCGCTCGTCGACGCGGCTGTGGCCAGGGGGGCGCACCTGCGACGGCACCGGGTGCGCCACGTCGACGTGCGCGCCGACCGCGTGGTGATCGACGGCGAGATCAGCGCCCGCACCGTCATCGGGGCGGACGGCGCCAACTCCGTGGTCCGCCGCGCGCTCGGGGCGCCCGCGGTACCGCAGCAGGCCGTCGCGGTCGCGCTGCGCGGCTACGCACCCACCACCCCCGACCCGGACGTGCTGACCATCCGCTTCGCCGAGGGCCCCTACCCCGCCTACGCCTGGTCGTTCCCCGTCGCGGGCGGCGGCGCCAACGTCGGGTACGGGGTGTTCGACCGGCGTGGCAGCGGCCCCCGCGCCCAGTTCCTGGACGCGCTGCGCCGGCTGCTGCCCGGGGAGGAACCCGACCCGTCGACGGTCCGCGGTCACCACCTGCCGCTCTCGACCGCGCCCCGGTTCCATCCCGACGGCCGCGTGCTGCTCGCCGGGGACGCGGCCGCGAAGATCAATCCCCTGACCGGTGAGGGCATCTACGACGCCGTGGCGTCCGGTGCTCTGGCCGGGCGCGCCGCCCTGCTCGGCGAGGGTGCCGGTGCGGCGCACCGCACGGCGATGCGGCGGGTGTTCGGACGCCACCACCGCCACAGCGGGCTGATGGCAGCCCTCGCGGCCCGGCCGCGGTTCCTCGACGCCGCGATCCGGGCCGCCGGGGCGCACCGGTCGGTGTTCGACGCGGCCGTGGACCTCGGCCTCGCCCGCGGCACCGTCCCGCCGGCGGCGTTCGCGCTGGTCATGGCGCGGCTCGCCGTACCGTGAATCAGGCGATCGGCGAATCAGGCGACCAGCGCGGGGCCCACCGCCACCAGCAGGACCACCGCGATGAGGGCCACCACCAGCACCGCCCGGAACGGGGCGCGGGACCCCGGCGTGCGCCCCGCCCGGAACCCGACGCCCAGCACCGCGAGCGCGAGCACCGGCACCCCGATCCCGACGACCGCCGGTACGGGCGCGGCGAGACCGAGCACGGCGGTGGCGGCCAGCAGCAGCCCGGCCGCCGCCACGCGGCTGGGACCGGCCCCGATCCGGTGCGGCAGGCCGCGCACGCCGGTGGCGGCGTCGTCGTCGAGGTCGGGCAGGACGTTCGCGAAGTGGGCGCCCGCGCCGAGCAGTGCCCCGGCCACGCCCAGCCACCACGGCGGCGCGGGGGCCCCGGGCAGCGCGACCACGGCGAACACCGGCAACAGACCGAAGCACACCAGGTAGGGCAGCACCGAGAACCGGCTGGACTTGAGCCCCAGGTCATAGGCCCAGCCGGCCGCCACCGCGACCAGGTGCAGGCCACCGGCCACCAGCCCGGAGGCCAGCGACAGCGGCACGCACACCACCGCGGCCACCACCAGCGCCGTGACCACCGTGCGCGCCGACACCGCCCCCGACACCAGCGGCTTGTCGGTGCGGCCCACGGCGCGGTCGCGTTCGGCGTCGACCAGGTCGTTGAGCCAGCCGATCGTCAGCTGCCCGGTGAGCACCGCGGCGCCGACGAGGGCGGCACCGGCCGGTGTGTGCCCGACCGTCAGCGCCAGCGCCGTCACCATCACCACCACGGCCGCCGTCGGCTCCGGGTGACAGGCTCGCACCAGGGCCCCAGCAGCCTGTGCACCGGTTGCGCCGCGCGACATGTCCCCGAGTCTGTCAGCCTCAGCACGTGGCCGACGCCCCAGCACGACATCTGCCAGCACGTCTCCCGAACGACCCGGCCCAGTACGACGACCTCGCGGACCGGTGGTGGGATCCGCACGGCCCGTTCGCGATGCTGCACTGGCTGGCCGCCGCGCGGGCCGCGCTCGTGCCCCCGCCCGGGCGCGCCGGCGCCGTGCTGGTGGACCTGGGCTGCGGCGCCGGACTGCTCGCCCCGCACCTCGCCAACCAGGTTCAGTGGGCCGGCCGCGGCTACCGGCACGTGGGCGTCGACGTCACCGCGTCGGCGCTCGCGCAGGCCGCCGCCCACGGGGTCAGCCCGGTCCGCGGGGACGTCACCCGGGTACCGCTGGCCGACGGGTGCGCCGACGTAGTGGTGGCGGGCGAGATCCTGGAGCACGTCGCGGACCTGCCCGCCGCGCTCCGCGAGGCGTGCCGGCTGTTGCGCCCGGGCGGGCGGCTGGTGATCGACACGATCGCCGCGACGCGACTGGCGCGCCTCGTCGCGATCAGGCTCGCCGAGCGCATCCCCGGTGGACCACCGCCGGGGATCCACGACCCGCGGCTGCTCGTCGACCGCGCGGTGCTGCGTCGCGAGTGCGCCCGGCACGGCGTCGCACTACGGATGCGCGGCATCCGCCCCGGGCTGCGCGACGTGCTGCGCTGGCGGGCCGGCCGCTCCGAGCACGTGCGCATGGTGCGGGCACCGACCACGGCGGTCCTGTTCCAGGCCGTCGGCCGCCGCTCCCAGGTGGGGGACTGAGCATGCGCACCGCCGTCGTCACGGGATTCGGCACGGCCGTCCCCGGCCCGCCGATCGAGCAGATCGACATCTGGGCCGGCCACTTCGCCCCGTACCTGCCCGGTGACCGCGTCGGGGAGCGGATCTTCCTCGGCGCGGGTGTGCAGCGCCGGCACGCCGCGGTGAACCCGGTAACCGAGGACATCTCGGGCTGGTCCACCGGAGCGCGCATGCGCCGCTACCTGGAGGAGGCCCTCCCCTTGGGCAAGGAGGCCGTCACCGCCGCGCTCGCGGACGCCGGGGTGGCGCCGGAGGAGGTCGGCCAGTTCACCGTGATCTCCTGCACCGGTTACGCCACCCCCGGCCTCGACATCCGGATCGCCGCCGACCTGGGGATGGCCGCCGACCTGCAGCGGCTCGTCGTCGGGCACATGGGCTGCTACGCCGCGATCCCCGGGCTGGGTGCGGTGGCCGACCACGTCGTGAGCCGCGGGCGTCCGGCCGTCGCCCTGTGCTGCGAGCTGACGTCGTTGCACGTGCAGCCCTTCGACGGGGGAACCGACATGGACGCGCGTGGCCAGCTCGTCTCCCACGCCCTGTTCGGCGACGCGGCGACCGCCGTGGTCCTGCAGCCCTCGGCACCCGGGCTGCGGGTACCCGGACTGCAGGTGCTCGACGTCGCCGCGGTCACCGATCCGACCACGGCCGACCACATGACGTGGGACGTCACCGATCTCGGCTTCCGGATGGGGCTGTCGCCCGAGGTGCCGCGCGTGCTCGCCCGGCACGTCCGGGGTGCGGTGGAGGGGCTGCTCACCCGCAACGGGCTCACCATCGACGAGGTGGACGGCTGGGCCGTGCACCCGGGCGGGCCGCGCATCCTCGACGTCGTCGCGGAGCAGCTCGGGCTGCCCGACGACGCGCTCGACGCGTCACGTGCCGTGCTGGCGCAGCGGGGCAACTGCTCCTCGTCGACGGTGCTGATGGTGGTGGAGGCGCTGCGCGCGGCCGGTCACCCGGCGCCGGGCCGCACGGCGGTGGCCATGGCGTTCGGGCCCGGGCTGACGCTGTACTCCGCGTTGCTACGGGCCGTGTAGGGCTCGCCTACCCCACCCTCCAGGAGAACACGGCGGCCGGTCCGCGGCGGCCGAGCGCGGCGTGCAGCGCGGCGACGGAGGCCGCTCCGCGCGGGTGCGCACCGGCCATCAGACACGCGACGCGAACCAGCCGGGACCACGAGACGTCCGGACCCGCCACGTGGATCACCAGGGGGCGCCCCTCGTCCAGGCGCCGCCACCACGGGCATGTGCCTGCGACGATGGCCGCGTGCGGCGGTTCCACGCCGTCGGCGGGCAGCGACCGCAGGAAGGCGACGGCTTGCCCTTCGGCATCGGGGTGGCGGCCCGGACCGCCGTCGGCGTCGAGATCTCCGACATCGGGACGCCGTCCCACCGGGATGCGGTCACCGGGGACGGGCGCGCCGCATTCGAGCGCCAACGCGCCGACCCCGTCGGCGAGGTGCAGGCCCACGACCCGCGCCACGTCGGCGTCGAGTACGGGTTCGGTGCCCAGGCGCAGCCTGCCGTGCCCGGCCGGGCTGATCCCCCAGGCCCGCCAGGCGCTCGCGACGGACGCGTTGCTGATCCCGAGCTCCGAACCGAGGAGCCGCGACGACCAGCGCTGGAAGCCCAGTGGCGGCGGAGCGAGCGTCCGCAGCAGGATGTCGGTCGAGCTCACCGAGGGCGGGCGGCCCGAGCGCGGCGCGTCGACGAGGCCGGTGATGCCGGCGGTCCGGTACCGCTCCCGCCAGTTCACCACCGTCTGTCTGGTGCAGCTCAGTTCCTGGGCGATCGCCGTAGGCCCGAGCCCCTGGGCCGACAGGAGAACGATTCGCGCGCGCTGGGCCAGCCGGTGCACAGGTCGCGATTCGGCCCAGCTCGACAACTGGACCATGTCCTTTTTGTCCACCTGGATCGGTGGGGTGATGCGCATCGATGTCACTCCGGCCGCCGAGAGGCTGCGTACATTTCGGCATGACATTCGGTTCGACCACCGTCAGCGGTCTTCGTCGTATCAGGTGAATTCGACCGGGAACCGACGGTCGTAGGGGCCACGCACGTACGCGCGTTTGTCCCTGCCTACTGTGCAGGTCAGGCGCAGTGCGGGTCTGTGTGTGAAGTCCTCACCACAAAGGCAGGAAGTCTCGTTAACAAAGTCCATGCCATTCGGTCGGGCGTTCACGAACTTGATGCACATATTCCGACCGTCGGACCGCGAGGTGCGGCCGGTCGTCGCATCATCTCTTCCCGGGCGCAACCGATCAGCTCGAGGGTCGTCATGTCGAGCGTGACCCGAATGCGATTCGAGGGCGCCGCCGTGCAGGGGCAGGCACGGCTGCGGGATCGTTCGGGGCATCAAGCCGTTTAATCCGGTATCGCCTGAATGTCTGTTTCAGGCGTCTCGAGAGGAATCGCATGTCCGCTCCCCCTGTTTCCGGTCGGCGCCAGCGCCGCCGGGCGACGGTGTCGATGGCCACCGTCGGTGTGGTGATCGCCGCCGCCGCGCTCGCCGGGCTCGCGCCCGGTGCGGCATCGGCGTCGTCGCACCGCGAAGCACCCCTCATCGCGTCGGACCCGCCGGTGGACAACACCGACGTGTACGCCTTCACCAGCCCGGACAAGCCCGACACCGTGACGTTGTCGGCGAACTGGTACCCGTTCGAAGAGCCGAACGGTGGCCCGAACTTCTACCCGTGGGCCACCAACGCGCACTACGACATCAACGTCGACAGTGACGGCAACGGCAAGCCGGACATGACCTTCCGGTGGCAGTTCCACACGCAGGACATGCGGGGGAACAAGACGTTCCTCTACAACAACGGGCCGGTCACCAGCCTCGACGACCCGAACCTGCTGTTCCGCCAGACGTACGACCTGACCGAGATCCGCAACGGTCACGACGTGAAGACCCTGATCAAGGGTGCTCCGGTCGCGCCGTCCGACACCGGCCCCGCCGGCATGCCCGACTACGGCAAGCTGCGTAGCCAGGCGATCTCCACCCTGCCCGGCAACAGCGGCAAGGTGTTCGCCGGCCAGGCCGCGGACTCGTTCTTCCTCGACCTGCGCGTGTTCGACCTGCTCTACGGCGGCAACCTGTCCGAGGTCGGGCAGGACACGCTCAACGGCTACAACGTCAACACCCTGTCGATCCAGGTCCCGAAGGACTACCTGGCGCTCAACGGGAACGCGACGAAGAACCCGGTGATAGGCGTGTGGAGCGACACCGAGAAGCAGTCGACGATCCTCACCCCGGGCAAGAAGATCTCCGTGGGCCCGTACGTCCAGGTCTCGCGCCTGGGCAACCCGCTGGTCAACGAGGTCGTCTCCGCCGCGGGCATGAAGGACGCCTTCAACGGATCCACGCCGTCGCAGGACGCCACCAACACGGCGTTCATCGGTCGGGTCCTCAAGCCCGAGGTGCCGCAGCTGATCCAGGCCATCTACGGCATCCCGGCCCCGAAGACGCCGCGCAACGACCTGGTCGAGATCTTCGCGACCGGTATCGCGACCAACGCCCCCACCCTGGACGGCAGCAAGGCGCCGATCCAGGCGGACCTCAACTCGCAGGTCCTCAACAAGGACGTCGACCCGAAGAAGTTCGCTCCGGCGGAGGAACTGCGCCTGAACATGGGTGTCCCGGTGACCGACAAGCCCAACCGGCTCGGCGTGCTCGGGGGTGACCTGCAGGGCTTCCCGAACGGTCGCCGCCTCACCGACGACGTGGTCGACATCGAGATCCAGGCCCTCGAGGGTGCGGTCCAGACCCTGCCGCCGACGATCGTCGCCCCGCTCGCCGCGGGCGACGGGGTGAACGTGAACCCGAAGGGATTCGGGAACCACTTCCCGTACGTCGGGTTGCCCTACAACCAGAGTGTGAACACCGCCGGCAGCAAGTAGGCGACGTCCACCGAGGCTCGTGCCCGGTCCGGTCCCGTCCCCGCCCCGGGACGCGTTCCGGACCGGGCGCGGGCCGACATGACCTGACGCCAGGTCCAGGCCATCTGATCGCCGGTGACGACGACCAGATGGCCTGGGCCGGCTGAGGTCGAGGAAAGGCACAACCGCTATGCGAACCCGACGAGCAGCGGCCGGCGCCGCGTTGACCCTGCTGATGGCCGCCGGTTGTGCCGGTGGCGGAGGTTCGGAGTCGGGCAGACCGGCCCAGCAGATCCTCTCCGACGCCCAGGCCGCAGCACAGGCCGCCGACTCGGTGACCATCGCCGGCACCGTCGCCCGCGGTGCGACCACCGGGCCCGGTGCGACGACCGCCAGCATCGAGCTGGTGCTGACCTCGTCGGGCGACGGGCGGGAGCGGATCACCGGTGCCGGCCAGGACATCGACCTGATCAAGGTCGGTCCGACCCTGTACGTGAAGGGACTCTCCGCGCCCGGCGCCACGTCCGCCTACCAGAAGCTCTCGGCCACCGACCCGAAGGCCGCCCCGCTGGTCGCACAGCTGGACAAGAAGACCGTGTTCGACCAGCTGATCAAGGCCGGGGACACCGCCGCGGTCACCGGAACGGCCACCGTCGCCGGACAAGCCGCGGTGAAGGTCACCCCCAGCAACGGGGCCGGGGCCCTCTACGTCGCCGACGACGCCGCCCACCCCTACCCCCTCGAGGTCGAGACCAGCCCGAGCGGCGCCGTGTCCGGCAGCACCGCGGCGCCAGGACCCTCAGGAGCGTTGATGTTCACCGGCTGGAACGCCCACACCGTGATCAGTCCGCCCACCGGCACCGGGAGCTGAGCCGTGACGCGCGCAGACCACGATCAGCAGCCCCGCCCGTCGACCGACGGCGACCCGGGTCCCGCCGGGACCGCGACGGCCGTCGACGACGCTCCGACCGCCGACACCGGCATCGGTGACCGGCCGACGCCCTGGTGGCGGCGCCGGTGGCCGGTCGCGGTGGCGGTGGTCGCCGTCGTGGCGGTGGTCGTCGCCGTCGCGGCGAACCGGGGGGACCCCACCCCGGTCCCCAACTCCGGCGGCGCCGCCGGCTCGCCGCCGGCGGCGGACCCGTTGGGTGCCGACATCGCCGGTATCCAGGCACAGCTGAAGATCACCCCGAACAACGCCGACAGCTGGGCGACGCTGGGCCTGGACTACGTCCAGGAAGCCAAGAACACCGTCAACCCGA
>JBBRLM010000065.1:0-36646 GCA_038231335.1 Mycobacteriales bacterium
AACCGCCTCGACAGCAGTGTGAGCGTGCTCGACTCCTACACCGGGGCCGTGCTGACGAAGTGGGCCATCCCGGGCGGGGCCAGCCCCGACATGGGTAACGTGACCGCCGACGGCACCCAGCTCTGGCTGTCGGGCCGCTACGGCCGCGCCGTCTACGTCCTCTCCACGGCCGACGGACACCTGATCAAGAAGATCGACGTGGGCGACGGCCCGCACGGGCTCTGCGTGTGGCCGCAACCGGGCCGCTACTCCCTCGGACATACAGGCATCACGAGATAGGGCAAGTACGCGATGAAGCAGGAGACTCTGTTCCGGATCGCCCTGCTGCTGAAGGGCATCGACGGGGCGATCGAGCTGATCGGCGCGATCGTGCTGCTGATCATCCCCACCGGCAGCGTCCAGACCCTCATCAACGACGTCCTGTCCCACGACCTGCTCGGGCCGCCCGACGGCTCGCTCGCGAAGCACTTCGTCTCCGGCACGGCCGAGTTCGCCTCGGGCAACCGGACGTTCGCGGTGGTGTACCTGGGCCTGCACGGCATCGTGAAGCTCGCGCTGGTGGCGGCGATGCTGCGCCGGATCCGGCCGGCCTACCCGGTGGCGGCGGTGGTGCTGGGGCTGTTCGTGATCTACGAGATCTACCGCGCCACGCAGACCGGCTCGGTGCTGCTGCCGTTCCTCGCGGCGCTCGACATCGCGATCATCGTGCTGATCATCCGGGAGTACCGGGGGATGGGATCAGCCCAGGAGGAATCAGCCGAGCACGTTGACGGCCCGGGCGACGACCAGCCCGACGGTCACCAGCGCGACGAGTGACTGGAGCCCCATCCCGAGCTTGGCCCACCGCGAGAGCGGCATGGTGTCGGTGGGGCTGAAGGCGGTGGCGTTGGTGAACGCGACGTAGAGGTAGTCGACGAACCGGGGCTCCCACTCCTTGTCGGCCATGTCCGGCAGCTGCATCTGCGGGAAGAGGAAGTCGGGGTGCTCCTTGCGGCCAGCGGCCCGGGCGGCCGGGCCGCCACGGTCGAACTCCCAGAACAGGAACCCGAACGCGATGACGTTGGTGAGCCAGATCGAGCCGCCCGTGGCGAGCAGCGCCTTCGCGTCGTTGCCGAACCGGCCGCTGACGATCCCGTCGACCAGGTTCACTGTGGAGATGGCGGTGGCCAGCGTCAACGCTATGGCGAGCCCGATGCCCAGCATCCTCAGCACCGTCGACTCGCGGTCGATCCGGAACGGGTTCGTGGCGAGCAGGATCAGCAGGATCAGCGCCTCCAGGCCCGGGAGGATCCAGCGGCTGCCCAGCGACATCTGGTCGGGCAGCAGCAGTTGAAGCACGATCGCCGCGACGACGGCGAGCACGGCGGGCCAGCGGTGCTCACCCTGCGTCGGTCGTCGCCAGGCGGGCGTCGGGATGGTCACGGCGAGAATCTAGGCGGAGAAGGCGTGCTACCTCGCGGGCGGCTACCCGCCCGGCGCGATTGGCCCCGATCGTGCTGGCGCTGGGGCCGTAGCCCACGAGGTGCACCCGCGGCTCGGCGACCACGCGGGTGCCGTCCATGACGATGCCACCGCCCGGGCCGCGCAGGTGCAGCGGCGCGAGGTGTCCCAGCTCGGCGCGCCAGCCCGTGGCCCACAGGATCACGTCGGCGGGCTCGCGGCTCCCGTCCGCCCACACCACGCCGTCGGGCTCGATGCGTTCGAACATCGGCCTCCGTGGCAGGGCCGCGGCCGCGGCGGGCAGGCCGGTCACCGACACCACACTCCGGGGCGGGAGCCCGGCCCGCACCCGCTCGTCCACCCGCGCGACGGCGGCGCGACCGGTCCCGGCATCGAACGCTTCATGGAACACGGGCGGCCGTCGTGTCACCCACGTCGTCGATGCGGCGAGCGGGGCGATCTCCAGCAGCGCCTGCACCGCCGAGGTGCCCCCACCGACCACCACCACCCGCAGGCCGGCGAACTCCTCGGGCCCGCGGTACTCGACGGTGTGCAGCTGGCGGCCCCGGAAGGTGCCCTGACCGGGGTGGAGCGGCCGGAACGGGCGGGTCCACGTGCCGGTCGCATTGATCAGGGCGCGAGTTACCCAGGTGCCGCGGTCGGTGTCGACGAGCAGGCGGGGCGCGTCGTCGCGCACAGCGGTGACGTGGACGGGCCGCAGCACGGGGAGGTCGAACTCGCGCTCGTAGTCGGCGAAGTAGGCCGGCACCACCTCGGACGCGGGGCACGCCGGGTCCGAGTCGGGGCGGGCGAGCCCGGGCAGGTCGTGCACGCCGTGGACCGTGGCCATCCGCAGCGTCGGCCAGCGGTGCCGCCACGCCCCACCCGGCCCGTCCTCGCCGTCGAGCACGACGAAGCCCACCCCGGCCCGCCGCAGCCCGTAGGCGGCCGAGAGCCCGGCCTGCCCGGCCCCGATCACGACGACGTCCGTCTCCACGCCGACCTCAACGCTCCCGCTCCGCCCCCACTTCCCGCGCCCCCACCGCGTTGATCAAGGGCAAACGGTCGTTCGCAGTGATCGACAGGCGACCATCTGCCCTTGATCAACCCCCGCCTGATCAACCCCCGGTGAAGCGAGCCGTCCAGTCGGTGACGTCGGACGTCGTGACGTTGCCGCCGCAGATCACCAGGCCCAGGTGGGCGCCAGGGCCGACCCGTTCCAGCACCTGCTTCGCCGCCGGGACCAGGCAGCCCGCGGCCGGTTCGGCCCACACCTTCGCCGTCTCGGCCAGGGTGAGCGTGCCGCGCACGGCGTCGGCGTCGGGGACGACGAGCACGTCCTCCACCAGCTTGCGGACGTGGTCCAGCGTCAGCGGCGAGACGTGCGGGGCGCTCAGCGTGCTCACGATCGACGTCGGGGCGATCGGCACCGGGGCACCCGCGGCGAGGGCCTGCGTCATGGCGTCGGCTCCCTCGGTCTCCACACCCCAGACCCGCACCCCGGGACGCAGGGCCCGGAACGCGGTGGCGACGCCCGAGATCAGGCCACCTCCGCCGATGCTCACCAGCACGTCGGTGACCCCGGGCGCGTCGGCGGCGAACTCCACGCCCACCGTGCCCTGTCCGGCGATCACGTCGGCGTCGTCGAACGGGTGCACGAGGGTCATGCCGCCGGCCACCAGCTCGTCCATCAACGCGAATGCGCCCGGCATGTCCGGGGTGAGGCGCACGTCGGCGCCCGACGCCCGCGCGGCCGCGATCGACCGCTCGGGCGCGGCCTGCGGCATCACGACGGTGGCGGCGATGCCCAGCGATCCTGCGGCGTCGGCCAACGCCGTGGCGTGGTTGCCCCCGCTGACCGCCACCACCCCGGCCGCCCGCTCCGCGGCGGTGAGGCCGAGCAGCTTGTGGAACGCCCCACGGGCCTTGAAGGATCCGGTGCGCTGCAACAGTTCCAGCTTGACCGTGACGGGCACCCCGAGATGCGCGGTCAGGCCGGGGGAGGGGACCGTCGGGGTGCGCAGGACGTGCCCCGCGATGCGCGCCGCGGCGGCGGCGATGTCGTCGTTGGAGATCAGGTCGGCCACGGCCCCACGGTACGGGGCCGGGGCTCAGCCCCCGGCCAGGGCGAAGATCATGAGTGCCGCGAAGGCCAGGTTGATGAAGTACGCCGCCTCGACCAGGGCGATGTAGACGAGGCTGTTCGAGACGATCGTGCCGCGCGCCCCGGGTTGCCGCACGATCCCGGAGATCACGGCCGCGCCGATGGTGCCGTTGCCGGTGGCCGCCCCGATCGCCCCGCCGCCGAACATCAGCCCGGCGGCGACGAACGCCGCCGGCTTGACCAGTCCGGCGTCGGTCGTCCCCCCTGCCACCTGTGCCACGAGCATCGTCGTCATCACGGTGCACCCCTTCGCGTTCGTTGTTCGCGAATCGTGTTCGCGAAGTCCATGTAGCGTTCGCGAACGGAGTTCGCAAGAATGCTCCGGTGACCGATCCGATCTGGCTGCGCCCCGAGTCGACGGGTGTCGGCCGGCCCGCCGAGCACACGCGCGCCGACGTCACCGCCGCGGCGATCGCCCTCGCGGAGGCCGACGGTTTCGGCGCGGTGTCGATGCGCCGGGTCGCCGGGGGGCTCGGTACGGGGGCCGCCTCGCTCTACCGCTACGTCCGTAGCCGCGACGAGCTGCTCCAGCTCATGGCCGACGCGGTGTACCTGCAGATGCGCCTCGAACCGACCGGTCGGGGCCGGCGGTCCGATCTCGTGGAGGTCGGGCTGGAGGGCTTCCGGGCCACCATGACGCACCCGTGGTTCGTCGACCTGCTCGCGGACCCGTCGTTCCTGCCCAGCGGACCGGGCGTGGCCCGGCTCGTGGAGTACTCCCTGTCGCTGATGGCCGACGAGCCGCTCCCCGGGCCCCGCAAGATGGAGGTCATCGGCCTCAGCGGTGCCCTGGTGCAACAGTTCGCCGGGCTGGTCCTGCGCCAGCAGTTGCCCGAGCAGCTGGCCGCGCAGATGGCCTACCTCGCCCACGTGGCGCAGGACGGGCAGCACCCCCACCTGGCCGCCGCGTTCGCCTCCGCCCCGGACGCCGCCACGCCGCCACATCCCGAGGAGGGGCTCGGCCGGATGCTGACGTTCTTCTTCGACGGCGTGTTCGGGCCGGCGTCGCGCTGAACCGGCTCCCGTGGGGGGTCGTGCGCGGATATCGTTGCCAGAGCACCGATATCCGCGCACGGGTGGTGGTCAGACCAGCGGCACGACCTCGGGCGCCCCGAGCCGGGCGGAGTCGGCCGTCTCGTCGTCGGGCATCTTCTGGCTCTCCCGCTCGGCGTCGACGCGCTTGCGGTAGTGCTCCACCTCGCGCCCGATCTGCTCCTCGCTCCAGCCCAGGACCGGTGCGGCCAGCCGGGCGGCCTCCTCCATCGAGCTCACGCCGCGGTCGAAGGTCTCGATCGAGATGCGGGTGCGCCGCGCCAGGAGGTCCTCGACGTGCCGGGCGCCCTCGTGCGACGCCGCGTAGACGATCTCGGCGCGCAGGTAGTCGGGGGCTCCGGCCAGCGGCTCGCCCAGCGTCGGGTCGGCCGCGACGAGCTCCAGCACCTCGTCGACGAGCGACCCGTAGCGGCCCAGGAGGTGCTCGATGCGGGCCACGTGCAGCCCGTAGTGCTGGGCGAGCTGGTAGCGGTTGTTCTTCACCGCGTCGTAGCCCTCGGCCCCGAGCAGCGGCACGTTCTGCGTGACCGACGGCGGCACCTTCGCGTCCAGGGCGTGCACCGCCGCGTCCACGGCGTCCTTGGCCATGATCCGGTAGGTGGTGTACTTCCCGCCCGCGACGACGACCAGCCCCGGCGCCGTGTGCGCCACGGCGTGCTCGCGCGAGAGCTTCGACGTGGAGTCCGACTCGCCTGACAGCAGGGGCCGCAGGCCCGCATACACGCCTTCCACGTCGGCGTGCGTGAGCGGCTGCTCCAGCACGGCGTTGACGTGGGTGAGCAGGTAGTCGATGTCGGCGGCGGACGCGGCCGGGTGGGCCTTGTCGAGGTCCCAGTCCGTGTCGGTGGTGCCGATGATCCAGTGCCGGCCCCACGGGATGACGAACAGCACCGACTTCTCGGTGCGCAGGATCAGCCCGGAGTCGCCCTGGATGCGGTCGCGGGGCACGACGAGGTGGATGCCCTTGCTGGCGCGCACCTTGAACTGCCCGCGCTCGCCCACCAGCGCCTGCGTCTCGTCGGTCCAGACGCCGGTGGCGTTGATGACCTGCTTGGCGTGGATCTTGATGGTGCTGCCCGACTCGAGGTCGTGGACCTCGGCGCCGGTGACCCGCTCGCCCTCACGCAGCAGCCCGACCACCCGCGCGCGGGTGGCCACGTGCGCGCCGTACGCCGCGGCCGTGCGGGCGATGAACATCGTGTGCCGCGCGTCGTCGACCTGCGCGTCGTAGTACTGCAGGGCGCCGACCAGCGCGTCCTTGCGCAGCGACGGCACGATGCGCCGTGCGCCGCGGCGGGTGAGGTGGCGGTGCAGGGGCAGCCCGGCCCCGTTGCCCGACGCCTTCGCGAGCAGGTCGTAGAGCGCCACGCCGCTGCCGGCGTAGAACCGCTCCCACACGTGGTGCTTGAGCGGGTAGATGAACGGCACCGGGCGCACCAGGTGGGGGGCGAGCTTGTCGATGAGCAGCCCCCGCTCGGACAGGGCCTCGGCGACGAGCCGGAAGTCCAGCATCTCCAGGTAGCGCAGGCCACCGTGGATGAGCTTGCTGGACCGGCTCGACGTGCCGGAGGCGAAGTCGCGGGCTTCGACGAGCCCGACGCTCAGGCCCCGGGTGGCGGCGTCGAGCGCGGAACCCGCGCCCACGACACCCCCTCCGATGACGAGCACGTCGAGTTCGGTCGCGGCCATCGCCGCAAGCGCAGCGGAGCGCCCGGTAGGAGAGAGAGCGACCGATCGCATGGTGGATCCCTTCGTTTCGATCCGACGAGCGGCACGTTCGTCGCACAGGTTCCGACGAACGTGCCGCTCGTCGGGAGTTGTCAGTCGACGTCTACCCAGTCCAACGTTCGTGTGACCGCCTTACCCCACTTCGCGTAGCCCTCGTCACGCTGTTCCGTGGACCACTGCGGCGTCCAGCGCTTGGACTCGTTCCAGTTGGAACGCAACTCGTCCGTGTTCTTCCAGAAGCCCACCGCCAGCCCTGCCGCGTACGCCGCGCCCAGCGCCGTGGTCTCCGCGACCACCGGACGGCTGACCTCGACGCCGAGCACGTCGGCCTGGATCTGCATGCACAGCTCGTTGGCGGTCACGCCGCCGTCGACCTTGAGCACCTCCAGGTGTACCCCGGAGTCCTTCTCCATGGCCTCGGCCACGTCGCGGCTCTGGTAGCAGATCGCCTCCAGGGTGGCGCGGGCCAGGTGGGCGTTGGTGTTGAACCGCGACAGCCCGACGATCGCGCCCCGGGCGTCGGAACGCCAGTACGGCGCGAACAGGCCGGAGAACGCCGGCACGAAGTAGACGCCACCGTTGTCGGGCACCTGTCGGGCCAGCGACTCGCTCTCCGACGCGCCGGAGATGATGCCGAGCTGATCGCGCAGCCACTGCACGGCCGACCCGGTGACGGCGATCGAACCCTCCAGGGCGTAGACCGTCGGCTCGTCGCCGAACTTGTAACAGACGGTGGTGAGCAGGCCCGCCTTGGAGCGCACCAGCTCCGTGCCCGTGTTGAGCAGCATGAAGTTGCCGGTGCCGTAGGTGTTCTTGGCCTCGCCGGGGGCCAGGCAGACCTGGCCGACCATGGCGGCCTGCTGGTCGCCGAGGTCGCCGGTGATCTTCACCTCGCCGCCCAGAGGCCCGTTGGTCAGCGTCGTGCCGTAGCCCTCGGGACACGAACTCGGCTTGATCTCGGGCAGCATCGAGCGCGGGATGCCGAAGAAGCCGAGCAGCTCGTCGTCCCAGTCGAGGGTTTCGAGGTTCATCAGCATCGTGCGGCTGGCGTTGGTGGGGTCGGTGACGTGGACGCCCCCGTTGATCCCGCCGGTGAGCTGCCAGATCAACCAGGTGTCGGTGTTGCCGAAGATCGCGTCGCCGCTCTCGGCCGCTTCCTTCGCGCCGGGGACGTTCTCCAGGATCCACTGGATCTTGCCGCCGGAGAAGTACGTGGCCGGGGGCAGACCGGCCTTCTGCCGGATGACGTCGCCGCGGCCGTCGCGGTCCAGGGCGGAGGCGATGCGGTCGGTGCGGGTGTCCTGCCAGACGATCGCGTTGTAGAGCGGACGGCCCGTGCGCTTGTTCCACACCACCGCCGTCTCACGCTGGTTGGTGATGCCCAGCGCCGCGAGGTCCTTCGCCGACAGCCCGGTCTTGTTCAGGCCCGTCTGGATCACGGCGGAGGTGCGCTCCCAGATCTCGACGGGGTTGTGCTCCACCCAGCCGGCCTGCGGGAGGATCTGCTCGTGCTCGAGCTGGTGGCGGCCCACCTCGTTGCCGGAGTGGTCGAAGATCATGAATCGGGTACTGGTGGTGCCCTGGTCGACGGCACCGACGAACTCGGCCATTGAGTTCTCCTTCTCAGCGGTTCTCGATCGGCTCGGACACCGTGATGTCCTCGCCGGTGGCGGCGGGCAGGAAGCCTTCGATCATGTACTTGAACAGTGCCCCACCGATCAGGCCGCCGATGATCGGGGCCACGATGGGTAGCCAGAAATACACGCTGCCGTTCTGATCCAGGAACGCCGTCGCGTACCCCGTCACGAACGAGGCGAGGCGCGGCCCGAAGTCACGGGCCGGGTTGATCGCGTAGCCGGCGTTCGCGCCCCACGCCATCCCGATCGCGACGACGAGCAGCCCGACGACCACCGGTCCGAGGTTGGACAGCGGGCCGTTGTTCGCGGCCGTCGTCAGGGCGAAGATCACGAAGACGAGGATGGCCGTGCCGACGATCTGGTCGAAGAACGCCGTCGGGATCGACACCGGGCCCGCACCGTTGCCCGGCAGCGTCGAGAAGATGCCCTGGGTCTTGTAGGTGTGGCCGGGGTCCAGCGCGTTGATGAGGTCCGAGTACACGAACCGGACGATCAGCGCCGCCACGAACGCGCCCGCGGTCTGCGCGAGTGCGTAGGGGAGCACCTTCCGCCAGGAGAAGCCCTTGAACGCGGCCAACGCGACCGTGACGGCCGGGTTGAGGTGGGCCCCCGAGAGCCGCGCCGCGACGTACACCCCGAGCGTCACGCCGATGCCCCACGCCCACGCGATCGAGTCGTGGCCGCCGAGGCTCTTGTCGGAACTGGTCACGACCTGTGCGACCACGCCGTTGCCGAACAGGATGAGGATCATGGTGCCGAGGAACTCGGCACTCAGCTCCCCCGTGAGCGAGTTCTGCGTTATCGAGTTCTTCGCCATCGAAGCCCTCCGGTTTCTGCCCGCTCCCGTCGCGGGTCAGAGGCGACGCTAGGAAGAGGCCGGACCTGCGGCAACGCCGCGCGTTCGGCATTGTCGAACGCCCGAACGGGCGAAGGTCACACCGCCCGACGTACTGTCGGGGTCGTGCCGGGGGCCATCCAGTCGATCGAGCGGGCCGCGGCTGTGCTGCGCCTGCTCGGCGGCACCGGCCGCCCGCTGGGCCTGAACGAGATCGCCGCGGCGCTCGACCTGCCCCGGCCCACGGCGCACGGCATCGTCCGCACGCTGCGCGACGTCGGGTTCGTCGACCAGGACGAGGACTCCAACCGTTACATGCTCGGGTCGGGCCTGCAGGAGCTCGGGCATCCCCGCGACCGCCACGACCTGCGGGCCGCGGCCATGAACTGGGCCGACGCGCTGGCCGGCAGCAGCGGCCTGGCCGTGCACCTGGGTGTCGTCGAGAACCGGACGGTCCGGTTGGTGCACCACGTCTTCCGGCCCGACGGCACGCAGCAGCGGCTGCGGACGGGCGAGGAGCTGCCGCTGCACGCGACGGCTCTCGGCAAGTGCCTGCTCGCGTTCGCGCCGGTGGCCACGCCCCGGGCCGGTGAGCTCGACCTGCACCCGTGGACGGGCCGCACCTGCACGGTCACCGCCACCCTGGAGAAGCACCTCGCGACGGCCCGGCACCGTGGCTGGGCGGGTGACACCGGCGAGTTCGAGGCGGGGGTCGGTGGGGCCGCGGCGCCGTTGCGGGCCAGCGGTGGCGTGGTGGTGGGGGCCCTGGGCCTGGCCGGGCCGGTGGAGGAGCTGTTCGGGGTGGGCGGTGAGCTGCGCCCGAAGCTGGCCGAGCAACTGCTGGGCGCGTCGCGCGAGATCTCGGTGGCCCTGCTGTGACGTGGGCAGAGCTGTGAGTGAACGTGTCGTCGCCTCCATCGATCAGGGCACCACGTCCACCCGCTGCCTGCTGTTCAACCGCTCGGGCCGGATGCTGGCCGTCGCGCAGTTGGAGCACCGTGCGCACTACCCGCAGCCCGGCCGCGTCGAGCACGACGCCGGTGAGATCTGGCGCAACGTCGCGCGCGTGGTGCCTGCGGCGCTGCGCAGCGCCGGCATGGGGCCGGAGAACCTGGTGGGGCTGGGCATCGCCAACCAGCGCGAGACCACCGTGATCTGGAACCGGCACACCGGCGAACCCCTGGCCCGCGCGATCACCTGGCAGGACACCCGCACCGACGGGATCGTCGCCCGCCTCGCCGACGACGGCCACGGACCGATGATCGAGGAGATCTCGGGCCTCGTCCCCGCCACCTACTACTCGGGGCCGCGGCTGCGCTGGCTGCTCGACCACGTGCCCGGGGCCCGGGCGGGAGCCGAGGCGGGCGACGTCCTGTTCGGCACCATGGAGAGCTGGCTGATCTGGAAGCTGACCGGCCGGCACGTCACCGACGTCACCAACGCCAGCCGCACGATGCTCATGGACATCCGGCGCCTGGAGTGGTCGGACAAGCTCGCGGCCGTCCTCGACGTGCCGCTGCGGATGCTGCCGGAGATCCGCCCCAGCGCGGAGGTCTACGGCACCTGCACCACGGTCTTGCCCGGCGTCCCGGTGTCCGGCGCGCTCGGCGACCAGCAGGCGGCTCTCGTGGGCCAGGCCTGCTTCGCGCCGGGCGAGGCCAAGTGCACCTACGGCACGGGCGCGTTCCTGCTGATGAACACCGGTGAGCGGCTGGCGCGCTCCACCCACGGCCTGATCCCGACCGTCGGCTACCTGTTCGGCCAGAAGCCCGTGTACGCACTGGAGGGTGCCATCGCGATGACGGGGTCGCTCGTGCAGTGGTTCCGCGACTCCCTCGGGATGATC
Source organism: Mycobacteriales bacterium (assembly GCA_038231335.1). Classification (GTDB taxonomy): domain Bacteria; phylum Actinomycetota; class Actinomycetes; order Mycobacteriales; family Pseudonocardiaceae; genus Pseudonocardia. Next base: position 10,704 of record JBBRLM010000065.1, read on the forward strand.
CAGACCGCCGCCCAGATCGAGACGCTCGCCGGCACCGTCCCCGACAACGGCGGCTGCTACATCGTGCCCGCGTTCTCGGGGCTCTACTCCCCACGCTGGCACCCCGACGCCCGCGGCGTCATGGTCGGGCTGACGTCCTTCATCAACCGCGGCCACCTCGCCCGCGCGGTGCTGGAGGCCACCGGCTGGCAGACGCGCGAGGTCGTCGAGGCCATGGACGCCGACTCCGGCGTGCCCGTCACCCGGCTCAAGGTCGACGGCGGGATGACGGCCAACCACCTGCTCATGCAGTTCGTCGCCGACGTCCTCGACGTGCCGGTGGAGCGACCCCTGGGCTCGGAGGCCGTGTCGCTCGGTGCGGCCTACGCCGCCGGGCTGGCGGTGGGGCACTGGTCGGACGTGGAGGTCCTGCGCGCCAACTGGCACCGCGCCGCGGCCTGGGAGCCGGCGATGGACCCGGACCTGCGACGCAGCGAGCGCGAGAACTGGGGGCGGGCGGTCAACCGCAGCTACGGCTGGGTGCAGGCGCCGGAGGGTGACTGATCATCCGCGGACGATCCGGTTGGTCACCATCCGGTTGAACGGCAGCAGCCACCAGATCAACAGGGCCCAGAACGACTTGACGTCGACGACCGACAGGCCGATGGCCAGCACGATCGACAGCAGGTAGACCCCGGCGTTGAGCAGCGGGGCCAGGATGGTCCGGCGGCGCGTGACGGCGTCGATGTCGGAGAACTCGGGTCGCAGGACGTGCGCGTAGAGGCGAACGCTGAGCAGTGACGTGACGATGAGGATCGTCGCCGCGATCGTGACGGCCTGCGGGAACTGGCCGAGGTTGGTCATCAGGCTCGCCGCGATCGGCAGCGCCGCCACCCCGAAGAGGGCGAGCACCGTCTGCTGGGCGGCCTTCGCGTCCACCGTGTGCACGTAGGACATCACGCGGTGATGTCCCAGCCAGTACTGCGCGGTGATGAAGAAGGCCGCCGCGAACACACCGATACTGGTCAGCAGCGGGCCGAGGGCTTTCCCGAGCTCCTCCGAGCTCGAGACGTCCGCCGGAATCTTGATCTCCAGTGCCAGCAGGGTCATCGCGATCGCGAACACCCCGTCGGCCAGGGCGTTGAGCCGGTGCGGGTTGTGCATGCGGCTGGCGCCCACGCCCCGTCCGGTGGTGTGTTCCGCTCCCGCGTGGGTCTCGGTCTCGTCCATGGTGGTCCCCCTCGGCCGTTCGCTGCCCGCATCCTGCCCCACGGTGCGGGAGGGTGGACCCATGAACCGAACCGCCCTCGTCACCGGCGCCTCCCGCGGGATCGGCCGCGCCATCGCCCTGCGGCTGGCCGCCGACGGCGCCGCCGTGGCCGTCAACTACCGCCGCGACGAGGCCGCCGCGGCCGACACGGTGGCCGCGATCGAGAAGGCGGGCGGCTCGGCCCGGGCCTACCGCGCTGCCGTCGGCGACACGGACGCGGTGGCGGCGATGGTCGAGGCGGTCCACGCCGACCTCGGCCCGGTGGACCTGCTCGTCAGCAACGCGGGCACGGCCAGCCGCGGCACGTCGATCGCCGACACCGACGAGGACGAGTACCTGCGCCTGCTGCGGGTGCACACGCTCGGCCCGCTGGCGCTGATCCGCATGCTGCTTCCGGACCTGCGGGCGGCCGGTCGCGCCGACGTCGTCGTGATCTCGAGCGTGATCGTCGACCGGCACCCGGCCAACGGGGCGCCGTACACGATGGCGAAGGTGGCGCTGGAGGCCGCGGCCCGCACGCTGGCGGCGGAGGAGCGTGGCGCGGGGGTGCGGGTCAACATCGTCGCGCCCGGCCTGGTGGCCACCGACATGGGCGAACGGCTCGTGGCCGCCACCGCGGGCACCACGATCGGTGCGCTCGACGAACGCTTCCCCTTCGGCCGCGTCGCCCGCCCGGAGGACGTGGCCGGCGTGGTCGCGTTCCTGGCGGGCAACGACGCCGACTACCTGACGGGCCAACGCATCAGCGTCGACGGCGGCGGCACACCCGCCGGCGTCCTCGACTGACGCAGCCCGACTCTGTTGCCACATGGCGTCGTACAGCGTCCGGAGGCCGCCGTCGACGGCCACACGGCGCCATGTGGCGGAGAGAACCGGGATCAGAGGTGGATCAGGGGGCCCAGATGTCGTCGGACGTGAGGACCTTGCGCAGGGCGTCCAGGGTGTCCACCACCGTGGCCGCGCCGGCCAGCTCGCCGTGCTCGGCGTAGCCCCACGCCACGCCGACGGTGGGCACACCGTGCTCGGCCGCCCCGTCGACGTCGTGGTGGCGGTCGCCGACCATCACCACATCGTGGCGGGACGGGTCGAGGGCCGGGTTGATGTTCAGGCGCTCCAGCACCGACGCCACCACCTTGTTCTTGCCGACCCGGCCGATCGCGTGGTCGGATCCGCCGACCAGCGAGAAGTGCTCGGCGATCCCGACGCCGTCGACGATGCGCACCGCCAGGTGCTCGGGCTTGGACGTGGCCACCGCGAGCCGCAGCCCCGCGGCCCCCAGCTCGCCCAACAGTTCGGGAACACCGGGATAGAGCGGCGTGTGGGTGGCGGCGACGGCGTCGTAGCTGATGCGGTAGGCGGCGATCGTGGCCAGCGTCTGGGCGGGGGTGAGGCCCAGCTCCGGCAGCGCGGTCTCGAACGGCGGGCCCACCAGGCCGCGGAGCTGTTGCGGTGTGAACGGCGTCGGGACGTCTGCCGTGGCGATCGCGGCGGCGAGGTGTTCGGTGATCAGGGACGCGGAGTCGACGAGGGTGCCGTCGAGGTCGAGGAGCACGGTGCGCACTGGCCGTAGCGTACGTGGGGTGGCGGTCGGCCGCGGGGTGCGGTACTTCTCCGGGGTGACTCTGCGCCGAGTGCTCATCCGGGCCGCCATGACCGTGGAGGACGCGGTGCAGATGGTGTTGTGGCTGATCCTGCGGATCCGCGGCCGGCACCGCCCGATGATCGTCCCGTTCATCGGCCACGGGACCACCCGGCGCATCCGGATCGGCGGGCGCGTCGTGCGCGGCCGGCCCGACGTGGAGGCGCCGGCGGTCGGTGTGCCCGCCGCACCGCTGCCGAGCCCGCGTTCCCGGCGGGCCGTGCTGCGCTCCACGCTGGCCCGGTTCCTGACGGTCGAGGTGCCGCGCACGACGGTGACGGTCGACGCCCCCGGTGGCCCGGCCACTGCCCGCACCGACGACGACGGGTACCTCGACGCCGTCCTGGACGTGCCGGAGCTCGTCCCCGGCTGGCACGACGTCGGGCTGGCCCTGGCCGACGGCACGAGCGCCCGCGCCCAGGTGCTCGTGGTGCACCCGGACGCGCGGGTCGGGCTGGTCAGCGACGTGGACGACACGATCGTCGAGACGGGGCTGTCGCGCGGCTGGCAGTTCCTCAAGGCCACGCTCATGACCGATGTCGGTGACCGCACCCCGCTGCCCGGGGCGGCCGCGCTCTACCGGGCGCTGGTCGGCTCCGACCGCCCGGTCTTCTACCTCTCCACCAGCCCGTGGAACCTGCACGAGATGCTGCTGGAGTTCATCGCCCTGCGCCGCTTCCCGCTCGGCCCGATGCTGCTGACGGACTGGGGCCCATCGCGCAGCGGGCTGTTCCGGATCGGTGCACAGGAGCACAAGCAGGGTGTGGTGCGCCGCCTGCTTGACGAGCACCCGCGCCTCGACCTGGTCCTCGTCGGCGACAGCGGGCAGGCCGACCCGGAGATCTACGCGACGCTGGCCCGGGAGCACCCCGACCGGATCCTGGCGGTCTACATCCGGCGCACCGCCTCGGCGTCGGCGGCCCGGATCGCGGCGCTGGACGAGCTCGCCGCGAAGGTCACGGCGTGCGGGGTGCCGATGCTGGCCGTGGACGGCAGTGTGGAGATCGCGGAGCACGCGGCGGGGCTGGGGCTGCTGGATCCGGCATCGCTGGCCGAGGTGCGGGCCGGCTGACCGGTCATGATCGCCGTCCGCGGTACGGGAGCTGCACCCGTGAAGGTCGTGCACCGCACACGCTGATCACCGAGCGGGTTCGAACACCCGCATCCAGCCGGGCGCCGTTGCGGCACAGGTGAGCGGGCGCCCCGTGTCGACGCGCCGCTCACGCAACACCACGGAGATGTCCGGGTCGCGGAAACGGACCGTCCAGAGGTCGCCGTCCGCCGTGGCGTCGACGAGCCGCAGTGCGTCCACGCCGTCGGCCCCGGTCGCCAGGCGCGCGTGGTCCTGTGCGGCCTGCACGGCGGGGGAGTGGCACGAGCGGCCGCGTACCCAGCGCGGGTCGAGCCGCCCGTCCGCGTAGGCGCGCGCCACGGCCGGAGCCTCCTCGGTGGGCACCCCGCCGAGCGTGAACCCGTGCGGGAGGAGCACCAGCGCCGGGGCGAAGCGACAGCCCCCGATGTGGCTGCACTCCCACGTCCGCTCCGGGTCGGCCACCGCCAGCGCGGCGGCGACCGGGCGACCGCGCACCGCGCAGCAGGTGTCGTGGCGCCCGTGCGCGCAGACGAGGTGCAGCGGGCCGTCGAAGGGATCGCCGGGCGCCCGGGCGGCGGCGACCAGCTCCGACTCGTCGGTGAACGTGCCGGTGCGGATCTCCTCGACACCCTCGCGGGAGTCGACGCGGAACCACCGGCGGCCGGCGGCCGGCGCCGCCCGGCCCGGTCTGCGGACCAGCAGCACCCGCCCGCCCTCGGCCAGGGCCCAGGCCGACAGGGCCCGGACCGCGCCCGGGTCGAGGCCCGATTCCACGAGCGCCACCCGGCCCCACGGTCCGGGATGCTCCACCAGGAACCAGTGCGCGGCGGGCGGGGCGGTGCCCTCGCGCGGATCGCCCGCGGTGTCGGCGACGTCCGAACAGCGGGGCAGCGCCACCGTCACGACACAGCGGCCGGCACCAGCACGCCTTCCCGCAGCAGCCTCCGGACCAGCACGATCTGGTCGGGCTCGTCCATGCCCGGCAGGCTACCCACGCGGGTGACCCCGTCCAGCAGCGCGCGGACGGCGGGCCACGTGGCGGCGGGCAGCTCGATGCGCCGGTCGGGGAGATCCAGCACGCCGTCGACGAACCGGTGGTGCAGCCCGATCCGCGGGCGCACCGTGTCGCCGGCCGACAGACCCTCGGCGAACGCCGCCCCGGCCACCGGCCGCACCGGTTCGGGACGGTTGCCGGTCCAGACCCGTCCGCGCGTCCGGCGCGCCACGGCCTCCACCGGGATCCGGTCGATCGCGGCGTGCAGGGCCGCGCGGACGGAGCCGAGGTGCGGGGCGAGCGCGTCGGGATCGGCGACGTCGAGTCCCAGCGGCAACGACGCGCGGAGCGCCGGGTCGTCGCCCACCAGCGCGGTCAGGGCCTCCACCAGCGCGAACCGGGTGACCACGTGGACGCCCACCGTCAGGTGCGCCGACGTCTCGCCCAGCGCCGTGGCGGCGTGCAGCCAGCCCCGGGGCAGGTACATCGCGTCGCCGGGCTCCAGCACGACGTCGAGCACGGGCTCGTCGTCGCGGGCCCGGGCGGCGACGGCGGGTGCGTGGTCGTTCCAGGGCTGGCCGCGCAGCGGATCGGGGTGGACGGGCGCGTGCACCGTCCAGTGCTTGCGCCCGGCCAGCTGCAGCACGAACACGTCGTGCACGTCGTAGTGGGCCGAGAACCCGCGCGACGACGGCGGCGTCACGTAGGCGTTGGCCTGCACGGGATGGCCGAGCTCGGCGCCCAGCCGCGTGCAGAAGTCGATCACCGGGGGCCAGAGCCGGTGCAACGCCTGCAGCACCACGGTGGTTCCACCGGCGAACAGCGCGGCGACCTTGTCGTCCTGCACCTGGTCGCCGATCTCCGCGCCGACCCCGCCGGTCCCGGTGAACGAACCCGAGTCGACGACGGCGCCGTCGCGGGCCAGCCGCAGGAACGGGGTGCGCAGACCACGGCTCGACAGCAGCTCGTCGACGCCGTCGAGATCGAGGAGATCGGTGAAACCCGCGCCGTGGACCAGGAGCGGCTCCCGACCCCAGTGCCGCTCGCCGAACGTGTCGGGGTCGAGGCCGGTGACCCGGGAGAGCGGGCGGTCCGCTCCGGACCGCCCGGCTCCCCGCACCGGGCCGGTGACGTCAGTTGGCGCCACTGTCCGCGCCGCCGTCGGCCCCGCCGTCGGAGGCGCCGGGCGTGCCGGAGCCCGCACCGCTGTCGGCCGGGCCCTCGGCGCCGGAGTCGGCGCCGCCGTCTGCGCCCCCGTCGGAGGCGCCGGGGGTGCCGGAGCCCGCACCGCTGTCGGCCGGGCCCTCGGCGCCGGAGTCGGCGCCGCCGTCTGCGCCCCCGTCGGAGGCGCCGGGGGTGCCGGAGCCCGCGCCGGAGTCGGCCGGGCCCTCGGTGGTGTCGCCTGCGCTGGTGGTCATGTCGTCGTCGTCGAGCGCCATGTGGTCCTCCTCGTGTCGGGTCACCACGAGCGGTGACGTCCGCCGACTACCCCGTTTCACCGGAATCACTCGCGGTGTGATCGATCTCTACCCGGTAGCGTCCGCGACGTGGATCCCCGTGACTCCGGCCGCCTCGCCCGCGGCCTGGAACCCCTGCACGCGATGACGTACTTCGCGCCCGAGACCGAGCAGCACCTCACCGCGGCGGGCCTCAAGCCCGGGCGCATGAGCTACTTCGCCGGTCGCGCGTCGCCGATGGGAGCCGTGGGCGCCGGCGTCGTGGCCGCCACCTTCTACAACTTCAACCCCACGCTCGTCGCCCGGCACGTCCCGGCGGCGTGGTCGCTGGCCACTCCGGACGAGCTGGTCACGGCCCGCTTCGCCGCGGTCGACGCGGCCCTGCGCCGGATGCTGGGCGACGACGTCGTCGCCTCCGCCGACGTGGCGGAGGCCGCCGGGCTCGCCCGCCGCGCCGCCGAGGCGTGCACCGGCGACGGCCGGCCGCTGGCCGCCGGACACATGGATCTCGCGTGGCCCGCCGAGCCGCACCTCGTTCTCTGGCACGCGCTGACGATCCTGCGTGAGCACCGCGGCGACGGTCACGTCACGCAGCTGGTCGGCGCGGGCCTCAGCGGCCTCGAGGCGATCATCACGCACACCGCCACGGGCAAGGGCTTCGTGGTGCCGTTCGCGATCGCCAGCCGCGGGTGGTCGCAGGAGCAGTGGGACGCAGGCGTTGCGGGGCTCGTCGAGCGTGGCCTCGCCGACGCCGGCCCTGCGCTGACGCCGGCGGGCGTCGCCCTCCGCACGGAGGTCGAGGACGGGACGAACCGCCTCGCCGCGGCGCCCTGGGAGCACCTCGGCGCCGAGGGAGCCACCCGGCTGGGTGAGATCGGCGGGTCGCTCGTTCGTGCGCTGGTGGGGGCGGGATGCTTCCCGAGCGGCGTCTTCGCGTCCGGTTGAGGTCTCGGTCACGCGCGGAACCAGTGAGCCGTCGCCGCCGTTGGGTAAAGCGTCGGTAATGGAATGAATCCTGGAGGCGTCGTGCTCGAGATCAGTGGGCTCACGTGGGCGGTGACGATCGGGCTGATCGTCGTGCTGCTCGCGCTGGACCTCATCGTCGCGGCCGCGCGGCCGCACAAGGTGGGGTTCGCCGAAGCCACGGCGTGGTCGCTGTTCTACATCGGCGTGGCGATCGCGTTCGGCGTCTGGTTCTCCGCGGCCTACGGCGGTGATTTCGGCACCCAGTACTTCGCCGGCTACATCGTCGAGAAGAGCCTCTCGGTCGACAACCTGTTCGTCTTCGTGATCATCATGACGACGTTCGCGGTGCCCGAGAAGCACCAGCACAAGGTCCTGACGTTCGGCATCGTGCTCGCGCTGATCATGCGCGGGATCTTCATCGCCGTCGGTGCCACGTTGCTGTCGTTGTTCTCGTTCATGTTCCTGGTCTTCGGCGCGGTGCTGCTGTTCACCGCGGTCCAGCTCTTCCGGCACCGCGAGGAGGACCCCGACGTCGAGAACAACGCGGTGGTGAAGGCGGCCCGCCGCCTCCTCCCGGTCACGGAGGAGTACCACGAGGGCAAGCTCGTCACGAAGATCGACGGCAGGCGCATGGTCACGCCGCTGTTCGTGGTGCTGATCGCCATCGGCGGCATCGACCTGCTGTTCGCGCTCGACTCCATCCCGGCCGTGTTCGGCGTGACGGAGGAGGCCTTCATCGTCTTCGCCGCCAACGCCTTCGCGCTGCTGGGCCTGCGCGCCCTGTTCTTCCTGGTGCAGGGCCTGCTCGACCGGCTCGTCTACCTCTCCACGGGCCTCGCGCTGATCCTGGCGTTCATCGGCGTGAAGCTGATGCTGCACTGGGCCCACGTCGACATCTCGACGTCGGTGCCGGAGATCTCCACGCCCGTCAGCCTCGGTGTGATCGTCGTGGTGCTGGTCGTGGTCACGGTGGCCAGCCTGATCAAGACGAGGGGCAACCCGGCGGCGAAGGCCCACGCCGGCAGCCTGAGGGGCCACAAGGAACCGGCGGAGCGGGAGAGCTGACCCCGAGTTGCAGCAAAGCCACGTTCACGCCATCTGATTGCATGAACGTGGCTTTGCTGCAATCTAGAGGCCGGCTCCGCCCAGCGGCGTCAGCTCCACCAGTTCTGGCGGGCCTGCCAGTAGTTCCAGCACGTCGCCTATGCCGACCTCGCCCAGCTCGCCGTTGAGGGCGCGGTCCGACGCCGCCTCGTCGGCCCAGACCTCGGTGACCCACACGACGTCGGCCTCGTCGTTGGAGATGTTGATCAGGTAGAGCTCGCAGCCCTCGGCGTCCCGCATGCCGTTCGCGACCTTCAGCAACGTGTCGGCGAGCCGGTTGCCCTGTCCCTCGCGAGCCATCATCCGGACGTACCGGCCGACGCGTCTGCTTCCCTCGGTCACGCGACGACGGTACCCGGGCGGGATCGGCCCTATGCTCACGCGCCATGTCGCAGGCGCGCAGAGCTCTCCAGGACGGGGCGTTCCTCGCTCTCGCCACGGTGGCCGTCGCCGTGGCCACGTGGCTCTTCGTCCGCAGCGGCAGTTTCACGCTCACCCGGTTCGTCTCCACCCAGATCACCAGCCACCTCGACTTCGACACGTTCTGGCGCTCGGCGGTCGCGTTCGACGACGGCGCGGACATCTACGCCACCGGAGCCACCTACCCCAACCTGAACCCGCCGCTGTTCACCGTCCTGCTCTCCCCGCTCGGGTTCCTCGACGTGTTCGACGGCTACCGGCTCATGGCGCTGCTGAGCGTGGTGCTGATGGTCGGCTGCCTGGTGGTCGTGGCCCGCGAGACCGGTGCCACCGCCGGTGTGACGGCCGTAGTGGTGGCGGCGGTGCTGGTGTCGTCCCCGTTCACCGCGACGATCGGCCTGGGGCAGATCTACGTCGTCCTCACGACGGGCCTGACGCTGTACTGGCTCGCAGCCCGTCGCGGTTGGACGTGGCTCGAACCGGTGGCGCTGGGCGTCGTGATGGCGCTCAAGCCGTCGCTGGCACTGCTGCTCCTGCTGCCGCTCGTGCGACGCCGCTGGCGCACGGCGCTGATCGCCGCCGGCGTTGCCGCGGTGGCCTCGGGTGCGGCGTTCCTGCTCGTCGGCCACTCCGCGTTGCGCACCTGGGTGGGGCTGGTGCTGGGGAAGCCGCTCGAGACCTACTTCGACAACGCCTCGCTGCCGGCGACGGTCGTGCGGCTGTTCACCGTCAACGACTGGGGACGCCCACTGCTGGCACTTCCGGGGACGGTCGCCGTCGTCGCCGGGTACGTCCTCGCGACGGTTCTCGTGGTCGTCACGCTGTGGCGGGTGGCCACCGTCCGGGAGTCATCGGCCGACGCCTCCGGCATCTGGGCGGTGGCGGCCGTCTCGCTGCTGGCCTCGCCGTTGACGTGGAACAACTACCTGCTGCTGCTGGTGCCCGGGGTACTGGTGGTGCTCGTCGACGGCCGCCGCCCCGCCGCGTACGCCCTGCTGGCGCTGCCGTTGATCGGCATGGAGTGGCCGCCGCTGTGGTTCGGGGACGGGCCGCCGTCGGCCCTGCCGCTGTCGCTCTACTGCGGCATCCTGCTGCTGCACTGGGCGGTGCTGACGGTGGCCGTGCGGCCGTCAGATCGCGTAACGCCAGATCGTCAGGGCGTAGCCGCCGAACCAGGCCGACACGAGCGTCACGGCCACCATCGCCGCGGCGACGGTGGACGGGCAGCGTTTCGCCAAGCCGATCGCGATCGGCAGCAGTAGTACGAAGGCCGGCAGCAGCAGCCGCAGCTTGCTGTTCATCAGGCCGTCGGTGCCCCAGACCGTGACGAGCACGAGCGCCGCGTACACGAGCAGCGGCCACGGCATCCGCCTGCGCACGGCGATCACGAACAGCGGGACCGTCGCGAGGACCGCCACCGCCACGGCCACGTCGAAGACCTGGCCCCCGCCGGCCAGCACGTTCGCGGCGTCGCGGGCGGTGGCGTCGCCGCCGTCGAGGTACCAGCCCCAGCCGGTGCGCTGGATGCGGAACCAGCCGTCGAGTTCGCCGGTGCGGGCGGCCACCCAGCCGAGGTAGCCGAGCAGGCCGGTGGCGGCGAGCACCCCGCCGACCCAGGGGCGCCACCCGTCGCGGCGGGCGATCACCGCGGCCAGCGCCGCGAGCCCGACGGCGGCCACGAGGGAGCTGCCGGTGGGGCGCACCAGGCCCGCCGCGGCGGTGCACAGTCCGGCGAGCAGCCACTGGCGGCGCAGAACTCCCACCAGTGCCCAGGCGGCGAGCGCGCAGAACAGGCCCTCGGTGTAGGTCATGGAGAGGACCACGCCCATCGGCGAGGCCGCGAAGAGCGCGACGAGCAGCAGGCCGGCGCGGCGTGACCCGCCCGGCACGAGCTCGCCGAGCCGGGTCAACCCGTAGGCGCCGGCGATCCCGGAGACCAGGGAGACCAACAGACCGGCGACGAGGAGATCGCCGCCGGTCAGGGTCCCGACCGCCGCGACGGCGGCCGGGTAGCCGGGGAAGAAGCCGAGGGACGTGAAGGGGGTGTGGTGGCCGTAGGCGTCGAGCATGTCGCTCGGCACCGCGTAGCCGTCGCGGGCGATCGCGAGGAGCCAGGAGCCGTCCCACGCGCTCAGGGCCGTGGTGACGTCCGTGTCGGCGCGGCCCGCCATGATCGCCAGCACCGCGACCCCGACGGCACGCACCGCGAGGTGGACGGCCGCGGGGGCCAGCACGTGGAGCACCCGGGTGCGGGTGGCTGCCGTCGTGTCGAGGACGGTGGTCACCCCGCGATCTTGCCCGTTACGCCAGAGGCAGGAACCGGCGGTACGCCGTCACGGCCACCGCGGCGACGACGATGTGCATCAGCGCCAGTGCGACGGCTCCCCAGCCCAGAGCCAGCCCGACGAGCAGGTCGGGGACGAGTGTGATCACGACGACCACCGGGACCAGCCACCGCAGCAGGGCCGCGGGGTCGGCGGCGCGCTTCCGGATGACCACCCATCCGAGCGCTCCGATCGCGGTGCCGACGAGGGTGAAGGCGATGTAGAGCGCCGGCTGCAGACCCGCGAGGGCCGACGCGTCGGCCCCCAGTCCCTGCGCGACGAGCGAGATGACGGTGTTGACGACGCCGGCGACGACGGTGGTGGTCACGACGGCGAGCGCGACTCCGCGACCGGTGGACGTGGACGTGGGTGCGGCGGTGGCCATGAGTCTCCTCTGTTGATTGCTTCAACGTTCATGGAGAAGCCTAGCCGCCGGGTACATCAACGTTCAAGTGTCGGACTAGAGTGGGGGCCGTGAGTGCTGAGAAGTGGCTGAGCCCCGCCGAGGGCAGAGCATGGCGCGCGTACCTGTCGTCGAACATGCTGCTGATGCGGGCCCTGGACCGGCAGCTGCTGGCCGACTCGAACATCGCCCACACCCACTACGGGGTGCTCGTGCAGCTCTCCGACCGGCCGGGGGGCTCGGCGCGCATGACCCAGCTCGCCGCGATCATGGAGCACTCCCAGAGCCGGATGAGCCACGCGGTGTCGCGACTGGAGAAGAACGGATGGGTGCGTCGCGAGCTGGACCCGATCGACAAGCGCGTGATCCACGTCGTGCTCACCGAGAAGGGCCGCGATGTGCTGCGCGCGGCCGCGCCCGGCCACGTCCGGTGTGTGCGGGAGAGCCTCTTCGACGGGCTGACCCCCGAGCAGGTGGAGAGCTTCCGGGAGGTCTGCGAGGTGATGCTGGACCGCCTCACCGACGGCCGCGCGGCCGGCTCGCCCGACGCCGGGTTCGAGGAGCTGACCGCGCAGCGTGAGGCTCAGGCGGTGCGGCGCCGGCGCAGGAACGGGTCCTGGAGCGACGGCGGCACGTAGCCCTCGTCGAACTGCGAGAGCGTGACCCCGGGCGGCACGATCTCGTCGATGGCGTCCAGCACGTCGCTGCTCAACGTCACGTCGGCCGCGCCGAGCTGGGAGTCGAGGTGCTCCCGGGTGCGCGGGCCGATGATCGGTGACGTGACCGCCGGGTGCGCGAGGGTGAACGCCAGCGCCATGTGGATCAGCGACAGCCCGGCCTTGTCGGCCACCACGGCGAGGGCGTCGGCGGCGTCGAGCTTGGCGCGGTTGGCCGGCACCGACAGGTCGTAGCGGGCGGGCATGCGCTCGCCGCGCCGGGACGTGGGGACGTCCTGGTCCTTGCGGTAGCGGCCCGACAGCCACCCGCCGGCCAGCGGGCTCCAGGGCAGCACGCCCATCCCGTAGCGCCCGGTGACGGGCAGCAGATCCTTCTCGATGCCGCGGGCCAGGATCGAGTACGGCGGCTGCTCGGTGACGAACCGCCCGAGTGCGCGCTTCTCGGCGGTCCACTGCGCCTCGACCACCTCGTGCGCCGGGAACGTCGACGATCCGAAGGCACGGATCTTGCCCTGGCGCTGCAGGTCGGTCAGCGCCGAGAGCGTTTCCTCGACGTCGGTGCCGGCCTCGGGACGGTGGACCTGGTAGAGGTCGATCCAGTCGGTCTGCAGGCGCCGCAGACTGTTCTCGACCTCCGCGACGATCCAGCGCCGCGAGTTGCCCCTCCTGTTCGGGTCGCCGCCCGGCTGTCCCATCTGTACGTCCATCGGGCCGTGGAACTTGGTGGCGAGGATGACGTCGTCGCGGCGGCCGCCGGCCAGCGCCTTGCCGACGATCACCTCCGACTCGCCCTGGCTGTAGACGTCGGCGGTGTCGATGAAGTTGATGCCGGAGTCCAGCGCGTGGTGGATGATCCCGATGGAGACGTCGTGGTCGGGCTCACCCCAGCCGCCGAACATCATGGCCCCCAGGCAGAGGGGGCTGACCTGCATTCCTGTTCGGCCTAGGCCGCGGTAGTCCATGGCTCCCGAAGCTACGCCCGCACGGCGAGCACGGCCGGGTCGAGCCGGGGCGGGTGGGGGCCGTAGGCGTTGGACCGGGCGGCCCGCCCGCGCACACCGGGGATCGCGGTGATCCATTTCAGGAACCCGGGCGGCGCGATCGGCTTGCCGCTCGCGCGGGCCGCGGCCACGCGCTGCTCGGTGCGCACCTGCATGGCCTGCACCTCGACGATCGACGGCTCGCGGTCACGTTGTACGGCGGCGAGGTCGTCCTCCGTGAGCGTGCCCGCGCGCAGCGGCCCGACCAGCCGGTTCGCCGCCGCGACCGCGTCCTGGATGGCCATCAGGATCCCATTGCCGCCGACTGGGGAGATGACGTGCGCGGCGTCGCCGATGAGCAGCAGCCCGGGCTGGTGCCACCGCTCCACGCGGGAGATGTCGACCGACAGCAGCGTGGTCTGGTTCATGTCGGTCAGCAGGTCCACACGGTCACCCAGCCAGGGCAGGTGCTCGCGCAGGAACGCCCTGATCGGCTCCACCCCGGCCTCGCGGACGGCCGCGTAGCCGCCCTTGGGCAGCGAGTAGCCGATCTGCCAGTCGACGGGCCCGCCCAGCAGGCCGACGTAGTGATGCCTGCCGAAGAACAGGTCGACGTCGGCGTCGGGCGGGTCGGAGTCGCTCAGGGGGAGCCGGAACCACAGCAGATCGGTCTGCGCGCCCAGCGAGTGGGCAGGCAGGCCGGCCAGCGTGCGGATCTTGGAGAACCGCCCGTCGGCGGCGACCGTCAGCGTGGCGGACAGTTCGTGATCGCCGTCCGCGTCGCGGTAGCGGACGCCGCCCTCGTCGAGCAGGCCGGTGACCTTCGCACCGAGCTTGAGGTCGAAGCCCGGCAGCTGTTTCGCGCGGTCCGCGACGAAGTCGAGGAAGCGGGCCTGCGGCATGAGCGCCACGTAGGGGTACTTGCTCCGCACCTTGCCGTAGTCGGCGGTGGTGACCTCGCCGCTCGGGGTGTGGAAACGGAAGAACCGCGCCGGGTGGTGGGGCAGGGCGAGCAGGTCGTCGGCGAGGCCGAGCTCGTCGAACAGCTCCAGGGTCCAGGGGTGCAGGGAGTCGCCGCGGAAGTCGCGGTCGAAGTCCTGGCGCGACTCCAGCAGCGTGACGGGGATGCCGGCCCGCGCGAGCAGGTAGGCGAGCACCATCCCGCCGGGCCCGCCGCCGGCGACGGCGACGTTCACCGGGCGTCCAGCCGGTAGACCGCGATCGAGTCGAGGTGTCCGGTGATCTCCTCCAGGCTCGCCTCGGGGGAGACCGGGAACGCCCGCAAGGCCCACGGCACCTGCATCGCCTTCAGGTAGGCGGAGATCGCGGGCGCCGCCTCCTCGGCCGGGGCGGCGACGGCCGTGCGGTGATCGTCGCCGGGGGCGAGGTCGAGGTTCGGGTCGGCCTCGATGTTGCGCACCCAGGCGCGGCTGCGGTCGGGGGAGATGAGGTAGAGCGCGCCGTCGATCTGGACGACGCCCAGCGGGGTGGCCCGCCGCTCGCCGCTGCGGCGCCCGGTGGTGTGCACCACCCGCAGCGCATACCCGCCCTCGATGAGCGGCTGCGCGGCTTCGTCGAGGATCTTCCGGCTCATGGTCGCGTTCATCGCGACAAGATCAGGCATCGTCACACCGCCGAGCCTACTCCCTCGATCGCCGAGTGTCTTGATGATAGAGAGTGATGGCACTCGTCGCGGGCGGGGCCTAGCCTCGTTCGGGCAGGTCACACCCGTGATCGGCGGACCGTCGTCGAGCGCCCGGAAGGTGACCGCGTGACCGCATTCAACCCGCCGATCAAACAGGACAATCCGGATCCGCGGGTCGCCTGCGCCCTGCTCCTGGACACGTCGTACTCCATGCGGGGTGACCGCATCGAGCACCTGAACGCCGGGTTCGCGGCGTTCTGCGCGTCGATCGCGGAGGACCCGCTCGCGCGCAAGCGCACCGACGTCGCCGTGATCACCTTCGGGGGGACCGTCGAGGTCGCGGTGCCGTTCCACGAGGGCCGCGACCTGACCCCGACGACGTTCGTGGCACAGGGCGCCACGCCTCTGGGGGAGGCTCTCGACACCGGGCTGGACCTGCTCGCCGCGCGGAAGAGCGAGTACAAGGAGGCGGGCCTCGAGTACTTCCGCCCGTGGCTCTTCGTCATCACCGACGGCATGCCCACCGACGAGCAGCGCTTCGCCCGCGCGAGCGGGCGGGTGCGCGAGGCGGAGGCGGCGAAGGAGGTCACCGTGTTCACGGTGGGTGCGGGTGACGCGGACCTCGAGGCCCTGTCGCGGCTCTCGGCGGTCCGCGAACCGCTCGCCCTGAACGGCGTCCGGTTCGAGGAGCTCTTCGCCTGGCTGTCCACCAGCATGAGCGTGGTGACCCAGTCCAGCGCCTTCGGC
Organism: Mycobacteriales bacterium; assembly: GCA_038231335.1. GTDB lineage: Bacteria > Actinomycetota > Actinomycetes > Mycobacteriales > Pseudonocardiaceae > Pseudonocardia. Next base: position 26,402 of record JBBRLM010000065.1, read on the forward strand.
CCCACGGACGCGACCGTCGCGGCCACCGAGGCCGCCGAACAGGTCCCGCTCCCGTCGCCCGCCGGATGGGCCACGTGGTAGCTGCGCCCGCTCCGGCGTGGCGGCTCCTGGGCGGTTCGGTGGCCGGCTCTCTGCACCGCAGGCAGGGCCGGGGCTGTGACGACGCCTTCGGCTGGCACGTCGACGACGCCGTGGTCGTCGCGGCCACCGCGGACGGCGCCGGTTCGCGGCCGGGCACGTCGGCGTTCGGCGCCTTCACCGCCGTCGAGGCGGTGCTGGCCGCCGCGGGTGAGGTCCGGGACGCCGGCCGCCCGGTGGAGTGGTTGTTCCAGGCTGCGCTGTCGGCGGTCGAGGCGGCGGCGCACGGGTTGGGCGTCGACCCCGACCTGCTCGCCACGACGCTGAGCGTCGTCGTCGTCACCGGTGCCCGCGTCGAGATCGGCCAGGTCGGGGACGGCATCGCGGTGCACGGCACCGGCGACACCGTCGAGGCGGTGGCGGTCGGGGAGCGCCCCGAGCACGTCAACGAGACGGCGTTCCTCACCACCCGGGGCGCGCTCCCCGAGCACCTCCGGACGTTCACCATCGGTGCCGACGCGGTGGACGCCCTCGCCCTGACCACCGACGGCCTGCGCTACCAGGTCCTCGACGACGTGCCCGCCACCCGGCCCTTCGCGCCGTTCTTCCAGGCCGCGTGGGAGTACGCGCGCGACCCCCGCGCCACGGCGGCGGCCGTCACCGCGTTCCTCGACGAGATCGAGGACCAGAGCGGTGACGACAAGACGCTCGTGCTGGCCGTCCGTGACCGGTCCGGGCCGGCGCCGGCGACGACGTACCTGAGCCCCCGCCCGGCCGTGACGGTGCCGGGACCATGAGAACCGGGGAGCCGTGAAACTCGGCGAACTGGCGATCGGGCCGCCGCTGTCGCGGGGCGGGCAGGGCACCATCCACGTGGTGCGGGGCGTACCCGAGCGGGTGCTGAAGCGCTTCCACGAGTCCGAGCTCGCCCGCGTGTCGGACCTGGAGGAACGGTTGCGGGCCATGGTCGCCCACCGGCCCGAGGGATGGCGGGAGACCTCCGGCCACACGATGCTCGCCTGGCCGTCGGACGTCGTGCTCGACGGGGACCGGTTCGTCGGGCACGTGATGCCCCGGTTGCGGCTCGCGGACGTCGTCGAGCTGCACGTCCTGGCCAACCCGTCGGACCGCCGGGACCCCGGCGGCTCCACGCCGGCCTGGGTCCGCAGCTTCACCTGGCGCCACCTGGTTCGGACCGGGGCGAACCTGGCGCTGGCCACCGACGTCCTGCACCGCAGCGGCTACGTGGTCGGCGACTTCAACGAGCGCAACATCCTCGTCCGCTCCGACACCCGCGTGACCCTCGTCGACTGCGACTCCATGCAGGTCCCGAACCCCGTCTCCGGAGTGCCGTTCCTGTGCGGGGTGGGGCGGGCGGAGTTCACCGCGCCGGAACTGCTCGACGTCGACATCCGCACCACACCCCGGCGCGCCAGCTCGGACCTGTTCGCGCTGGCGGTCCACGTCTTCCAGCTCGTCATGGAGGGTGTGCACCCGTTCGACGGGGTCTGGCACGGCGACGGCGAGAAGCCGCGCCACCACGAGCTGGCCCGGGAGGGCATGTTCACCTACGCCGGCGACCCGCTCCTGAGCCCGCGGCCCGCGGCGATGCCGTTCGAGCTGCTGCCCGGCGAGATCCGGGAGCTCTTCACCCGGGCGTTCGTCCTCGGGGCGCGCGACCCGGACGCGCGGCCGACGGGCCGCGAGTGGCACGACGCCCTCGGCCGCTGTGCGGCGGACCTGCGGACGTGCGCCGTGGTCGGGCGACACGTCCATCCGCCGCACCTCCCCACCTGCCCGTGGTGCGCGCAGAGCCGCCGCGCCGCCGCCAGCCGGCCCGAGCCCGGCGGGCCCGCGGCGCCCACCACCGCCCGCCGTCGCCGCCGGGTGCGCCGCGAGGTCGTGGTGGCGGCCATGGGCGTCGTCGTGGCGCTGCTCGCGCTCCTCGTGGCCACCCAGCGGCATCCGGCGCTCACGACCGTCGCGGTGGCCGCCGTGGCCGACCCGGTCGCGATGGCCGTCAGCCCCGACGACGCGCACGTCTACGTGGCCGGCCCGTGCTGCGCCGTGTCGGTGATCGACGCGCACACCGGTGCCGTCACGGCGACCATCCCGACCCTCCACGGGGTGTCCGGCCTGGCGATCAGCCCGGACGGGGCGCACCTCTACGCCACCGACCCGGCGTCCGGCACGGTGTCGGTGATCGACACCGTCACCCGCGGCGTCACCGCTGCGGTCCCGGCCGGACCCGACCCGCTCGGCGTCGCGGTGAGTCCGGACGGGCGCACGGCCTACGTCGCGCAGGACAGCGACCCCGGGGCCGTCGCGGTGATCGACACCGCCACGGCCACCGTCACCCGGAGGATCGCGGTCGGCGGCAGTCCCACCGCCGTCGCCGTCACACCCGACGGCCGTGCCGTGTACGTCGCGTCCGACGCGTCCGACGCGGTCTCGATCATCGACACGGCCGGCGGAGCCGTGTCGGCCACGACCCCGGTCGGCGAGTACCCCGGCCCCGGGCAGTACCCGCAGGCCGTGACGATCACCTCCGACGGCCGGCGCGCGTACGTGGCGAGCCCGCAGATCGGCGCCGTGGCGGTGATCGACACCGGTTCGGACACCGTGGTGGGCACCGTCCCGAACAGCGGTTTCGTGGTCGCCTCACCGGTCGGGCGGCGCGCCTATTTGGTCGGCAGCGACCTGTCGGTGATCGACACGGGCACCGGCGTCGTGGCGGCGACCGTCCGGACGGGGCTCCGGCCCACGTCCGGCGCGGTCAGCCACGACGGCCGGTACCTCTACCTGGCCGACGCGGCTGCCGGCACCGTCACGATCGTCGATGTCAGCGGCCTCTGACCGTCAGGCTCTCGGGGTGGTCAGGTCGTAGACGGACTCCCCGCCCACGGTCGTCGCGGTGTAGTGCTGCTGCACCCACTGGGTGATCGTCGTGCCGACGCCGCCCCGGCCGCGTCCGAATCCGCCGCCGCCACCGTTCGCGGTCCCGGCGGCCGCCGGGGTCACGAAGTAGTGCACCTGCCCGGCGGCGACGTCGGCCTGGAACTGCGCCAGGGTCGGCGCCGGGTCGGAGCCGGTGAAGCCACCGATGCCCATGACGGCGGTGTCGCTGGCCAGCTCCAGGGATGCTGCCGCGGACGAGCCCGTCGTGGCCGCCGACCAGCGGGTGCCCGCGGACTTCAGCAGCGCCGCCAGCTCGGGGCTGGTCGCGCCGCCGCCGAATCCGCCGCCGCCGAACCCGCCGCCGGGCGCCCCCGCACCCGGGCGGGCGTCGCCCCGGTTCGCGGTGCCCCGGGGCGTGTTGCCGCGGCCCGCCTGGCCACCTCGTCCGAAGCCGTTGCCACCGGTCACGGCAGGTCCGGCCGAGACGCCGCCTCCGGCGTGCGCGGAGAACGCCGTGTCCAGGGCGTAGGCCGCGGGGCCCGCCGCTCCGAGCACCACCGCGGCCCCGGCGAGCACGATGCCGAGCCGGCCGCGCAGTCCGGCGGGGGTCAGCAGCGCCAGCGCCACGAGCACACCGAGCACCAGGACCGTCCAGCGCAGCCAGGGCAGGAACGTCGGGGTCCGGTCGAGCAGTTCCCACGACCAGACCGCGGTGGCCGCCGTGGTCAGCGCGAGCGCGATCCGCCCGAACGCGGTGCCGCGGGCCCGCCACACCTCGCGGCCCCCGACGACGACGAGCCCGACGATGCCCGGGACGAGCACGAGCGTGTAGTAGGAGTGGAAGGTGCCCTGCATGAGGCTGAGCACGAGCGCTCCGATGAGCGTCCAGCCACCCCACATGACCAGTGCCGCGCGGGTCAGGTCGGTGCGCGGGGCGCGGCGGGTGAGCCACAGCCCGGCGACGAGCAGGATCAGGGCGGTGGGAAGCAGCCAGGCCACCTGGCCACCGACCTCCGTCTGGAACATCCGCAGGATCCCGGCCTGACCCCCGAATCCGCCCCCGCCGCCGCCCGCGAATCCGCCGGCACGGCCCGCCGCGCCGAATGCCGGGTCGGCGACCGCGGGAGCGCCCGCGGTGCGGCCGCCGAACCCGCCACCGCCGAAGATCCGGCCGAGGCCGTTGTAGCCGAACGCGCGCCCGAGCTCGCTGTTGTCGGTGGAGCCGCCGATCCACGGCCGGTCGGCGGCGGGCCACAGCGCCACCGCCAGCACCCACCAGCCGGCGCCGACGACGAGCGCGACCCCGGCCCCGAGCAGCTGGGCGATCCGCCGCTGCAGCGTGGTCGGAGCGGCCCACAGGTAGGCCAGCGCCAGCCCCGGCAGCACGAGGAACGCCTGGAGTTCCTTGGCCAGGAACGCGAACCCGACGAACAGCCCCGCGAGCAGGATCCAGCGGGTACCCGCCTGCTCCAGCGCGCGGACCGTGAAGTACGCCGCGACGACGAGCAGGAACGCGAGGAACGCGTCGGGGTTGTTGTACTTGAACATCAGCGCGGCGACGGGGGTGAGCGCGAGCAGCGCGCCCGCGAGCAGGCCCGCCCCGGGGCCGCTGATCCGGCGCACCGTCACCCGCAGCAGCGCCACCGCGGCCACCGCCATCAGGGCCTGGGGCACCAGCATGCTCCAGGACGAGAACCCGAAGATCCGCCCCGACAGCTCCATCACCCACAGCGAGGCAGGCGGCTTGTCGACGGTGATCAGGTTCGCGGAGTCCAGCGAACCGAAGAAGAACGCCTTCCAGCTCGTGGTGCCGGCCTGCACCGCCGCGGCGTAGAACGCGTTGCCGTTGCCGGTGGCGGCGAGGTTCCACAGGTAGACCGCGGCGGTCCCGAGCAGCAGTACGGCAAGCCCGGGCAGCTCCCATCGAGGGCGCACTTCTCCGCGGGGAGAAGGGGGACCTGACGGGTGCGACGGCCGCTGTGTGCTCAGCGTCGTGCTCATGAAGGCGTCTCCGGAAGGCAGGGTGCTGGGTCGGAGCCGACACTCGTGCCCGCCTCTGTCCGTTCGTCGTGGTTCGCCTGTGCTCCGCCTGTGGACCCCCCTCGAGTGGGTGGCAGGAGCAGGCGCAACTGCTGCACGGCCTCCGCGTACTGCGGCTCGAGCCAGTAGTCGGAGTGGCCGCGGCCACACGGGTCGGGCAGCGGCTCCTCCTCGGCGACGCCGTCGATCCGGCCGCCGATCGGGTCGGTGACGCGGTAGAGGTTGCGCCACCGAAGTGTGTCGGGGCCCCCGAGCCGGGCGACGATCTCCGCGGTGGTCGCCGCATTGACGTAGAGCGGGAAGAACGGGGCGTAGAGGTGGTGCCAGGGCGAGCCGTAGCTGAGCATCGCGAGCCGCTCCGTCGTCGCCGAGCCCAGGACGGCGGCCGCGCCGATGATCGCGCCCTGGCTGTGCGGGGCCAGCACGAGCCGGTGTCCCGCGCCGAGGTCGGACTCGATCTGCCCGATGAGCCGGGGAACGGCCACGTCGGAGTAGGTCGGTGGGGCGAAGGGGTGGAACCACCGCGGCCAGAACGTGCCGACGTCCCACAGGACGCCGACCCCCCGGCGCACGCCGCGGTTGGTCAGGCCGCTGTAGATGCGCGTGACGACCGCGGCGGTCGGCAGCAGGACCGCGACGTCGAGGACCAGGCCGGTGAACGTCCGCGGGGGAAGGGGAACACCCAGCACCGGCACCGTCCAGTTCGTCCCGACCACGATCCAGACCGCGGCGGCGACGACCGCGAGGCCGGCGATCCGCCCGACCCACACCGCCCGGTTGGGTGGGAGGTGCGCTCGCCGGGTTGCTGTGGCGGGCAGGCGCCAGGCGAGGACGGCGGCTCCGGCGAGCAGCGGTCCGGCGATCAGTGCCTCCACGACCGTCCGGGCGGCATCGGCGAGGGGTCCGCCGGTGCCCGCGCTCGACTCGTTCCCGCCGAACGCCAGGCCGAGTCCGGCGACCAGGAGGATCACGCCGGTGCCGAGCACCAGGAGCAGGCCCCGGCTGGCGCCACCGGTGAGCCGATGCACCACCGATCCCGTCGGCGACGGGTGGAACCTCAGCCAGAGGGCACTGACCAGCACGAACGCGACGAGCACCGCGAGCGTGACGGTGACGCCGACCGCGAGCCACACCACGTAGCCGCCGACCAGCGGGCAGGACCCGGTGCAGACACCGGTCTGGCGTCCGACCTGGCCCGCGATCCCGGCACCCAGCATCGCCCCGATGCTCCCTGCCATCAGCAGCACCGCCGGCGCGTTCGCGGCGGCCCGGCCGTGCCTGCCGGCCAGCCCGACCGCGGTCAGCCCGACGATCCCGACGAGCACCGCCAGCGCGATCCAGACGATCGCGCCGTGCAGGGCCGGAAGCGGCGTGCCCCGCGTGAAGGTGCCGGCCGGCAGCCCCGCCTGGTGGAGCGTCGCCGCGACGACCGCCAGCCCGGCGACCGCGCTGAGCGGCCGCACCGTCGCCATGGCCGGCCGCATGCCCGAGGTGCCGTCGCCGAGGCTGATCCAGCCCAGCAGGGCGACGACCACGACCACCACCAGCGCGCCCAGCCCGAGCGCGAGCACACCCGCCCACCCCGGCTGCGCCGCGGCGGGCCACGCCGCGAGCAGGGCGATCGTGGCGAGCCCGGCGTCGAGGTGCAGCCAGCGGAGCGTGACGTTGATGCCGGGGCTCCTCCACATCCGCTCCTGGACGCTCAGCGAGCACTGCCCGACCGGGTCGTCGGGGTTCTCCCAGGGACCGACCACGCCTCGGGGCTGCCGGATCCTGGTGAGCACCACCATCCCGATCAGGACCGCGGCCGTGGCCGGTGGCCCGATCGCCACCGGCCAGCGCAGCCACTCGAACACCGCCAGGTCGGCGACCACGATCTGGGCGGAGACGACGAACACCCCGGTGACGAGCAGGCCGATCACGCGCACCAGGAACGTCGACAGCCGCACCTCCGGCGTCCGTCCCAGCGGCGACCGACCGACGATCATCCACCCCGCGAGGTTCGCGAGCATGAACGGCAGCAGCACGAGGTAGAAGGCCTGGTACCAGTGACCCGAGGTCAGCGAGCTCCACGAGAAGGCGCGGAGGTCCTCCTCGACCGCAGGCGGCTCCCACACCGACACGTCGCCGGGCGCCGGGTCGGCGACACAGATCGTGTCCGAGCCCACGACGCCGCGTGCCGGGACGTCGGGCCCGTGGATGCCGGTGGCCTGCAGCCGTGCCGTGAGCCCGAGCATGCTCTCCGGGGTGCTGCCCGCGACACCGTGCACGCGCAACTCGTGATCGTCGCCGGGCGACAGCGCCGGAAGGCCCTTCGGCGCGGTTCCGGGTGTTCCGGCCATCGCAATCCTCCACGTTCACGCCGAGCAGGCACCTGTCACCCAGAGAGTCCGGCAGGAGCGACTGATACCACATGGGCGAGCGACGGTGTCATGCGCGACTGCGATGGCCGGCCGGTTCGGCGAGCAGATCGTGCACCGTCCGAGGGCCGCGACCGAGGAGTGTGCCGAGCAGGGGGTCGACGCCGGCGAAGAAACCGTCCTGGGCGGCCTCGTACATCGAGAGGGTGAAGCGGGCCACGAACTCGGGCCGGCCGGCGGCGACCTGGGCGGCGACCCACTCCTCGGGGTCCATCACCACGCGTTCGACCGGCCGGCCGACCACCGCGGACGCGACCGCCGCGACCTCCTCGAACGTCGGCGCCGCGCTCGCGGTGAGGGTGGTCGGGCCGTCGTAGGCGCCGTCGGAGGCGAGGATGACGGCCGCGGCCTCGGCGGCGTCCTCCCGTGCCGTCCACGACACGGGCCCGTCGGCCGGCACGGTGACGCGGCCCGTCTCACGCCATGGGCCCATCATCCAGTCGAGGCTGTGGGCGTAGAAGCCGTTGCGCAGCGAGGTCCAGGCGACGCCTGACCCGGCGAGCAGCTGCTCGGTGGCGAAGTGGTCGCGCCCCGGTGAGAACGGCGTGCCGGGTGCGGCGCCCTGGTGGCTGGTGTAGAGGATGCGACCGACTCCGGCGGCGACGGCCGCGTCGATCGCCGTGCGGTGCAGGCTCACGGCGTCGGCGGTCCGGTCGTTGGACGAGACGAGCAACAGCTGGTCGGCGCCGTCGAAGGCGCCGGGAAGTGTCGCCGGGTCGGCGTAGTCGCCGTGGCGGACGGCGATCCCGCGTTCGGCGAACCGCCCGGCCTTGCTGACGTCGCGCACGGCGACGGCGATCTCGGTGGCGGGGACGCGGGCGAGCAGGTGGTCGACGGTCGCGCCGTTGAGTGCGCCGGTCGCTCCGGTGACGACGATCATGGTCAGCCCTTCGGTGGTATCGACGATATCGATCGAACGTTAACAGTGGAAATTCAGCGATAGCAAGCGTGCGTTAGCATTGGTTCGTGATCGAGGTGCCGAACCGCCGGGGTGACGTGCGGTCGAAGATCGTCGACGTTGCCGCACACCTGCTCCGGGAACACGGCCCGTCGGCCGTGACCACCCGCGGCGTTGCCGAGGGCGCCGGCGTGCAGGCCCCGACGATCTACCGTCTCTTTGGCGACAAGGACGGCCTGCTCGATGCCGTGGCCGAACACGTGATGGCCACCTACGTGACGGCCAAGGCGGCAACGGTGCAGGCGGCAACGGCGAACGACATCGACCCGCTCGACGACCTGCGGGGCGGGTGGGAGATGCAGATCGACTTCGGCGTCGCCAACCCGGCCCTCTTCCGGTTGCTGGGTGACCCCGGGCGGGTGTCGCAGTCGCCCGCTGTGCAGTCGGGCCGGCGCGTTCTGGAAGCGCGGGTGCACCGCGTCGCCGTGACTGGGCGGCTGCGGGTCAGCGAGCAACGCGCGGTCGACATGATCCATGCCGCCGGCACCGGCGTCGTCCAGGCTCTCCTGTCGACGCCGGCGGAGCAACGCGACGCCGGCCTGGCCGAGAGCATGTACGAGGCCGTTCTCCGGCAGATCCTCACGGACCCGCCCGAGCAGCCGGAGGCCGGGCCGATGGCCGCCGTGGTCGCGTTCCGTGCGGTCGCGCCCCAACTCCACATGCTGAGCGCCGCCGAACGGCAACTCCTGGCGGAATGGCTCGACCGCGTGGTCGACGCCCTGTCGCGCGACCAGCACTGACCGCTGTCGGTCGACGGACGTTCAGTGGGTCAGGAGACCCAGGGGCACGTTCCGGCTCTGCCCCATCTGTAATTGTGCGCCGTCAGGGACTTGAACCCCGAACCCGTTGGTTGGGTGCCTCGTGCTCGACCGCGATCCGCGGACGACATCATTGCTGGTCAGCGGTCGACACCGGACACTTCAATCATGGCCGGCGGTCACCGGTCTTGCCCTGTGCTCTCGCGTAAGTGTCATGGATGAAGGCAGGTGATGGCGCAACTCACTACGCGCGGCGGGGTGCTCGTTGCTTCCACCGCAGCTCGACTGCCGTTCACCCGCTGCCGATCCGCTCCTCCATCCACATCCGCGCCCCACCGGCGCCACAGCACATCGACGGTCTGCGGGGCGCGGCATCTCAGTCAAGGTCGTGACCGCACCAGCGAGGACGCGCGGCTCCTCGTAGACCCTCGTTATGTCGGCAACCCGTAGGGCCAGAACGCCCGCGACCGGTTGGACTGGACCAAGAAGCTCGGCTTCGAGGTCAACGTGGTCGGTGCTGACGGGGCGGGCGAGCGCGCCTACGATGTCGAGTACCTGTTCTGAATCGGCTAAGTGGGCTCATTCGACGACGGCGCCAAGAAGACTGTGCAGGCCCGCCGCGGAACTGCTGCACCGCGCCGGGGTGAACTTCGTCGTGCTTGACGGTCGGTGACATCGGCGATGCGACGGGTTGGCCGCTGAGCACGCCCTTCCCGGGGTCGTCGGCGCGGTCAAGGAACTGATTCGAGGTCACGGCCAAGACCGTCCGCGAACACTCCGGGGGACACCGTCAGGAGGGAATCCGGGCCCCTTGCCCTCCTCGGCCGAGCGCGGGGCATGCTGGGGCCGCACCCGAGTTTGGCCTGCGGGGCTCGGGGCGTGGGCGGGGCGTGGGTGGCATCCCGTGTCTCTCGTATCATGGCGACAAGCGCCCGCACCTCGACCGAATCGGCGCTAGGACGGCGCTGAAAAACTCGGTCGGGCGGTCGGTGTGTCGCTGGCTCGGGTCGTAACGGCTTGGGATGGTCTTCTCGTGCAGGGAGTGGAGCCCGCGGAGCGGGAGTTGTGGGACGCCGCGCAGGTGGTCGGGCAT
>JBBRLM010000066.1:0-36452 GCA_038231335.1 Mycobacteriales bacterium
GCGTCGACCACCGCTGTGAAGAACGGGTCCAGGGCGACTCCGGTGATCGGCGTCGGCCCGTGTGTGGCGCCCTGTCGGTCCGCCCGGATTCCCGTTGCACAGCTTAAGAAGATCTCGCCACTGCCGTGCGTCGCAGTCGAGCCAGCCCGAGCCAGACCGAGGCCGATGCGCCGGGCCAACCGGGCGCAGGCCGCGCTGTCGAGCGGAGCGTCAGTGATCGCCACGCCGATGCACGAACCGGCGGGCTTCGGAATTCCATCGTGCGGATTCGGCGCGAGCAGCTGGCCGACCGGTACCCCGTCCACCGTCAGCCGGCTTCGTACGCCGAAGTTGGTGAGTAACAGCACTGCGACGGTGTGGCCGGAGGGCAAAACCCTTGATGCGGTACCGATCCCGCCCTTGAAACCCAGGCACGTCATGCCGGTGCCAGCGCCGACAGCGCCCTCTGCAGGTGGCTGCGTCTGGCCGATCGAGTCACGGGCCGCCGTCCAGGCAGCGGCAACGTCACCCCGGGTCACCTGCATCCGCCGCGCCTCGGAGAGAAACGAGTCGTCGCACTCCCCGACCACCGGAATCGCCACGTCTTCGCCGATGTCCGGCTCGGACTCGCACAGCAACTCGCAGGCCGCGTCGTAGACCCGGCCGAGCTGCATGGTCGACGTAAGAAAGATCGGCGACTCCACCAGTCCCCACTCGCCGGCAACGATGAACCCGGTGCACTCCCCCGCACCGTTGAGCACCGCGCCGCCCGCAGGGATCGGCCGGGTGAACGCATCGGCCGCGGGCACCAGCACCGTCACCCCGGTACGGGCCACGCCCCGACCGAGCGGCGGCGGCGGTTCGTCGCGCCAGACGGTTGCGTGGCCCAAACCGACGCCCGCCACGTCGAGTACCGAGTTGGTCGGCCCGGTCGGCAGGGATCCGATCCTGAGTCCTAGGTCAGTAGCGCGCGGCATGGTGGCATCCTGCCGTACATGAACGCGATTCCGCCGGTCGTCTGGTCCGAAGACTGCCTTCGCCACCATCCCGATGCCGAGATCTGGGTTGGGGTGCGTACTCCGGGCACCGAACTCCCCCAACGCGCCACAGCGATCCGCGACACGCTGGTAGCGGCTGGCGCCAACCTCGTCACCGCGGTCGGTCACGATGACCAGGTCGTGGAGCAGGTTCATGACCCAGCATTGCTGGAGCACCTGAGCACCGTCTACGCAGCATGGGTCGATGCCGGATTCTTGATCGACCCAGGGCAGAACCGCGTGGTGCCGTACGTCTTCCCGACTGCGGGACTCCTAGCCGGTCTGCCCGTCCGCGTTCCCACCGCGGTGCACGCGAGGGCCGGACGCTACTGCTACGACACGATGACCCTCGTCGGCCCGGGTACCTGGGAGGCGGCCCGCGGCGCAGTCGATGCCGCCCAAACTGCAGCCGAGCTTGTGCTGGCCGGTGCGCCACTCGCGTACGCGCTGTGCCGCCCACCCGGTCACCACGTCGCCGCGGACAGTTTTGGCGGGTCGTGCTACCTCAACAACGCAGCCGTGGCGGCGCAGACTCTCGTGACCGGCGGCCATGAGCGGATTGCTGTGGTCGATATCGACGCGCATCACGGCAACGGAACCCAAGCTCTGTTCTACGAGCGACCCGACGTCTTCTACGGCTCCTTGCATGTCGACCCGGGTGCCGGTTGGTTCCCCCACTACGTCGGCTTCGCGGACGAGGTCGGGCGCGGGCCTGGCACCGGCACCAATCACAACGAGCCGTTGCGTCCGGGCACCGGCGACTCGGCCTGGCTCGCCGCACTGGCACGAATCTGTTCCGCCGCGGCCGACCACGGCGCAACGGCGCTCGTGGTCTCGCTCGGTGTCGACGCCGCCGCGGACGACCCGGAGAGCCCCCTGCAGATCAGCCACGACGGCTACCACCGGGCGGGCGCCGCTCTCGCGACGTTGGGGCTGCCGACCGTCGCGGTGCAGGAGGGCGGCTACTACCTGCCCACACTGGGCGCCTTGGTGCGGGCGACGCTGGCCGGCCTCGCGGGCTAGCCGGGTTACCAGGGGACGACGGTGCGGTCCTCCCACAGCAGGCCGGTCTCAGGCAAGGGGTCGATGGGTCGACCGGCCAACCAGAGCACCGTGTCGGCGCCCTGCTCGGCGGTTCGCGGCGCGTCCGGGCCGCCCATATCAGTCCGGCAGTGGCCTGGGCAGACGGCGTCGACGAAGACACCCCGTCCGCCCTGCCCCAGCTCTGCGGCGAGGTTCTTGGTCAGTGCGTTCACTGCGGCCTTCGAGATCCGGTAGGGGGCCAGTCCCCCGGCGGTCCCCGGCCCGGTAAATCGGCCGAGACAAGCCGAGAGCGTGATGATCCGCCCGTGCCGACGCTGCGCCATCCCCGGACCGAAGGTGGCCACAGCGTTGAATACGCCATCGAGGTTGCTCCCGAGAACGCGGTGCCATTCAGCCGGGGTGGTCCGGAGTGTCTTCGACGTTCGCTCGGCCATCACGCCAGCTGAGCACACGAGGATGTCGACCGCGGCAAGAGCCCCGAGTCGGCCCGGTAGCTCACTCACCGCTGTGGCGTTGCTCACATCGCAGTCCAGACCCACCGCGTCGAGCCCCTCCGCGACGAGACCAGCGGCCGCGGCCGCGGACCCGGAGCGGCCAACGACGACGACCATTGCCCCCGTCTGGGCGAGGCCGCGTGCTACCGCCAGCCCGATTCCACGTGTGCCACCGGTGATCAGCGCAACTGACTCGGCAGCTAACGGTTCTGTGGGCACGGCTTCGAGGCTGCCACCTGCGCGGAGTTCCGCAACCGGAACCCATGACGCTTCCGGACTGCGGCCCAGCGCGAGCCGCACCGAGGATGCGGCAGAGCGGGTCTACATTTACTCAGGCAGATCAAGGCCTCTATCGGAAGCAGGCAAGCCCCGTGACGTCGTCGACCTCACCCCGGCCATCGATGAACGAATTCGGTCCGAACGAGTGGCTGGTCGACGAGATTTACCAGCAGTTCCTGACCGACAAGCAGTCCGTCGATCCCGCCTGGTGGGAATTCTTCACCGACTACCAGCCCGCCGATCCGACGCTGCCGAGGGCGCAGCCTGCTGAGCCCGTCGAGGTAGCCGAATCCGTCACGACTCCTGCTGAGCCTGCTGCGGTCGCAGCCACCCCCGTCGCCGTCGTCGTCGCTCCCAAACCCCCGGCGACCGACGTCGAGGTGGTGCCGCTGCGTGGGCCTGCGGCTCGGGTCGTCAGCAACATGGACGCCAGCCTTACCGTCCCCACGGCCACGTCGGTACGTGCTGTCCCGGCCAAGCTGTTGATCGACAACCGCACCGTGATCAACAACCATCTGGCCCGGGCTCGCGGCGGCAAGGTCTCGTTTACCCACCTGATCGGCTGGGCGATCGTTCGCGCCCTGGCCGACCTGCCGGAGATGAACAACGGCTTTGCTGAGGTCGACGGCAAGCCGTCGTTGCTCAAGCCGTCCCACGTGAACCTCGGGCTGGCGATCGACCTGGCCAAACCTGATGGCACCCGGCAGCTGCTCGTGCCCTGCATCAAGGTCGCCGACACGCTCGACTTCGGCTCGTTCGTCTCGAGCTACGAGGACGTCGTGCGCAAGGCACGCCAAGGCAAGCTCACCGTCGACGACTTCGCTGGCACCACGATCAGCCTGACCAACCCAGGCACCATCGGCACCGTGCACTCAGTGCCGCGGTTGATGACTGGCCAGGGGTGCATCGTCGGCGTCGGAGCGATGGAGTACCCGGCCGAATATCAGGGGGCCTCCGCCGAGACGTTGTCACGGCTGGGCATCAGCAAGACGCTGACGTTGACCTCGACGTACGACCACCGGATCATCCAGGGGGCGCAGTCGGGCCAGTTCCTGGCGCGGATCCACCAACTGCTGCTCGGCGACGAGTTTTACGACGAGGTATTCGCTGCGCTCCGGATCCCCTACGAGCCGATCCGCTGGGCACAAGACATCCAGGCCAGCCACGAAGACGACATCAACAAGGTCGCCCGGGTGCAGGAACTCATCCACGCCTACCGGGTGCGCGGCCACCTCATGGCCGACATCGATCCGCTGGAGTACCGGCAGCGCAAGCATCCAGACCTCGACGTCACGCGGCACGGTTTGACGCTCTGGGACCTCGACCGCGAGTTCCCCACCGGTGGCTTCGCGGGTCGGCCGTTCGCCAAGCTGCGCGAGATCCTCGGCGTCTTGCGCGACTCGTACTGCCGCACCGTCGGCGTCGAGTACATGCACATCCAAGACCCTGAGCAGCGCGAATGGCTGCAGGACCGGATCGAGGTTCCGCACCAGCGCAAGCCGGGTACTGAGCAGCTCCGGATCTTGCGCAGGCTCAACGCCGCCGAGGCCTTCGAGACGTTCCTGCAGACCAAATACGTCGGCCAGAAGCGGTTCTCGCTCGAGGGCGGTGAGACCGTCGTCGCCTTGCTGGACGCGGTGCTCGGGTCGGCCGCCGAAGCCGGGCTCGAAGAGGTCGCAATCGGCATGCCGCACCGAGGCCGGCTCAACATCCTGGCCAACATCGTGGGCAAGAGTTACGGCCAGATCTTCCGTGAGTTCGAGGGCAACATCGATCCTGGCACCGCGCACGGCTCCGGCGACGTCAAGTATCACCTGGGCGCCGAGGGCAAGTACTTCCGGATGTTCGGCGACGGCGAGACGGTCGTGTCGCTGGCGTCCAACCCGAGCCACCTCGAGGCCGTGGACCCGGTGCTCGAGGGCATCGTCCGCGCCAAGCAGGACCTGCTCGACAAGGGCCACGAGGGCGGCTACACGGTCCTGCCGCTGATGATGCACGGCGACGCGGCGTTCGCCGGCCAGGGCGTGGTGGCCGAGACGCTCAACCTCGCGCTGCTGCGCGGCTACCGCACCGGCGGCACCGTGCACGTCGTGGTCAACAACCAGGTCGGCTTCACCACCGCCCCGGAGCACTCGCGCTCCTCGCAGTACTGCACCGACGTGGCCAAGATGATCGGCGCGCCGGTCTTCCACGTGAACGGCGACGATCCCGAGGCGTGTGTCTGGGTGGCCAAGCTGGCCGTCGAGTACCGCGAGCGCTGGCACAACGACGTCGTGATCGACATGATCTGCTACCGCCGCCGCGGCCACAACGAGGGTGACGACCCCTCGATGACCCAGCCGTCGATGTACGACGTGATCGACGCCAAGCGCAGCGTCCGCAAGATCTACACCGAGTCCCTGATCGGCCGCGGCGACATCTCCATGGAGGAGGCCGAGCACGCGCTCAAGGACTTCTCCAACCAGCTCGAGCACGTGTTCAACGAGGTGCGGGAGCTGGAGAAGGCCCCGGTCCGGATCAGCCCGTCGGTGGAGAACGAGCAGCTCGTGCCCACCGATCTCGACACGTCGGTGCCGATCGAGGTCATCCACCGCATCGGTGACGCCCACGTCGAGCTCCCCGAGGGCTTCACCGCCCACCAGCGGGTCAAGCCGGTACTGGAGCGGCGGCTGAAGATGTCGCGCGACGGCGGCGTCGACTGGGCGTTCGGCGAGCTGCTGGCCCTGGGCTCGCTCGTGATGGACGGCAAGCTCGTCCGGCTCTCGGGCCAGGACACCCGGCGCGGCACGTTCGTGCAGCGGCACTCCGTGGTGATCGACCGGAAGACGGGCGAGGAGTACTTCCCGCTGCGCAACCTGTCGGAGAACCAGGAGCGCTTCCTGCCGTACGACTCGGCACTCTCGGAGTTCGCGGCCGTCGGTTTCGAGTACGGCTACTCGGTGGCCAACCCCGACGCGTTCGTGGCCTGGGAGGCGCAGTTCGGCGACTTCGTCAACGGCGCGCAGTCGATCATCGACGAGTTCATCTCGTCCGGGGAGGCCAAGTGGGGCCAGACCTCCGACGTGGCGCTGCTGCTGCCGCACGGCCTGGAGGGCCAGGGCCCAGACCACAGCTCGGGCCGCATCGAGCGGTTCCTGCAGCTGTGCGCCGAGGGTTCGATGACCGTCGCGCTGCCGTCGGAGCCCGCCAACTACTTCCACCTGCTGCGCCGCCACGCCATGGACGGCGTGCGCCGCCCCCTGGTGGTCTTCACGCCGAAGTGGATGCTGCGCGCCAAGCAGGTCGTCAGCCCGCTGGCCGACTTCACCGGTGGCCGGTTCCGGTCAGTGATCGACGACCCCCAGTTCCGCGAGGCCGACAGCCCCGCCGCCGGCGTCCGCAAGGTCCTGCTGTGCAGCGGCAAGATCTACTGGGAGCTCGCGGCGGCCCGGGAGAAGGCCGGCGGCTTCGACGACACGGCCATCGTGCGCATCGAGCAGCTCTACCCGCTGGCCGACCGCCAGATCACCGCGGTGCTCGACCGCTACCCGAACGCGGAGGACGTCCGCTGGGTGCAGGAGGAGCCGGCCAACCAGGGTGCGTGGCCGTTCCTCGGCCTGACCCTGCCGGAGAAGCTCCCGCGCCTCGTCGGGCTCAAGCGCATCTCGCGACGCCGGATGGCCGCCCCCGCGGCCGGCTCGTCGAAGGTGCACGAGGTGGAGCAGGCGGCACTGATCGCGGCCGCGTTCGAGGACTGAGCACCCGTGTACTTCACCGACCGCGGCATCGAGGAGCTCGTCGAGCGCCGGGGTGAGGAACAGGTGGCCGTCGAGTGGCTGGCTGATCGCCTGCGCGTCTTCGTGGACCTCAACCCGGCGTTCGAGGACGCGGTGGAGCGGCTGGCGTCGTTCCTGGCACGGGACGACGCCGACCTGGAGTGACCGTTCCGCCCCAGCACTGATCACGCCCAGAGGCCCGGCTGCTGCTCCGATCGGAGTAACAGCTGGGCCTTCGCTGTCGACAGGCTCAAGGGAACCTGAACCCCGCGTGACCTCGATCCGGGGGTGTTGGCAAACCAAGATCCCGCAGGGCACGATCGGGCCATCAGGGCGTCGAGCAGTGGGCAAGGAGATCAGTCAGTGACCAGTCGGCGGCGGATACCTGCGTATCTGCGTCCCTCGATCGTGGCCCTGACCCTGGGCGTCATCACGGTGGGTGTCGTTCCCGCCGCGGCCGCGTTCGGCGCTCCCGCCGCCCTGAGCACCGCAGGCGCGACGACCGCACCCACGATCTACGGGCCGTTCGCGGTCGACACCACCACCGGCGCCGCGGCGAGCACCACCACTGCGGTCGCGGCGAGCAACCAGGCGGTGTCCCCGGTCGCGTTCGTGACCACCACGGCCGCTCCCGGATCGGCGGCCGCGAAGGCCATCGAGTTCGCACTGGCCCAGCGCGGACTGCCCTACGTGTGGGGTGGCGACGGGCCGCAGAAGGGCGATGCCGGCTTCGACTGCTCTGGCCTCACCACCGCCGCCTACGCCTACGCGGGCATCACGCTGCCGCGCACGGCGCACACCCAGTACTACGCCGGCCCGCACGTGCCCGACGACGCCGAACTGCAGCCGGGCGACCTGGTGTTCTACGGCGTCCCGGCGCGCGTCCACCACGTCGGGCTCTACATCGGCGGCGGCCGCATGGTCAACGCGCCGACGTTCGGCAAGCCCGTCCAGCTGGCCTACGTCCGCTACAAGGGGGACGACTACCTCGGCGCCACCCGCCCCGCCGCAGGCAAGGACGCCACGGGACTGATCCCCACCGACAAGCTCCCGGTGACGGTGCCGCCCACGCCGTCGGCCGGTGCGCCGCAGGGCCCCGGCGATTTCCCCGCTCCGACGGCGCCCGACCCGAACCCGAACTCGATCTCGGGGCCGACGACGCCGCAGGACCTGCAGAACGCCGCCGAGGGCACCCCGGATCAGCAGGCCACGGTGGGCATCACCCCGAACCCCACGCCACCCGTCACGACACCCCCGGTGACGACGGCCCTGGTCACCCCGCCCCCGGTGACGACACCTCCGCTCACCACCCCGCCCGTCACCACCCCGCCCGTCACCACTCCGCCGGTCACGACCCCGCCTGTCACGACCCCGCCGGTCACGACCCCGCCGGTCACGACCCCGCCTGTCACGACGGCGCCGGTCACGACCCCACCGACCACTCCGCCGGTGACGACCCCGCCCACCACGAAGCCCCCGGTCACCACGCCGCCCGCACCCCCGGCGGCGAAGGCCCCCACCGGTCTCGTCCTGCCGGGGGGCACGCTCACGCTCACCCGGGCGCCCAACGACGCCAACGGGCTGCCCGCGGCGCCGGCCTCGGCGAGCCGCGGCTCACTCGGCTGGCACCCCGGCACCGGTGACGTATGGACGGCGGCGGTCACTCTGCACTCCGGCGTGGCCACCGGCACGCTGACGGCCGGCGCCACCGTCGTCGTCACCGGTCCGGGCGGGGCGAAGACCACGCTCGCCGTCGCGTCGGTGCGCACCGTCGACGCCGCCACCGCGACGTCGCTCTCGCGCACGATCGGCAAGGGCCCGCGGGTGGTCCTGCTGCAGACCGACCCGGCGACGGGCCAGGTGCTGGTGATCACCGCCACCTGAGTGGTCGGGCCCCCACGGCGGTGATCACGGGCGCATGGTCGCCAGGGAAGATCGGTTCACGACCATCCCGCCGTGATCACCTCGATGGGGCCGACCGCCGTGCTCCCTCCAGCGGTGATCACGGCCGGATGGCGGTCCGTAGTGACCGACCGGCGACCATCGGCCCGTGATCACCGCCGTGGGGTGGCGCGGCTCAGGAGCGCCGCAGCCGCCGGCCCTGCACCTCGGACCGCAGCTCCGCCGCCCGCTGCTCCACGGCGGCGAGCAGCGCGTCCAGGTCCGATGCCTTCGCCCAGCCGTCGGGCTTGGGGAAGGGCCGCATGGTGATCCACGACTCCACCCAGAGGGCGTCGAGCGCGCTCTCCCAGGCCAGCTCCACGCACATGCGTGCGAGCAGGTGCCGGTCGCTGGCCTCGCGCAGCTGCCAACCCAGCGCCTGCACCCGCTTCTCGAGCTCTTTCACGCGCTCGGCGTTGAGGTCGGCGCGGGCGTCGAGCCCTCCGGTGACCTCGGCGATCCGGGCCTTGTAGCGACGCGCGGCGTCCATCAGTGCTTCTCCTCCTCCGCCGCGGGAACGATGACGACCTCGGGCGCGGAGTGCTGGCTGCGGTCGAAGAACAGCCCGCGCCCGGGCCGCGGCGACCAGCTGATCAGCATTCCCGGCAGCAGCGACTGCAGCTCGGAGCCCTGGACGTCCAGCGCCACCCAGGCGCCGAGGTCGTCCACGGCCGCGCCCATCGTGAGCAGCGACTTGAGCCGGGGCACGCTGCGCCACCAGCCGAGCACGTGCACCCCGACCTCCGGCCCGAAGTGGACGACCTTCCGCAGCGCCTCGGTGCCGGCGCGGTCGAGCGCCGTGTCGGCGGCGTCGGCGGCGTAGATCACCACCAGCAGCGGAGCGCGGTCCTCGCCGGCCAGCCGGGCGGTGACCTCGGCCGCCAGCGCCTCCACCCGCGCCCGGAAGCCGTCCAGCCGCACCACCTCGGCCGCACCCTGGAACCGGCGCTCCAGTCGCAGTGCCGCTTCGACCGCCTCCGCGACCAGCGGCGCCAGGACGACCCTCCCGCCGACGGCCTTGAAGTCCGACACCTCGCCGGGCTTCGAGTGCGCCAGCGTGGCCGTCGCCGCGTCGAGCACCCGGACGGCGTCGCGCGTGGCGGCGCCGAGTACCCCGAGGTTGCGTCCGGGCACCGCCGGCAGCGCAACGGTGGCGGCGCTGCCGTCGAAGTCGATCTTCTGGCCGACCCGCACGAGGAGCGGGCCGCCCTCCGGGACACCGTCGTCCAGCTCGCCCATCTGAGGGGCGTGGTTGCCGTCGAACAGCCGGGGCTGCACCGTCTTCTTGCCGGACTGCGTGTGCAGGCGGAGCTGCTGTTCGTGCAACCGGATCTGCACCGCGTCGAGCGTGCCCTTCACGCTCGCGTTCGGCAGCCGGATGATCTCGTTGCCGTGCCGCATGCCCGACTCGTGGTTGAGCACGGCGTGCCAGCGCGGCAGGTCCATGGTGGCGTCGTTGCGGTCGTCGAGCACCCGCCGGGCCCGCGGGAGCGCGACCCGCAGCACGAACTGCTCGAAGATCGCGGGGCGCCCCCAGAACGCCTCGATCCCCGACACATCCTGGCTGGCCAGCACGAGGTGGATGCCCTGCGACCGTCCGCGCCGCGCCACGTCCTCCAGCAGCCCGATCGCGGCCCGCGTGACCGCGTCCTTCTCGGCGAAGAGGTACTGGAACTCGTCGATCACCGCGACGATCCGGGGCAGCCCCGTCACGCCCTCGTCGCGCAGCTCCTCCAGCTTCGTGACCTCGTGCTCCTTGGCGAGGGCGGCGCGGCGGCGCATCTCGTCGGCGAGGTGCTGCAGCAGGGCGAGCCCGAACTCGCGGTCGGTGTTGATGTTGATGCCGATCAGCCGCGCCTGCGGGAGCCACGTGTCGTCCTTCCGCCCCGGCGCGAACTGGGCGAACGACACGCCCTCCTTGAAGTCCAGCAGGTGCAGCTCGAGCTCGTCGGGCGGGTAGCGCGAGGTCAGAGCGCCGATCATGGCCAGCAGGAAGTTGGTCTTGCCCGAGCCGCTGGGCCCGCCGACGAGGGCGTGCGGCGACGAGTCGCCCAGCGTCATCGTGACGGGCCTGCCGTCGGTGAACCCGATGGGGAAGCGCAGCCCGGTGGTGGAGGTCTCGGTGCCCCACTCGTCGGGCAGCAGGTCCGCGAAGGTGCCGATCCGGCTGCGCCAGGCCTCGTGGGCGTCCGCGATCTCGTGACCGGCCGCCGACACCTCGCCCGGATCCAACGCGGGGTCCAGCTCGACGGTGACGTACCGGCCGGTCATCGACGTGCGGACGCCACCGTCGTCGTCGAGGTCGACGGTCTCGACCGACGCGCCGACCGACACCGGCACGTCGACGAGCACCAGCTGGACTCCACAGGCCAGGCCGCCCGCCGCGACCCGTTGCAGCTGGCGGAGGTCCTCGTCACGCAGGGACTGCCGGTTGCCGACGAGCACCGCGACGATCCACGGCTCGGTGCGGGGGGCGCCCGACTCCACCATCGCCTTGAGCGACGCGTGTCCGTCCACGAGCACCCGCGTGTGCACGCGCCGGATCCAGTCGGAGAGATCCTCCAGCAGCAGCGCGAGCCCGCTCGGGTCGTGGACGGTGAGCAGGCCCGTGCGGGTCAGCGGGTGCAGGCCCGGCAGGGGGCCGGTGAGCTGCCCGACGTCCCACACGTGGACCAGCACCGAGCCGGGGAGGAACGTGCTCATCACGCGCACCACGAGCCCCTCCACCAGGGCGAGCGCAGCCTCGCGGCTGCCGGGGCGCGAGCTGACCTGCAGGTGCGCCTCGTCGAGCAGCGGCACCGCCACCGGGAACGGCGGCGCGGTGACCCCGAGCCGGCCCGCGCCGATCCGCCACAGCCCCGGTACGGCCCCGGTGGGCGTGGTCTCGCCGACCTTGCCGAGCCAGTTCCTCGGGGGCTCACTGGCCGCTCCGGGGGCGGCCCGCGCGACCAGGTCGTCCAGCTCGGGCAGTGCGGTGTCACTGGGGCGCGTGGACGCGGCCCGGTCCTCGTCGATGGCGCGGACCACGTGCGCCAGACCGGGGCTGTGCAGCAGTGGGCGGAGCTCCGGGTCGGCCTCGGCCGCGTCGACTCCCCGTTCGCGCAGCCACAGCTCCGTGAGCGCGTCGAGATGGGCCCGGCGCGCCGACTCCCGGGCCGCGTCCGAGGCGCCGGACGCCGCCGCGATGGCGCCGTACAGGGCGTCGTAGGCGGCCCGGATGCGACGGCGGCGCCCCCCGATGAACGGGATCACGGTTCAGAGCCTCGCGCCGATGTCGGCCACGAGCTGCGCGCCGTGCCCGATGAGGCCGAGCCCGTCCTGCAGCCGCTCTGCCGCCCGGACCAGCTGGGGCGGCGGCAGCGGCTCGGAGTGCTGCTCGCCGAGCTCGGCGAGCAGACCGAGGGCCTCCTCGATCCGCCCGCCGGCCGCGCCCGCGTGCTGCTGGGCGCTGGCGAGCAGCTCGAGGACGGCGTACAGGGTGGCGCGGACCTCCTCCAGGGAGCCCGTCACAGGAGAATCTTCACAGGAGAATCTTCACAGGAGGACCTTCACAGCCGGCTCGCGACGCCCTCGGCGGCCTGGATGGCGGCGGCCACGGCCTGCTGCACCTCGACGACGCTGCCGACGGCCTGGGCCAGCAGCCCGTTGGCCTCGTTGACGTCCGCCTGCCCGCTGCCCTCGGAAGCCCGCAGCATCATGCCCTGGGCCTGCTCCAGCGCCGAGTGCGCCTGCTGGAGGGCGCCGAGACTCTCGGAGGCCTTGTCGTTGGCCAGCGCGATGCCGGCCCGGACCTCTTCGATACTGGCCATCTACTGCTGCTCCCGGAATCGCGTTCGTGCACACACCGTGCGTGATAAACCTAGCGCCCAGTGCACCCCAGCTCCGCCCGGAGTGCCACTCGGCCCGAGCGCCCACCGTCCGGCTCATGGAGCCTTGTGGCTGCCCGAGGCCCGCGGCGGACGACCACAAGGGACCATGTGGCGGATCAGGGCCGGGTCGGGGCTGCCGCCAGGAAGGTGTCCAGCACGCCGTCGGCCACCTTCACCGGGCCCTGGGGCCTCGTGGTGCCGGGGATCGTCCGGATCGCCGCCGCGCGTCCGGCCAGGGCCGCCGAGTCCGCGAACGACATTGTCGCCGCCGCCTCCGCACCCGCCTGGCGCTGCCGCAGGCCGTCGACCGTGCGCTGGAACGCCTGGCCCCACAGCTGCAGTGCGTCCAGCCAGGGCGCGGTCTCGGTGAGGAACGCGGGGTCGACGACGTGTGCGCGGATGCGGGCGGTCGCTCCGGCCAGCTGCCGAGCGGTGCCGTCCAGCTCGACCAGTGCGCGGGAGCGCTCGCCGCGCGAGCCCGTGGCCCAGGCCGTGTCGAACTCCGCGATCCGCGCCGCGAGCATCGGGGCCTGCGGCTGCCACGGTGTGTCGCCGAAGGTGGGCGCGAGGTGCTGGGTGTCGAAGAACGTCAGCAGCGCATCCGTGGTCGCCGGGTCGTCGCCCGCGAGGTACCCGGCGGCCTGCACCCAGGTGCGCTGCGGGTCGTAGTCACCGTCGTTCCAGGTGAACGAGGCCGCCCCGAACTCGGCGACCGTGCTCGCGGACGCCTGGTTCATCGGGTTGACCACGATGCCGGCCAGCTCGGCGCTCAGGCCGGGCTCACGGGCGTCGTAGGGGGCCAGGAGCAGGCGACCCGCGGCTTGGCCGTAGTCGTTGACCGGGTAGTTGTCCCACAGGAACGCTCTGCGCCCCCACACGGCGTCCGCCTCCTTCGCCTGCGCCACGGTGACGGCCGGGGGCACGGTGTCGGGACCGGTCCACTGCACGACGATCCGTGGATCGAGGCCGGTGCGCAGCGCGGTCTTGTACGGCGAGTCGGCGGTGTCGTAGTACTCCGTGGACACGAACTGCAGCAGCCGCGTGCCCGGGTTGTCGTCGAGGTAGTCGCGCTGCACGTGGTTGAGCAGGAAGGTCTGCGCCGCGCCCGCCGCGCCGGCCGACGGGGCCCCGAACGCCGCCTCGTCGCCGGCGCAGTTCCAGCTCTTGTAGCTGATGTCGTCGAGCGAGATGTAGAAGCTGCGCACACCGAACGCGTAGACCGACGCGAACTTGGCCTCCAGCGCGGCCAGGTCCGCCGGATCGGAGTAGCAGATCGACAGGCCGGGAGCCACGGCGAAGGTGAACCGCACGTGGTTGCGCTCGGCGGCCGCCACCAGCTCGCGGAGCTGGGCCAGCTCCGCGGCGGGGTACGGGTCGCGCCAGCGGTCACGCAGGTACGCGTCGTCCTTCGGCGTGTAGATGTAGGTGTTCATCTTCAGCCGGCCGTAGGTGGCCAGTTGGTCGAGCCGATCGGCCTGGGACCACGGGGCCCCGTAGAAGCCCTCGATGGTGCCGCGCAGCGCCATCGCCGGGTGGTCGGTGACGGTCACCGAGGCGACACGGTGCTTCGCGGTGATCTGCCGCAGGGTCTGCGCCGCGTAGAACACTCCGTCGGGGTCATTGCCGGCGAGCACGACGCGCGGCCCGGCCGGGGTCGGCCCGGAGGCCAGGGAGTAGCCCTCGGCGGGGAGCGTGGCCGGTACCTGCCCGCCCGTCGCGCGCAGAGCATCCGCGACGGTCGGGTCGGTGACGGCCCCGACCAGGACGGTGAGCTCACGTCCCGGCCGGGAGCCGAGGGGGGCGAACCGGATCCTGGTGGCCCCGGCGCCGGTCAGCGTCGCGGCGATCGCGTCCTTCGTGGGCTGGTCCACACCGGCGCCGACGAGCACGGTCGGCGCGCCGGGCACGACCAGTGCCGGGCCGTTGGCCGCGATGTGCTGCGGCGTCGGGGTGACGACGGGCAGGGCCGGCGCGGCCGAGGCCGATCCCCCGCCTGCCGTGACGAGGAGAACGGCGGCGGCGACCAGCACGCCCACGCCCCGCCGAGGTGACACGCCCACGAGTAGCCCCTTCACCGGTCCCGTCTGGTCATAACCACTACGCGAACAGTGCGGGTGATCACCCGTCCGTGTCAACCGTGTCCCCCGCCACCAGCCCCCGGATGATGATCCTCATGTGACGACCGCGTGTCCTTCTGTCCGCGGGGTCTTGCGAGGAGGACCGTCCGCGTTCGAAGGTGTGCCCTTCCCCATCGGGTACGACGAAAGGTATGGCATGGGTGTGGTGAGGGCCGCGATCCTGCAGGCGAAGTGGACGGGCGACACGGCGTCCACGATCGAGGTCCACGAGTCCTACGCCCGCAGCGCGGCCGAACAGGGGGCTCAGGTGATGGGCTTCCAGGAGGTCTTCAACGCGCCCTACTTCTGCCAGGTGCAGGAGGCCGAGCACTACCGCTGGGCCGAACCGGTGCCCGACGGCCCCACCGTGGAGCGCATGCAGGCGCTGGCCCGGGAGACGGGCATGGTGCTGGTCGTCCCGGTATTCGAGGTGGAGAGCTCGGGCAACTACTACAACACCGCCGCCGTGATCGACGCCGACGGCTCGATCCTCGGCAAGTACCGCAAGCACCACATCCCGCAGGTCAAGGGCTTCTGGGAGAAGTACTACTTCAAGCCCGGCAACCTCGGCTGGCCCGTGTTCGAGACCGCGTTCGGCACGATCGGCGTCTACATCTGCTACGACCGGCACTTCCCCGAGGGCTGGCGCGCGCTGGGCCTGGCCGGCGCCCAGATCGTGTTCAACCCCTCCGCCACGAGCCGGGGCCTGTCGTCGCACCTGTGGAAGCTGGAGCAGCCCGCCGCGGCCGTCGCCAACGGGTACTTCGTGGCGGCGAGCAACCGCGTGGGCGTCGAGGAGTACGGCGACAACGACTTCTACGGCACCAGCTACTTCGTGGACCCGCGCGGGCAGTTCGTCGGCGACGTCGCGTCGGGCTCCGAGGAGGAACTGGTGGTGCGCGACCTGGATCTGGACCTGATCGACGAGGTCCGCCAGACCTGGGCGTTCTACCGCGACCGCCGCCCCGACGCGTACTCCTCCCTGGTGACCCCATGAGCACCCGTGCGCGGATAACACTGTTCCCACCCCGATTTCCGCTCACGACCCCTGGACGGCCCCGATGAGTGACGCGAAGGATCTGCTCGCCCGGACGCGCGCCTCACTGCCGTCCTGGCTGGCGATCTACTACGACGAGCCGATCGAGATCGAGCGCGGCGACGGCCGCCATGTCTGGGACGGCGACGGCAACCGCTATCTCGACTTCTTCGGCGGCATCCTCACCACGATGACGGCGCACGCGCTGCCCGAGGTGACCGAGGCCGTCTCCGCACAGGCCGGGAAGATCATCCACAGCTCCACGCTCTACCTCAACCGGCCGATGGTGGAGCTGGCCGAGCAGATCGCGACGGTGTCCGATATTCCGGACGCCAAGGTGTTCCTCACCCCCAGCGGCACCGAGGCCAACGACGCCGCGCTGCTGCTGGCGTCGTCGTTGCGGCGCTCCAACCAGATCCTGGCGATGCGCAACAGCTACCACGGCCGGTCGTTCTCGACGATCGCGATCACGGGCAACCGATCGTGGTCGCCCACCACGCTCTCGCCGTTCCAGACCTACTACGTGCATGGCGGCCAGCAGTACCGCTCGCCGTTCGCGGGCCTCTCGGACGGCGAGTACATCGCCGCCTGCGTGGCCGACCTCAAGGATGTGCTCGACCAGGCCGGCGGCGACGTCGCGGCCCTGATCGCCGAGCCGATCCAGGGCGTCGGCGGCTTCACCTCCGGCCCCGACGGACTGCTCGGCGCGTTCGCCGAAGTCCTGCGTGAGCGCGGCATCCTCTGGATCTCCGACGAGGTGCAGACCGGCTGGGGCCGCACCGGTGAGCACTTCTGGGGCTGGCAGGCCGCGGGCGCCACCCCGGACCTCGTGACGTTCGCCAAGGGCGTCGGCAACGGCCTGTCCATGGGCGGCGTGATCGCACCGGCGTCCATCATGGACTCGTTGGGCGCCAACCACATCTCGACGTTCGGCGGCTCGCCGCTCACCTCTGCCGGAGCCTTGGCGAACCTGCGCTACCTGCTCGACCACAAGCTGCAGGACAACGCCGCCGCCCAGGGCCCGATCCTGTTCGACGGCCTGCGCGCCGCGACGAGCCCGATCGTCGGCGACATCCGCGGCAAGGGCCTGATGATCGGAGTGGAGCTGATCCGCCCCGGCACCGGAACGCCGGGCGAGCCGGCCCCGGAACTGGCCGGCGCGGTGCTGGAGGCGTGCAAGCGCCGCGGCCTGCTGGTGGGCAAGGGCGGCCTGCACGGCAACGTCCTGCGCATCGCCCCGCCCCTGACCCTGACGCGCGACGAGGCGGAGGAGGGCCTCGCCGCACTGGTGGCTGCGCTGGACGAGGTGGCCCCATGAACACCCGTGCGCGGATAACGCTGTTCCCGCGACGTTTTCCACTCACGACCCCCGGAGGGCAGCGATGAGCCGCACCCTGATCCGCAACGGCCTGGTGATCACCGCGGCCGAGGAGCTGCACACCGACGTGCTGATCGAGGGTGAGCAGGTCGTCGCCCTCGCCGCCCCGTCGGTCTCGGCCGGGTGGACGGCCGACACCGTCATCGACGCGGCCGGCAAGTACGTCATCCCCGGCGGCGTGGACGGCCACACCCACATGGAGATGCCGTTCGGCGGCACGTTCGCCTCCGACACCTTCGAGACCGGCACGCGCGCGGCGGCGTGGGGCGGCACCACCACGATCGTCGACTTCGCGATCCAGTCCGTCGGCGGAACGCTCCGCGAGGGCCTCGACGCGTGGCACGCCAAGGCCGAGGGCCACTGCGCCATCGACTACGCGTTCCACATGATCCTCGCCGACGTCAACGACTCCTCCCTCAAGGAGATGGAGACGCTCGTCGGCGAGGGCGTCAGCAGCTTCAAACTGTTCATGGCCTACCCCGGCGTCTTCTACTCCGACGACGGCAAGATCCTGCGCGCGATGCAGAAGGGCGCCGAGACGGGCGCGCTGACCATGATGCACGCCGAGACCGGCATCGCCATCGACGTCCTGGTGGAGCAGGCCCTGCAGCGCGGCCAGACCGACCCGCGCTACCACGGCGAGGTGCGCCACGAACTGCTCGAGGCCGAGGCCACCCACCGGGCGATCAAGCTCGCGCAGGTGGCCGGCGCGCCGCTGTACATCGTGCACCTGAGCGCCACGAAGGCCCTGGAGGAGATCACCCGGGCCCGCGACGAGGGCTACAACGCCTTCGCCGAGACCTGCCCGCAGTATCTGTTCCTCTCCACCGACGACCTCGCCCGCCCGGACTTCGAGGGCGCCAAGTACGTCTGCTCGACGCCGCTCCGCCCGGCCGAGCACCAGGCCAACCTGTGGCGGGGGCTGCGCACCAACGACCTCTCCGTGGTGTCCACCGACCACTGCCCGTTCTGCTTCAAGGGCCAGAAGGAGATGGGCGTCGGGGACTTCTCGAAGATCCCCAACGGCATGCCCGGCGTCGAGAACCGGATGGACCTGCTGCACCAGGGCGTCGTCGACGGGCACATCTCGCGGCAGCGCTGGATCGAGCTGGCCTGCGCCACCCCCGCGAAGATGTTCGGCCTCCACCCGCGCAAGGGCACGATCGCGCCCGGCGCCGACGCCGACGTGGTGATCTACGACCCGGCCGCGGAGCAGGTGCTCTCGGCGTCCACCCATCACATGGCCGTGGACTACTCGCCCTACGAGGGCAAGCACGTCACCGGCCGCTCCGAGACCGTGCTGTCGCGCGGCCGCGTGATCATCGACAAGGGCGAGTACCTCGGCAAGCCCGGCGACGGCGCCTACCTGCGCCGCGACACCTGCCAGTACCTGATCTAGGAGCTGCACCATGGACATCGGGCTCGTGCTGCAGACCGACCCGCCCGCCACCGCCGTCGTCGACCTCATGGTGCGTGCGGAGGAGCTGGGCTTCACCCACGGCTGGACGTTCGACTCCCACGTGCTGTGGCAGGAGCCGTACGTCATCTACTCCCGGATCCTGGAACGGACGTCCCGGCTGGTGGTCGGGCCGATGGTGACCAACCCTGGCACCCGCGACTGGACGGTCATCGCGTCGCTGCACGCCACGCTGAACGACATGTTCGGCAACAGGACGGTCTGCGGCATCGGCCGCGGCGACTCGGCGATGCGCGTGCAGGGCCGCCCGCCGACGACCCTGGCACGGCTCGAGGAGTCGATGCACGTGATCCGGGAACTGGCTTGCGGGAGAGCCGTCGATCTCGGAGGGACGCACGTCCAGATCCCGTGGGTGGGAGAAGGGGCCGACCTTCCGGTGTGGATGGCCGGCTACGGACCCAAGGCGCTCGACCTCGTCGGGCGCTGCGCCGACGGGTTCATCCTGCAGCTCGCCGATCCCTACCTCGTGGAGTGGACGGTGAAGACCGTGCGGGCCGCGGCCGAGGCGGCGGGCCGCGACCCGTCGTCGATCACGATCTGTGTGGCCGCGCCGGCGTACGTCTCCTCCGACGTCGAGCACGCCCGCGACCAGTGCCGCTGGTTCGGCGGCATGGTCGGCAACCACGTCGCCGACCTCGTGACGCGCTACGGCGCGGAGTCGGCGATGGTCCCGGCCGCGCTCACCGGCTACATCAAGGACCGCGACGGCTACGACTACAGCCACCACGGCCGCGCCGGCAACACCTCCACGAACTTCGTGCCCGACGAGGTGGTGGACCGCTTCTGCCTCCTCGGGCCGCCCAGCGCCCAGCTGGAACGGCTGGCCGAGCTGCGGACGCTCGGCGTCGACCAGTTCGCGATCTACGCCATGCACGACGCGCGGGACTCGACGATCGAGGCGTACGGGGAGTCGGTGATCCCCGCGCTGTAGAAAAACCGCCGGGCCGGACTTGTCATCCCGGTCCGTAGCCGGTGCCGGGCTCCCACCGGACGATGGTGCGGTGCCCTTGACCTGCCGTCGTGTCCTGACCGTGGCCAGGATCGCCGCCTTCGCGCTGATCGCACCTGCTCCGGCGGCCTCGGCCGCCCCGCTGACGCCCGCCGTGCTCGGCGCCATGCAGCGCGATCTCGGCCTCGACGCCACCGCCGCCACCGCCCGTGTGGAGCGTCAGAACGCGGCGGCCGTCATCGACCTGGGGCTGCGCGAGCGGCTCGGGGCGGCGTTCGTCGGCTCGTGGCTCGACCCGGCGACCGGCTCACTGACGGTCCGCACCACCGATCCGGCCGCGGTGGCAACCGTCCGCGCCGCCGGCGCCACCGCCGTGGTGCAGGGCGACCCGAACGCCACGCTGGCGAAGCTCGACCGCGCCGCGACCCGCGCCACCCCCTCGGTCAGCTCCTGGTACGTCGACGCCCCGACGGGCGTGGTCGTCGTCGAGGGCACCCGGGCCGCCGACGCCGAGGCCTTCGTCCGGGCCGCCGGGGCCGACTACGTGCAGGTCAGGCTGGTCGCCGCCGTGACGAGTCCGGTGGCCGCACCGCTCGTCGGCGGCGTCTCGATCGGCAACGAGCGCATCGGCTGCTCGCTCGGGTTCAGCGCTCGCTCGGGTACCCGCTCGTACGTATTCACGGCGGGGCACTGCACCGACTTCGGCGGCACCTGGCGCGGCGCCAACCGGGTCGTCATCGGCACCGTCGCCAGCAACAACTTCCCGACCACCGACTTCGGCACGCTCAACGTGGACACCACCGCGTGGACGCCGACCGGCCAGATCAACGGCCTGCCGAGCGTCACCGGGTCCACGGAGGTGCCCGTCGGTGCGTCGGTCTGCCGCTCCGGCGCCACCACCGGCGTCCGCTGCGGGCAGGTCATCAGCCGCAACGTCACCGTGAACTACTCAGGCAAGATCATCTACGGCCTGGTCCGCTCCAGCGCCTGCGCGCAGTCCGGCGACTCCGGCGGATCCGTCACCTCCGGCAACCAGGCCCAGGGCATCACGTCCGGCGCGTCGGGCACCTGCGCGACGGGCGGGACGATGGTCTACCAGCCGATCAACCCGGCTTGAGCGCCCTGCGCCTCACCCTCGCCACGAACTGATCGTCGTCAGCCGCACGGTGGCGCCCCGGCGAGGGCTGTGGGGTACGACGTACGCCGATCACGCCGCGCCATGATCGGCGTCGACCTCACGCAGTTGCCCCGGGCAGGGCTGCGCCGTGCGGCACGCGACGATCACGTCCCCCGCGGCGTCATCAGAAGACGGTATGTGGTGTTCGCCCGGTTAACGGGCTGTCCGTCGCCACCGACAGGCGGACGCACGGCGCCGCACCCGCGGCGACCGCCCTCCGCTCCCCGGGATGACGACGATGACGTCCACACTCCGCCCCACACACCGCCTTCTCGCCCGCATCGCCGGACTCGTGACCGTGGCGGCTCTCGTGCAGGCGTGCGGATCGACCCCGGTGGAGGGATCAGCCGCCGCGGTACCGGCGACCACCGCACCGGTGACCACATCGGCAGCCCCCACCACCACGGCGGCCCCGACCACGGCGCCCGTGGTCACCGAGGCGCCGGCCGCTCCCGCGGCCGTGGCTCCGCGCGTCGTCCCCACGACTGTGCGCAAGGCTCCCCAATCTCTCGTCGCGGCGCCGAGACCCGCCCCGGAACCGGCGCCCAAGCCCGCCCCCAAGCCCGTGGTCGCCGCGCCCGAGCCCGCCCCGAAACCGGCGCCGAAGCCCGCAGCCACCAGCTACGCGAACTGCGCCGCGGTCAAGGCCGCGGGCGCGGCGCCCCTCCTGCGCGGCCAGCCCGGCTACTCCTCCAAGCTCGACCGGGACGGCGACGGCATCGCCTGCGAGACCTGATCCCCTCACACCGTCCGGATCGTCGCCATCATCGCCATGTCCTCGTGCTCGAGGTTGTGACAGTGGAAGACGAACCGGCCGGTGTGGTCGCTGAACCGCACCGCCACGTCCACGATCTCGGCGGGCCGCAGGTCCACCGTGTCCTTCCAGCCGGCGTCGAACTCGCCCGGGCCGCCTGATCCGCGACGCAGCACCTGGAAGCCGTCGAGGTGCACGTGCACCGGATGGTGCACGTCGGTGACGAACCGCCAGATCTCCGTCTCCCCCAGCGGGATGTCGGCGATCGACCGGTCGGGGTCGAAGGCCAGGCCGTTGATCGTCCAGCCGTCGCTGCGGCCACCGACGTCGCCCCGGAAGAACTGGAACGTGCGCATCCTCGCGCCGGGCGGCGGTACGAGCGGCTCCACCACCGAGAGCCGGGCCGGCACCGCGCTGTCGTCGCGCGCGGCCCGCACCACCCGGAACCGCATGACGCCGGCCGTCCCGCCGGTGCCGAACGTGTTGGCCAGCGTCACCTCGGTGCCCACCGGCACCGCGGAGAAGTCCACGACCACGTCGAACCGCTCACCGGGCGCGATCTCGATCGCCTCGTGCGATATCGGAGCAGCCAGCAGGCCACCGTCGGAGCCGATCTGCACCAGCGGCAGGCCCGGCTGCAGCGCGAGGCGGTAGCGCCGCGCGTTGGACGCGTTGAGGATCCGCAGCCTGTACCGCGCACCGTCCACCTCGTGCACCGGCCAGGGCGCCCCGTTGACGAGCACGACGTCGCCGAGCACCCCGGCCATCCACTCGTCCTCCACGCCGGGCAGCGTGTGCATCCCCTGGTCCAGGGCCGGGTAGGCGAAGGAGCCGTCGGCGGCGAACGAGCGGTCGCAGATCATCAGCGGCAGCTCGCGGTCGCCGCGCGGCAGGGGCAGCGCGTCCTCCTCGTCGTCGCGGACGATGTACATGCCGGCCAGCCCGCGGTAGACCGCCGGAGCTGTGAAGTCCATCCGGTGGTCGTGGTACCAGAGCATCGCGGCGCGTTGCGTCATCGGGTAGCGGTGCTCGCGCTCGCCGGCCAGCACGTCGCCGACCATCCCGTGGTGGGTCCAGACGGAGGTGTCGCCGACGGGCAGCACCAGGTCGAGCGGCCAGCCGTCGGACGCCGCGGGCGTGTGTCCGCCGTGCAGGTGGACGACGCTCGGCACGGGCAGCTCGTTGCGGTGACGCACCACCACCGGCCGGCCGCGGCGCGTGTCGAACGTCGGCCCCGGGAAGATCCCGTCGTAACCCAGCACCGGCGTGCGCACACCCGGGAGGATCTCCGCCCGGCCGACCCGCTGGGTGATGCGGTAGAGATCCGCCCCGTCCAGCGTGTCCACCGGGCGTGCGACCGGCGGCACCGGCAGCGGCACTTGGAACGGGCGCGGCAGCGGCAGGGCGCTGGCCAGCTGGGATCCGGTCTGCCCGGCGGGGGTGCCGCACCCCGCGAGCGCGACGCCCGCCGCGGTGGCGCCGAGCAGCCCGAGGAACGCGCGGCGGTTCACCGGGGCCGCCCGGCGGACGGCGTCCACACCCAGACGGCCAGCAGCACGGCCGTCGTCACGATGGCGACGCCCAGCGGGATGTGCAGCGCAAGCTCGCGGGTGAAGCCCGCGTGGATCTGGTTGCCGGCGGCCACCGGGAGCAGCACGGTCACCGGAAGGATCCAGACGCGGCCGTGCCCCCCGAACACGTAGCAGGCGGCCACCGCGATCACGACCACCTCGAACGAGGCGATGCCGATGCCGACGGCGCCGTGCACGCCGATGGCGTCGACGTCACCTGTGAGGAAGAGACCGGCCAGGACGGGTTGGGCGAGGACCAGCAGCAGATGCACGGTCAGCACGGCCCGGAGCAGCCAGAGCGAGACCCGAGGTCGGCGGGTGAGTGTGTCCACGACGAGCACTTTATAGATAGACTGTCTACATATACATCAGGGATGTCCCTGATAGAAGACCGAGGCACCCCGCTGGAGAAGTAGGTAGAGTGCCTACTCGTGAGACCTGACGCCGTCCGCGGCCACCTCGACGGCCTGATCCTCGCGGTGCTGGAGGCGGGCCCCCGGCACGGGTACGCGATCATCGAGGCGCTGCAGCTGCGCAGCGACGGTGCGCTCGACCTGCCCACCGGCACCGTCTACCCGGCTTTGCGCCGCCTGGAGCGCGCGGCACTGCTCGCCGGAGCGTGGAGCACGGTCGGCGGCCGGGAGCGGCGGACCTACACGCTGACCCGCGCCGGCAAGCACGCGCTCGCCCAGCAGCGCACGGAGTGGACCGAGTTCAGCGCGGTCGTCGACGCGGTGCTGAGGCCGGCATGACCGACCTCCTCGACACCCACGTCTCCGAACTCGCGCGGCGGTTGCGGGGCCCGGGCCGGGTCCGGCGCAGCATGCTCACCGAGACCCGCGACGGACTGAGCGACGCCGCGGCCGCCTACCGGGACGGCGGGTTGCCCGCAGAGGAGGCCGCCGCCCGCGCGGTGTCCGACTTCGGCCCTGCCGCGGAACTGGCCCCGCTCTACCAGGAGGAGCTGACGGCCCGGCAGGGCCGCCGCACCGCGCTCGTGCTGGCGGTGGTGTTCCCCGCGGTCGTGCTGGGCTGGGATCTGCTGTGGAAGGGCGGCATCGGATGGCGGAGCCCGTCGGTCCCGGTGCTGGCCTCTCTCGTGCACCTGCAGGACGCGGTGAGCTGGAGCGTAGGTGCACTGGGGCTCGCGATGCTGGCCCTCAGCTTCCACCGCCGGGTGCCTCCGCGACACCTGGCGGTCACGGCCGGCGTGGTCGGCGCGGCGGGCGCGATGCTGGCCGGGGGCGCGGCGGCACTGATGATCTTCGGGTTCGGCCCGGGCAACTCCGACCTGGTGGTCACGGACCCGGTGGCCCCGGTCGCGTACGGCTGCAGCGCCGCCGCAGTGGTGGTGATCCTCTGGTCGGTGACGCGTACGGCGCGGGTGGTGGCACGAGGCGACCGAGTCGCCCGGGAGAGGGCCTGACACGTCATGACGGGCCTGGCCCGCCACACGTAGCGGCCGTCCGCCTCGTCCGGCAGCGGGTGGTCGGGAGCGTGCTGCTCGGCTACCCGGGCCGGGGCGCCGAGCGCAGCCGGTCGACGGGAGTCATGCGAGCGCGACCGGATCCCCGGCGCGCACGGTGCCACCGCTCACCACCTCGGCGTAGACACCGGCGCAGGGGAGCACCCCGAACCCCTCGACGTCCACCCGGTTCTCGGCCAGCAGCGTGCGCACCGCGTGGGCGGCGCGGGGCAGCGGGCCGTGTTCCAGCGTGGGCACCGAACACCGCGGGGTGGGCAGGGTGCCACGTAGCCGCACCTCACCGACGACGATCTCCCGGCCGACCCAGTCGTTCTCCGCGTACGGCTCCCCCGACGGCGTCGCGATCACGAGGTTGGGCCGGTAGCGCACGGCCTCGGCCCCGATCCGGTCGAGCGTGGCCGTGGTGATCAGGTGCACCGGCGCGTAGTCGACGAACGTGGTGCCGGTGGAACCCTGCGCGATCTCCAGCAGCGCGGCCGGCACCTCCGCCTCGACGCCCTGGGCGAGCACGTCCTCGGGATCCGGCCGTTCGACGACGGCCCCGTCCGGGCGGGTGCCCGCGAGGTGCACCTCCCGGCCGAGCACCGCCGACAGGGCGCGGTCGACGTCCTCCACCGCGCACCCGTCGGAACCCGTGATGTGCACGCCGGAGCTGTCGAGCGTGGCGGTGAACTGCAGCAACCCCCGCCACAGCCGCGGGTGCTTGGCCGTGGCCACCCGCCCGGTCTCCGTGTCGAGCAGGGCGAGGGCGCGGTCGCCCTCCACCCCGCCCGTGGCGAGGACCAGGGAGGCCCGGGCCTCGCCGAGCATCGACTTGACCGGGTAGCGGTACAGCCCGGCGACACTGCCGACCACCGTCATGTCAGTCCCTGCGCCTTCAGCCATTTCGTGGCCAGCTGGGCGTCCGACAGCGTCTTCTGCGCCTGCTCGACATCGAGGTTGAGCAACTCCTTCTGCGACAGCTTCGCCGAGATCGCGTTGAGCGCGTCCGCGGCCACCCCGGTGGCCTTGGCCTTGTTCATCAGCGGCAGGACGTTCTGCGCGGGGAAGTTGTTCTTGGGGTCCTCGAGCGTCACGAAGTCGTTGGCCGGCAGCGCGGGATCGGTGGTGAACAGGTCGGCGCCCTGGATGTCACCGTTCTTGAGCGCGGCGACGGTGAGCGGACCACCGGTGTCGAGCGCCTTGAAGTCCTTGAAGGTGCAGTTGTAGTTCTTCTTCATCCCCGCGATGCCGTAGGCGCGCTGCTGGAACTGCGACGGACCACCGAAGGTGATCTCGCCGCAGTGCGGGACGATGTCCTCGATCGTCCTCGCGTTGTACTTCTCCGCCGTGGCGCGGGTGATGGTGAACGCGTCCTTGTTCTGGGCCTCGGCCTGGTTGAGCACCGTCAGGTCCGGCGGCAGCGCGGCCTTGAGGGCGGCGAGGACGTCGGTGGGCGACGACTGCGTGGCGTCGGTCTTGACGAAGAGCAGCAGGTTGCCGTTGTAGTCGGCGATCACGTCGATCGAGCCGTCACGCAGGGCCGGGTAGTAGGTCTCGCGCGAGCCGATGCTGAACCTGCGCTCCACCTTGATGCCCTTCGCCTCCAGCGCCTGGGCGTAGATCTCGCCGAGCAGCTGGTTCTCCGGGAACTGCTCGGAGCCCACCCGGATCACGTCCGCCGGGGCCGCGTTGCCCGAGCCGGGTGTGGCGAACGGGCTGTCGTTGCCGCCGCCACAGGCGGTGAGCAGGAGAACCCCCGCAGCCAGTAGACCGAGGGCGCGCTTCATCGTGGTCGAGCTCCTTGCCGTTTCGGGTCGACGCGGGAGACCCCGCACCGTTCGGGTGCGGGGCTCCCGCGCTCGATCAGATCAGGCCGTTCTTCGTCAGCCAGTCCTTCGCCACCACGTCGACGGCGGGCTTGGTCGGCCCGGCCGCCGTGGCGTTGAGCGAGATGAGCTCGTCGGTGGTGAGCTTCGCGGACACCGCGTTGAGCACGGCGGTGACGGCCGGGGTCGCCTTCGCCTTGTTGACCAGCGGCACGACGTTCTGCGCGGCGAAGTTGTTCTTGGGGTCGGCCAGCGCCACGAAGCCGTCCTGGGTGATGGACGGGTCGGTGGTGAAGATGTCGGCCGCCTGGATATCGCCGTTCTTCAGCGCCGCGATGGTGAGCGGACCACCGGCGTCGAGGGACTTGTAGTCCTTGAAGGAGCAGTTGTAGGTGCTCTTGATGCCGGGGATGCCGTCGGGGCGGGTCTGGAACTCCGGCGGGCCGCCGAAGGTGAGCTGACCGCAGTTGGCGGCCAGATCGGCGATGGAGGTGGCGTTGTACTTGGTCGCCGTGTCCTTCGTGACGACGACGGCGTCCTTGTCCTCGGCGGCGGACTTGTCGGTGACCGTCAGGTTGGCCGGCAGCGCCTTCTGCAACGCCGTGTAGACATCGTCCGCGGACGTCTCCTTGGCCGCCTTGTTGATGTACTGCAGCAGCACGCCGGTGTATTCGGGAATGAGGTCGATCGAGCCGTCCTGCAGGCCCGGGTAGTAGGCCTCCCGGCTGCCGATGGACAGCTTCTTCTCCACCGTGACGCCCTTGGCCGCCAGTGCCTGCGCGTAGATCTCGGCCAGGATCGAGTTCTCGGTGAAGTTGGCCGAGCCGACGATGATCGTCGACGACGGCGCGGCCGACCCGCTCGAGCCGCTCGACAGCGGGCTGCCCCCGCTGCCGCCACAGGCGGTGAGGGCGAGCGCGGCGGTGGCGGCTACCGCCGTGGTGCGAATGATCAGGGAGCGTCTCATCAGGGTCCTCCGGGGGGTGGGGCTCAGGCCGCCTGTGCGGCGGGTCGGGGATCGGGCACGGCGCGCAACCTGCGACGTCCGGCGGCGGGGGCCACCTGCAGACCGGGCGAGACGAGGAGCTTCTGCAGACCGGCGAGCAGCAGGTCGGCAACGATGGCGAGGGCGGCGACGAGGATCGAGCCGGCCACCATCTGGGGGAAGTCACGGATCGCGAGACCGTCGATGATGAAGCGGCCGAGTCCGCCCAGGGCGACGTACGCGGCGATCGTGGCGGTGGAGATCACCTGCAGCACCGAGCTGCGCACACCACCGATGATCAGGGGAAGGGCGTTGGGCAGCTCCACCTGGAAGAGGATCTCGCGACCCCGCATGCCCATCCCGCGCGCCGCGTCGACGATCGCGGTGTCGACGTTGCGGACGCCCGCGTAGGTGCCGGCCAGGATCGGCGGCACCGCCAGGATGACGAGCGCGATCAGCGGCCCGGTGATGCCGAGCCCGATCAGGGTGACGAGGAGGATGAGCAGGCCCAGTGTGGGCAGGGCCCGCAGGCCGTTCGCCAGCCCGACAGCGAGGAAGCCGCCACGGCCCGTGTGCCCGATCCAGGCCCCGAGCGGGACGCCGACCACCAGAGCGATGATCATCGTCAGCGCCGTGTACCCGAGGTGCTCGACCAGCCGTTGAGGGATGCCCTGCGAGCCCGACCAGTGGGCGGCGTCGAGCAGATAACTCAGGTAGTTCATCGCGTTCTCCCTGCCGCGGCGGCGATCCGGTCCCACGGGGTGATCGCCCGGCCCAGTGCCAGCAGCAGACCGTCGATGACCAGCGCCAGCACCAGCACCACCACGATCCCCGCGATGACCTCCTCGGTGATGCCCCGCTGGAAGCCGTCGGTGAACATCTTGCCCAGACCGCCGAACCCGACGGTGGCGCCGACGGTGACGAGGCTGATCGACGACACCGTCGCGACGCGTACCCCGGCCAGTACCACCGGCACCGAGAGCGGCAGCTCCACGGCCAGGAACCGGCGCACCGGCTTGTAGCCCATGGCGGTGGCCGAGTTGACGACGATCGGGGGCACGGCCGACAGCGCATCGGCGACCGTGCGGACCAGGAGCGCGAGCGTGTACACCGACAGCGCC
Organism: Mycobacteriales bacterium; assembly: GCA_038231335.1. GTDB lineage: Bacteria > Actinomycetota > Actinomycetes > Mycobacteriales > Pseudonocardiaceae > Pseudonocardia. The sequence continues at coordinate 28,258 of JBBRLM010000066.1, forward strand.
ACGATGATGTTGGTCGGATCCAGGATCTGGGTGCCGAGGATCGCGGGCAGTAGGACGAAGAAGGCCAGCGACGGGATGGTGTAGAGCAACCCGGCCACGTTGATGGTGACCGTGCGACCGAATCGGGTGCGGTTGGCGAGCCAGCCCAGCGGGATGGCGAGCAGCAGCCCGATCGCCACCGGGATCAGGGCGAACACCAGGTGCTGCAGGGTGAGGTTGCCGATGAGCGGCAGGTTGCCGAGAACCCAGGTCATGCCGAGTGCTCCCCGACCGGTGAGGCGGCCGGGACGAGCGCCGTGACGATGGTCAGCGCGATCATGCCGCCGCCTCGTCCCGGCGGACCCCCTCCAGGGCCCGCAGCACGTCGTCAGCGCTGATCGAGCCGGCCACCGCGCCGTCACCGTCGACCGCGACGCCCTGACCGGACGGCGACGACAGCGCCGCGTCCAGCGCGCTGCGCAGCGAGCCGGAGGTGACGTCGTAGAGCGAACCGCCAGGCACCAGGTGGTCGGTGCCGATGGGACCGGTGACCCCGTGGACCCAGCCCTGCGGGTGCCGCGCCCCGTCGACGACGAGGGTCCAGCCCCCACCCGCGGGCGCGGACTCCCCCAGCCCGACGGTGGGCAGCTCCCCCAGCGGGAGCTTGGCCGACGACAGGAACCCGAGGCCCCGGTAGCCGCGGTCACGCCCCACGAAGTTGTCGACGAAGTCGTCGGCGGGCCGGGCCAGCAGCACGCCGGGCTCGTCGTACTGGGCGAGCAGGCCGCCGGTGCGGAACACCGCGACCTTGTCGCCCAGCTTGACGGCCTCGTCGATGTCGTGGGTGACGAAGACGATGGTCTTGCCCAGCTCGCCCTGCAGGCGCAGCAACTCCTCCTGCAGGCTCTGCCGCACCACGGGGTCGACGGCGCTGAACGGCTCGTCCATCAGCAGCACGGGCGGGTCGGCGGCGAGCGCGCGGGCCACCCCGACGCGCTGCTGCTGCCCGCCGGAGAGCTGCGCCGGGTAGCGCTTGGCCATCTCCGGCACGAGCCCGACGGTCTCCATCAGCTCGGCCGCACGCTTGCGTGCCTTCGCCTTGTTCCAGCCGAGCAGCAGCGGGACCGTGGCGATGTTGTCGAGGATGGTGCGGTGCGGGAACAACCCGGCCTGCTGGATGACGTAGCCGATGCCGCGACGCAGATCAGCGGCGTCGACGGAGTTGATGTCCTGCCCGTCGACCTCGATGGTGCCGTCGGACACGTCGATCATTCTGTTGATCATGCGCAGCGATGTGGTCTTGCCGCATCCGGACGGGCCGACGAAGACCGTGATCTTCCCGGCGTCCACGGTCAGGTCGAGCGCGTCGACCGCCACCGTGCCGTCCGGGAAGCGCTTGGTGACGCCCCGGAACTCGATCACGCGGAGACCCCCGGTTCTCGTCGGCGACCGCTGACCGGTCACCGCAGGGCACCGAGGCTAGCCCGGCACACCGACAACGGCATGCCTCGTGATCGGTTAGAGACCCGCGATCCGGCTCGCGGGTGTGGCCAGCCGGTCCCCGCCGAGGGCCGCGCGCATGGCGTGCGGGGGCAGCGGGCGGGCGAACAGCCACCCCTGGAAGGCGTCCACACCGATGCCGCGCAGCACGTTGAACTGCTCGGCGGTCTCGACGCCCTCGGCCACCGTGGTGCGGTGCATGGCCTTCGCCATGTCCACGACGGCGCGGGCGACGGCGAAGTCGGCGGGGTCGTCGGCCACCCCGGTGACGAACGCCCGGTCGACCTTCACCGTCTGCGCCGGGAGCTCCTTGAGCCGGGCCAGCGACGAGTAGCCGGTGCCGAAGTCGTCCACGGCGAACCGGACGCCGCGGTCCACCAGCGTGCCCATCGCGGCGAGCGCGTGCGGGGGCAGGGCCACGAGGCTCGTCTCGACCAGCTCCAGCACCAGCCGGTCCCAGGGCAGCCCGCTACCCTCGACGATCTCGGTGACGGCGGCCAGGAAGTCGACGTCCCCGGGCAGCAGCCCGGCCAGGTTGACCGCGACGGCCGGGATGCGACCGCGGTGCTCGGGCCACGTCGCTGCCTCGGTGACCGCGGTGCGCAGCACCCAGAGGTCGAGGTCGCGCAGGAGCCCGCTGCGCTGGGCGACGGGCAGGAAGTCGCCGGGCGAGATGACGCCGCGCTCCGGGTGCGGCCAACGCACGAGCGCCTCCGCGCTGATGATGGTGCCGTCCCCGCCGACGACGGGCTGGTACTCCAGCACCAGCCCGTCGCCGTGGATCGCCGCGCGCAGCTCGGCCTCCAGCTCCAGCGCGCGGGTCGCCGAGCTGACGACGCCGTCGGTGGCCATCCCGATCCCTCCACGGGACTGCTTCCGCTTGGCGTCGTGCATCGCGACCTCGGCGAACCGGAGCAGGTCCGCTGCCCGCACCTCGCCGCTGGGCACCGGCGTGGCGAGTCCGACCGACGCCGTCATCTGCACCGGGCGGCCGCACACGGTGATCGTCGTGCGCAGCAGGTCGGCGACCATGCGGGCGAGCTGGTCCGGGCCACCGACCTCGGCGTGGTCGGCGCAGATCACCACGAACTCGTCGCCCGACAGGCGTGCCGCCGTGCAGCCCACCGGGAGCTCGCGCTGCAGCCGCGCGGCCAGGGAGACCAGGAGCTCGTCGCCGGCCTCGTGACCCAGCGAGGAGTTGACGCGCTGGAAGTCGTCGAGGTCGCCGCAGACCACCGCGACCCGGTCCCGGCCGGGGCCCGCGAGCAGGCGGTCCACCAGGGTCAGGCTGGCCGCACGGTTGGGCAGCCGCGTCAGCTCGTCGACGGTGCCGGCACTGCGCAGCAGCTCCGCGGCGCGGCGGCGCTCGCTGACGTCGGTGCAGACGACGAGCCAGAACCAGCTGCCGTCGTCGGCCGAGGTGACCGACACGTTCAGCTCGCACCAGACGGTGGTGCCGTCGCCACGGCGAAGCGGAGCGACGTCCACCCGGTAGCCGTACGGCGCGCCGGGGGGGATCGGCCGCAGCCACTCCGGCAGTGCGCGGCCCGCGGCATCGGCGGGCAGGTCGGCGGCCAGCATCCCGGCGGGCAGCCCGCGCAGCCGCGCGAGCGGCACGTCGAGCAGCGTGCACAGGCCCGCGTTGGCGTCGACCGTGCGGCCGCCGGCGTCGATCAGCGCAACCCCACCGGGCACGAGTGCCATGAGGTCGGCGAACCGCTGCCCCGAATACCGCACGCGGTCCGCGGCGCTGCGCTGGGCGTCGGCGTCGCGGTGTTGGGCGGTGAGGTCGCGAACGACGCCGACGAGCCGCACGGGCGCGCCGTCGTCGGCGTACTCCACCTCGGCGCGACAGGAGAGCAGGACGTCACCGGGCAGGCGCAGCTCGATGTGGTGATCGGAGCCGGGACGACCGGAGCGGAGGTCCTCGCACAGCATGGCCACCTGCTCGCCCTCGACCGGTCCGGCCTCGGGCGACTCGGGGTCGAGCCCGACGGCGGCGTACAGCTCGTCGAGGGTGTCGCTGCGGTGCAGCGTGCCGGTGGCCAGCTCGAAGCTCCAGGTGCCGACCCGCGCGATGCGCTCCAGCTCGGTGGTCCAGTCCCGGTCCGACGTGCGGCCCAGCCCGGCGCCGGCCTCGCCCAGTTCCACCAGCACCACGGCGGAGAGCTCCTCACCGGGCAGCTCCCAGCGGACCACGCGGACCCGCACGAGGCTGCCGTCGGCACGGACGAGGCGGGCGTCGACGTCGGGACCGACCACGAGCCGAGCCAGTTTCGTGCCGGTCAGCTCGGTATCGATCCTTTCTGGGCGTCCCCCGACGAGCCGCAGCAGCGCCTCGTTGGCGCGCACGACCCGGTCGGAGCGGTCGCAGACGACGGCGGGGGCGGTCGGCAGGCGCACCGTCTCGGGACCGCCCCGCCGCACCGACCCACCGGGGACGTCGCTCAGCAGCCCCTCGCCGCCGAACACGGCGTCGCGCAGGGCAGGTGAGACCCGCGGCGCCCCGAGGGACCAGTCCTCGGACTCGTCGACGGTGGCGTAGGGGTCGATGAGCTGGATCGCACCGGGGTCGGTGACGGCCTCCGCACCCCGCTGGACGTCCACGCGCTGCCCCGCGTAGGCGGGCGTCTCGGTCACGGCACGGGCGAGCCGGTTGGCGAACCGCACCGCGTCCGGGTCGGCGCCGCCGCCGAGCACGGCCTGCCGTGCGCGGCGGAGGTCGGCCCGCAGCACCGCGTCGGGGAGCGCGGGGTCCGGGAGCGCGGGGTCCGGGAGCACGGGGTCCGAGAGCACGGGGTCCGGGAGCACGGGGTCCGGGAGCACGGCCTTCGACCCGTTCGGCTCGGTCACCGGGTCCTCCACCGGGCCGTCACCCCGGCGGTGTCCGAGCTCTTTCACGGCATCTCCTACGGCATGTGGCGTCGTGCGTCACACGGCTCAACGACGGGATCCGCGACACGATCCGGTCACGCTGCCCGATCGGCCTACGCCGACCCGAGTGAGTGAACGCCCAGGTCAGCACGCTGTGTGACGATCAGGGCCATCCGAGGACGAAGGCCCTGGACACAGCCCAGTTGGAGGTGACTCCGAGTCAGGACGACTGTTCAGACGCCGCGGCGACCGCCTGCGACACGGCGGGCGCGACACGCGGGTCGAACGGGCTCGGCACGATCCGGTCGGCGGCCAGGTCGTCGGCGGCCACGGAGTAGATGGCGTCGGCCGCGGCCAGCTTCATGGCCTCGGTGATCCTCCTCGCACCCGCGTCGAGCGCCCCGCGGAACACCCCGGGGAACGCGAGCACGTTGTTGATCTGGTTGGGGAAGTCGCTACGCCCCGTGGCGACGATCGCGGCGTGGCGGGCCGCCACGTCCGGGTGAATCTCGGGATCGGGGTTCGACAGCGCGAACACGATGCCCTCCGGGGCCATCCTCGCCACCAGCTCCTCGGACACGTGCGCGCTCGACAGACCCACGAACACGTCGGCGCCGGTCATGGCCTCGGCGATGCCGCCGGTGACGCCGCGCGGGTTGGACCGGGCGGCCAGGAGCGCCTTCTCCCCGCCCCTGCCCGCGTCGAGCACGCCCCGGGAGTCGAGCACGACGACGTCGTGGACACCGGCGGCGACCAGGATCCGTGCGCACGCGACGCCGGCCGCCCCCGCCCCGGAGATGACGACGCGCACGCCGGCGAGCGGGCGCCCCTGCACCGCGCAGGCCCCGCGCAGTGCGGCGAGCAGCACGATGGCGGTGCCGTGCTGGTCGTCGTGCATCACGGGGCAGTCCAGCGCCTCGATCAGCCGCCGCTCCAGCTCGAAGCAACGCGGCGCCGAGACGTCCTCGAGGTTGACGGCGCCGAAGCTGGGCCGCAGCCGCACCATCGTCTCGACGATCTCGTCGACGTCGGTGGTGTCGAGCACGATCGGGATGGAGTCGAGGCCGCCGAACGCCTTGAACAGCGCCGACTTGCCCTCCATCACAGGTAGCGCCGCCCGCGGGCCGATGTCACCCAGCCCGAGCACGGCCGTGCCGTCGCTGACGACGGCCACGAGCCGGTTGGCCCAGGTGTAGCGCGCGGCGGCGGCCGGGTCGGCGGCGATCGCGCGGCTCACCTCGGCCACCCCGGGCGTGTAGGCGATGGCCAGGTCTCGGGCGTTCGCCAGCGGCGCGGCGAGTCCGGTGGAGAGCTTGCCGCCCAGGTGCGCGGCGAAGATCTCCTCGGACGTGGGCATGGTCAGTTCGGGGACGACGGTCATGGGACTGCTCCGGGTGCTCGGGCGTGTGTGCTCGCCGCGCACCGGGGGCCACGGTGCGGGCCCCGAGTCGGTGCCGGACGGCCACTCGGTCATGGCCGCAGGATGGAGCGGCGACGCCGAGGGGGCGGTCAGGTGGGACAACCGTAGCGGCCGGGCCGCCTGGTGGCTCGCCGACTTGAGCCGGATCACCGTGCAGAGCAGATGGTCACGGTGCAGGGGTCATGACGTCTGCACGGTGACCACGAGGTCTGCACGGTCTACCGGCGCAGGCGGCCGGGCCTCGGGTACAGGCGCAACCGCACCACTCCCACCACGTGGGCGGCTCCCAGCATGCGGGAGTCCGTACTCCCGTCCGGGTTGTCGCCCAGCACCCACCACCGGTCGCCGTCGGGGCGGGCCGCACGTTTCACCGACAGCTGCCCCGGACGTTCCGACCAGCGGACGAGCACCACGTCACCCGGTCCGGGAGCCGCGCCGAACCGTGCCAGCACCACGTCACCGTCCGACAGTGTGGGCGACATCGAGGGCCCTCGGATACCCACTCTGCGCCACCGCACACGTCCTCCTCGCCACGCTGCTCTCCGATAGGGCCGGGAGTAGTGTCGACCCAGCCAGAACGATCACCACCAGGGAGGACCCATGCGCATGCTGTCCCGCATTCTCCGCCCGCGGCTCGAGGCCACCGCTCACTGTGACCTCCCCTGCGGCGTGTACGACCCGGCCCAGGCCCGTATCGAGGCCGAGTCCGTCAAGGCCATCCAGGAGAAGTACCAGGGCAACGAGGACCCGTCCTTCCGCGCCCGCGCGATCGACATCAAGGAGCAGCGCTCCGACCTGGTCAAGCACCACCTGTGGGTGCTGTGGACCGACTACTTCAAGCCCCCGCACTTCGAGAAGTACCCGGAGCTCCACGAGCTCTTCAACAAGGCCACCAAGGCCGCGGGCGCCAGCGGCACCAAGGCGTCCAACGACCCGAAGACGGGCGAGGAGCTCCTCGGCCTGATCGCCCAGATCGACAAGATTTTTTGGGAGACCAAGCAGGCTGCCTGATCAAGGGGCAAAAAGCGGCGCTGACCAGCGACTTTGACTTGTCGTTGGTCAGCGTCGTTTGTCGTTGTTGGGCATTGTTTCACGGCCCAGAGACGGCCCGGACGGCCCAGAGACGGCCCAGGACAGACCACTGTGGACCGTCCTTGATCCGCTCACGCGGCTGCTCAGGATGACCCGGCCGACGGCGACCAGACAACGATCGATGCCCTGCTGCGCGGACCGCCGGCCGGTCCGTGGCTCGACTCCTTGCACTGACGGCGCCACGCCACGCTCAGGACATCTGACTCGTCGCAAGCCTCGTCCAGGTCGGCCAGCACCGCCTGCGCTGCATAGTGGATAGCGGCTTGGGCCGTGTGATGGTCTCAGCGTCGCCATCGGGTCCAACCGCCGACGTAGACGCTCGAAACGTCGCCGAGGTCGAGGTCCAGCAACGAGGACAGGATGGAGGACACGGCCTCGGCCTCGGCCTCCTGGCGACGCTGGTCTGGCGCACATGGGCCTCGTGTGTGTCATGACGGGGCCTCGTGGTCGTCGGCATCTTCGATGTCGTCGCCGGTGGATTGGGGCCTGAAAGCTACGTATGTCGGCTGCATCACTATCGTCACCTAACGCGCTTTGCTGGCGAGTCGGTGTCGATCTTGGCCGCCGAGCAGCGGATCGACCTGCCGAACGAGGCTCATGCAGATCGACCACCTGAGGTGGCTGCCAGGCCTCGAGAGTTCGTGCGCCGAGCGGCATAGGCACCTTCGGAGGCCTGCCGTATCGGCCGCCAAGGCGTCGCCTGACGACGTACGTTGCAGCTCATGCCGGGATTGACTCGGCCGAAGAGCGGGTAACCCGCCCGTAACCTGACTTGGCGACAGAGCCCGGTCCTGGTCGAAGGAGCTGTGATGGGCCTCATCATTGGTTTGCTCGTGCTCTGGGCGATCGTTGCGGTCGTCGGCTTCACCGTGCACACACTGTTCTGGCTGGCGATCGCCGGCATCGTGCTCTTCGTTCTCACTGGCATCTTCGGAGCCGTCCGGGGACGGGGCAGCCGAGCTGTCCGCTGATCAAGCGACGCTGATCGTGAGTTCGGTCGCCCCGGCCGAGCCGGAATCGGTGCTCAAGCACAGGGTGCGTGATTGCCACGCACCCTGCCCGCGCGGCCCTGTGGAGACATCCACGTGTCCGCAGGGCCGCGCTTTTTGCTCGTGATGTTCGAGAGGTCAAGTCCCCAGGCGTGGTGTTTCGCGGCGATCGCGTGATCCTCTGTAGTTGTCATGCGCTCACCCGGGTTCCGCACTTGATGTTGGTGCTGGACACGAAATCTGGGGGTTGACCTGCGGGAACGCCGAAAGTCGCCCGGACAGGCGTGTGTCCAGGCGGTGACGTTCGTGCTGGTCAGGGCGTTGTCGGCGCGGGCCCGAGC
>JBBRLM010000067.1:0-35658 GCA_038231335.1 Mycobacteriales bacterium
ACTATCAGCAGCTCACAGCACCAGATCAAGCCGAGTCGTGTTACTAGGGGTTTCGCTGTGCTGGGCCAGGTCGCAGCGCGCTGACCAGCACCAACACCCGCGATCATGCACCAGATCACACGTTAGCTGCGGAACCCAGGCACAACGGGCCCAGACGCGACACCCGGCCCGCACACAACCAGGTTGGGCTCGGGCGACCCCGGACGCCGCAACGCCCGGCACAGGCCGCCGCAGAGACGAATGCGCCGAACATGCCGGACCACAACCCCGAGTCGATCATGCTGACCCCTTGGCGGCGGCGGAGTCGATCATTGCCCGTTGAAGGTGCCGCTGGACCATCCTGTGCCAAGTGCGCCGAACGGTTGCCAACGGTCGCCAACGGGCCCAGAAGTCTGGAGCAGACTGTGACCCCATTTCGTCGGCTCCGACGCCGTGCTCCAGTTTTGCTCCAGAAACGCGTCCACAAGCATAATTGATGATCCACAGCAAGATCATCTCAAGGTCAGCGAGTGATCGACTTGACCAGGAGTTCTCGCAGGTCAGAACGCAGAACGGGCGGTTCCCCCGTCGAAGGGAACCGCCCGTTCCGGCCGTCGGGACGACAGGATTTGAACCTGCGACCCCTTGACCCCCAGTCAAGTGCGCTACCAAGCTGCGCCACGTCCCGGCCGCCCCCGAGGAGGCCTGATCACCCTACAACACGGCGATCGGTGGCCGTTCGGCCGGTCATGACTCCCCCCAACACGGCCGGTAGCCACACTTACTGCCCGCCGCCGGTTGCCCGTCGGCTGCGACCACGTCAGTCTCGACCGACCGCCCCGTCCCCACCACCGCCGATGGTCGCCCCGCGTAGGCGACTTTCGTAGGTACCCGTCAGTAACTCAGGCGGAGGTCTGGGCCGGGACCGGGGGGACCGCCACCACCAGCGGGAACGTGGCGCGGACGGCGAATCCGCCGCCCGCGGACGTGCCCGCCGACAGCTCGCCCCCTACCGACGTGACGCGCTCGACCAGACCGCTGAGACCTGCACCACCGGCGGCGAAGGCCTCGCGGCGGCGGCGGGCGGAGCGGGCGGGGGCGGCGTTGACCACCTGGACGTGGAGTTCGTCGGGGTGCCAGGACAGGTCGACGCGCACGGACGCACCCGAAGCGTGGCGTGCGGCGTTCGTCAGCGACTCCTGCACCACCCGGTACACCGCCCGTCCGACGCCCGGCACGAGCTCGGAACGTGTGCCGTGGTGGGTGATCTCCACGTCCACGCCGGCGGCGCGGGCGCCGGCGACCAGCGCCGCCATCTCAGCGAGGCCGGCGCGCGCCTCGGATCCGCCGTCGGCGAGGCCCAGCGCGACCCGCATCTCGGCGAGCGCACGCTTCGCGAGCCCACGGATGCGTTCGGCAGCCTCCCGGGTGGGTTCCTCGTGCGTGGACGCGGCCAGGGCGGCGGCGCCGACGGCGATGAGGGTGGCGTGGTGGCCGACGGCGTCGTGGATCTCCCGGCCGATCCGGGCGCGCTCCTGGGCCCGAGCGGCGTCCTGAGAGGCCACGAGGGCGTCCCCGCGGACCTGCTCGAGCTCGCGGAGGCTGGCGGTCAGCCGGGTGCGCGTGGCCATCAGGAGGCCCACGAACGCGGGTGCGACGGCGTTGATCCCGACGTAGGCGACGGTGAGCACGATCTGCTGCCAGCTGAGGTCCTGGGTGATCAGAACGGGCGTGACGGCGGCGACGACCGGCAGCAGGAGCCACGGCAAGGTGCTCCACACCCGCCCGTTGCGGCGCCCCAGCGCGTAGAGCGAGACGACGGCGGCCGGCCAGCCCAGTCCACCCGCCAGCCCCCACAACCCGCCCAGGACGGCCAGGGGCGGCCACAGGTGGCGCAGCGGCAGCACCAGGCAGGCCACCAGCCCCGCGGTGAGCGACCAGGTGAACGGGGGGTGCGACAGGAGCACGGCGCCGGCGGGGATGCCGACCGCGGCCAGTTCCACCCCGGCCCGACGGAGCCCACCGATCCAGCTCATGCGACACCCCACCCCTGCGCCAGCAACGCGGCCTGCACGCGGTTGTCGGCACCCACCTTGTTCAGCAGTGCCGACACGTACTTCTTGACGGTAGCTTCGGCCAGCCCGAGACGACAGCCGATCGCCGCGTTCGACTCCCCCGCGGCCAGTCCGCGCAGCACCTGGTGCTCGCGCAGCGAGAGCTGCGGCGGCGCCGGGCGGGGACCCGCCGCGAGCCGCGGGAGCAGGCGGGCGGTGATCCGGGGGTCGAGGACGGCGCCGCCTGCGGCGAGGTCGCGCACGGCGCGCACCAGCACCTCGGGCTCGGCGTCCTTGAGGAGAAATCCCTGCACCCCGATGCTCAGCGCCTCGGTGACGTACTCGTCGAGGTCGAACGTGGTGAGGATGGCCGCGGGCGGGGCGTCGGGGCGCGCACAGAGCACCCGCAGCGCCTGCAGGCCGGTCATACCGGGCATCTGGACGTCGGCGAGCACGACGTCGGGCCGGTGCTCGTCGACGGCCCGCAGCAGCGCCCGGCCGTCCTCCGCCTGCCCGACGACGGCGACCGCACCGCCGGCCTCGAGAACGGTGCGCAGCCCGGCCCGCAGAAGCGGCTCGTCGTCGGCGAGGACCACGCGGACGGGCTGCATCCTGAGGACACTACTTTCGCGCGCGCTTCTCCCGCACGCGAATGGCGATACGCACTGGTGATCCGGCGAACCCGAACTCCTCGCGCAGCTTGCGCTCCAGGAACCGCCGGTAACCGGCCTCGAGGAAACCGCTGGTGAACAGCACGAACGTCGGCGGACGGGTGGCGGCCTGGGTGGCGAAGAGGATCTTGGGCTGCTTCCCGCTGCGCACCGGCGGCGGGGTGGCGTTCACGATGTCGGACAGCCAGCCGTTGAGCCGACCGGTGGGGATGCGGCGGTCCCACGACGCGAGAGCGGTGCGCAGCGCGGGCGCGATCCTGGTGACCGACCGGCCGGTGAGCGCCGAGACGTTGACGCGCTCGGCCCACCGCACGCTGACGAGGTCGCGTTCCAGCTCGCGCTTCATGGCCAGCCGCCGGTCCTCGTCGACGAGGTCCCACTTGTTGAACACGAGCACGAGCGCGCGCCCGGCCTCCTGCACCATGGTGATCACGCGCTGGTCCTGCTCGGCGATGGGCTCGCTGGCGTCGATCAGCACGAGCGCCACCTCGGCGGCCTCGATGGCGGCCTGGGTGCGCAGGCTGGCGTAGTACTCCATGCCGCTCGCGGTCTTGACGCGCTTGCGCAGGCCCGCCGTGTCGACGAAGCGCCACACCTCGTCGTCGAGCTGCACGAGGGAGTCGACGGGGTCGACGGTGGTGCCCGCCACGTCGTGGACGACGGAGCGGACCTCGCCGGAGACCTTGTTGAGCAGGCTCGACTTGCCGACGTTCGGCTTGCCGATCAGCGCGACACGACGCGGACCGCCGTGGGCGTTGGCGCCGAAGTCGTCGCGAGGGGTCTCGGGCAACTTCTCCAGGATGACGTCGAGCAGGTCACCCGAGCCGCGGCCGTGCAGGCCCGACACGGCGTAGGGCTCACCGAGGCCGAGCCGCCACAACGCGGTGATGTCGGAGGTGAGCCGGTCGTCGTCGACCTTGGTGGCCACCAGGATCACCGGGATCTCGCCCTTGCGCAGGATCCGCGCGACGGCCTCGTCGGTGGTGGTGGCCCCGACGCTCGCGTCGACGACGAGCATGACGGCGTCGGCCGAGCGGATCGCCAGCTCGGCCTGGGCGGCGACGGCGGCCTGCAAGCCGCGGGCGTCGGGTTCCCAGCCACCGGTGTCGAGCAGCGTGAAGCGCCGTCCGTTCCACAGCGCGTCGTAGGCGACGCGGTCGCGGGTGACCCCCGGGATGTCCTGCACGACGGCCTCGCGGCGCCCGAGCAGGCGGTTGACCAGCGTGGACTTGCCCACGTTGGGCCGGCCCACGACGGCAAGGACCGGCGCCGGGGTCAGCACGGCGTCCTCGATCCCGTCGAGGAGGTCCTGGTCGGCGGGCGCGAACTCGCCGGGGTCGAGGCCGAGCGCGGCCATCGCCGCGAAGTCGTCCGGTCCTGCAGTCATGCTGTGCTCCGTAGCTGATCGAGTTCTCGGACCATCCCGGCCAGTGCGGCCCGGACGGTCTCGGTGGCGGCGGTGAGGCCGGTGCGGCCCCCGCCTGCCGGGACGTGCAGTGGCTCCCCCACCAGGACGTCGACGCGGGGACGCCAGCGCCGCGCGGACCCGTCGGGACGTCGGGTGCCCCGGCACACCACCGGGACCACCACCGCCCCGCCGCTGCGCGCCAGCCAGGCCGCGCCGTGCTGCGCCGCGGCCACGTCGCCGGACCCCCGGGTGCCCTCGGGGAACACCGCGACGAGCCCCCCGCCGCGCAGTACCCCGACCGCGGCCAGCAACGGCCGCCGGTCCGGTTCGCCGCGGCGCACCGCGAGCTGGCCGATCCACGGCAGCACCAGGCCGAGCGGACCGTCGAACATCTCCTGCTTGACCAGGAACACCGCGCGGCGCCCGAGTAGTCCGAAGAGCAACGGCCCGTCGACGAACGCGCTGTGGTTGGCGACCAGCACCACCGGGCCGCAGGCGGGGATCCGCTCGCGGTGGTGGACGTGCAGCCGGTAGAGGGGCAGGAACAGCCAGGTGCCGATCCAGCGGGCCAGGTCGTGCAGTCGGGGCGAGGATCCGGGAGGGAGATCGGCCCCGATGGCCGTGATCACCGGAGAATTCCCCGCTCGACGGCCAGCGCCAGGAGGGCGTAGAGCACGTCGTCGACCGACAGGTTGTCGGTGTCGAGCACGGTGGCGTCCTTCGCCACCTGCAGCGGTGACGTCTTGCGTGTGGTGTCGAGCTGGTCGCGGCGTCGCACGTCGGCGAGGACCTGCTCGACGTCACCGATGCGGCCGGCCTTGCGGTCCTGGGCCCCGCGGCGCGCGGCACGAACCTCCTCCGACGCGGTGAGGTAGACCTTCAGCGGGGCGTCCGGGACGACGACGCTGCCGATGTCGCGCCCCTCCACCACGATGCCGCCGCGCTCGGCGAGACCCTCGTCGATCAGCCGGCGCTGGTGCAGCACCAGCGCCTCCCGCACGGCGGGCTGCGCCGACACCGCGCTGACCGCACCGGTGACCTCCGGCCCCCGGATCTGCGTCTCGACGTCCTCACCGGCCAGCAGCACGGCGGGCGCGGACGGGTCGGTGACCGAACGGAGGTCCGCGGCCGCGTCGACGGCGACCTTCTCGGCCTCGTCGCTCGACGGGTCGAGCCCGGCGCGCAGCACGGCGAGCGTCACGGCCCGATACATCGCGCCCGTGTCCAGGTAGGCCGCCGACGACTCCCGCGCCAGCCGCCGCGAGACGGTGGACTTCCCGGTGCCCGACGGTCCGTCCATCGCCACGACCCCGCGCAGCATGCCGGTCACCGTTGACTACCCCTCTTCCGGGGCAGCGGCCCCTCCCGCCGCTTCACCGGCCGTACACATCCCACCCATCATGCCGTGCGGGCCTGCTCAGTCCTGGGGCAGGTCCCTGCGCAGCGCCGCGGCACCGCGCAGGGAGGGATGGCGCAGCTCGGCGCGCGACCGCTCGGTCTCGACGTGGGCCAGCAACCGCACGGTGCGCGGCAACGAGCCGGGCACGCCGATCTCGGTGGCGGACAGCAGCGGCACGTCGGTGAGCCCGAGCAGCCGTGCGGCGTAGGCAGGGAACTCGGCGGTGAGGTCCGGCGTGGCCGTGAAGACGATCGAGATGATGTCGTCGGCGACCAGTCCGTTGCGCTCCAGCACGGCCGTGACCAGCTCGGCGGAGCCCTCCAGGATGTCGTCGCGGGAGTCGGCGTCCACCTGCACCGCGCCGCGCACCGCGCGGACCGCCACGGTCACATCCCCACGGACTTGTACAGCGACCCGACCTCTGTCCTGTTGAGCGGCCGGAACTTGCCGGGGCGCTGCTGGCCCAGATGCACGTCGCCGACGGCGGTGCGCACCAGCCGCTCCACGGGGTGCCCGACCTCCTCGAGCAGGCGGCGCACCACGTGCTTGCGGCCCTCGTGGATCACCAGCTCCACCATGGAACGGCCGGCGTGGAAGTCGACGAGCTTGAACGAGTGGACCTGGACCAGCCCGTCCTCCAGCTCGACGCCGGCGCGCAGCCGCTTGCCCATGTCGCGCTGGACCTGGCCCATCACCTCGGCCAGGTAGGTCTTCTCCACCTCGTAGGACGGGTGCATCAGCCGGTGGCCGAGGTCGCCGTCGTTGGTGAGCAGGAGCAGGCCCTCGGTCTCGGCGTCCAGGCGGCCGACGTGGAACAGCCGGCCGCGGGCGCCGCCCTCGAAGTGCTCGTCCATGATGCCGCGTTCGACGATGAGGTCGCCGACGCACATCCGGCCCTGGTCGTCGGACATCGTGGAGAGGATGCCGCGCGGCTTGTTCAGCGCGAGGTGCACGAGGCCCTCGGCGATCACGATGCGCGCGCCGTCGACGTGCACGACGGCGGTGTCGGGGCGCACCCGGCGGCCCATCTCGCGGACGATCTTGCCGTCGACGCTGACGCGCCCCTCGGCGATCAGCTCCTCGGCCGCGCGGCGGGAGGCGACACCGGCCTGGGCCAGGACCTTCTGCAGGCGGACGCCGTCGGGGTGGTCGGGCGTGGTGGGAGGACGTTGATCAGTCATTTCCAGTTTCACATTTCATCGATGGCGTCGACGTCGGGGAGCAGCGGCGCCAGTGGCGGCAGCTCCTCGAGCGACGAGAGTCCGAGCCGTTCCAGGAACAGCTCGGTCGTGCAGAACAGGGTGCCCTGGGTGGCGTGGTCGACGCCGACCTCGTGCACGAGCCCGCGGGTGAGCAGCGTGCGCAGGACACCGTCGCAGTTGACGCCGCGCACGGCCGACACCCGGGCGCGGGTGACGGGCTGGCGGTAGGCGACGACGGCGAGGGTCTCGAGCGCGGCGCGGGTGAGCCGGGCGCGCTGGCCGTCGAGCAGGAGGCGCTCGACGTGGGGCGCGTAGGCGTCGCGGGTGTAGAACCGCCAGCCGCCACCGATGTTGCGCAGGTCGATGCCGCGCTCCTGCTCGGTGTAGCCGGCCGCGAGCCGCCGCAGCGCCTCCCGGACCCGGGCGACGGGCTGCCCGAGCGCCAGCGCGAACGCCTCGTCCTCGGTGGGGGCGTCCACGACGAGCAGCAAGGCCTCCAGCGCAGCGTCGAGCCGGGAGTCGTCGACGAGGTCGTCGGCTACTTCGAGGGCGGAGCTCACGGAGGCTTGGTCACTCATCAGGATCAGGTTCGGGCAGGTCGGACGCCCCCCATCGTACGGTGAGCTCCCCGAACGCCTCCGGCTGCTCCAGATCCACGCTGCGCTCGCGGAACAACTCCAGCACGGCCAGGAAGCGCGCGACGATCTCCAGCGGGGTGGTGCAGTCGGCCGTGAGCGTCGCGAACGTGGCCACGCCGAGCTCAGCGAGCCGTTCCCGCAGGTGGGCGGCGTGCTCGGGCACCGAGATCTGGGCGACGTGCAGGTGGTCGAGCCCCACGGTGGGCGGCGGCTTCGGCCGGAACACCGACGCGGCGAGATCGGCGAACGAGGCGGGGTCGACGCCGAGCAGCACCTCGGGCAGCAGGACGGCGAACCGCTCCTCCAGCGCCACCGAGCGGGGGAACCGGCGCATGGCCCCGGCCTCCAGCTCGACGAACAACCCGGCGACCTGCTTGTAGGCGCGGTACTGCAGCAGCCGCGCGAAGAGCAGGTCGCGGGCCTCCAGCAGGGCGAGGTCCTCGGTGTCCTCGACCTCGGCGTCCGGGAGCAGCCGGGCGGCCTTCAGGTCGAGCAGCGTGGCCGCGATGACGAGGAACTGCGTGGTCTCGTCGAGGTCGGCGTCGTCGCCGAGCATCTTGAGGTGCGCGATGAAGTCGTCGGTGACGGTGTGCAGCGCCATCTCGGTGATGTCGAGCTCGTGCTTGCCGATCAGCTGCAGCAGGAGGTCGAACGGGCCCTCGAAGTTGTGCAGGCGGACCTGGAACCGGGATCTGACGACCGGTGGATCGTCTTCGATCAGCGTCACCGGGCGAGAACCTCGCGCGCCGCCAGCCGGTAGGCCTCGGCCCCGTTCGAGTTCGGCGCCCAGGTGGTGATCGGCTCCCCCGCGACCGTGGTCTCCGGGAAGCGGACGGTGCGGTTGATGACGGCCTCGAACACGAGGTCGCCGAACGCCTCGATCACGCGCTGGCGCACCTCGCGGGTGTGCAGGGTGCGGTGGTCGAACATCGTGGCCAGGATGCCGACGATCTTCAGGTCCGGGTTGAGCCGGTCCTGCACCTTCTCGATCGTGTCCATCAGCAGCGCGACGCCGCGCAGCGAGAAGAACTCGCACGCCAGCGGGATGAGGACCTGGTCGGCGCACGCCAGCGCGTTGATCGTGAGCAGGCCGAGCGAGGGCTGGCAGTCGATGAGGATGATGTCGTAGCGGTCGAGCGCGGGCTTGAGGGCACGCCCCAGCGCCTGCTCGCGGCCCACCTCGGTGACCAGCTGGACCTCGGCGGCGGACAGGTCGATGTTGCTCGGCAGCAGGTCGAGATTCTCGACGCCCGTCTCCCGGATCACGTCGTCCACCTCCACTCCCCGCTCCATGAGCAGGTTGTAGATCGTGGTGTCGAGCTCGTGGGCCTGGACCCCGAGGCCGATCGACAGCGCGCCCTGGGGGTCGAAGTCGACGAGCAGCACCTTGCGGCCGTACTCGGCCAGCGCCGCACCCAGGTTGATGGTGGACGTCGTCTTGCCGACGCCCCCCTTCTGGTTCGCGACGGCGATGATCCGGGCGGGTCCGTGCTCGGTGAGCGGGGCCGGTTCGGGCACCTTCAAGCGGTGTCTCCCGGTGGAGTCCGTCTCGGGGGCCGGCTCCACCTCGTCGAGCGGCTCCCGGCGGGGGGCGAAGGGCCGCGGTGTGTCCATGCGGGCTCCGGTCTCTCGCGGAGGTCCCCTGATCTTGTCAAGGGGCCGTTCAGCGCAGAGTAGAAGGCACCGCGGGCGACCGGCAACGCGCCCCGCCGTACGGCGGCCGCCCATTTCGGTCGTGATGACGGGTGAGCGCGCGACGTTACCGGCTGATTGCCGGGAGCTGCACGTCGGGTGCCCCGGGCGTGAGACCCCCGTTCCCCGGACGTGACGGGACGGATACGGCCGCGAAGCAACGCATGTGTTGACTGAGTGCCGTCCCCGAGATGACCGGAGAGGTCCACCCGATGCCTGAACTGTTCAGCCCGTACACGCTCAAGGGCGTGACCCTGCGCAACCGCATCGCCATGTCGCCGATGACGATGTACCGCTCGGTCGACGGCAAGATGGACGACTACCACGTGATGTACCTCGGAGCCCGGGCCGCCGGTGGCTTCGGCCTGATCTATCCGGAGCAGGTGGCGATCTGCCCCGAGGGCCGCACCACCCCGCACTGCGCCGGGATCTACGACGACTCCCAGATGGACGGGCACATCCGCGTGACGTCGATGATCAAGGGCATGGGGGCCGTCGCCGGCATCCAGCTCGGGCACACCGGCCGCAACGGCAGCGAGCTCAAGCCGTGGATCGGCGGGGACCTCGGGCAGCAGCTTCCCCCGGACCACCCCGAGGGCTGGCAGGTCGTCGGCCCGTCGGACATCCCCTTCGGCTTCGGCAAGCGCCCCCACCCGGTCCACGCGCTGACCGTGGACGAGATCAAGACCATTCACCGCCAGTACGCCGAGGCCGCCGTCCGCGCCGCCGAGGCCGGCTACGAGTGGCTGGAGATGCACTTCGCGCACGGCTACCTCGCCGCGAGCTTCTACTCGCCGCTGGCCAACCAGCGCACGGACTCTTACGGCGGCAGCAAGGAGAACCGCGCCCGGTTCCTGATCGAGGCCATGGACGCCGTCCGTGAGGTCTGGCCGGAGAACCTGCCGCTGACGTTCCGCCTCGGCGCCGACGACTACCACCCCGACGGCGTGCAGTGGGAGGACTCGATCGAGGTCGTCGGCTGGCTCAAGGAGCACGGCGCCGACATGGCCGACCTGTCCATGGGCGGCAACACCGACGACATGCGCGACCCGTTCTTCGGCAACGTCAACGCGTGGGTCGAGCGCGGCGCGCAGATCAAGCGCGAGATCGGCATCCCGACCACGGTGAGCTGGAACCTCGGCGTCCCGCAGAACGCCGACCAGGCGATCCGCGACGAGAAGATCGACCTGGTCCTGCTAGGCCGCCCGGCGCTGGCCAACCCGCACTGGCCGGTGTGGGCTGCCCGCGAGCTGGGCCACAAGGACCCGTTCGAGCTGGTGCCCGAGGACTGGGGCTGGTGGCTCCAGAACTTCCGCGGCCACGACCCGTGCATCGGGCTGGCCCGAGGTGGAGGTCGCAGCGGACGCGGAGGGCGAGGAGACCGCCGCCTGACCCCGACTCGCCCACAGACCCGCGAGTCGGGGTCTGCGTGCGACCGAGTCGGGGTGTGCGTGCGTCAGCGCAGGGCGCGGGGGTGGCTCGTGGCGTAGACCTCGCGGAGGGTGTCCACCGTGACGTGGGTGTAGATCTGCGTCGTCGTGACGCTCGCGTGGCCCAGCAGCTCCTGCACCACCCGCACGTCGGCGCCGCCGGCGAGCAGGTGCGTGGCGAAGCAGTGGCGCAGTGTGTGCGGGGAGACCTTCGCCGTCAGGCCCGCGGCGTCGGCGGCGCCGTGCAGCACGTGCCAGGCGCTCTGCCGCGACAGCCGGCCGCCGCGGGCGTTGAGCAGCAGGGCCGGGGTGCCGCGCCCGCGCGCCGCGAAGCCGGGACGGGCCCGCACCCGGTAGGCCTCGACGGCAGCGAGCGCGGGCCGCCCGACGGGCACGATCCGGTCCTTGCCGCCCTTGCCGCGCAGCAGCACGGTGCGGCGTTCGACGTCGAGGTCGTCGAGGTCCAGGCCGATGGCCTCGGAGATCCGCGCGCCGGTGGAGTACAGCAGCTCCAGCAGGGCGCGGTCGCGCAGCGCGGGAGGCTCGTCGCCGATGCAGCCGGCGAGCAGCTGGTCCACCTCGTCGACCGTGAGGTCCCTGGGCAGCCGCACCGGCAGCGCGGGGGGCGCGACCTCGCGGGCCACGTCGTCGGCCACCAGTCCGTCGCGGGCGGCGAAACGGTGCAGCCCCCGCACGGCCGCGAGCGCCCGAGCAGCCGACGACGCGGCCAGGGGCACCGGCCCGCTCCGCAGCGCTACGACGAACCCGCTGACGTCGGACTCGCGGACGGCACCGAGGTCGTCGACACCGGACGCGGTCAGGTGGTCGACGTAACGCCGCAGGTCACCGGTGTAGGAGCGCAGCGTGTTGACCGCGCTCCCCCGTTCGACGGCGAGGTGGTGCAGGAAGGCCTCGACTGCGTCGACCGGACGGCATCCCATCGGGCCATCATGCCGCTAGCCGACCTGCGCGGGCGCGTGACGCGCCACCAGCTCCGCCAGCTCGGCACGGGTCGGCCCCGCCGGCACCGGTGGCCGCCAGCCGCCCGCGTAGATCTCGTGGACCCGCGGCTCCACCTCGGCCAGGGTCCCCGGGAGTGCCTGCATGGCCTGGTACGGGCCGACCACGCGCATCAGCGACGGCTCGACCTCGACCGCCGCCCCGATCAGATCCGCGGGCAGCGGCCGGTCGAGATCGACGTCCGCGCCGGCCCAGCGGGCCGCGAGCCCGGCGTCGCACGTGACGTGGTCGTCGAACCACGGCCGGATGGCCCCGGCGCACCACGCGTCGAACGCCCGCGTGCACGACTCGGGGTCCGTGGCGTCCTCGTCCAGCAGCGCGAGGAGCTGTCGTGCCTGCATCAGCGACGTGGCCACACCCCGGCCGGCCGACGGGTTGGTGGTGCACACCGCGTCGCCGACGAACACCAGCCCTGGCAGCGGCACCGCGCCACGTTCGTCGAGCTGGCCGCAGTAGCTGTTGTAGAGCCGGCCACCGGGCAGCACCCCGGTGATCGGAGCGGCCCGCTCCGGGTCCGTCCAGGCCGCGAGCAGCGGGACCGCCGCCGCCGCGGCCTCGAACGCGGCGACCTCCCGCAGACCCGTGAACGAGCGGTCGTTGCCGGATCGGAGGACCAACGCGGAGAACACGCCGTCGTCGTGCGGGAAGGCGATCACGCCGTAGCCCGGGTAGAAGGCCACCCCCGCGATCGGCATCGACATCGGCCCGAACGCCGCGCCGGGCCGCAGGCGGTACTGCCGCGAGACGTACGCCAGCCCGCAGTCGCTGCTCTCGGTCGGCGCGCGCAGGCCGCGGCCCAACCGGCCGGCGCGGCCGGCGGCGTCGAGCACCAGGTCGGCGTCGAGCCGTTGCCCGTCCACCCGCAGCCCGACGGCGCGCCCCCGCGCGGCGAGCACCTCGTCGGCGTGGCCACGGAGCATCGTGACGCCCGGCTCGGCCTCCGCGGCGGCGCGCAGCACCCACTCGAACGTCAACCGGCGGCAGCGCAGGCCGAGCGGGATGTGCGGCGGCACGGGCAGGATCACGCGCTCGGCCCCCACCGCCACGAGGGTGTCGAGCACCTCGGGCATCTCGGCGGCCAGCGCCTCCACCACCTGCAGCCGGAACGCGTGCGGGTGGTGGAACTGCATCACCCCGGCCCGTCCCCACGTCCCGTCGGGACGCGGGCCGGGGTCGCGGTCCACGACGGTGACGTGATTTCCGCGACGGGCGAGGGCGATCGCGGTGAAGAGGCCGGTCGGGCCGGCGCCGACGATGGCGGTGCGCATGCCTCCAGGATGCTGGAGCGGCCGGGAAGATACGTCAGGACAGGTGCGGGATGACCTCGCGCTCGAACAGCTCGATGCCCGACCGGTCGTAGGCGGCCTCGGCGAAGTTGAGAATGCCGTAGGTCATGCCCGCGTCCTGCAGCTTCGACAGGTTCTCCACGATCTGCTCCGGGGTGCCGCATCCCGGCAGCCCGCGCACCGCACCGAGGAACCCCTCGGCCTTCGCCTCGCCGACGTGGGGCAGCAGGCGGTCCTTGATGGTCTGCAGCCGCTGCTCCACCTCGGCCTCGGTGGTGCCGATGGCCACGTTGTAGTTGGCCGAGCGCGTGATGGCGTCGAAGTCGGTGCCGACCGTGTCGCAGTGGCCCTTCAGCAGCTCGGACTTGCGGGTGAAGCCGTCGAGAGTGCCGTCGAAGTTGGTGTACCTCGCGTACCTGGCGGCGATCTTGAGCGTGACCTTCTCGCCGCCTCCGGCGATCCAGAGCGGCGGCCCGCCGTCCTGCAGCGGCAGCGGGCGGCAGATCGCGCCGTCGACCTGGTAGTGCTTGCCGTTGAACGTGGAGACGCCCTCGGTCCAGGCCTGCTTCATGATCTGGACGCCCTCGTCGAGCATCCCGAGCCGGTCGGGGGCGGCCGGAAAGCCGTAGCCGTAGGCCTTCCACTCGTGCTCGTACCAGCCGGCGCCGATGCCCATCTCGACGCGCCCGCCGGAGATGATGTCGGCGGTGGCGGCGACCTTCGCGAGGTAGGCGGGGTTGCGGTAGCTCATGCAGGTGCACATCTGGCCCAGCCGCACCCGCTCGGTGACGGCGCCGAACGCCGACATCAGCGACCACGCCTCGTGGGTGGCCTGGTCGGTGGGCGCCGGCACGGTGTGGAAGTGGTCGTAGACCCAGATGGACTCCCACGGGCCGGCGTCCGCGTGCTGCGCCAGCCCCTTCATCACAGCCCACTGGTCGGCCGGCTCGATGCCGACCAGATCGTGTCGCCAACCCTGGGGAACGAACAGTCCGAAGCGCATGCCGGAACGGTACCGTCGGCGGGGTGACCACGCCCGGGCCCTCGATGCGCATCGGTGACGACGAGCGGCACGCCGCCGCGGCCTCCCTGGGTGAGCACTACGCGCAAGGCCGGCTCGAGGCCCACGAGTACGAGGATCGGGTCACCGCCGCGTACACCGCGCGCACCGCCGCCGAGCTCGACCGGCTGTTCGCCGACCTCCCCCGCCCGGCCCCGGTCATGCCGCCGGTCCGCTATGTCCCGGCCCCCGACGCCTACGCCCCGTACGGCCGCCACCCGGTCACCGGCGTGCCCTACTCCGACCGCTCCAAGGTCATCGCGGGCCTGTTGCAGCTGTTCCTGCCGTTCGGGGTCGGCCGCTTCTACACCGGGCACTACGGCGTCGCGGTGGCCCAACTGCTCACCACGCTGGTCGGCATCGGCGTGTTCTGGTCGTGGATCGACGGCATCGTCCTGCTGGCCGGGCGCCCCAACGACCCCTACGGTCGCCCGCTGAGAACCTGACCGGGCACTCTGCACAGTGGAGCCCGTCGCACAGTGCACTGTGCCTCGTGACCACCCCCTGAACTGGGCTCTAGCGTGGCTGACACACGATTCAGCCACACCAGGAGGTCGCGATGGCCGCAGGACACGTGGGGGTCGACGACTACGCGTTGACCCGGGTTCCCCGCGGGGCGCGCTACTCGTGGTGGTCGGTCGCCGTGCAACGGTTCGGCCAGGTCTCGGCGCTGAGCCAGTTCCTGCTCGGCTCCACGCTCGGCTTCGGCATGCACTTCTGGACCGCGTTCTGGGCGTTCACGCTCGGTGCGGTGATCCTGGAGGTCGTCTCGATCGGCGTCGGCATCATCGGCGCCCGCGAGGGGCTGCAGACCTCGCTGCTCACGCGCTGGACGGGCTTCGGCCACGGCGGCAGCGCCGTCGTCGGGCTGGCGATCGCGATCAGCCTGATCGGCTGGTTCGGCGTGCAGTCCGGCGTCTCGGCGGAGGGCCTGGTCAGCCTGATCGGTGTGCTGCCGGGCTGGGGCTGGTCGCTGCTGTTCGGGCTCGCGGTCACGTTCATCGTGTTGTGGGGCTTCGGCTCCATGCAGTGGGTGGCGTACGTGACCGTGCCGGCGTTCCTGCTGCTCGTCGCCTGGTCGATCGGCTCGTCGCTGGTCGGCCACGACATCGGCGCGCTCGTCTCCGCCGCTCCCCCGGGCCCGGAGCTGACGCTGTTGCAGGGCACCACGCTGGTCGCGGGCGGGTTCATCGTCGGGGCCGTGATCACGCCCGACATGACGCGCTTCAACCGCTCCGACGCCGACGTCGTCAAGCAGACCGTCGTCGGGTTCACGGTCGGCGAGTACGTGATCGGTATGGCCGGGGTGCTGCTGGCGCACGCCATCCGCTCGGACGACGTCATCACCATCGTCACGTCGTCGGTGGGCTGGGTGGGCACCCTGGTGATCATCCTGGGCACTCTGAAGATCAACGACTGGAACCTCTACAGCTCCGGGCTGGGGCTGGTGAACTTCGTCGGCACCGTGTTCGGCAAGCGGGTCAACCGCGGGATCGCCACGCTCGCACTCGGCGTCGTCGGGAGCGTGCTCGCCGCCCTGGGCATCCTCGACAGCTTCGTCGGCTTCCTGACCGTGCTGGGGGTGGCGGTGCCGCCGGTCGCCGGGATCATGGTCGCGGAGTACTTCGTGGTGAAGCAGTGGAGGCCCGACCTGGAACGCAGCCGCGCGGCCGGAACGCTCCCCGAATCGGCCCCCACGTGGGTACCCGCCACGCTCGTGATCTGGCTGGTCGCGGCGCTGATCGGCGGGTTCGTCGCCTGGGGCCTGCCCAGCATCAACTCCCTCGTCGCCGCACTCGTGCTGTACATCGTCGCGGGGAAGCTCGGCTGGATCCGTGGCTACGGCGTGAGCCCGACGGCCGACCTGGCCCAGGAGAAGGTGGACGCATGAGGATCGGGATCGACGTCGGCGGCACCAACACCGACGCCGTGCTGATGGACGGCGACACGCTGCTCGGGGCGGTGAAGTCCGCGACCACGTCCGACGTCACGTCCGGCATCGTCACGGCGCTCGACGCCCTGCAGCGCGAGCACGCCTTCGCCCCCGCCGACGTGCAGGCCGTCATGATCGGTACGACGCACTTCATCAACGCCCTGGTGGAGGCCACGCGGCTGGCCCCGACGGCGGCGCTGCGACTCGGGCTGCCGGCCACGGCGTCCTTGCCGCCGATGGTGGACTGGCCGCAGCGGCTCGTCACCGCGATCGCGGGCCGGTCGTACCTGGCGCACGGCGGCCACGAGTTCGACGGACGCCCGATCTCCCCGCTCGACGAGGACGAGCTGCGCCGCCACGCCGCCGACATGGCCGCGCACGGCGTCCGCTCGGTGGCGATCTCGTCGGTGTTCTCGCCGGTCAACACGGAGTTCGAGGTGCGGGCCGCAGAGATCGTGGCCGAGGAGCTGGGCGCGAACGTGCCGATCTCGCTGTCGCACGAGATCGGCCGCGTCGGGCTGCTGGAACGCGAGAACGCCACGATCATCAACGCGGCGCTGCGCGAGCTGGCCGCCGGCATCGTCGACGGGTTGGCCGCCTCGGTGCAGGGCCACGGGATCACCGCGCCGCTCTACCTGAGCCAGAACGACGGCACCCTGATGGATGTCGAGTTCGCCCGCCGCTACCCGGTGGCGACGTTCGCGTCCGGCCCCACCAACTCGATGCGCGGCGCCGCGGTGCTCTCCGGGCTGGGCACGTGCGCGGTGGTCGACATCGGCGGCACCACCACCGACGTCGGGGTACTCACCGGCGGCTTCCCGCGCGAGGCCACCGTCGAGGTCAGCGTGGCGGGGATCCGCACCAACTTTCGCATGCCCGACGTGCTGTCGGTCGGCATCGGCGGCGGCAGCCGGGTCCGCGGCTCCGCGTCGGACGCGAAGGTCGGCCCGGACTCGGTCGGCTACCGGCTCACCGAGCAGGCGCTGGTCTTCGGCGGCGACGTGCTGACCGCCACCGACATCGCCGTCGCCGCCGGCCGCGCGTCGATCGGCGACCCGACCCGGGTGGCGCACCTTCCCCGCGATCTCGTCGAGGCCGCCCTGGAGCGGATCGCCGCCGACGTGGCCGACGTCGTGGACCGGATGCGGATCTCGGCCGACCCGCTGCCCGTCGTCGCGGTCGGGGGCGGGTCGGTGCTGCTGCCCGACGAGCTGCCCGGCCTGGGCGCCGTGCACCGACCCGAGAACTTCGCGGTGGCCAACGCCATCGGCGCGGCGATCGCCCAGGTCGGGGGCGAGGTGGACCGCGTGTTCGCCATCGAACCCGGCCGCCGCGACGCCGTGGTGGACGAGGCGCGGCAGGAGGCCGTGGACCGCGCCGTGGTCGCCGGGGCCGACCCGGCGACGGTCGCGATCGTCGACTTCGACGAAGTGCCGATCCCCTATCTGCCCGGCAACGCCACCCGGATCCGTTGCAAGGCCGTGGGCGACCTGCGGATCGAGAGGCTGGCGACCCGGTGACCGACATCCTGAAGAAGATCAGCGTCGACGACCTGCCCGCACTCGCCCGTGGCGCCGCCGTCCTCGGCACCGGGGGCGGGGGCGACCCGTACATCGGCCGGCTGCTGGCCGAGCAGGCCCTGCGGCAGTACGGTCCCGTGCCGCTCGTCCACCCCGCCGACCTGCCCGCCGACGCCTGTGTCGTCCCCGTCGCGATGATGGGCGCGCCGACGGTGATGGTGGAGAAGACGCCCTCCGTGGAGCTCATCGGGCACGCCGTCACCGCGCTGGCGCGCCACCTCGGCATCACCCCGACCCACATCGCGTGCATCGAGGCCGGTGGCGTGAACTCCACCATCCCGATCGTCGCGGCCGCCCAGCTCGGGCTGCCGCTGGTCGACGGGGACGGGATGGGGCGCGCGTTCCCCGAGCTGCAGATGGTGCTGCCCACGCTCGACGGGATTGCGGCCACCCCGATGTCGATCGCCGACGAGAAGGGCAACACCGGCGTGCTCACCACCGTGGACAACCACTGGTCGGAGTCGCTGGCCCGGTCGTTGACGATCACGATGGGCTGCTCGGCGATCATCTCCAACTACGTGATGACGGGCGCCCAGGCCGCCCGCGGTCTGGTGGCGGGCACGCTGAGCCTGTGCGCGGCGATCGGCCGGGCCGTCGAGGAGGCCCGCGCCGAGCTCGGCGATCCCGTCGAGGCCGTCCGGGCCGCGCTGGGCGGACGGCTGCTGCACACCGGCAAGGTCGTGGACGTCCTGCGGCGAACCACCACCGGTTTCGCCCGCGGCGAGGCGACGATCATCGGCTCCGACGGCACGCTGACGCTGAACTTCCAGAACGAACACCTCGTGGCGTGGCGGGACGCCGTCCCTGTGGTGACCACCCCGG
The DNA here is from genome assembly GCA_038231335.1 of Mycobacteriales bacterium. Lineage (GTDB taxonomy): Bacteria > Actinomycetota > Actinomycetes > Mycobacteriales > Pseudonocardiaceae > Pseudonocardia. The sequence goes on from JBBRLM010000067.1 coordinate 18,175, forward strand.
ACCTGATCGTCGTGCTCGACTCCGACACCGGCGAGCCCGTCACCACCGAGCAGCTGCGCTTCGGCCACCGCGTGTGCGTGCTCGCCGCCCCCGCCGACGAGCGCTGGCACTCCGCCGGCGGCATCGCCCTGGCCGGCCCGCGCTACTTCGGCTACGACACGGACCCCGTGCGCGCCTGCGGCGCCCGTGCGCGGACATCACCGTCGGAACAGCGCCATCGTGAGACGGCAGAGCCGCGCACGGGCACCGGAGGTGCCGGGTGAGCTGGCTGCTGACGCCCGACGATCTGCCCGACCTCGCCCGCGGCGCCGCGCTGCTCGGCACCGGCGGCGGCGGGGATCCCTACATCGGCCGGATGATGGTCGCGGCCGGCATGCGCGAGCACGGGCCCGTCACCGTCCTGGACCCCGACGAGCTCGACGACGACGCGTTCGTCATCCCGACCGCGATGATGGGCGCACCCACCGTCATGATCGAGAAGATCCCTCGCGGCGACGAGGCCGTCATGGCTCTGCGCACACTGGAGCGCCACCTCGGCCGCACCGCCGACGCCACCATGCCCATCGAGTGCGGCGGCATCAACTCGATGATCCCGCTGGTGGTGGCCGCGTCCACCGGCCTGCCGGTCGTGGATGCGGACGGGATGGGCCGGGCGTTCCCGGAGCTGCAGATGGAGACGTTCGGCGTCTACGGCGTGCCTGGTTCGCCGATGGTCGTGGCCGGCGACCACGGCGAGACCGTCCTCATCGACACCGGCACCGACAACGCCCGCATGGAGTGGCTCGCCCGCGGGGCCGCGATCCGGATGGGCGGCGCCGCCCTGATCGCCGACTACGCCATGAGCGGCGCCGACGTGAAGCGCACCGCCGTCCCCCGCACTCTGTCATTGGCGCTGACCATCGGCCGGGCCGTGCGCGAGGCCCGTGAGCAGCTGCGCGACCCGATCTCCGCCTTGACGGAAGTACTGTCCGGCACGATCTACACCCACCTGCGGGTGCTGTTCGCGGGCAAGGTCTCCGACGTGGAGCGCCGCACCGAGGGCGGCTTCACCCGCGGCCGGGCGAGGTTCAGCTCGTTCGACGGCACGTCCACGCTCGTCACGCGATTCCAGAACGAGAACCTGACGGCCGAGGTCGACGGGGTGATCACCTGCATCGTCCCGGACCTGATCTGCGTGCTGGAGGCGGACTCCGCCGAGCCGATCACCAGCGAGACGCTGCGCTACGGGCAGCGGGTGGTGGTCGTCGGCATCTCGACGCCGGAGATCATGCGCACCCCGGAGGCCCTGGCCGTGTTCGGGCCGGCGTGCTTCGGGCTGGACGAGGACTTCCGTCCGGTGGAGGACCCGGTGGCGGTCGGCTGATCTGCGACGATGCGCCGGTGACCGTGCTGCGCGCCGAGGACGTCGACGCGTCCTGCTCGGGCTCGGGCTGCTCGGATCAGGGGGCGGCGGTGACCCCGAGGTCTTCCGCCCGTCGCTGCGGCGCACGCTCGACATCAGCGAGCTGGTGCTGCACGACCCCGCGGAGCTCGGTGAGGACCTCGTCGTCGCCGTCGGGATGCTCGGTGGCACCCGTGTGCTCACCGAGAAGCTCCCGAGCGGCACGGAGTTCCACAGCTCGGTCGACGCGCTCGCCCGCTGGACCGGAACCCCGGCAGGCGCGGTGATGTCGATAGAGGCGGCCGGGGTCAACGGGGCGCTCGCCGTCACCGCCGCCGCCGCACTGGGCCTCCCACTCGTCGACGCCGACTTCATGGGTCGGGCCCTCCCCCGGGCCGACCAGTTCAGCCGCGCCGTCGCCGGTGGCCCGCTGACCCCCTGCGCCATGACCGAGCCCGGCGGCCAGACCATGCTGCTCGACGGCGGCGGCCCGCTGGCGGTGGAGCGGGTCGGCCGTGGCTTCGTCGCGCAGGGTGGCGGGTGGGCGGGCTGCGCGTTCGCGCCGGTCCCGGCGTCGGTGGTGGTGCGGGACTCCTGCCGCGGCAGCCTCGCCCGGGCGCTCGGCCTCGGCCGGGCCCATGCGAGCCTGCCCCGCACACCTTCCCCCTCCCAGGTGGCGGACGCACTCGGCGGGCAGGTCCTCGCGGCCGGCCGCACGGTGGAGATCGCCCGGCACGCCTCGGCGACGTTCGGGCGGGCCGGGATCGCGATCATCGACGAGAGCGGCGCCGTGCTCCGGATCGAGGCCGAGAACGAGTATCTCCTGGCGTTGCTCGACGGGCTGCCCGTCGCGAGCTGCCCCGATCTGTTGTGCGTGCTCGACCGGCGCACCGCCGCACCCATCGCCGTCGACGCGTTGCGCCTCGGCGACGACGTCACCGTCGTCGTGCTGCCGGGGCCGCCGTGGTGGCGGGCGACTCCCGAGCGGCTGGCGCACGTCGCCCCGCGGGCGTTCGGGCTGGATTGCGATCCTGTCCTGCTGCCGCACCTCTGACGGAGGGCCCGTTCGGTGCAGCGCGGGTACCGACGATCCCGCCGTCTGCAACGATGCGCCGATGACCGCGAGCCGGTGCTGATGTGACCGTCGACCTGGCCGCGCTGCTCACCCATCCCGACTGGGCCGGCACGACGGTGCTCGCGGGCGATCCCGCCACCGTCGAGCTCGCCGCTGTGCAGACCGTGCCCGACCTGCGCGCGGAGCCGTCGGCCTCGGCGGGAGCGCTCGTCGTGGTCGGGCTGGCGGGCGACCGCGACGACTGGCACCTCGACGCGCTGCTGCGCCGGGCTGCCGCGGCGTCGGCGGTGGCGGTGCTGCTGCCGGGTGCCGAACCGTTGCGACGGGCCAGTTCCGCGCTGGCCGTGCGGATCGGGGTGGTCGTACTCGGGTCGCCCGATCCGCTGGGCGCCGGGCTCGCTGCCACCCGGTTGCTGCGCGAGCCCGACCAGGTGGTCGCCGATCTGGTGAGGCGAACCGCCGCGGCCTGTTCCACGGCGCCGAGCGGTGTCGACGGGCTGGTGGCCCAGCTGAGCCGCACGTGGCGGCGTCCGGTCTGGCTGCTCGACGGCACCGGAAGCCGGGTGGCCGGCCCCCCGGACGGCCCCGGGGAGGAGTCGCTGGTGACGCACCCGGTCCACGAAGGGCGCCCGCGGGCCCGGGAACCCGGACAGAACGGGCCCGGTTCGACGCGGCTCGCGGTCGCCGTGCCGCCCGGCCTGCCCGCCGAGTCCGCCGCGATCGCGGCCGCGCTGGCGGTGGCTGCCGAGTCGATGGCCAACCGGCTGGCCCAGCAGCGGTTGACGGTCGAGCGTGACGCCCGCCTGCGGACATCGTTGCTGGCCGAGCTGTTGCAGACCGCGGGAGATCCGTCGTCCGGGACGCGTCGCCGCGCGCTGGACGCGGGGTGGGAACTCGAGGGCTGGCACGTCGGTATCCGGATCGACGTCGTGGCAGGCGTCGACGTCGTGGCCACCCGGACCGAGGTCCTGCGCGTCTTCGACGCCGCGCACCTGCGCGCGACGGTCGTCGAGCAGGGGCCCGGCTGGGGCGCGTGGTCGACGTTCGAGCACGAGCCCACCGCCGCCGAGTTGCAACGTCACGGGAGCGCCACGCGCCGGGCCCAGTGGCTGCTGCGGACGTCGGTGCGCAGCGCGATGGGAGTGGGCCGGGTGCACCGAGGCGTGGAAGGGCTCGCCCGAACCCTGGGCGAGGCCGGCGATGCGGCCCGGCTCGCGACCACCCGCACCGCCAGCGGACACTTCGTGCACGTCGACCGCCTCGGCCTGGGCCGGCTGCTGCTCGCCTGGACCCGCACCGACACGTTCCTGCCCGCGGCGCGTTCGATGCTCGATCCGCTGCACGGCCAGCCCGGCGACCTGCTCGGCACCCTGACGGCCTACCTGGACGCCGAGTCGTCGCTCACGGGGGCCGCGGCGGTGCTGGGGGTGCACCGCAACACGGTCGCGACCCGGATCGCGCGGGCGCAGGAGCTGCTGGGCGTGGAGCTGAACGACCCCGACGATCGGCTCGCCCTGCACCTCGCGTGCCGCAGCGTCATGTTCCACACCTGATCGTCAACTCACGGTTGACGACTGCGCAATCGTCAACCTACAGTTGACGCATGACAGAACCCGTGCAGACCACCGTCCGGCTCGACGACCTCATCAGGGCCATCACCACCGTCCACACCGACGCCCTCGACCGGCTGCAGGACGCCGTGCTCGCCGCCGAGCACCTCGGCGAGGTGGCCGACCATCTCATCGGCCACTTCGTCGACCAGGCCCGGCGCTCGGGAGCATCGTGGACCGACATCGGCAGGAGCATGGGCGTCACCAAGCAGGCCGCACAGAAGCGGTTCGTACCGAAGGGATCCCTCGACCCCGAAGAAGGCTTCTCCCGCTACACCCCCCGCGCCCGCAACGTCGTGATCACCTCACAGAACGAGGCCCGCGCCGCCAGCAACGACACGATCACCCCCGCCCACCTGCTGCTGGGGCTGCTGGCCGAGGACAAGGGCCTCGCCGCCCGCGCGATCGTCGCGCAGGACGTCACCCTCGACGCCGTCCGCGCAGCGGCCACCGCGGCGCTTCCGGCGGCGGCCGAGTCGATGCCCGCGCTGGTGCCGTTCGACCCGCAGGCCAAGAAGGCACTCGAGCTGACCTTCCGCGAGGCCCTGCGTCTGGGGCACAACTACATCGGCACCGAGCACATCCTGCTGGCGCTGCTCGAGCTGGAGGACGGCACCGGCCTGCTCTCCGGAGTCGGCGTGGACAAGGCCCGCACCGATGCCACGATCGCGGAGTACCTGAGCCTGATCACGGCCGCCCAGGACGGGGCCTGAGCGCTCTCAGTCCTTGCGCGCGGCGAACCGCGTGGGCCGGTCCGGCCACGGCGCGTCGACGGGGCGACCGGGCGCCCCGGCCCCGGCCACGGCATTGGCGGCCAGCACCGCGGCCACCGTCACGCCGTTGACGATCGTGCCCGCCAGCACCATCCGCACGGCCACCGACAGCGTCACCCAGCGGCTGGTCATGTCGGACTCCTCGTCGTCGCCCATCTCCGGGCGTCCGACCTCGGCGAGCCCGCGGGCGAGGAAGACGCGCACCGACTCGTCGGAGAACCCGGGCGAGGGCACCACGTCGATCAGCACGGACCAGTCGGTGGCCGTGAGCCCGGCCTCCTCCTCCAGCTCGCGCTTCGCGGCCTCCACCGGGTCCTCGCCCTGGACGTCGAGCAGGCCCGCGGGCAGCTCCCAGAGCCGCCGGTGCACCGGATGGCGGTACTGGTGGATCATCATCAGCCGGTCGTCGGGGTCCAGCGCCACGATCGCGACGGCGCCGGGGTGCTCCAGGATCTCCCGGACGGCCACCCGGCCGCCCGGCATCGTGACCTCGTCGGAGCGCAGGGCCATGACGCGCCCGACGTAGATCTCCTTGCTGGACTGCACGGGGAAGTCGTGCCGGGGAGAAGTCACGCCGCGACGCTATCCCAGCGTGATCTCCCTCCGACGAACGGCACTCTCGTCGGAAGCTGTGCGACGAGAGTGCCGTTCGTCGGTGGGCTCACGCCCCTACCGAACGGCGTCGACGGGTTCGGCCACCCGGGCCGGGCCGTCGAAGGGGAGCCGGTCCTCGGCCCGGTAGCCGAGCGCCGCCTTGACGAACGCCGCGAACAGCGGGTGCGGGCGGGTCGGTCGGCTCTTGAGCTCCGGGTGGGCCTGCGTGCCCACGAAGAACGGGTGCTTCTCAGCGGGCAGCTCGACGAACTCGACGAGCTTGCCGTCCGGCGAGGTGCCGCCGAACACGAGCCCGACCTCCTCCAGCCGCTGGCGGTAGGCGTTGTTGACCTCGTAGCGGTGGCGGTGGCGCTCGGAGACCTCCCGGCTGCCGTAGGCGGCGGCCACGACGGTGCCCGCACCGAGCCTGGCCGGATAGGCCCCGAGGCGCATCGTGCCGCCCATGTCGCGCTGACCGGCCACGACGTCGCGCTGGTCGGCCATCGTGGAGATCACCGGGTGCGGCGTGCGCTCGTCGAACTCCGACGAGTTGGCGTCGTCGAGCCCGGCCAGCGAGCGCGCGGCCTCGATCACCATGCACTGCAGGCCCAGGCACAGGCCCAGCGTCGGGATGCCGCGCGTGCGGGCATGGGTGATGGCGCCGAGCTTGCCCTCGATGCCGCGGACGCCGAACCCGCCGGGGATCAGCACGCCGTCGACGCCGTCGAGCGCCGCGGCCGCACCGGCCGGGGTGCGGCAGCGGTCGGACTCGACCCAGAGGATCTCCACGCGCGCCCGGTGGGCGAACCCGCCCGCGCGCAGGGCCTCGGTGACCGAGAGGTAGGCGTCGGGCAGGTCGACGTACTTGCCGACCAGCGCGATCCTGGCCGTCTCGTCGGGGTGGTGGACGCGGTCGAGCAGATCGCCCCAGACCGTCCAGTCGACGTCGCGGAACGGCAGCCCGAGCCGCCGCACGACGTAGGCGTCGAGGCCTTCGCTGTGGAGCACGCGCGGGATGTCGTAGATCGACGGCGCGTCCGGGCAGGCCACCACGCCGTCGAGATCGACGTCGCACATGAGGCTGATCTTCCGCTTCATGTCGTCGGGGATCTCGCGGTCGGCGCGCAGGACCAGCGCGTCGGGCTGGATGCCGATGTTGCGCAGCGCCGCCACCGAGTGCTGGGTGGGCTTGGTCTTGAGCTCCCCGGACGGCGCGAGGTAGGGCACCAGCGACACGTGCAGGAAGAAGCAGTTGTCCCGGCCCACCTCGTGGCGGACCTGGCGGACGGCCTCCAGGAACGGGAGCGATTCGATGTCGCCGACGGTGCCGCCCACCTCGGTGATCACGACGTCCGGCGTCACGCCGTCCTCGTCGGGCTCCGCCATCGCGATGATGCGGTCCTTGATCTCGTTGGTGATGTGCGGGATGACCTGCACCGTGTCGCCCAGGTACTCGCCGCGGCGCTCCTTGGCGATCACCGTGGAGTAGACCTGTCCTGTCGTGACGTTGGCCCGGCCGTGCAGGTTGCGGTCGAGGAACCGCTCGTAGTGGCCGATGTCCAGATCGGTCTCGGCGCCGTCCTCGGTGACGAAGACCTCGCCGTGCTGGAACGGGTTCATGGTGCCCGGATCCACGTTCAGATAGGGATCGAGCTTCTGCATGGTCACCCGCAGACCACGCGCCGTGAGAAGTTGGCCGAGGCTGGACGCCGTCAGACCCTTACCCAGCGAGGACGCTACTCCGCCGGTGACGAACAGATGACGAGTCGCGCGAGTCTGCACGGGAGCTCAGCCTACAACGACGGCGGCCCACCCCCCGCACGACCCGCCACAAACCCGCCACAAACCGCCACATGGTCACTTGAGGCTGTTCAGAGCCGCCGGGACCAGCCACAGGTGACCATGTGGCGGGTTCTACGCCTTGGGGGCCGAGCCGTTCGCTGCCGTGACCGCCGTGCCGTACTGGCCGGCCCGGCCGTCCACCTGCTCGCGCAGGGCCAGCACCGTGGAGACCTGGCCCGCGCCGGTCTGCAGGTTGTCCACGGTGGACATGGCCCCGGTGATCGTCGGGTCGGCCCGCGCCACGCCGACGGCGCCGGTCGCGTCGGACGAGCCGGCCCGCCCGGCCAGCACCGCTCCCCCGCCGGCCCGGTCGAGCTGGGCGGCGAAGCGCGCGATGGTCGCCGCGGCGTCGGGGGCGTCGACGCCGGTGAGGGCGCCGCCGGTGAGGACGAGCGCCAGGTTGGCCGGCGCCGGCGGGTCGCCGGGCGCCACGAAACCGGCGCCGGCGAGACCGGAGAGCACGGCACGTTCCTGGTCCGGCGTCGTGCCGGCCTTCGCGAGGAGGACTCCGCCGACCAGACCACCGGCCAGGCTCCCGGTGTCGGACGCGGCGGGCAGCTGCGCGCCGCTGGGCAGCAGCTGCGCGGTGAGCTGGCGGAGCTGGTCGGCCCGGGAGGGATCACCGACGGCGTCGGTGAGGGCGACCTCTCCGGTGACCTTCGCGCCGGACTGCCCGAGCAGCGCCACCACCGCGTTGCGGTCGGCCGGGTCGGCCCCCGAGGTGATCAACACGACGGTCTGGCCCGTGAGAGATCCCCGGACGGCCGCCGGGCCGATGCGCTGGGCGAACTCGTCGGACGCGCGCTGCGACGCGGCCAGCGAGTCCCGCTCGGCGGTGAGCTGCTGGACCTGGCCACCCAGGTTGTCGGCCTTGGTCGTCACAGCGCCGAGCAGACGCTCCGACACCCCGCTCGCCCCGAGGACGACCCCGACGGCCAGGGCCAGGAACACCGCCGCGATGGACACGGCGTGGTAGCGCAGGGAGATCACCCGAACCAGCCCCTGATCACCTCGAACAGGGCCCCCCAGCCGTGGGAGACCCAGGCCAGGATCGCGTCACCCGCATCGGACACGAGCAGCGCCGCCACGATCGCGACGACCGCGGCACCGATCATCAACAGGATCGCCCCGGCCGAGATCCGGCTGCGGTAGAGCGTGGCGATCACCCGGCTGTCGACGAGCGCGCCACCCAGCTGCAGCCGCGTGAGGAACGTGGAGGCGTTGCTGCCCGCGCGGCCGCGGTCGAGGAACTCGGCCATGTTGCCCGACAACCCGACGGTGACGACGAGCGCGGCGTCGTGGTGCGTGGCGAGCAGCAGCGCGAGGTCCTCGGGGTTGGCCGTGCTCGGGAACGTGACGGCGCCCGCGCCGAGGTCCTGCACGCGGTGCAGGCCGGGCGCGTGGCCGTCGGCGAAGGCGGGCACGACGATGTCGGCGCCGCAGGTCAGGGTCTCGTTGGACACCTCGGCCGGATCGCCGACGATCAGCGCAGGCTTGTGGCCCGCGGCCATCAGCACGTCCGCGCCCGCACCGACGCCGACCAGCACCGGCCGGTACTCGCGGATGTAGTTCTTGAGTCGCGCGAGCTCGGCAGCGGCGTCGAACCCCGCAGCGACGACGAGCACCTGGCGCCCGGCCAGCTCCACATCGACGGGCGGCACACCCGCGCCGTCGAGCAGCAGGGCGCGTTCCTGGCGCATGAACTCGATGGTGTTGGCGGCGAATGCCTCGAGCTGGTGGGTCAGCCCGGACTTGGCCTCCACGAGCGCGTCGGCCACCGAGTCGGCGTCCTGCAGCACCCCCGCACCGAGCTGGAGCTCCCCCGCGTAGATCACGCCGCCGTCGAGGCGGATGCGGGCGCCGTCCTTGATCGCGTACAGGGCCTCGGGCCCCACGTTGTCGACGAGCATGATCCCCGCGGCGACGAGGATCTCGGGGCCGAGGTTGGGGAACCGCCCGGAGATCGACGGCGACGCGTTGACCACCGCGGCGACGTCGGCGGCGACGAGGGCGTCGGCGGTGGCGCGATCCAGGTCGATCTGGTCGAGGACGGCGATCTCACCGGACTTCACGCGGCGCAACAGGCCGTCGGTCCGCCGGTCGACGCGCGCGGTACCGGCGAGCCCGGGCAGTTCTGGGCGCGTGCGGTGCAGCAGGCCGGACAACTTCATGCACGCACTGTGACACCCGGTGACCGCAATACCAGGAAGGCACGCCGACGCCCACCCGCCGTTCACCCCCACTCCCCACCCCGCGAGTTCGCCATCTCGCGGGCCGAGTTCGCCGGTTGGCCCGACCACGGCAGCGGGCGCGCACCGGCCCACGGTCGGGAGGGCGGTGATCACGGCGAGATGGTCGTCCGTAGATCTCGGTGCGCGACCATCTGCCCGTGATCACCGGGCAAGAGTCCTGGGCGCCACGGGATGGCGAACTCAGCCGGGACCGGGACCGGTCAGGTGCGCGCGGGGGTTGTGCGGCGGGGTTTGCGGGGCGCCGGGGCCGGCTCGGCGCGGTCGGCCTCGCGGTGGGCTCTCGCTGCGCCCAGCAGCTCCTCGGCGTGGGCGCGGCCGGTGTCGGTGTCGTCCAGGCCGGCGAGCATCCGCGCCAGCTCCACGATGCGGTCGGCCTCCGCGAGCCTCCGTACGATGCTGCGCCGGGCGCCGTTCTCGCCCCGCACCGACTTGTCGACGACCAGGTGCCGGTCGGCGTAGGCCGCCACCTGGGGCAGGTGGGTGACCACGATGACCTGGTGGCGCGCCGCCAGCTTCGCGAGCCGCCGGCCGATCTCCACCGCTGCCCGCCCGCCGACGCCGGCGTCGACCTCGTCGAACACCATGGTGGGCACCGGGTCGGCCCCGGCCAGCGCCACTTCGAGGGCCAGCATCACCCGTGACAGCTCACCGCCCGACGCGCCCTTGTGCAGCGGCAGCGGGGCGGCACCGCCGTGGGCGACCAGGCGCAGCTCGACCTCGTCGACGCCACTGGAGCCGGCCACGAGCGTGGCCTTCCCGATCGACAGCGTGTCGGGTGTGCCGGCGACCGCCTCCCGGGGCGAGACGGAGACCAGCAGCCGCGCATCGCCCATCGCGAGCCCGGCCAACTCCGCGGTGGTGGCGTCGGCGAGCCGGGCTGCGGCCTCCGTGCGGGCCGCCGTGACGGCCACCGCGTACTCGGCGAGATCGGAGGCCAGGGCGTCGCGGTGGGCGCCGAGCCCGGCCAGCGCCTCGTCGGACACATCGAGCCCCGCCAGCCGCTCCCGCGCCTCCGTGGCCCAGGCCAGCACGCCGTCGACGTCGGCCGCGTACTTGCGGGTCAACGCCTTGAGCTCGGCCTGCCGCGACAGCACCGACGCCAGCCGCTCGGGATCGGCGTCGAGGCGGTCGAGGTAGCCGGTGAGCTCGGTGCCGACGTCGCCGATCAGGGCGAGGGCCTCGGCGAGCCGGGCGTCGAGCGCGGTGAGCTCGCTGTCGCCGGCTGCGGAGAGCCGGCTGCGGGCGTCACCGATGAGGGCGAGTGCCGCGGGTGCCTCCATGTCGTCCCCGCCGACGAGTGCCGCATGGGCAGCGGACGCGACCTCGCGCAGGTCGTCGGCGGCCGCGAGGCGACGCCCCTGCTCCACCAGCTCGACATCCTCGCCGGGCTGCGGACCGACCGACCCGATCTCGGTGAGCCCGTGGCGCAGCAGATCGGCCTCCTGGGCGAGGCGGCGCGCCCCGTCGCGGCGTTCGACGAGCTCCGCGGCCACGCGCAGCCACTCGGCGCGGGTCGTGCGGTAGCGCTCCAGCGGGACCCCCACGGCGTCGCCGGCGAACCGGTCGAGCAGGGCTCGTTGTTCCGCCGGGCGCAGCAGCCGCAGCTGGTCGTTCTGGCCGTGGACGGCCAGGGTGGCCTCGGCCAGGCGGCCCAGCACCCCGACGGGCACCGACCGGCCTCCCAGGTGTGCCCGCGAACGCCCGTCGGCGCCCACGGTGCGGATCGCGATCAGCGTGCCGTCCTCGTCGGCGTCGGCGCCCACCTCGTCGGCGACGGCCATGGCCGCGGCGTCGGCGGTGAACCGCCCCTCGACAACCGCGCGTTTGGCGCCCTCCGACACCCGTGACGCTTCCGCGCGACCGCCACCGAGCAGCGACAACCCGGTGACGACCATGGTCTTGCCCGCACCGGTCTCCCCCGTGAGGACGGTGAGCCCGGGGTCCAGGTCGAGCGTGGCGTCGTCGATCACGCCGAGTCCCTGGATCCGCATCTCGGCCAGCATGGGGCGAAGCCTACGACCCCGCCCCGACAGTTCGGATCAGCCGTCCACAGGCCGGGCTCCGCGCCACCCCCGGACCGGCAGGTCGAACTTGCGCACCAGCCGGTCGGCGAACGGCCGCCCGTCCAGGCGCACCATGCGCACCGGCATCTCCCCACGCGTGATCTCGACGCGCGAACCCGGACGCAGGGGGAACGTGCGGCGGCCGTCGCAGTCGAGCACGGCGGGCGGCCCGGACGCGTCGACCTCGATCGCCACCGTGCTGTCGGGCGAGATCACCATGGGCCGGGCGAACAGCGCGTGCGCGTTGCTCGGCACCAGCAGCAGGGCCTCCACCTGCGGCCAGATCAGCGGGCCACCCGCCGAGAACGCGTAGGCCGTGGACCCGGTGGGCGTCGCGCACAGCACGCCGTCGCAGCCGAACGCCGACACCGGACGCCCATCGACCTCCAGCACCACCTCGAGGATCCGCTCCCGAGTGCTCTTCTCGACCGTGGCCTCGTTCAGCGCCCACGTGCGGGCGAGGACGTCGCCGTTGGAGCGGGCCACGGCGTCGAGCGTCATGCGCTCCTCCACCGAGTAGGTGCCCTGGACGACGGCGTCGAGCGCCTCGTCGAGCGACTCCTCCTCGGTCTCGGCGAGGAAGCCCACCCGCCCCAGGTTGACGCCGAGCAGCGGCACGCCCACCGGCCGCGCCATCTCCGCGGCGCGCAGCAGCGTGCCGTCACCCCCGAGGACCAGTACGACCTCGGAGCCCTCCGCGCATCCCGGGCGACCGTCGACGATGCGCGGCTCCATCCCGGTGGGCAGGTCGCCGTCGGGGACCTCGGACCACTCGTCGCCGATCACCCGCAGCCGGACACCGGAGTCGGCCAGCGACTTGGCGACGTGCGCGGCGGTGCGCCGGTTGGTCTCGCGGCCCGAGTGCAGGACCATGGTGACCTCACGTGCGCTCATACCGAGTGCTCCTCGATCGGTGCCGCGGCCGGAACGAGAGCCGTGATCGTCGCCGGCGCACTCATACAGGCCCCTCCGACACCGCAGTGGCCAGCACGTCGTCGCCCACGTCGTCGCCGTCACGGGCGAGCCGCAGGAAGAACTCCACGTTGCCCGACGGCCCCGGCAGCGGGCTGGCCACGGCTCCCTGCAGCCGCAGTCCCAGCCTCCGCGCCGCAGCAGCCACGTCGGCGAGCGCCGAGAGCCGCAGCGCGGGATCCCGCACCACTCCGCCGGAGCCCAGCCGCTCGCGCCCCACCTCGAACTGCGGCTTCACCATCGGCAGCAGGGTGCCCGCGGTGCACGCGGCGAGCGCGGGCAGCACCGTGCGCAGCGAGATGAACGACAGGTCGGCGACGGTGACGTCGACGGTGCCTCCGATCGCGGTCGGCTCCAGCGCACGGACGTTGGTGCGGTCGTGCACATGCACACGCTCGTCGCTCTGCAGCCGCCAGATGAGCTGGCCGTACCCGACGTCGACGGCCTCGACCTCACGCGCGCCGCGTTCCAGCAGCACATCGGTGAACCCGCCCGTGGACGCGCCGGCGTCGAGGCAGCGCGCGCCGGTGACGTCGACGCCGAACGCGTCGAGCGCCCCGATCAGCTTGTGCGCGCCCCGCGACGCCCACTCACGCTCGCCGGTCTCCTGGACGGTGACGGGGGTGTCGCGGTCGACCATCGTGGCCGCCTTGCCCGCCGCCACCCCGCGGACGGCGACGCGGCCCTGCTCGATCAGCTCGCCGGCCTGCTGGCGGGACCGGGCCAGGCCGCGTCGGACCAGCTCGGCGTCGAGCCGGGCTCGGGTGACCACCCGCGTCACGCCGACCCGTCGGCGAGCGCCTCGCCCAGCGCGGCATGGACCCGCTCGAATGCGTCGACGTGCTCGGCCAGCGGTCGGTCCTCGAGGCCCTCCAGGCCAGCCATGGCCTGTGCGACCACCCCGCCCGGCTCGGGCCGGGCCGCGCGGGGGTCGGCGGGACGCGGGGGGCCCGGAACGGGACCGCCTGTCGGGAAGGTCACCCGCTCACGGTAGCCGAGGCCCGGTCAGCCCGAGTTCCTTGAGGGCCCGCTCGGCGTCCGGACCGTCGGCGGTGACGGTGGCCGGGCCGCCGCCCGCCGCCCAGTGGGGAGAGCACAACGTCCGCAGCGCCGCCACCATGTCGCCACTGCCCGCCAGGCGCAGGCCGCCGTCGCCGGTGACCTCCGCCGTCCAGCCGGACGGAGCACCCGGCGCAAGTTCGCCGGCGGAGGCGGTGAGCACGCTCATGTCGGCCCCGATGTAGTCCGGCCGCAGCTCGGGCGGCGCAGCGAGCACCTCGGCGGCACCGGACACCCCGGTGAGGACGAGCAGCGTGGCCAGCTCCGCGGCCCGGCCGCCCTCGATGTCGGTGTCGAGCCGGTCCCCCACCACGAGCGCCCGTTTCGCCCCGGTGCGCTTGACCGCCGCCAGCAGCTGCGCGGTGGCGGGCTTCCCCGCCACCTGCGGCTCCAGCCCGGTGGCCGTGCGCAGCACCGACACCATCGACCCGTTGCCGGGCAACGGCCCGCGCTCGGTCGGCAGGGTCGGGTCGAGGTTGCACGCCACCCACACCGCGCCGGCCCGCAACGCGACGGACGCGTCGGCGAGCACCCGCCAACCGGTGTCGGGGCTGTGGCCCTGCACCACGGCCGCCGCGACGGCCGGGTCGTCGGTGACGGTGAGCCCCGTGGCCGTCACCTCGGCGGCCAGCGCGTCGGTGCCGACGACCAGCACCGGCGACCCGGCGGGCAACTGCTCCGCGAGCATCGCGGCGGCGGCCTGCGAGCTCGTCGCCACGTCGTCGGTGTCGGCCGGGAAACCCAGCTCGGCCAGGTGCTGCGCGACGTCGGCGGGGCGCCGGGACGCGTTGTTGGTGACGTACACCGTGCGCACCCCGCGCTCCGCAGCCCCGCGCACGGCCTCCGCCGCGCCGGGCACGGCGGCCTGACCGCGGTACAGCGTGCCGTCCAGGTCGGCGAGCAGGACGTCGTACCGGTCCAGCAGGTCCGTCACCGGTCGCCCGCCCCGTCAGCCGGGCTCTCATCCGGCTGGTCGGCAGGCTCGACGACGACTGGCTCCACCTCGGCGGCGGTCTCGGCCCCACCGGCGGTCTCGGCCCCACCGGTGGTCCCGGCCTGAACGGCGTCGGCCTCAGCGGTCGTCGCGACCTCGGCGGTCGTCGCGACCTCGGCATCGGGCTCGACCGTGACCTCCGCCGACGTGGCGGAAACGGTCACCTCGTCCGCGTCCTCGTCGGTGTCGGCGTCGGCGTCGGCGTGGGTGTCGGCCTCATCGGCGACGACGCCATCGTCCTCGCCGGTGTCCGGGTCGGTGTCGGAGTCGGTGTCGGAGTCGACGCTCTCCAACTCGACCTCGTCCTCACCCTGGAAGGTCACTCCGTCGTCGTCGACCGGCTCGCCGGTCAGCTCGGCGATCCGCTCACCGGCGTCGGTCTCCCCGTCGGCGTCGGCGTCCACGGTATGGACGAACCACTGCAGCGCGTCGGACTCCCGCCCCGCGGCCAGCAGGTTGTCGGCGTAGGCGTAGAAGAGCCGTGGGCTCCAGGGCTCGCGGCGGGTGGGCTCCAGCTCCGGGATCTGCAGGCCCACGACCGCGGCGTCGAACTCGCCGAGATCCCGACGGGCTCCCGCGGCGACGATGGCCAGCTCGATCGTCTCCGCCTTGCCCAGCTCCTTCGCCTCCGGCGCGCGCACCAGCTCCAGGGCCCGCTCCGGACGCCCGAGGGCGCGCTCGATGTCGGCCATGACCGCGAGGTGCCCCGGACCACCGCCCATCCGCCGGGCTGCACGCAGCTCGCCGAGAGCCTCGTTCCACTCGCCGGCGTGGTACGCCACGATCCCTGCAGCCTCCCGCACGACGGCGATCCGCGACGCCCGCCTGCGTGCGTAGCGCGCGTGGGCCAGCGCCTGCTCCGGGTCCTCGTCCACGAGCATCCCCGCGGCCACGAGGTGCTTCGCGACGACGTCGGCCGTGTCCTTCTGCAGACCGCGCAGGTCCCGGCGGGCCTCGTCGTCCAGTTCGCCCGGGGTGATGCCGTCGGGGAGATCGGGCTCCTCCACGTGCGTGGTGGTCACACCCTCGGGAGTGCGACGGTCGGGGCGGTCGCCACGACCGCCCTGATCGCGCCGATCCGACAGGCGCCGCTCCGGGCCTGCGCCACTTCCACGCCGGTCGCCGTAGGTGCCCGCACCACGCCGGTCGGCGTCACGACCGGTTCCACCCGGGGACCGCCTCGCATCTGGTCGACCCGCATCGGAACGTCGCGAATCGGATCCTCCGGAACCGGAGCGCCCGGAGTCGGGCCGTCCGGAATCAGATCGCCCGGAATCCGAACGCGGAGAATCCGAACGCCCGGATCGATCCGACTCGGGCCGCCCGGAACCGCGGCGGGACGAATCCGGCCGCGAATAGTCGGATCGAGCCGCATTCGAACGCCCTGAGTCGGAGCGCGGGGATTCGCTGCGGCTGTCGCCGTCGCGGGCCGAGTCGGACTTCGCGAAATCCGGACGTGCGGAGTAGGACCGCGCAGAAGACGATCCACCGTCCCGCGGTCCGGCCGAGCGGTCCGAGTTGTAGCGGCTGGAACCACCCCGGTCGCCGTCGCGCGCTCCGCCCGTTGGCCGTCCTGCGCCGCCGGCGCGGCGGTCGTCGCCGCGCCCCGCATAGCCCGCGCCGGCCGGCCGGTCGCTGTGGTCGCGCGCCCGGTAGGCCGGGCGGTCGGAACCGCGATCCCGGTCGTCGGACCCGCGTCCGCCGTGGGAACCACCCTCGCGCGGTGTGTACGAGCGTCCGCCCGATCCCTGCCCGGTGCCCCCTCGACGGTCGTCGTTCCCGCGGTACGGGCCCGATCGGCGTTCGTCGCGCGACGACCCGTCGCGGTCGGAGCTCGAGGAGGTCCGGCGGTCGCCGTCGGACCGTCCGCCGTAGGTGCCGCGCTGTCCGGTGGGGCGGCTGTCGTTCCCGCCACCGTAGGTCTTCCGCTCGCCCGAGCGACGATCCGGCCCGTCACCCCGCTCCGCCCGTGACTCCCCGGCCGCGGCACGGCGGCCGCCCTCGGTCTTGGGCGTCCACTTGCCGCGGGAGCCCCCGGTCGCGCCGCGCTCGCCGAACGGCCGCCGGTCGCCACCCGTGCCGGCACCGCGGCGGTCGTCCGATCCGCCCCGGTCGGGACGGCCACCGGAGGAACCCTGGTAGCCACCCGTGCTGCGACCGGCCCCACCACGGCCTGCAGCGCTGCCGCCACGGTCGTCGCGTCGACGGTCGTCACCGCCGCGATCGTTCCGTGCGCCGCGATCCGGACGGGCGGACCCGCCCCCGTCCGCGGGGCGGTAGCGGTCCTGCTGGTCGCGTCCCGGCCCGTCCTGACGACGCGGGGCCTCACTACGCCGGTCGCCGTCGCTCCTGCGCGCCGACCGTTCCTGCCAGGAGGACCGGGCCGCGCCCGTGTCCCCACCCGGACGGTCGTCGCGTCGCCGGTCGTCGCGGCGGCCGGCGTCCCTGGAGCCCGCACCGCCCGACGGACGGCCGGATGAGCCCGAGGACTTCGACCACCCGCTGCCGACGCGCGAGCCGGAGTTGCCACGGTCTTCCCGGCGATCCCCGGATCCTCCGGAACGATCACCGCGCTCGTTGCTGGAACGGGTGGGCCTGTCCTTGCGGTCCCCGGCGCCGGCGCGATCATCTCGTCGCGGGCGGTTATCGCCGGAACCATCCGCGATACTCACCTGTAGAGGATACAAAAAAGTAGGCCCCCACCTCACGGCGGGGGCCTACTTCGAATTTTGATGTCGGCGGCGACCTACTCTCCCACACCCTAACGAGTGCAGTACCATCGGCGCAGGTGGGCTTAGCTTCCGGGTTCGGGATGGGACCGGGCGTTCCCCCACCGCTATAGCCACCGACAACACTATCAACTTATGAA
>JBBRLM010000068.1:0-35369 GCA_038231335.1 Mycobacteriales bacterium
GGCACCGGCGTGGCCGCGGCCGAGCTGGGCTACCAGGCCGGTGCCGACCACATCGAGGGCTGCCTGTTCGGCAACGGCGAGCGCACCGGCAACGTCGACCTGGTGACGCTGGGGATGAACCTGTTCACCCAGGGCATCGACCCCCAGATCGACTTCTCCGACATCGACGAGATCCGCCGCACCGTCGAGTACTGCAACCAGCTGCCCGTGGCCGAGCGCCACCCGTGGGGCGGCGACCTGGTCTACACGGCGTTCTCCGGCAGCCACCAGGACGCGATCAACAAGGGCTTCGACGCGATGAAGGCGGCCGCTGAGGAGGCCGGCGTCACGGTCGAGGAGCAGACGTGGGAGGTGCCCTACCTGCCCGTCGACCCCAAGGACATCGGCCGCTCCTACGAGGCCGTGATCCGGGTGAACTCGCAGTCCGGCAAGGGCGGCGTCGCCTACATCATGAAGGCCGAGCACAGCCTCGACCTGCCGCGCCGCCTGCAGATGGAGTTCTCGAAGGTCATCCAGGAGGTCACCGACTCCGAGGGCGGCGAGGTCTCCCCCAAGGAGATGCGCGACGCGTTCGACATCGAGTACCTGGAGCGCGTCACCCCGCTGAAACTCATCCGCCACCGGCTGTCCAGCGACGGCGAGGGCGTCGACGAGATCGTGGCCACCGTGCGCGTCGAGAGCGACCTGCACGAGATCACCGGGAGCGGCAACGGCCCCATCGCCGCGTTCGTCGACGCGCTGGCCGGCATCGGCTTCAACGTGCGTGTCCTCGACTACCACGAGCACGCCATGGGCGGCGGCGACGACGCCCGCGCCGCCGCCTACGTCGAGTGTGCGGTGGACGACACCGTGCTCTGGGGGGTCGGCGTGGACGGCTCGATCGTCTCAGCGAGCCTCAAGGCCGTGGTGTCGGCGATCAACCGCGCGATGCGCTGAGTCGGGGCTGACGCCAGGTGGACGACGCTCTCGAGGCACTCCACCTGGCCGATGCCGATCCGGCCCGGGCCACGGTCCTGGCCACGACGGCCCGGCGACGGGCACGGGCGCGAGGTGACCACGCGTCCGCGTCCGTCGCCGAGCGGGCGCTCGGGATGGCCGCCGTGCACGTGGCGGCCCCCGGTACGGCCGTCCGGCACCTGAGGGCCGCTGCGGCGGCCGGGCGCCGGGCCGAGTCCTTCGAGCTGACCGTGGACGCCCGCATCCAGCTCGCCTGGGTCCTCGGGATCCGGGGCGGGGCCCAGCAGGCGCTGCGCGAGGTCGGCGACGTCCTCGACCTCGACCTCGACCCGCTGCGGCGGGCCAGGGCCACCGCGCAGCGCGGCGTGCTGCTGTCCCAGCTCGGCCGGCACGACGAGGCGATCGCCTCCTACCAGCAGGCGATCCCCACCCTGCGGCGCGCCGCCGACCTCCCGTGGTTGTGGCGGGTCCTGAGCAACCGCGGCCTGAGCCGCGCCTACCGCAACGAGTTCGGGCCGGCCGAGATCGATCTGCGGGAGGCCGGGCGCCTGTGCCGCGAGCTCGGGCTGGACCTGTCGGTGGCGTTCTGTCTGCAGAACATGGGGTGGGTCGCCGGCATGCGGGGCGACGTACCCGCGGCACTCGACCACCTGCACCGCGCCGAGCAGAGCTTCCGCCGGCTCGGGTCCGATCTCGGCGAGGTCCTCACCGACCGCAGCCAGCTCCTGCTCTCGGCGTTCCTCGTGACGGAGGCGCACGAGGCCGCGGAACAGGCCGTGGAGCTGGTGGAGCGCACCGGACGGAACCTCACCCTGCCCGAGGTCCGGCTGCTGCTGGCGCAGACCGCCGCGGCCTCCGGACGCCACGCGCAGGCGCTGGAGCAGGCCGGGCTGGCGATCAGGGAGTTCGAGCGGCAACAGCGACCCGGGTGGGCGCTGCTCGGCCGCTTCGTCGCGGCGAAGGTCCGCGGTGTGATCGAGGAACCCCCGCCCGGCGGTGTCCCCGAGCTGGCCGATCTCGCCGACTCGCTGGAGGCCGCCCGCTGGCTGGTGCCGGCGCTGGAGACGCGGGTGATGGCGGGACGGCTGTCCCTTTCGCTGGGAGACCCGGCCGGGGCCGCCCGGTTCCTCTCCGTCGCCGCCGGCTGGCGGACCCGCGGCAACGTGATGCTGCGGGCCCGCGCCTGGTATGCGGAGGCACTGTTGCGCGACACGAGGGGCAACCGCCGCGGAGCACGGATCGCGGTCCGCTGCGGCCTGCGCGTGATCGACGAGCACCGTGCCACGTTCGGCGCCACCGACCTGCGGGCCTACGCCTCGGGCCACCGCGTCGAGCTCGCGGAGCTCGGCCTGGCGATGGCGCTCGACGACGGCAGACCCGCGCGGGTGCTGCGGTGGGCCGAGGAGGGCCGGGCGAGTCACCTCCTGCTGCGGCCCGTCCGGCCCCCGGACGATCCCGAGCTCGCACAGGCGCTCGGGGAGCTGCGGGCCACGGCCCGGGCGGTGCACGACGCGGTCGGTGCCGGGCGTCCGACGGCACGGCTCATGACGCGCCGGCTCGAGCTGGAACGCGCCGTCCGCGACCGCACCCGGCACCTCCCCGCGGGCGCCGCCGACGCGCTGCGCGCCTCGGTGCCTCCCGCCGAGATCGCGGCGGCGCTCGGGGAGTCGGCGCTCGTGGAATTCGTCGTCAGCGGACCGACGCTGCACGCCGTCACGGTGGCGGGCGGGCGCATCCTGCTGCACCGGCTGGGTGAACTCACGCAGGTCGCCGAGCTGATCGACCGGATCCCGTTCGCGCTGCGCCGGATGGCCCATCCGAGCACCCGGCCGCTGAGCCGGCAGGCGGCGTCGGAGCTGCTGTGGCAGGCGGCCGCCCGGCTGGACGCGCTGGTTCTCGGCCCTCTCGCCCGGGCGGTCGGTGACCGGTCGCTCGTTCTGGTGCCCACCGGCCCGCTGCAGTCACTGCCGTGGTCGGTTCTGCCCTCCTGCGTGGGCCGCCCGGTGAGCGTGGCTCCGTCGGCCGCGCTGTGGTGCGCGGCCGAGCGGGCTCCGCTCGACGGCGACGGCATCACCGTCGCGGCCGGGCCCGGCCTGCCCGGCGCCGATGCCGAGGCCCGGGCGGTGGCCGGGCTGCACGGCGTCACCCCGATCCTCGGCGGAACCGCCACGGCGGCGGCGCTGTCCCGTGCGCTCGACGGGGTGCGGATGGCTCACATCGCCGCCCACGGCGACGTCCACCCCACCAACCCGCTCTTCTCCGCCATCCAGCTCCACGACGGCCCGTTGACCGTCTACGACCTCGAGCACGTCGTCCGCGCCCCGGAGCTGGTGGTGCTCTCGGCCTGCAACGTGGGACGCGCGGCCGTCACCGCCGGGGACGAGCTGCTCGGCCTGACCGCCACCTTCCTCGCCCACGGCACGCGCCAGGTGGTGGCGTCGGTGATGCCCGTGCCCGACATCGAGACGACGACGTTCATGGTGGCGTTCCACGAGCTGCTCCGGACCGGGAGGCCGGCCGGGGCCGCCCTGGCCGAGGCACAGGCCGCCGTCGACGTGGGAGACCACGCGGCCGTCGCGGCCGCCGCCGGGTTCGTGTCACTGGGCTCCGGATGGAGCCTCGCGGGCCGCCCTCAGATCCAGGGCCTGATGTCGTCCGGTCCGACCCACCCGCCGGGCCGCTCGGCGATCATCCGGTAGGCCTCGACGGCCCCGACGTTGCAGCGCTGCGCGATCCCCGCGATCTCCCCCGTCACGTCACCGGCCGACATCGACGTGCCGCTCCAGGTCGCCCAGCCGTGGAACGTGTCGTGCCAGGGCTTCGGGGCGGAGACGGTGCCGTCGTCGTTCCACTCCCAGAGCGTGGCGACGGCCTCCCCCTCCAGGTAGGTGCTCACCACCGCGACGCCGGGGGCCCAGAGCTGGATCCACGGCACGTCGACCGGGGTGAAATCGGCCGGGGTCATCTGGACGGCGTCACCGGATCCGCCGATGTTCGCCGCACCGACCGCCACGACGCCGTCGATCGCCGCGGGCCACATCGGGGACGACGGGCTCAGTGGCTCGGGCCGCCACTCCGGCTTCCCGTCCTCGTCCAGGGCCGGCATCGGGTAGGAGCGCCTGCCGTGGTTGCCCGCCGCTGCGACGACGATCATCTCCGCTGCGAGCGCATCCACGGCGCGGACCAGCAGGAACGGCGGCTCGTCGTCGTCGGTGAAGCATCCGAGCGAGAGGTTCAGGACCTCCGTTCCGCTGCCGAGGAACGACGCCATCCCCTCCGCGAGCTCCCAGGCCGTCGACGTGCCGTACCTGCCGCCGAGCACCTGCCGGACCCGCACGTCGGCGCCCGGGGCGCGCTGCAGGATCCGGCCGACGATGAACGTGGAGTGCCCGGCCCAGGTGGGGTGCGGGCCCTTCTCGGGCACGAAGTCGTCGCTGCGGAAACGACCGGCCAGCACCCGGTTGTCGGACATCGCGGTGTCGAGCACACCCACCCGCAGTCCCGGCCCGTCGACGGGGCCACGCGGCAGCAGCCCGGGATCCGTCGCGACCGGCTCCGGCAGCTCCGCGGCCGCCCAGTGCGGGAGCCCGCCCACCACCTCCATCGACCGGTTCTTGCCCATCCGCGGCTGCCTGCGGAAATTCGCGGCGAAGGCGTCGCGGACCAGCGTCATGACGACGTCCAGAGGGGTCGGGGCCGTGCTGTAGCGGCCGTCGTCGGCGTACCGCGCCCCGAGCCGGGCCGCAACGGCCTGCGCGTCCTCCCGGCCGCCGACGGCGTCGAGGCCGGAGAGCCCGATCATCGCCACCTGGAGCCTGCGGATCTCGCCGAGGTCCACCACGCCGACGCCCAGCGTCGCGAGTTCCGCGCGGATGGATCGGAGGTCGCGGACGTCGGCCACGATGCGGTTGTCCTGCGACGTGCCGCTCGGGGCGTACTCGGGTACGGATCCGTACACGGGCTCGGGCTCAGCCATGGTCGCTCCTCGTCATCGCGTTCCGCCGACAGTGGCCAGAGCGCGGACGGGTACCGGCTGATACGTCAGACGACCGCGACCACCGAGATGCCGTGGCCCGCCACCGTGAGCCGCAACAGGATCCGGCCCGGCTCGTCGGGGAGGGCGATCACGAAGCGGCCGACGTCGTCGACCGGCACCCGGTCCGTCCGGCCGTCGACGACCAGTTCCAGATCGCCGGCCCGGGGCGGGACCACCTGGCCCACCAGCCTGCGGCTCCCGCCCGCATCCGCCTCCACCTCGAGCTCGAGCGTGATTCCGTCGGCCTCGAACGTGAGCAGCCGCGGCGCCGCGGCGGTGGAACGCACCGCGGCCGGCTCGTCGTCGAGAAGGGAGTCGAAGGTCAGTGCGGCGAGCTCCGCGTCCACGGTGCGCCAGGTGAAGAGCTCCTTCGCGGCGTCGATCACGTCCGCGGGCGGCTGGTGGTCCCTGCGCAGGACCTCCCCGAGCTCCGCGAGCAGCGCGTCGTCGGCACGCTCCGGTGTGGGGTTCACGTCAGGCGCCCCCGGACAGGTCGGTCGGGCCGTCGTCGCCGAGCAGCCGCCGCAGGCGTTCCAGGCAGCGGGCCCGCGTGGGACCGATGCTGCCGATCGGCATGTCGAGCGCCGCCGCCACCTCCGCATACGGCGGCTCGACGACCACCAGCAGCCTCAGCAGGGCCCGGCACCTGTCCGGCAGTCGCTCGAACGCGTTCCACAGCCTGCGGTTGCGGTCGGCGGTGAGCACCTGGGCCTCGGGGCCGGGGAAATGCTCGTGCGTGTCGTCCCGGACGAGCTGCGACTCGTCGTCGGTGACGATCTCCCGCCCGCGTAGTTTCAGCATCCGCAACGCCTCGCGCCGCGCCGTCGTGGCCAGCCAGGCTCCGACCGCCTCGGGCTGCTTGATCCGGTCCAGGTTCTCCACCAGGCGCAGCCACGTGGTCTGGACGACCTCCCCGGTGTCGGCCCGGCCCAGCCGGTACCCCGACGCGACGGCCCACACCATCGAGCTGAAGCTGTGGACGAGCGCGTCCCACCCCGCCCGGTCCCCGGCCGCCGCCCGACGCACGGTGGCTGCCACCTCGCTCTGGTCCACTCGGCCTGCCCTGGTGCCGCGGTCCCCGCGGCACCCGCGGAGGGGAGACCGTAACCCGAGATCGTGGTCCCGCACATGATGCTGCCCTTCCTCCGTTTCGGGTAGGAGGGCGCGCCGAATCCCGAGATACGGGCAACAGGGTGATCCCGGCTGCGACCGAACGGACGCCGGGTCACCGATCACCTGCCGATCTCCTCGCTGTAGTGGCACGCGACCAGGTGACCGGCGACCCCGACCGTCCGCAGCAGGGGTTGCTCGTCGGCGCAGCGCTCCGGGCGCCGCCACGGGCAGCGCGGCTGGAACGCGCAGCCTCCGGCCGGGTCGGCGGCGAGCGGCGGGTCACCGGTGAGCAGGATCCGTTCCCTGCGGTCCTCGACCTCGGGATCGGGCACCGGCACCGCGGACAGCAGCGCCCGTGTGTACGGGTGGAGCGGGCCGCGGTAGAGCGCCCTGGCGGGCGACTCCTCGACGATCCGCCCGCGGTAGAACACGGCCACGCGGTCGCTCAGGTGGCGCACCACGCCCAGGTCCCGGGCCACCAGCAGGCAGGTCAGCCCCCGCCCCACCTTCACTCTGCCCAGCAGGTCGAGCAGTTGCGCCGCCACCGTCACGTCCAGGCCGGCGACCGGATCGTCGGCGACCAGCAGGTCGGGCCCGGTGCACAGGGCACGGGCCACGTCGACCCGGCGGCGCTCGCCATCGGTGAGCTCCTGGGTGCTGCGGCGCAACACCCCGGCGGACAGCTCGACGACCGCGACGAGCTCCCGGAGCTCGCCCTCGTCCGGTTCGGGCAGGCCGGCGGACCGCATCTCGTCGACCAGCAGGCCGGCCACCGTCGCGTGGTCGTGGCCCGGTCGCAGCATCCGGATCCGGCGACGGCGCTGCGGCGCGTCGAGGTCCCCGACGTCGACGCCGTCGAGCAGCACCTGGCCCGCCGTCCGGGTCGCCGGCGTCGTGATCGCGCGGGCCAGGTCCGCCGCCCCGCTCCCGGACTCGCCGACCACGCCGTAGGTCTCGCCGCGGTACACCTGCAGCGACACCCCGTTCAGCGCCGGCGTCCGGGCCCGGCGCCGCCGTCGCCTGCCGACGACGGGCACCACGAGGTCGCGCACGTCGAGCAGTGCCGCATCGGGCTGGGGGGTCACTCCGCGCTCGCGGGCACGGGGTTGTGGCAGCGCAGCAGCCGCCCCCCGCTGGTGTCGACGGGGGGCGAGACCTCGGTGCAGACGGGCAGCGCGCGCGAGCAGCGGGGCGCGAACGCGCAGGCGTCCGCCCACGGCAGCCGGTCGTGGCCCGAGCCGCTGATCGTGGCGAGCGCGGGCGCCGGTGGCCCGTCGAGGCGGGGGATCGCCCCCAGCAGGCCGTGCGTGTAGGGGTGGCGCGGTGTGCCGAACAGCCGGTGCCGCTGGGCGCGTTCGACGATGCGGCCGCCGTAGAGCACGTTCACCGTCTCGCACGTGCCGGCCACGACGCCGAGGTCGTGGGTGGTCATCAGCAGCGCGGCGCCCGTCTCCCGCACCAGCTCACGCAGGAGCGTCAGGATCTGGGCCTGCGTGGTGACGTCGAGCGCGGCGGTCGGCTCGTCGGCCACCAGCAGGCGGGGCCGGCCCGCCGCGGCCACCGCGATGAGCGCGCGGCTCCGCGCGCTGCCGGAGAGCTGGTGCGGGTAGGCCGCGAGCCCGCCCCGCGGGTCGGCGATGCCGACGCGGTCGAGCAGCTCCACGGCCGCCTCGCGTGCCGGTGCCTTCGCCATCCCCCGGTGCCTGCGCAGGGCCCCGGTCAGCTGCGGTCCGAGCGGGATCACCGGGTTCAGCGCCGAACGCGGGCTCTGCAACACCATCGACAGGTCGCGGCCGCGGCGCTCGCGCATCTCGGCCTCGCTGAGCGTCAGCAGGTCGACGCCGTCGAGCAGCACCCGGCCCTCGACGTGCACACCGCGGCGCGGTAGCCGGCGCATCACGGCCATCGCGAGCGCGGACCGGCCGCTGCCCGACTCCCCCACCAGCCCGACCACCTGCCCGGCCGTGACGTCGAAGCTGACGCCGTCGACCGCGACCGTGTCGGGCTGCCCCCGTCTGCGGAAGACGACCCGCAGATCACGTACTTCGAGCAGCATCGTCCCCCCTCCCCACGACGGAGATGCGCAGACGGTAGTGGTGCGTCGACCCGATCCGCAGGCTCCCGCGTCACGGTTGCACTACGACCATCGGAGCACAGGGCCGCACCAGCGTCGCGGCTCCCCCGACAACGAGTGACAGGGTCCGGGGATGCGCTGCGGCAGCCGGGTGATTCACGTCTGCAATGTGCATATGCAATTGCACCAGGCACTGTCCTGCGGCAATCTAGGGGACGTACGACAGGTATGACGACCATCACGGAAGGAGCTCGACAATGTCCTACGGAGAGATCAGCAGCGGAGAGATCAGCGGAGGCGCGGCGTACGCGGTCGCGATCGCCGGGGCCGGGTGGTCACCGTGATCGCGGCCGTCGTGTGGATCGCGATCGGCGTCGGGATCATCCTCGTCATCGCGGTCGTCGTCGGCATCGTCGACGCCGCCAACGCACCGATGTGGCGGCAGGTCGCCAGGGAACGGCGGCAGCGCTGGGAGGCCCGGTACCCCGAGTACCACTCACGGCCGTTCGACGACGACTGATCGGAGCCCGGTCCCGGGGAGTGACCGGTGCGGCCCGATCCCGGCCGCCGTGTTCTAGAGAGCGCGACGGCCGGACAGGGCGCGACCCAGGGTCAGCTCGTCGGCGAACTCCAGGTCGCCACCCATCGGCAGGCCACTGGCCAGCCGGGTGACGGAGAGGCCCGGGAAGTCGCGCAGCAACCGCACCAGGTACGTGGCCGTGGCCTCGCCCTCGGTGTTCGGATCGGTCGCGATGATCACCTCGGCGATCTCCGTCTCGTCCGCGGCCGGACCCGTGCCACCGAGCCGGGCCAGCAGCTCACGGATGCGCAGGGAGTCCGGGCCGACCCCGGCCAGCGGATCCAGCGCACCCCCCAGCACGTGGTAGCGCCCCTTGAACTCGCGCGTGCGCTCCACGGCCTGCACGTCCTTCGGCTCCTCGACGACACAGACGATCGTCGGGTCACGCCGGGCGTCGGAGCAGTACCGGCAGCGGTCCTGCTCGGAGACGTTGCTGCAGACCTCGCAGAACTTGACGCCGTCCTTGACCTTCTGCAGCACCTCCTGCAGGCGCGACACGTCGACGGGATCCGCCGCCAGCAGGTGGAACGCGATGCGCTGCGCGCTCTTGGGGCCGACGCCGGGCAGCCGGCCCAGCTCGTCGATCAGGTCCTGGACCGGTCCTTCGAACACTCCCCTAGCCGATGCCGGGGAGGCCGAGACCGCCGGTCAGCGGGCCCATCTTGTCCTGCTGCAGCTGCGCGGCGGCGTCCGACGCGTCCTGCAGCGCACCGACGATGAGGTCCTGCAGCGTCTCGATGTCGTCGGGGTCGACCACCTTCGGGTCGATGCGCACGGCACGCACCTCCTGCGCAGCGGTCATCGTGACCTGGACCAGACCGTTGCCGGCCTGTCCGGTGACCTCGGCGGTGGCCAGCTCGGCCTGAGCGGCCATCAGCTGCTCCTGCATCTTCTGCGCCTGAGCCAAGATCATTTGCATGTCGGGCTGACCCGGTTGCACCAGCGGTCTCCTCGCACGTCCCACCCGACCGCGTCGCGCGTGCCGGCTCCGCTCGCCAGCGTAGCCGTGACAGGGTGTGGCCCGTGCGCACCGCCCGTCGCCTCGTCCTGTTGGGGGCCGTGATGTCGGCGGTGCTGGGTGGCTGCACCCCGGCGCCCGCCGATCCCGGCCCCGTCACGTCCACCTCGGCGGTCGTACCGACGTCGGTCTCCACCACCACCGCGTCCTCCCCCGCCGCCACACCCGTCCCGGCCCCGCCGGCCGCCGCGCCGGTCGTCCTGCTCGATCCCGGCCACAACGGCCGCAACAGCCAGGACCCCGCCGCGATCAACCGGCCCGTGCCCGACGGGCGCGGCGGCACCAAGCCGTGCAACTCCACCGGCACCGCCACCAACGCCGGCTACTCCGAGCACGCCTTCAACTTCGACGTCGCCACCCGGGTGCGGCTGAAACTCGTGGCAGCGGGCGTCCGCGTCGTCATGACCCGGCCCGACGACAACGGCGTGGGGCCCTGCGTCGACGTCCGCGGCCGCGCCGGCGCCCAGGCGGGGGCGGCGGTGGCGGTCTCGATCCACGCGGACGGCTCCGCCGGCGGCAACAGCGGCTTCCACGTGGCCTACTCCGACCCACCGCTGAACGCGATCCAGGCCGGCCCCGCACACACGTTGAGCACCGCCGTGCGCGACGCGATGCGCACCGGCGGGTTCCGCGTCTCGGACTACGTCGGCCGCGACGGCCTCTCGCCACGCCGGGACCTGGCCGGGCTCAGCCTCGCCACCGTGCCGACGGTGCTCGTGGAGTGCGCCAACATGCGCAACGCCGCCGAGGCTGCGCTCGTCTCGTCGGCGGCGGGCCGTCAGCGCTACGCCGACGCGATCGCGGCCGGCATCCTCGCGTTCCTCAAGG
The DNA here is from genome assembly GCA_038231335.1 of Mycobacteriales bacterium. GTDB lineage: Bacteria > Actinomycetota > Actinomycetes > Mycobacteriales > Pseudonocardiaceae > Pseudonocardia. The sequence goes on from JBBRLM010000068.1 coordinate 10,607, forward strand.
TCCGCTGACATCGTCGAACAGGTCCGTCGAGGGCGTCGGTGTACGCCGCGAACGCCTGCCGCCCCCCGCCACCCCGACGACCTCGGCCCCGATCTGCGCCTTCCTTCCCGGGAAGTAGTGGTAGCGACCCCTTGGGCGCGCCGCTCGTGGCGATGATCTCGTTGAGGCCGGTGGCGGCGTAAGACTGGTCTACATGGATGAGCTCGTCAGCCGGCTGAACGACCTCAACGCCACCGCCTCGTTCAACCGGTGGGCCGGGTTCGAGGTGGTCAGCGCCGTGCCCGGCGAGGTGGCGCTGCGGATGCCGTGGCGCGAGGACCTCGGGCAGTACTCCGGGCACCTGCACGCGGGCATGATGTCCGCGCTCGTCGACACGGCCTGCGGGTTCGCGGCGTTCACCGTCTCAGGGCACGTCGTCGCGTCGCACTGCGCGGTGAGCTACCTGGCTCCCGGCACGGGTGACGCGTTCGTCGCGACGGCACGCACGGTGAAGACCGGGCGACGGCAGATCTTCGCCCGTGCGGAGTTGCACGCCGAGCGCGACGGCGCGCCCGTGCTGATCGCCACCGGGGAGACGATCCTCATCCCGGTGGGGTGAGGATCAGCCGAGCTCCTGCTCCTCGGCGTACTTGTCGGCCATCTTCTCGGTCTTGCGCTTGATCACGAACCCGATCGCCAGGCCGGCGACCACCGCGACACCCAGCCCGATGTAGGAGAACCGGCTCAGCCACGTCTCGGCGACGACGCCCAGGTAGTAGACCGCGAACGTGGTGCCCGCGGCCCACGTGATGCCGCCCAGGGCGTTGGCCGCGAGGAACTTCGGGTAGTGCATCTTCAACGCGCCGGCCAGCGGGCCGGAGAAGATCCGCAGCAGCGCGATGAAGCGGCCGAAGAACACCGCGAGAACACCCCAGCGGGTGAACACGCTCTCCGCGAAGGCCACGTGCTTGGGCCCGAAGTGGCGCGGGAACTTCTTCCCCAGCCACTCGAACAGCGGATGCCCGTAGCGGCGGCCGATGGCGTAGCCGATGGAGTCGCCGACGATCGCGCCGGCGCTGCCCGCCACCGCGATCCACAGCGGCGAGACGGCCAGCTCGTGGCGTGACGACAGCAACGCCGCGCTGACCAGCACGATCTCGCCGGGCAGCGGGACACCCAGGCTCTCGATCCCGATGACGCCGCCGACGATGAGATAGACGAGCAGTGGCGGAATCATCTGGAGCAGGCTGTCGACCGACATGGGACTCCCCTTGGTGGTGGCCGCACGGCCACCACCAGCGTAGCGGGAAGTTTGTCCCGATCAGCGCTGGTCGATCGCCCGGGCGCCGAGCTCGGAGGTGAGCAGCTCCATCGCGGCCTCCTCGGGGTCGCGGCGCACCGTCGGCACCGCGGTGGCGGTGGCCGCCTCCGCGATCATCGACTCCTCGTCGTCGGGAGGCGCCTCCTCCGGCTCCGGTTCCGGCGGCAGTGGCTCACCGTCGTCGGAGGCCGTGGACCTCCTCGTGGGCGGCGGCCGGGACGGGCGACGGGGCGCTGCGGCCGGGGCCGGCTGGGTCGGGCCCCCTCCGCGCGCAGGTGCTGCGGCGGGCGGAGGGCCGTCGCCGTGCTCGCACCGCACCCGCCACTGGACGCCGAGCACCGCGTGCAGCGCCTCCGCGATGACGTCGGTGTTGCTCTGCTCCGAGAGGAGCCTGGCCAGCTGCGGCGTGCCGATGCTGAGCACCAACGTGTCGTTCTCCACCGCCCGCACGGTGGCACTGACCAGCAGCGCGGCCGTGCGCTTCTTGCGCTCCTTGGCTCCTGCCAGGATCTCCGGCCACACCCGGCGCACCGCGGCGGCGTCGAGCGCGCCACCGGCGGCCGGCCGGACCTCCGACGCAGCAGGAGGTGGCGCCTGTCGGACGCGGGGCGGGGCCGCCTCGGCGTGGGACGGGGCCTGCTCGGGCCGGCCCTCGCCCACCGGACGCCGGGCGGCCGGCGGCTCGTCGGAGCGGCGGCCAGGCGGATCCGAGGGCCGCGGCGGCTCCTGCGACGGCGCGGGGCGCCCGGCTGCGGGGGGCCGGGGCGGGCCAGCAGGCGCGTCTCTACCCGGCCCGGTTCCGCCGGACGGCGCGGCAACGGCGGGCGGGCCAGCAGCAGCGGGCGGGGCAGCCGAGGCCGGGCCCGGAGCGGCCCGCTCACGAGCAGGCGGCGCGGGCATGGTCGGGGCAGGCGCGGTCGGAACAGGTGCGGGCGGAGCGGCATCGGGTTGTGCACCCCGCACGCTGGCGCGTTGGAAGCGTGAGGCGGCCCCGCCGTCGGCACCCGCCTCGCCGGGCGGGAGCGGGCCCGCGGCGATGGAGTTACGGCGCTCCAGTCGTTCGAGCCGCTCCAGCAGCCCCGGCTCGGCGGTGGTGGCCGCGGGCAGCAGCATGCGGGCGCACAGCAGCTCCAGCAACAGCCGGGGTGCGGTGGCGCCGCGCATCTCGGTGAGCCCGGCGTGCACGATCTCGCTGTAGCGGGTGAGCGTGGCGGCACCCATCCGGCCGGCCTGGTCGACCATGCGCGTCAGCTCGTCGTCGGCCGCCTCAACGAGCCCACGGTCGACCGCCTCCGGCACGGCCTGCAACAGCGTGACGTCGCGTAGCCGTTGCAGCAGGTCGGACGCGAAGCGGCGCGGATCGTGCCCGGCCTCGACGAGCCGGTCGACCGTCTCGAACACCGCGGCACGGTCGCCGGCGGCCAGCGCGTCGACCATGTCGTCGATCAGCGAGACGTCGGTGACACCCAGCAGCGAGACGGCGCGCTCGTAGACGACGCCCTCGGGGCCGGCACCGGCGAGGAGCTGGTCGAGTACCGACAGCGAATCACGCGCCGAGCCCCCGCCCGCCCGGATGACCAGCGGGTACACCGCCGGCGCGACCGTCACACCCTCCTCCGCGCAGATGCCCTCCAGCAGCTTGCGCAGGGTGCCGGGTGGGATCAGCCGGAACGGGTAATGGTGGGTGCGCGACCGGATGGTGGGGAGCACCTTCTCGGGCTCCGTGGTGGCGAACACGAAGACGAGGTGCTCCGGCGGCTCCTCCACGATCTTGAGCAGGGCGTTGAAGCCCTGCGTGGTGATCATGTGCGCCTCGTCGACGATGAACACGCGGTAGCGCGACTCGGCCGGGGCGAAGAAGGCGCGGTCGCGCAGCTCGCGCGTGTCGTCCACACCGCCGTGGGAGGCGGCGTCGAGCTCGGTGACATCGATGTTGCCGGGCCCGCCCGGCGCCAGCGACACGCACGACGGGCAGACGCCGCACGGATCCGGTGTGGGGCCCTCGACGCAGTTCAGCGACCGCGCCAGGATCCGCGCGCTCGAGGTCTTCCCGCAGCCGCGCGGGCCCGAGAAGAGGTAGGCGTGGTTGATGCGGCCCGCAGCCAACGCGGTGCTCAGGGGCCCCGTGACGTGCTCCTGCCCCACCACCTCGGCGAACTTGGCCGGGCGGTACTTGCGGTACAGAGCCAGTGCCACGCCGTGAGGCTACCGAGGACCACCGACAGTTCGCGGGCCCGGTCTACCGCGCGACGGCGCCCCGGACGTCGAACTGCGCCTGATCGGCTGCAGCACGACCCGCCACCAGGCCGGCGCGGTTGGACGCCGAGACACCACGCTGGATCATCGTGGGGAACAGCCGTTCGGTGAGCTCCTCCGTGGCATCGGCGCGGGCCGCGAGCACCGGCAGCAGCCGGGGATCGGCCTCTGGCTCCACACGCTGCATCTCGGCGTCGATCTCCGCGGTGGCCGAGGACGTGGCGGACTCGAGCCGCTCGCCGATCCGCGTGGCGTAGGCGACGACGAAGGACTGGCGGAACGACCGCGTCCGTGACGTGCCGCTGCGGGTGGTGTGGCGACCGGCCGCCAGCATGGCCCGGTTGGCCTGCACCAGCAGCGATGTGACGAGCAGCTCGACGCTGTCGAGATCCACCTCGGCCCCTATGACGGTGGCGAACCCCAGGTGCGACGACCACACCGTGCGGGCCCGGTTGGCCGTGGCCACCGCCTGCACGAGCAGCGCCTTGGCGTCGGCGTACGGAGCGTCGAGCCACAGCCGCCGACCCGACACAGCCGGATCGCGTCCGTTGTCGTGATCGAGCACGGCCTGGTGCAGCGAGTAACGGCTCATCAGCTCCTGGGCCTTGGCCGAGAGTGCCTCCGCCTCGTCCGGGAACTCGGTGGACTCGGCCTTGGCCAGCAACCCGCGGACCTTGCCGAGCACCTTCCGGTCGGCCTCGCCGACCTCGGGTGCCGCCACCCGGTGGCGGCTCTCCCCCGGCAGCGGCAGCAGCCGCTCCAGCTTCGGCAACGCGCCGAGCAGACCCAGCACCTGCAACACCGTGGCCACGGCGCCCGCCCGGTCGACGGCGGTGCGCTCGGCCCAGAGCCGCACGTGAGCCGACCCCGTCTCGGACGCCACGACCGGATCCGCGGAGGCCGTGATCGCGTCGACGGCGGCCCGCCAGCGGGGATGGACCATCGCGGGCGCGTAGCGGCGGGCCTCGACCACGATCGCCTCGGCCAGGTACCCGGCCACCGGGGCCTGCAGCCGGCGGCGCCCGAGCTCGATGATGTCGAGCGGCAGCCAGCCGAACTCCCACAGCCGGCGGATCGTCCGCACGACCGCGAGATCGGCCGCGGTGTCGAGCTCACGCCCGGAACAACTCCCCAGCAGCTCGCCCGCGTGGCCGTCCGGCCCCTCGTCGCAGGTGCAGAGTGCATAGCGCATCAGGTGCCCGACCAGGATCTCCTGCCGCTGCGCCCGATCCGGCCCCGGCGTGAACCGGAATTCCGGCTCCGCCGCGGGCCCGGCCCCCGACGGCACACGCTCGGCCCGCCTGCGTGCCTTCTGTTTGGCGGCGCGCTTCTCGCGGTTGCGGGTGCTCATGTGCGGCAGTGTGCCGCAGGGGACCGACAGTTCCGGCCCGGGCGCACCGGACCGGACGAAGGCGGACCCCGCGCACCCGCCAGAGCCCGTTGACCCTTGCTGCCTTCCGGCCCTGGGGGAGTTCACAGGATGGACGCCGCGCGGGGCCCGTCGAAGAGTGTAGTGCAGAGCCCCCGCGAGCGGCCGGAGCCACCCGGCTATGCTCGTGTCCGCTGGAGGATTCGCCTAGTGGCCTATGGCGCACGCTTGGAAAGCGTGTTGGGTTCACGCCCTCGGGGGTTCGAATCCCCCATCCTCCGCAGGTGAGCCGGGTGCACAGCGTCAACGTGCACCCGGCTTCTGCGTGCACCGTCACCTCGAGCGGGCCTCGATCAGATGCCGGGTCGAGTGAGCGATCAACGGGCCCGCTGATCGGATCTCGTCGTCGATACGCCGAAGGGTGCCCTCGTACCGGTCGGCGTCGAAGTCCGGCACCCACCAGACGCACTTGCGCAGGATGTACACCACGGTGCCGACGTCGAAGAACTCCATCCGACAGCGGGCGGTCCGGAGGTCGATGACCTCCAGGCCGGCATCTTCCGCCGCCGCTACCTCCACCTCGGGGTGCCGGGACCGGCGCTGTTCCGGGGTCGTGTCGACAAAGCGCTCGATCAGGTCGAACGCCGAACCGGGTCCGACGTGCTGGCCGAGGTAGTGCCCGTCCGAGGTGAGGACACGGGCGATCTCCCGCCAGTTCACGGCAACCGGGTGGCGGCTGCTGACGAGCTCGAAGGCGCGGTCCTCGGACGGGAGCGGATCTCCCGGGCGGGTCTCGAGTACGTGGACCCCTCGCGGCCCCAGCACCTGTCGAGCGCGCCGGGCGTTGGGAGGCCAGCTCTCGGTGACACACATGCGAGCAGGCAGGGCGGGAGCCTCCGCGATCACCTCCCCGCCGCCGGTGTCGATGTCGAGTGCGGATCGCACCCGCGCCAGGCGCTGGGCGAGCTGGCCGGAGTAACCCCACGGCGGCCGCTCCTCGGTTGCCCGGCCCTCGAGCCAGTCGAAGCCCCATCCGGTGACGGCCGCGTTACTGGCCTCTTCGACCAGCTCGTCGAACCCGCGCATGGCACACACGATGGTGCGACGGCGACGGTTCGTCCAGGCAGTTGATGTCCCCCTTCAGGCCGCCCGTCACCGCGGTCCGGAGAAGTCGCGGTCGAACGGCACACCAGGGGAGGACCGCGGCCCTAGTCGAGGCAGAATTCGTTGCCCTCGGGATCGGCCATGACGATGTGCCCGGAGATCATCGGCGGCGCCGGCTCGTGCCGCTGCAACCGGGCCCCGCCCAGAGCCACCAACCGCTGGGCCTCCTCCTCCAGCGCCGCCATCCTGTCGTCGCCGGTGAGGCCGGGAGCGGCCCGGACGTCGAGGTGCAACCGGTTCTTGGCCGCCTTGCCCTCAGGCACCCTCTGGAAGAACAGGCGGGGCCCGGCGCCGTCGGGATCGACGGCGGCCGAGGCGTCGTTGCGGCGTTCGGGCGGCACGCCGAACGCGTCGAGGGCCTCGTCCCACGTCGCGAAACCCGGGGGTGGCGCCGCGTAGGCGTAGCCGAGCACCTCGCACCAGAAGCCGGCCACCGCGTTCGGGTCGGCGCAGTCGATGGTCACCTGGATCTCGCGGGTCATGCCGGCTCCCTGTCGTGGTTCGTCTCGCGTCGCGCGAGCAGAGTGGCAGACAGCACCGACATGTCAGACGCGGACGGGGAGCCGGTTCAGCATCCGCGTCCCCGGGGCCACCGCCCAGTCGGGCTCCTCGACCAGCGCCATGTCGGGGAAGCGACGGAACAGCTCCGACAGCGCCACCTCGACCTCCTGACGGGCCAGGGCCGCCCCGAGGCAGTAGTGCGGGCCGTGCCCGAAACCGACGTGCCCGTCACCACGGCCGGGCGCCTGCCGACCGACATCGAACCGGTCGCCGGCGGCGTGGCGGCGGGGATCTGTGTTCGCCGCCGCCAGCGCGGGGATCACGGCGTCGCCCGCCCGGACGACGACCCCACCCAGATCGATGTCCTCCGTGGCGTAGCGCGGTTGCGCGACCGGGATCGGTGACCACAGGCGCATCAGCTCGTGGACCGCGCCGGGCCAGCCGGAGGGGTTGCGGCGCAGCCGGTCGAGCTGGTCGGGATGCCCGAGCAGGGCGACCACCGCGTTGCCGATCAGATGGGTGGTGGTCTGGCGGCCCGCGGACACCAGGCCGATGACCATCGTCACCAGCTCGTCGGGGCTGAGCCGGTCGCCGTCGACCTGCGCCTGCACCAGGTCCGTGAGGAGGTCCTGGGCGGGAACGTCGCGGCGGGCCGCGGCCAGGCCTCGGACGTAGGCATCCAGCTCGCGGATGGCCCGCACGACGGAATCGGGACCCATCGACGCCATCGCCGAGTTTTTGTCCCGCCAGATCGCGCGGTCCGGTTCCGGCACACCCACCAGCTCGCCGATCACCGTGATGGCCAGCGGGTGTGCTCGGCACCGTCGGCGTCGAGGATCGAGTGCTCCAGGTGCCGGGCCACGTCCGCGGGCAGATCCGGGATGCCCATCGAGTTCGGACGCGCACATCCCGCGGGCAGGGACCCGACGCTGTTGACGAAACGCGGGTCGGCCAGCACCGCCTGGACCTCGGCGTCCCGGAGCGCGAACCATCCCCTCGAGCCGTCGAACATGCGGCCGCGCAGCACCGGCGCCTCCTCGCGCAGGCGGGCGAACCAGGCGTGGGGGTCCTCCCGGAGGGCCTGGTCGGTGAGATCCGGCTCGGTGGTGCCACTGGTGGTCGTCATGGGCCGGAGACTGGATGCGACCACCTCCACGACGGCTTCATCACGGTTTCACCCCCGGTCGCACCGGTCACGGACCAGCCCCGTCGGCAGCGGTCACGTTCCTCCATTGAGCCGGAGCCGTTGCACCGGTCGGAGCAAGGCTGGTCACGATTGCGTGACGGCGGCTTGGGAAGCGCTCCGACCGGGAACTCACACTCCAGAGCGGGTCGCCACATGCGGCCCCCGGGGCAATCTGGAGGAACCGTGACCGTCACGGGAATCATCACCGCCATCGTCATCGGCGCGATCATCGGAATCCTGGGACGTCTCGTCGTTCCCGGCAAGCAGAACATCCCGATCTGGCTGACCATCGTCGTCGGCATCGTGGCCGCCTTCATCGGTACCTTCATCGCCAAGCTCTTCCACGTCAACAACACGCCTGGCATCGACTGGATCGAGCTCATCTTCCAGGTGATCGTGGCCGCGATCCTGGTCTACGCCGTCGCCGGCATCTACGGCCGCCGGGGCGTCCGCAACTGACCTGAGCAGCGCCGGAAGCCGGGAACGTCCTTCGGGACGGTCCCGGCTTCCGTCTTTTCCGGCCATACTGGGCCCGTGAGCACCGGCGACCCGCGCGCGCAGACCGCCTACGACCGGGAGCGCATCCGGCACCGGACGGCTGAATCCGGAGGGTGAACCTCCGCACCGCGACGCGGGCCACATCGGCCCTCGCCTGCCTCGCGATCGTGGTCTGGGTCGCGGTCACCCGCTGGGACACGCTCCTCGCCGGCCACCCCGCCTACCCGGTGCTGCTCGGCGCCGTGGCGCTGGTGGGCGTCGTGCTCGCCGCGCGGGCCCGGCGGGCGGGGTCCGGGGGCGCCCTCCGGACGACCGGACGTGCGCTCGGTGCCGTCGTTCTGCTGATCGTTCTCGCCGCCACGGTCTGGCTCCGGCCCTACGCCGCCGATCCCGTCGCCGTAGCGGCCACCGTGCCGTCCGCCGGCGTCGACGTCGTCCACACGGCCGGCTCGTGGGAGCTGCGTCCGCGCGGCACACCGGCGGGAGCAGGTGTCGTGTTCTACCCCGGCGCGCTGGTCGACCCCCGTGCCTACCTCGCTCTGCTGCGGCCGCTGGCCGAGCAGGGGCACGTCGTCGTGGTGGTCAACGCGCCGCTCGACGTCGCTCTCCTCGCTCCGGGCGCCGCCACCGCGGCGTTCGACGCCCATCCGGAGGTACGGGCGTGGGCGGTCGGCGGACACTCGCTGGGCGGGCTGCCCGCCAGCACCGCCGCGGCCGGCGGCGACGCCAGGGTCCGCGGCCTGTTCCTCTGGGCGTCCTACCCGGCGCAGAGCATCGCCGCCGCGCCGGTGGCGGCGTTGTCGGTCTCCGGTGACCGTGACGGTCTCACCACCCCCGCCGACGTCGCCGCCTCGCGCGCCCTGTTGCCGTCCGGCACCACGTTCACGGTCGTGACGGGTGGCATCCACGGCTACTTCGGCGACTACGGCCCGCAGTCGGGGGACCGCGAGCCGGCCATCGGCCGCGACGCCGCCCAGCGGCAGATCATGGCCGCGACCGGGAAGTTCGTGGACGGTCTCACGACAACCGGCTCATGATTGCTTCGAGTCGCCCCGTATCTCGGCCGGCTCGATGTGTCCGCGGGCCCGCGGTTCCCGCAGAATCGCCCGCGTGACGATCACCTACGCCGACGTCGAGGCCGCCGCCGCCCGCCTGCACGGGCACGCCCACCGCACCCCGGTCCTGACCTCCACCCGCGTGGACGACGAGGTGGGCGCCCGGCTGTTCTTCAAGTGCGAGAACTTCCAGCGGATGGGCGCGTTCAAGTTCCGCGGAGCGTTCAACGCGCTCTCCCTGTTCGACGACGGGCAGCGGCGCGCCGGGGTCGTGGCGTACTCGTCGGGCAACCACGCGCAGGCCGTCGCGTTGTCGGCGCGGATCCTCGGGATCCCGGCCACGATCGTCATGCCCCACGACGCCCCGGCCGCGAAGATGGCCGCGACCAGGGGTTACGGCGCCACCGTCGTCGAGTACGACCGCTACGCGCAGGACCGGGAAGCCATCGGCCGGGCCATGGCCGCCGATCACGGGCTGACCCTGGTGCCGCCCTACGACCACGCCGACGTCATCGCCGGGCAGGGCACCGCCGCGAAGGAACTGATCGACGAGGTCGGCGGGCTGGACGCGCTGTTCGTCTGCCTCGGCGGGGGCGGGCTGCTGTCGGGCTCCCTGCTCTCGGCCCGTGCCCTCTCGCCGTCGACGCGGGTGTACGGCGTGGAGCCCGCCGCCGGCGACGACGGGCTCCGGTCGCTGCGCAGCGGGCGGATCGTGCACATCGACACGCCCACCACCATCGCCGACGGGGCCCAGACCCAGCACCTCGGCGCGCTCACGTTCGAGATCATCAAGCACGAGGTGGACGACATCGTCACCGCCACCGACGACGAGCTCGTGGCCGCGATGCGGGTGTTCGCGAGCACGCTCAAGATCGTGGTGGAGCCGACGGGGTGCCTGGGTTTCGCCGCGATCCGCCGGATGGCGCCGGAGCTGGCCGGGCAACGCGTCGGCGTGATCGTGAGCGGCGGCAACGTGGACCTTACCCGCTTCGCGTCGCTCGTAGCTCCCGCGCTCTGAACAATCCCTGCATGCGCAGGCCGGCCTCGGCGAGCGCCTCCCGGCCGCCCTCCTCCCGATCGACGACGCACAGGGCGTCGGTGACGAGCGCGCCGCGTTCCCGCAGGTCGGCGGCCGAGCGCGCGACCTGCCCGCCCGAGGTGACGACGTCCTCCACCACCAGCAGCCGTCGCCCCGCGATCTCGGCCCCCTCCGCCAGCCGGCACGTGCCGTAGGCCTTCGCCTCCTTGCGGACGAACACGACGGGGAGGCCGGTGCGCAGGGCCAGTGCCGTCGCGATCGGGACGCCGCCGAGCTCGAGACCGGCCAGGAGATCGGTGTCGGCCGGCACCAGCGGCGCGAGGTGCTCGGCCACCGCCGCCAGCAGCGCAGGGTCGCTCTCGAAGCGGTACTTGTCGAAGTACTCGGTGGCCGTCCGCCCCGAACGGAGGCGGAACGAGCCGGTGAGGTGCGCGGTGGAGTGCAGGGCAGCGGCAAGTTCGATCCGGTCCACGTCCGCATCGTCTCTCCGTCGGCCTCGTGTATGGCAGTACAGCAGGAAAAGCAGGCATCAGAGGCCGTTTTGCTGCTGTACTGCCATGGGCGACGGGAGCCACATCTCCACGACGCCTCTCGTCAGCTTCGGCGTGCGAACAGAACTGCTTGCGAAGCGCTCTCGCACGGGTCGAACAGCATCTGGGCCTCGACCTCGAAGCCGGCGTCGCGCAGCCAGGCCGCCACCCGGTCCGGCTGACGGCGGTGCACCTCGACGTTCATGGGGAGGCCGCCGTAGCCCTCTGTCTTCACCTGCGACTCGTTGCCGACGTGGAACAGGAGCTGGAGCGGCCCGCCCGGACGCAAGGCCCGGTGGAAGTGGCCGAGCACCGTCGGCACCTCCTCGTCGGGTACGTGGATCAACGACTGCCAGGCGAGGAGGCCGGTCACCGATGCGGCCGGGAGGTCCAGGTCGGTCATCGATCCCACCTCGAAGCGCAGGCCGGGGTGCTCGCGCCGGGCCACGTCGATCATCCCCGGGGACAGATCGACACCGAAGGCGTCGACACCGAGGTCATGCAGGTGAGCGGTGACGTGTCCCGGTCCGCAGCCGACGTCGGCCACCGGTCCGCCGCCGACACCCCGCACGCTCTCGGCGAACAACGCCAGGGCCGCACGAACGTACTGGTCACCGGAGATGGCGTCGCGCATTCTGTCGGCGTAGCTCGCCGCGACCGTGTCGTAGGAGATCCGGGTATCGGCCCAGCGGTCCCCCGTGTTCACGCGTAGCACGGTAGTCGTTGACGGCAGAAACGCCGGTCGGGACCCTGTGGACCCGACCGGCGTCTCGACCGATCACGTGGCGGTAGCGGTGGGATTTGAACCCACGGAGGCTTGCACCTCACACGCTTTCGAGGTCTGCCGTCGGGAGTTCGGGCTGTGCCATAGCCGTCCCAACCTGCGACACCGCTCCCCCGGCCTACGCGCCGGACCTGACCGAACGCTGGCAAACGAGACTACAACTGAGACTGGACAAGATCACGAGAACCATCCAGCCAGCCGCCCTCTCATGCCTCCAGCTCGCGCAGCTCGGCGATGATTTCGTTCCGGTCTTCGAGAGCTTGCCGGCGGGAGTCCCCGGCCAATCGGCGCCACGGCAAGTCGCTCACCGCACGGGCCGGCATCGCACCGACGTCGAGGAGAGCGCTGATCGCTTCGATAGCTGCGGCCTTGTCGTCGGCCGCTGCTATCACCGCCGAGACCTCACTGTGCCGCTCCTGCGCCGTGACTACGGCATCCAAGAACTCCAGACGCTCGCTGGCCAGCCGGATCTGCTTCGCGCGCTCATCAGGGGTCACCGCGCGAGGATTGCAGGTCTGCTGGGACGGAACCCGCCGGATTCACAGTGGCTGTCAACTTGGCCTTGACCTGCGACGATGCTGCGTCCCCACCGTTCGCGTCCGTGCATAGTCGGCGCGGGTCGTTCTCCCTGCCCACGCCGGGAGCTGGTGGTGATCTCCTCGCGGCGCGGGTGGAACCCTGCCGGATCGAGGGGTGGCGGGCAAGGTACTCAGTCCCGCCTTGCCCGCCACCCCTCGGGCCGGTAGCCCTCGGGCGCGCCGTGAAGAGATCACCACCCCCGCCGCACTCCCCCGATCTCCGAGCGGTGTCGGGTTGCGGGCGGAGCCTGCGTCCTTCGTCTGGTCCTGGTGACCCCTTCATGCGTCCTGCGACTTCGGACCGCCATATGGCGGGCATCACACCCGATGCTGCGCATGATCGTCGGTTCCCGCGTTGTCGAGGGATCGAGACGATGAAGTCACGCGCCATGGGCGTACCAACTTCAATCGCCGACCAATGGAGGTCAGGATGAGTTCTGCCATCGACGGAAGCGCCATCGACAAGGTCTTGCAGGGCGCGGTCGATGCGGGCGCCGTCCCGCATGTGGCCGCGATCGCCGCTGACCGCGACGGGATCATCTACGAAGGCGGAGCGGGCGTGCGGGTCGCAGGCGAGAGCGACGACCCGGTCACGACCTCGACGCAGTTCCGGATCATGTCGATGACGAAGATGGTGTGCACGGCCGCGGCCCTGCAGCAGAAGGAGCGCGGCGAGCTCGACTTCAACGCGCCGGTCGAGGAGTACTGCCCGGAGTTCGCGGGAGTACAGGTGCTTGACGGTTGGGACGGCGAAAAGCCACGCCTTCGCGCGCCCGCATCGAAGGCGACCGTGCACCAGTTGGTGACCCACACCTCCGGGCTCGGGTACTGGTTCTGGAACGAGGAACTGGTCAAGTTCGAGGCCGCCACTGGCGTCCCGAACGTTGTCCCCGGCAAGAAGGAGGCGTTCGGGGCGCCGCTGCTGCACGACCCGGGCACCACGTACAACTACGGGATCAACACCGACTGGCTGGGCAAGGTCGTCGAGGCCGTCGCCGGCAAGACCCTCGACGTTGTGGTCAAGGAAGGGATCACCGGTCCGCTGGGTATGGGCGACACCATGTTCCGGCTCGACCCCGGCCGTACCGCGAACGCCGTGACGGTGCACGTGAAGGGCGAGGACGGCGGGTGGGTCTCGGCCGGTGAGATCCTCAACCAGGAGCCCGACTGGTGGGCCGGTGGACACGGCCTGTACTCGACCCCACGTGACTACATCCGCTTCGAGCGGGCCCTGCTGCGCGGTGGTGAGCTGGACGGCGAGCGGATCCTGAAGCAGGAGACGGTCGACGCGGCGTTCAGCAACCAGATCGGGGCGATCGACTTCCCGGCCGAGATCCCGAGCGCGGACCCGGCCATCACCGACGCGCTCAAGGCCGGTCCCGGCTGGAAGTGGGGCTACGGCCTGATGCTGAACACCGACGACATCCCCGGTCGTCGCAAGGCCGGCTCCGGTGCGTGGGCCGGACTGTTCAACACGCACTTCTTCGTCGACCGTACGACGGGGATCTGCGCGTCGATCTACACCAACTCGCTGCCGTTCATCACCGAGCACGAGGCGTGGAAGATGTACGGGGACTTCGAGACCGCGCTCTACGCGTCTCTATAGGTTCACCGGCCCGCTGTGGCGTCGTGCCCTGGCGCCACAGCGGGCGCCCCGCTCGAGAAAGGGTTGTCCGTGACGACCGTCGCCCGACCGGAGTTCGACCCGGAGCTGAAGGCGGGCCTCGCCGTCGTCGGCGGAGTGTTCCCACCGACGATCACTCCTGACCTGATTTCCTTCATGCGCCGGTCCTACGCCTCGCCGCCGATCGAGGACACGCTGCACGGCCGACCGATCGAGCGCCGCGAGTACACGATCGCCGGACACCTCGGCGAGGCCATCGGGGTCTCGGTTCTGAGCCCGGCCGGGGTCGAGCACGCCCGCCCAGGAGTGATCTTCGTGCACTCGGGTGGGCTGATGTTCGGAGACCGGTTCAGCGGTGCCGACCTCGTATTGGACTGGGTGGACAAGCTCGGGGCCGTACTGGTGGCCGTCGAGTACCGCCTGGCTCCGGAGTTCCGCGACCCCTATCCGCGGGAGGACTGCTATGCCGCCCTGGAGTGGGTCGCGGCCAACGCTGAGCGGTTGGGCATCCGCCGCGACCGGCTCATGGTGGCCGGTGCGAGTTCCGGCGGCGGGCTTGCCGCGGGGATGGTGCTGGCCGCTCGTGACCGTGGCGGCCCGAGGCTGTGCGGCCAAGTGCTCGACTACCCCATGCTCGACGACCGCGGGGTCACGGCCTCGACCGGACAGTTCGACGGCGTCGGGGTGTGGGACCGCGTCAGCAACGAGACCGGTTGGACCGCGCTGCTCGGCGACGACCGCGGCGGACCCGACGTCTCCCCGTACGCGGCGCCGGCCCGCGCCACCGACCTGTCAGGGCTCCCCCCTGCGTTCATCGACGTGGGCGCAGCGGAGATCTTCCGGGACGAGGCGATCGCCTACGCCGACCGGATCTGGGCGTCAGGCGGTGACGCGGAACTGCACGTGTGGGCGGGCGGGTTCCATGCCTTCGACATCTTCGCCCCCCACACCGTGGTGGCCCGCGGCATGGTCCGCACCCGCGACGCCTGGGTGGAGAAGATCCTTGCCGACTGACCAGGCCCCGGACGGCCGCTGTCGGGACCGTGACATTGGCCACTACACTCGCCCCACCGGAATCGGGTGGTGAGCTGACGTGCAGGAACTTCTCGGCCGCATCTCCGCCCTCGACCCCCAGGCCAGCCTCAGCCTGCGGGTCATCGCGTGCTTCGACGAGCTGATCGTCGGAAATGTCAACACCCGCGGGCTACTCAGCGCGGCTGCTTCGCTGGCCGGCTGCACCGCCGGCTTTTGCCAGGATCTGCCGCCACGAACGCTTCGTGTCACTCCTCGGGGTGAACTCGCCGACGGCGCCTCGACCCCGACCCCGGCCTTCTCGATCACCTGCGAAGGCCTCACGGTGTGGATCGACCGCGCCGGGCAGGCGCGCGCCAATGACGCGATCATCCTCGAACGGCTCGCGCTCGCTGTGCGCATCCGGCATGGGCGTAGCCGGCGCGAGCTGGACAACCGTCGTGAGATGGGTCTGCTGCTCGATCGAACCGTGCCCGTCGAGGATCGACGCACTGCCGCGTCCCGCATGAACCTCGCAACGGGAACCCGCTATCGCGTCATCGCCGCTCCGTTGTTCGCGGTGTGGGACAACCACCCGACCGGTGCCGAGGATGTCATCGCCACCGCGTACGGGCCGATCCACGCACTCGTCGTCCCCCACGACCATCCGCCCGTCTCGGCCAGCCCCTCCGGAACCGGCCTGGCCGCGACCGTCGAGCAGCTGCACCGCTCCTTCCGCACCGCGGTCGTCGCGCTCCGGCTCTGCTCGCCACCCGAGACGCCCTCGGTGCTTGCCGACCACTACGGCGGCCTCATCGAGCTGCTCGCCGACACACCGATCGACGCCGATCTCCCCGATGTCGACTCCCTCGACGAGGTCATGACCCACCTCTGGGGTCCGGCCACCCTCGATGCTCTCGTGCGCGCCGCGTCCGTCCGTCAGGCCGCCCGACTCGCCGGGGTCCATCACAGCACCCTGCAGACACGGCTCGACACAATCGCCGAGCACATCGGATTCGACCCCTTCGATGACGGCATCGGCCGGACCCGCCTCGGCATTGCCTACCTGGTCTGGCGACTCCGGAATTCTCGCGTGCTGGACCTGCCCGCACCCAGCTACGCCAAACCGGCCGCCAGCTGAACCCGTCATCAACTCCCTACGTCGCAGCCGACGGCGAGAGCCAACGAGGGCAGACTGAGCGGTGGCAGATGTTCGAGCAGCCGGTACTCGGCTCAGGTTGGGAGCCCGCCTGTGCGACGCCGCCAGCGGGTTGGTGACAGCGGCTTGGCGAACCTGAAATATGGGGTCGGTCGCGGTCTGGCGGTGAGGGCCGGACAGGTCGGACCGACGGCCACGCCCGGGCCGGAGGTAAAGGGGGTGGACGGCGGGCCGGCATGGCCGGCCCGCGCGCCGCCGGAGGCGGCGCCTTGATCCCATAGAGACAGATTCGGCAGCGCAGGACGTGGACTGCTACGCGTTGACGAGATCCACGCCGTCGTGTGCGCGGGTGACCGGTGGCGCGTCGGTGAGTGCGTCGGTGATGCGGACCGCGTAGGCGGGGTCCATCAGCTTGGCGATCTCGGCGGGGTCGGCCCAGCGGACAGAGGTCGTCTCGTCGCTGGTGGCGGGCTCGCCGTCGCCGGGGATGCAGCGGAAGACCAGGGCGACGACGCCGCGGTTCATGTTCTTGTAGACCCCGGTCAGTCGGTCCACGGTGGCGTGGACGCCGGTCTCTTCGGCGATCTCGCGGATGACACCGTGCTCAAAGGACTCGTCGAGTTCAAGGACTCCGCCGGGGGGTTCCCAGTGGCCGTTGTCGGCGCGGCGGATCACCAGGACGCGGCCATCGGAGTTGACGACGATGCCGGCGACGCTCACGGAGTGCTTGGGCAACTCGGGCATCCCTGCGTCTCCTCCTGTTGACTCTGGTGACAGGATGTTACCCGTCCAGACGAGTAGGGAAGTGACGGGCAGTGATACCGCTGGCGCAGCTCGATCGGTCTGACGACCGGTCGCCGTACCTGCAGATCGCGGCTGTCCTGCGCGAGGCGATCGCGCTCGGACGGCTCGGTCCGGGTGATCGGCTGCCGTCGGAAGCGCAGCTGACCGAGCACTTCGGCGTGGCACGGATGACGGCGCGGCAGGCGATCCAGGAACTCAAGACCGAGGGCCTGGTGATGTCCGAGCACGGGCGCGGGGTGTTCGTGCGTGCAGCTCCAGTGGTGCGCCGGCTGGCCTCGGAGCGGTTCGCCCGCTCGAACCGCGACCGCGGGAGGGCCGCGTTCCTCGCTGAGGCGGAGAAGGCCGGCTACGCCGCGGGCGTGGACAGCATCAACGTTCACGAGGGGCCGGCGCCGCAGGACGCCGCAGAACGGCTCGGCGTAGAGGTCGGCGCCGTGGTAGTGATCCGGGAGCGGCGCTACCTCGCCAACGGTGAACCAGTCGAGACCGCCGTGTCCTACATCCCGGTCGAGTTCGCCCGCGGTACCCGCATCGCCGAGCCCGACACCGGACCGGGCGGGATCTACGCGCGGCTGGAGGAGTCCGGCCACCCGCTCGAACGCTTCACCGAGGAGGTAGCCGCTCGGATGCCGACGCCTGTGGAACGGCGCGCCCTGCAACTCGGCCCGGGGGTGCCGGTGCTCACCGTCGTGCGCACGGCGTTCGACACGGCCGGCGTCGCGGTCGAGGTGTGCGACACCGTCAAGGCCGCCTACGCCTACGTCCTGGAGTACGACTTCCCTGCCCGCTGACGCTGCGGTTCGGGCGAGTTCGTGAGCGCACTTCCCTAGTCGTGTAGATGTGTTGTAGCTTGTCTAGGGGAGCGGATGAGCCGCTTCGAGACAAGGGAGCAACTGATGGCACTCAGTGGCCGGATCAAGATCAGTCACGGTGATGTGTTCGCGCACGGCGCCTACGTCGTGGGTGATGTGGAGGCGGTGCGGGACTTCGACAAGTCCAGCCCCGGCAAGGCGGTGCAGGCCGTGGACAAGGAGTCCGGGCTGCTCGTGTGGTCGGTGTCGGTCCTGGACGCCGACCCCGAGGCGCGCAAGGACATGAAGACGGTGACGGTGAAGATCTCCGCCCCGCACCAGCCGATCCCGCCGGAGGCCATCGCGGGGATGCCGTTCCGGCCGGTGGAGTTCGACGGCCTGACCGTCACCCCGTACGTGGACGAGAAGCGCGGCCGGATCGCCTTCAGCTTCCGCGCGACCGGCATGCGGGCCCCGCAGACCGGTGGGAAACCGGCGCCGCGCGCGCAGAACCAGGAGGCAGCTTGACCCCTGCTGGCGGAGGGGAGCTCGGCGGCAACCGGGCTCCCCTCCTGATCTCCCTGAGTCCCAACCCCTGGCAAGGAACCGAGCGTCCGGAAGGACACCAACCTAGATGAACACCACCGACGACCCCACGACCGACAACGACACCTTGGCCCGCGTGACGGCCGCGCTGGACGTGTGCAAGCTCGACCTGCGGGCGGCGTACGCGATGCCGCACCGTGGTGACTGGGAGAACGTGGCCCGCTGCGCTCGGCTGGCCCTGATCTGTGCCCGCATCGCCGCCTGGTGGGGCGTGCTGGCCCGGGAGACCTTCCGCCAAAACGGCCCGCACGCGCTGCTGTTCGGCCAGGCCGTGATCGTCGCCGAGCACGCCGAGCGCGGCCACGCCCGGTTCTGGCGCGACTCCGCTGCGGACTGGCTCGCCCGCGCGGAGCGCCGCCCAACCTCCGACGCCGCAGGTGCGCTGTCGAACTGGGCAGAACTGGGGGTGTCGGCATGATCGCCGAGCCCGCCGGCCGCGACTGGCGCACCGCAGCTGTGTGCGCGCAGGTCGACCCGGAGATCTTCTACCCCGTCAACCTCACCCCCACGGCCCCGGCAGTGCATGTGGCCAAGCGGGTCTGCGCGGGCTGCCCGGTCCAGACGGCGTGCCTGCTCGACGCCATGGCCGGCGAGGACCCGGCCCGGCGCTGGGGCGTCATCGGCGGCACCACCCCCGACGAGCGCAACGCCCTGTTCCTCGCCCAGCGGCCCACCGTCGCCCGGTCCGGGGCGGTGGCGGCATGAGCGCCCGGCGAGGTTCGCGTGTCAACGCCACCTTGACGACCGGCCGCCGGGCCCAGGTGGTGGAGAACGACGAGTTCACCGCCTTCGGCCGCCGGATCATCCGCGCTGCCGGCCGCCGGATCGCCGCCGGTGACGTGGAGGCGCTGCCCGCGCTCGCAGCGCTGTCGGCCGATCTGGACGCCGCGATCGGTGACGCCGTCCTCGGGCTGCGCGCCGCCGGCTACTCGTGGGCGGAGATCGCCGCCCGCCTCGGGGTTACCCGGCAGGCCGCGCACCAGCGCTGGGCCAACACCCCGGCTGATGCTCGGGAGGTGGCGTGATGAGCACGGCGCAGCTGATGGTGTGGGCGGCCGGCGCCGGGGTCGTCCTGTGGGTGCTGCACAAGGTCGGCCAGTTCCTGACAAAGGTGTTGGAGGCCCTCGCGGCGGTCGCGGTCGTGTTCATCACGGCCTGGTTGCTGGTCAAGGGGGTATGGAAGACCGGCCGATGGATGGTCCGGCACTGGCGCACCACCCTCGCCACCACCGCGGCGCTGGTGTGGCTGCACTGGCTCGGCGCGCTCTCACTCGGCGCCACCGTCGGGGGACTGGCCCTCGTCCTGCTGGGTTGGCGCTTCCTCGGGCGGGAGTCGTTCGAGCCCCTGGCCGGCCGGTTCATCAGGGCGTGGTGGCAGCGGTGGATGGTCTACGCGCCGCGCATGCCCGGCTGGCTACGCGCCTGCGGCCTCGTCGTGGCCGACCCGGATGCCGGGATGACGGTGCAGGTGACTCCGTTCCGGCGCTCCGCGGTGAGGCCGAAGCCGAAGGCGCGCCCGGACCAGCTGCCGCGCATCGTGGCGGTTCGCGCGGGTGGTTCGTGGGACGAGGTCCACGTGAAGCTCGTCGCCGGACAGACCCCGGAGGACTTCGACGCCGCCACCCGACAGCTCGCCGTGGCCCGCGGGGTCACCCGCTGCCAGATCCGGGAACTCGGACCGGACCGAGTGTCGATCGACTACCAGCGCCGGGACCGACTCGCGCAGGTGGTGAACTGCCTGACCCTGTCCGGCCTGGCCGGCACGCCCGGGGCGAGCCTGGATCTGCGCAAGGTGTGGTCGGGCCGCACGGAGTACGGCACCGACTGGTTCCAGCCGTTGGAGGGCGGGCACACCCTCTACGCCGGCTCGACCGGGGCGGGCAAGAACTCCCACACCTGGTCCCCGATCGTCTCCCTCGCCCCAGCCATCCGCGACGGCCTGGTCCGGGTCTCCGGGATCGACCCGAAAGGCATGGAACTGGCCTACGGGCGGCGGGTGTTCCACCGTTACGCCGTCTCCTCCCGCGACGCCCTGGCCCTGCTCGACGACCTGATCGAGGGCATGGAAGCCCGCAAGACCACCTTCGCCGGCCACCACCGCCTCGTCCCGATCAGCCGCGAACACCCCCTCGAACTGTTGGAGTTCGACGAGATCGGGGCGCTGATGCGCTATGTCGGGGACCGCAAGACCCGCGAAGCGATGACCGAACGCGTTGCCCTGCTGACCACTCAGGGCCGCGCGCTGGGCTACACCGTGCGCGGCTACGTCCAGGAACCCACCAAGGACACCGTCCCGGTCCGGGAGCTGTTCCCGCGCCGCGTCTGCCTGCGCGTCGCCTCCAAGTCCCACGTCGCGATGGTGCTCGGGGAGCACGCCTACGACCGCGGCGCGTGGGCCAACCGGATCGGCGAGCACGAACCCGGCGTCGGCTACCTGTTCGGGGAGGGCATCCGCGAACCGCTGCGGGTCCGTGCGGGGTGGGTGCCCGACGAGACGATCAAGGAGCTGGAGGACTTCGTCACCGGCGCCCGGCAGCCGGTGATGGCCGCCGCGCTGCACGCCGTGCCCACGCTCGCCCCGGTTGGGGGGATGGCGTGAACAGCCTGCGGACGAACGGTGAGTACGAGCGGCTCATGGTCGGGGGCTGGGTGATCTGCGGGCTCGGGGCCGCGTCGGCTGTCTTCCTGTGGCTGGAGGTGCTGGTCGGGCAGGTTCTCGAGGTGCTCGCCGCCACCACGCTGCTCTACAAGATCTCGTGGTGGGTGCAGCGGTGGTTGCGGGAGCACCGAGAGAACCTGCCCGACATCGCCCACGTCAACGCGTTCCTGACAGCCCGCGCACTCGCCGAACAACGGGCATGTGCTGGGTCGCCGGTCGGTGGTAACCGATGAGCACGCCCACCACCACGCCCACAGTGCCCGCTGACGGGGCGTCGGCCGCGTTCGTGGATCAGGACCAGCTCACCCGCGCACAGAAGGCCCTGCTCGCCCTAACCGGGGACGTCGCCCGGCAGCTCGCCGAGGATCATGGGGTCTGCGTCCGCCCCCTCGCGCTGCGGCGGATCGATCTCACCTCCGGCCGGGTCGACGTCGTCCCGGTGCCCTGCGGGGCCCGCCGCGACGACGTCTGTCCACCGTGCGCGGAGAAGCAACGCCGGTTGCGCATGGTGCAGTGCCGGGAAGGCTGGCACCTCGAGCACGAACCCATCGCCAAACCGGCCGACCCGACCGCCGCGCAGAAGCAACTGATGGCCGTGCGTGCAGACCTGCACGCCGCCTACCAACTCGCCCGTGAGGAGGGTGACGACACGGAGTGTGAGGAGATCCGCGACGCCGTCGAGGTCGTGGACGAGCGACTGCGCGGGCTCGGGGTCCGGGGCCGGCTCGAACCCCTCGACCCTCCCGACCGACCCATGAGGAAGCGCTCGACTCGGCGGCGGCAGGCCGCACCGAACCTGCCGCGCCGGCCGGTGGAGAAGCGCACGCTCGGGCAGGTCTTCGGGAGCAAATACCGGCCCTCCACCTTCCTCACGCTGACGCTTGACTCGTACGGGCGGGTGGACGGGGACGGGGCCGCGCTCGACCCGGACCGCTACGACTACCGCCGCGCGGCCCGGGACGCGATCCACTTCCCGGCCCTGCTCGACCGGTTCTGGCAGAACACGCGGCGCTGCGTCGGCTGGGACGTGCAGTACTTCGGGACGATCGAACCGCAACGCCGCGGGGCGCCGCACTTCCACGCCGCCATCCGCGGCACCATCCCGCGCACCGAGCTACGCGCGATCGCGGCCGCCACCTATCACCAGGTGTGGTGGCCCACCCATGACGAGATCCACTACCGCGGCGACCACGTCCCCCGGTGGGACGACCGCACGAAAGGGTTCGTCGACCCCGACACCCGCGAACCGCTGCCGACGTTCGACGACGCCTGCGAGGGCCTGGGCGCGTCCGCGCACGTGGTCACGTTCGGGGCACAGGTCCACGTCAAGGGCATCCTCGGCGGCACCGAGGAAGCCGGGCGCCACATCGGGTACCTCACCAAGTACCTGACCAAGGACATCGCCCACGCCGCCGGCCTCGCCGACACCACTACCGACCGGGCGCGTCGGCATCGTGACCGCTTGGTCGCCGAGCTGCAGGTGACGCCATGCTCGCCGCGCTGCGGGGTGTGGTTGCTCTACGGCATCCAGCCCAAGGGTGCGCGGCTGGCGACGGTGCCGGGGCAGTGCAAGGGCAAGGCCCACAAGCCCGAGCACCTCGGCATCGCCGGACGCCGCGTCCTCGTGTCTCGCAAGTGGTCGGGCAAGACCCTCGACGACCACCGCGCCGAACGGGGCGCGTTCGTTCGGCAACTCCTCAACAAGGCCGGTGTCCGACCCGGCTACGCCGTCGATGATGGCCCGTTCGAGTGGGAGAAGACCAAGGCCGGCGACCCCGACGTGCCCACCCGGCCCGCGCTGCTCCTCGCCGCGATCAGCGAGCGACAACGCTGGAAAGCCGACTACGACGCCGCCCAACTCGCCACCACAGATTCACCGCAGAACCGTTCGGCAACTACCGAGGAGACAGCGTGAAGGAGATGGGAACCGCCCGGCCATTCCGGATCGTGTTGACCGTCGAGGAAGCCGCGGAACTACTCGGAATCGGCCGGACGCTGATGTACGCGCTGGTCACGGCCGGGGAGGTGGAATCGGTGCGGATCGGGCGCCTGCGGCGCATCCCGACGGATGCGCTGGACTCCTACGTCCTGCGGCTGCGGGCGTGTCCGCACGATCCGGAGGCTGCGTGATGACACGCTCTCCGAACGGGGCTTCGAGCATCTACCTGGGGAAGGACGGGCACTGGCACGGCCGCGTCACGGTCGGGGTGAAGGACGATGGCCGGCCTGACCGGCGCCACGTCATGGGCACCCGGGCGGACGTGACGCGCAAGGTTCGGGCGCTGGAGAAGGGGCGCGACTCCGGAACCGTTCGCAAGTCGGGCCCGACATGGACGGTCGAGAAGTGGCTCACGCACTGGGTGGAGAACATCGCGGCGCCGTTCGTCCGCGAGAACACGATCTCCGGCTACCGCGTCGCCGTGAACGTGCACCTGATCCCGGGCATCGGGAAGCACCGCCTCGACCGCCTGGAGCCCGAGCACCTGGAGAAGCTCTACGTCCGCATGATGAAGAACGGCAGCGCGGCGGCTACAGCACACCAGGCCCACCGCACGCTGCGGACGGCGCTCAACGAGGCGGTGAAGCGGGGCCACCTCGCGCGGAATCCGGCCACGTTGGCGAAGGCCCCGCGGCTCGTCGAACACGAGATCGAGCCGTACTCCGTGGACGAGATCCGGCACCTGCTGAAGACCGCGCTCGACGGGCGGAACGGGGCACGCTGGGCTGTCGCTCTCGCGCTCGGGCTGCGCCAGGGTGAAGCGCTCGGGTTGAAGTGGTCCGACGTGGATCTCGATGCCGGGTCGATGTTCGTCAGGCGTGGCCGGTTGCGTCCTCGGTGGCGGCACGGGTGCGGTGACACCTGCGGTCGGAAGTACGCCGGCCACTGCCCGGACCGTCAGCCTGAGCGTGCCGAGACGGCGGAGACCAAGTCCCGGGCGGGCCGGCGGGGCATCGGGCTACCGGCCGAATTGGTGGAGCTCCTGCGGGCGCATCGGGTCGAGCAGGACCGGGAGCGGGAGAACGCGGCGCAGCTCTGGGTGGACGGCGGGTGGATGTTCGCCACCCCGACCGGCGGCCCGTTGAACCCGCGCACGGACTGGGACGACTGGAAGAAGCTGCTCGTCCGGGCCGGCGTGCGTGATGGCCGGCTACACGATGCCCGGCACACCGCGGCGACGGTGCTGCTCCTGCTCGGCGTCCCGGAGCGCGCGGTCATGGGCATCATGGGCTGGTCGCACACCGCGATGGCTGCTCGGTACCAGCACGTCACGTCGGCGATCCAACGCGACATCGCGACCCGGGTCGGCGGCCTGATCTGGCAGGTCAACAGTGGGCCTGCGGACGACGAATGAGACTAGAACTGAGACTGACAGCAGAAACGCCGGTCGGGCCCTCGCGGACCCTTCCGGCGTTCTGCCTGGTGAGGCTGGCGGTAGCGGTGGGATTTGAACCCACGGAGGCTTGCACCTCACACGCTTTCGAGGCGTGCTCCTTCGGCCGCTCGGACACGCTACCGACGATGAGCTTACTAGAGCCCTCCCAGCGGGACGAACCGCACCACCTGGGGATCGTGATCGCTGACCTGTCGGCGAACTCGGCGTTGATGTGCACCACGTCGTACTGCGGGAACAGGATCGAACGCGAGGTGAGGGCGTGGTCGAGGGTCTGGGAGTTAGCGTGGTGATCAGGTCCACGAGGCCGCCGCGGCCGAGCAATGCTTGAAACCTGTGGATGACAGGGAGGGGTCGTACCCTCCCGGTGATCTCTCAGCCATCAAGCAAGATCGGCGCGCCAACGCCGGTCGGGAAGGTACGACCCATGCTCAGCGTAGTTCCCGAGGAGTCCGAC
>JBBRLM010000069.1:0-34959 GCA_038231335.1 Mycobacteriales bacterium
GTCGGACTCCTCGGGAACTACGCTGAGCATGGGTCGTACCTTCCCGACCGGCGTTGGCGCGCCGATCTTGCTTGATGGCTGAGAGATCACCGGGAGGGTACGACCCCTCCCTGTCATCCACAGGTTTCAAGCATTGCTCCCGCCCCGAAGGTGTCCACGGTCCATCCCTGGTAGTGCTCGGGGCGCAGCTCGGCGAGCTTGTCCACCGCCACCTGCGACCAGACCCAGTCCGTCCCGCCGAGCGCGATGACGTGGCGGGTGTCGTCGAGCAGGTCGAACCGGGCCGAGGCCGGTTCGGTGACCCCGTCCAACGCGTGCCCGGTGATCCGGCCCGCCTCCTCCCGCAACTTCCGGGCGCGTTCCCCGATCCGGGCGGCCATGCCGGTCGTGATGTTGTAGGACTTCGCCACGACCGGTTCGTCGCCGATGCCGACCAGCCAGGCGATGCCCTTGTCCCGCACGGTGAAGTCGGTGGCCCGGACCCCGGCCGCGTACATCCCCGCGCCCAAGATCGAGTTGTTCGCGAAGTCGTCCATGATCCGCAACGCGATCCGGATGCCGGCGTTGCTACTGATCGCTTTGGGCAGGCTGTCAGCGTCGGGACGTTGGGTGGCCTGCACGAGGATCACCCCGAACGCCCGGCCCAGCCGGATGATGTCCAGGACGAGCTTGGCGGCCTCCTTCCCGTAGGCCTCGTGGCTGTAGAGGTTCTGCACCTCGTCGAGCAGCGCCACCACCGGGTGCAGCCCCAGGTCCCGCCGGTTCGCCAGGTCCCTCGTGACCTTGTTGTTCGGGCACAGCTCGGGTGAGGTCTTGGCGATGCGTTTGATCGCCGTGGCGCGGCGTTCGATGTCGGCTCGGATCGCCCGTAGATCCTCCAGGCAGCCGCGGATGGTCTCGTCGTCTTGCCCGGACCCGTAGGCGTGCGCGATGGTCTCCAGCGCGGCGAGGTCACCGGAGCCCTTCATCTCCCAGACGTGCATCTCCGCGGTGACGTCCAGTGCGCACCCAAGTCCGAGCACCCGCATGGCGGAGGTCTTGCCCTGCCCCACCATCGCGCCGATCAGCACGTTGTTCTCGATCAGCGGCACCCCGACCTTGCCGTTGCGCTGGTCGGTGCCGAACGGCAGCCGGGCGAACAGGTCCGCGGTGCCGCGCTCGAGCAACGGGAACGGGCCCTGATTGGCGGTGGCAAGGTCCTGGTCGCCGACCCACAGGTCGAGCTGTCCGCCGTGGTGGGCCCCCGGACCGGGCCAGACGCAGCCGATCGGCCGGCGCAGCCCCGAGGCGAGCGCGGCCCGCTTGCCCATGACGTCGGCCGGTGTCACCCCGTGGGGGAGGTTGAGGCGGGCGAGATACCCGGGGCCGTCCTTGACGATGGGGTCGGTGAACTCGATCACCCCGTCCTTCTTGATGGTGTTCGGCAGCGATCGCAGCGCGATCTCGACGACGTCCTGGCGCAGCACCGGGGCCAGGTGCAGCGGGGTGGTGGCGCGGGAGATCAGGCGGGCGTCCCGGCGCCGCCCGACCACCCCGAACACGTCGACCAGCAGCAGCACGGCCGCCCACCACACCCACCCGGACAACACGAACACCAGCGCCACCACCAGCGCCACCACCGGGACGGCCACGACACCCGCGAGCAGCGAGCGATGCCGGATGCGGGCGTTGCGCTCCCGGGCGAGCTGCAGGTAGTCCTTCACGTCGTCGCGGGCCACTGCGGACTGCCGCAGCGGTCGGGCCTCGGCATCCGACCAACCGCTCACTGCCGCCCGCACGGTCCGCCACACCCCGATGTGGGCACGGGACAGCAGCCGCCACTGATAGATCGGTGCCCTGACCAGGTGGAACAACAGGATGTGGCGGGCGTAGCCGAGCGCCCATGCCAGGATCGGGTCCCGCTCGTCGCGGTTACGGAGCCACGCCACGACCACCGGCTGCTTGGTGCCCTCCCGGTGGGCGGTGATCCGGGTGAACGCCGTCCTCGTGGGCTCGGGGATCTGGTCCACGGCCACGGAGGTGGCGTCGGAGTCGGGTGCCGGTAGCGGCTCGGAGGTGGTCGGGCGGGCGGTCGGGGGCGGTGTGGGCGCCCGGTGGGTGGAATCGTCGCCCGGCTGCTCGCCCAGGGCGGGCGGCTTTGTGAGGTCGATGAGAGTCATCGCTTCTTCCGTCCCTTCCGAACGGGGGTGAGGACCAGCACGAGGCGGCCCTTCTTGTCGCGGTAGATCAGCCCGCTCACCAGCTGCTTGCCGGGCTTGGTGAACGCCGCCATCACGAGGGCGGCCAGGGCGAGGGACAGCACGACCGCGGCGGTGCCGCTCACGACGTCGACCCGTTGCCGTTGGTGTGGCCGTCCATCAGCTGCCGCGCCTGGTACTCGGTGATGTCCAGCTCCCGGGCCAGCCGCCGCCGGCCCACGCCCTCGGCGATCAGCTCCGCCGCACGGTCAACCGCCAGGTTGTCGGCACCGACACCCTGGCCGACCTGCACCAGGCTTGAACCAGGTGCAGGTACTGGGATCCCAGAAGATCCATCCGGGGTGGGAGCTGCCTCCCACCCGGGGGTGTCGCCGGTACCCGCACCCTTTCCGGTGGCGCCACCGACCTGCTCATGGCCGCCTGTGTGGCCGTGTGCGGTCAGCGTGGCGAGGTGCACCACCGCGCCGAGGACAGCGGGCGGGACCGCGGAGACGGCCACTACGACCCACCACGAGGCGGTCAGGGCGTAGGCGGACAAGCCGTGGGACAACGCGTTCCCCGCGACCGACCCGGCCAGCAGCACCAGCGCCAGAGTCCGGCCGAAACCGCGGGCAGCGCCCGGCGGTTGCGACAACCACGCCACGGAACCGGCCGCCGCCCCGGCGTCGATCACCACAGGCAGCAGCGCCGACAGTGTCCCGAAGCCGCACAGCTGTCCCAGCTCGTCGAGCGCGGCGAAGCTGAGCACCGCGGCGGCCGACGCGACGACGGCGAGCAGGCCGAACAACAACCTCCGGGTCACCGCGGCCACCCCGCCGGTGCGCGGGTGACCGCACGGCGCCACCAGGGCAGCGCGCCGCGGGTCACGCGGGCGCGGATCGCCTCGATCTCGACGAGGTCCTCGACCACGCCCCCGTGTAGCCACCCGATGCCCGCCAGGGGCGACACATGGGCCGCCGGTTCGGCCGCGACCGCCATCTCGGCGCCCGGCACCTCGACCACGACCAGTTCCCGGCCGCTCACCGGTCTGCCTCGTCCATCGCCGCGGCCATCTCGTCCAGGTCGATACCCAGGTGGCCGGCGTGCTGGTACACCAGCCGCACCGCGGTCCCGACCGCCACGGGCGGCGCCACCGACGAGGCCGAGCAGCGCGGGCACAGCGACAGGCACATCACCCCGAGCGGTGTGGTGGCGGTCTGCACGGTGACCCCGTTCCCGGCCGCGCCGCAGCTCTCGCAGCGGTGCCCGGTCGGGCAGTTCGTGATGTCGTCGAGGTCGATGCCGGTCATCGGATCTCCCCGCACCGCAGCGCCGGGGCCATCCGGCGCTTCGCTTCGACACGCTCGACCTCGACGAGTAGCGCGGCGGCCAACATGCGGGCGTCGGCCGGGTCGAGATCGGTTTCGGTGAACGTATGGGCGTAGTGGTCGGTGATGCGCAGCATCACCATCTCGTCGCCGACGTGGCCGCACACGCCGGTGTTGTCGAGGCGCACCGTGCGGACGGTCACCTCGGTCTCGGCTCCGGCGACCGGCTCCCAGGTCAGGCCGACGGTGCCGTGATCGTGGCTTTCGGAATCATGGCTGATGCAGGCACGTGGGTCGCACCACGAAGGGCAGTTGGAGACAGGCTTAGATGGCATGGGTCGCAGCTCCTGTGCGATCAAGTCCCCGGCCGGTGATGAGGTCACCGCGACCGGGGGCGTCCTATGTGAGGGGTCGGGTAGCTCGGTGAGCACGGAGGCGCTCGGGCCGTCCCTGGGCCGTGGCAGGGCGGGCAGACAGGGGTCCGCCGGAGACGTCCCGGGATGCTGCGGGACGTAGGTATCAGCAGGTCAGCAGCCACATCCGGGGCCGCGCCGCAGGTAGACCGGACGAGTGAAGAACGGCCGTCTGCTGTTCGACGGCAACGCGTAGCCCGCCGTTCCCACCCCACCGGCGAGTTCGCCATCTCGACACGGTGAGTGTGCGGATCGCGCACGCCGACTTGGCGATCAGGCACGCGGAGTCGGCCGGGGCGGACGCGTCTTCCGCCCTGCGGCAGCAACTCCGTGGGCCAGCCCCGCACGCCATGATCACCGGCTGGGGACGCGCAGCCGGACCATGAACGGTTCCGCGTCCCCAGTCGACGATCACGGGTTCGGACGTCCAACGTGATCACCGGCTTGGGACGCTCAGCCGCACCTGGTCCGGTTCGAGGTCCCGAGGTGACGATCACCGCACGATCTCCCCGGCGGCGTCGTCGGTCGTTCGGACGATCCACTCCGTGCCTCGCTGCAGGGCGGACTGCCGTGCCGGGACGGCGAACTCGGCGTGCCAGGTCGGTCAACTCGCCGGGTGGGTTCGCGAGCTCGCCCGGCCGGACGGCAGCCCGCCCGGTCAGATGGCGAAACCGCCGGGCCAGGTGGCGAACTCGGGGCGCCGGATCGCGAACTCGCGGCGTGGGATGGCGAACTCGCGGGGTCGGTAGGCGGGCGCGGGGGACACGTCGCGTAGTGTCATGGACAGTTCCGCGGCGAGGGCGGGTGAGCTTCTAGCCCGCCGTGATCGACGTGGCCCGGCCTGACCGGTGCCCCTCGCCGCGCGTCCACACTGGGATTCGCTGATCGAGGAGAGTATTACCGTGGCCGAGGCCGTAATCGCCGCCGAGACCCGCACGGAGTTCGGCAAGGGCGCCGCCCGCCGCACCCGCCGCGCCGGCAAGATCCCCGCCGTCCTCTACGGGCACGGCACCGACCCGCAGCACCTCTCGCTGCCGGAGCTCGAGTTCAAGCGCATCGTGCGCGAGCAGGGCCGCAACGCGGTCATCACGCTCGACATCTCGGGCACCCCGCAGCTGGCGCTGACCAAGACGGTCGTGCAGCACCCCATCCGCCCGTACATCGAGCACGTCGACCTGCTGGTCATCCGCCGCGGCGAGAAGGTCACCGTCGACGTGCCGATCGTCGTCACCGGCAGCGCCGCTCCGGGCACGATGATCAGCCAGGAGCTCAACACGCTCGAGGTCGAGGCCGACGTCTCGTCCATCCCGGACCAGATCGAGGTCTCGGTCGAGGGCCTGAAGATCGGTACGCAGATCCAGGCGTCCGACGTCCGGCTGCCCGCCAACACCACGCTGAGCGCCGACGCCGAGCTGCTCGTCGTCAACGTCGTGGCCGCGCCCACCGAGGCCGACCTCGAGGCCGAGATCGACACCGAGGGTGCCGGCGTGGTCGAGGAGCCGTCCGACGAGGAGCAGGCCGCCGAGGCCGCATCCGACTCGGCCGACGCCGAGTCGTCCGAGAGCTGATCATGGCGCCGGGCCCCGCCCTGGTGGTCGGGCTCGGCAACCCGGGTCCGGACTACTCCGAGACCCGCCACAACGTCGGTTTCCGCGTCGTCGAGCTGCTGGCGGCGCGGGCCGGCGGTGGCCGCTTCTCCAAGCACAAGAGCAACGCCGACGTGCTCGAAGGCCGGCTCGCCGGACGCCGTGTGGTGCTCGCGAAACCGCGCACCTACATGAACGTCTCCGGCGGGCCGGTCGCCGGCCTCGTGAAGTACTTCTCCGTGGCTCCGTCCGACCTGATCGTCGTCCACGACGACCTGGACCTCGGCTTCGGCGTCATCCGGCTGAAGCTGGGCGGCGGCGAGGGCGGGCACAACGGCCTGCGCTCCATCACCTCGTCCATCGGCACGCGTGACTACCTCCGCGTCCGCTTCGGCATCGGCCGTCCCCCGGGTCGTCAGGATCCGGCCGACTTCGTGCTCAAGCGCTTCTCCGGTGCGGAGAAGAAGGAGTTGGAGTTCGGCGTCGACCTCGCCGCCGACGCCGCCGAAGCCCTCCTGTCCGACGGCCTCGAGCCCACCCGGAACAGGTTCCACGCCCTCTCCGGCTGAGCCCATCTCCGACGACCGGCACTTTCGTCGCATAGGTTGCGACGACCGTGCCGTTCGTCGGGTGGGTCAGGTGCGGGCCCGGAGCAGCTCGCCCGTCGCGGCGCGGCGGAGCTTGCCCGATGGCGTCTTCGGGAGGCTTCCGGGCCCCATCACCACAACCTCGGCGGGGCGGACGCCCACCGCCTTGACGATCCGCGACGTCACGTCCTTGCGGATCGTCTTCTCGGCCTCGGCGTTCCCGGCCTTCCGCGACTCGACGGCCACGGCGAACGACTCGCGCCGGTCCCCCGCCGCGATCCGGACGGCCACGACGTTGCCCGCGCGCACGTCGTCGGCCTCGCCTGCGGCCCGCTCGATGTCGGTGGGGTAGATGTTGCGGCCGCCCATGATGATCACGTCCTTGCGCCGCCCGCACACGACGACCTGCCCGTCGACGAGATAGCCCTCGTCGCCGGTGTCGAGCCAGCCCTCGGCGTCCTGAGCGGGGACGGGACCGTCGACCGTCAGATACCCGGGCGTGACGGACGGTCCGCGCAGCTGCAGCACGCCGACCTCACGCTCACCGCGCACCCCGCCGTGCTCGTCGACCACCCGCACCTCGATACCCGGCAGGGGCGGCCCGAGCTTCGGGAACCGGCGGCCCGTGCCGGGCACGGCGAGGCGTCGGGACTCCAGCGCCTCGGCGTCGATCTCGTCGACGGCCAGACCGGTCTCGACCGGCGCGAACGCCACGCCCAGCGCGGTCTCGGCCATCCCGTACGCGCAGAGCACCGACTCGGACCGCAGCCCGAACCGCGCCCCGGCGTCGGTGAACGCGGTGACGGCGGCGGCGTCGATGGGTTCGGCGCCGTTGAGCGCGATGCGCAGCGAGGAGAGGTCCAGCGGGCCGTCCGCGCGGGCGAGCTGGCGGCCGAGTACGGCGTAGGCGAAGTTGGGGGCGGCGGTGACCGTGCCGCCGTATTTCGAGATCAGCTCCGCCCACAGCAGGGGGCGCGACAGGAAGTCGACGGGGGTGACCGTCACCAGCTCCAGCCCGGTGACCATCGGCACCGTCATGAAGCCGACCATCCCCATGTCGTGGAACAGCGGCAGCCACGACACCATCACGTCGCTCTCGACGTCGAGGCGTGCGGCCTCGACCATCGCGGAGATGTTGGCGAACAGGTTGCCGTGGGTGATCCGGACGGCCTTTGGTTCGGCGGTGGAACCGCTGGTGAGCTGCAGGAGTGCGGTGTCGCCCTCGTCGGCGACACCCGCGTCGGGCGTGAACGAACCCTCGACGTCGAGGGACTCGATGGTGCGGAACGCGATGCCGCGCTCGACGAGCACCGGCGCGAGCGCGTCGAAGGGCGCACCCAGCAGCACGAGCTCGGCGTCGATCATCTTCAGGACCGAGACGGTGTCCTCGGCCCACGCGGCCAGGTCGGTGCGGGGGGTGGGCTGGTGCAGCATCGTGACGCTGCCACCGGTGAGCCAGACCGCCTGAGCCGCCGGGGCGATCGCGACGGGCTCACCCGCGAGCACTCCGACCGACGCACCGCGCGACAGCGGGGCGTTGCCGGACGACAGGGCGGCGGCCATCCGTCGCGCGGTGGTGTGTACCTCGGGCCAGGGCCGCCGCACGGGCGCCTTGGGCTCGCCGGTCGTCATCCCGTGGGAGGAGTGGACGGCGGAATCCAGCAACATCGCCAGGAACCGGGACATACGGCGAAGCCTACGGTCAGCGGGCCGGAAGCGTCGCTCGACGTGATCCACCCCGTCGCGAGTTCACCGATCGATCACGCCGTGATCGCCGATCCGACACGGGCGGGCGGGCTCGATCGGCGAACACCCCGTGCCGAGAAGGTCAACTCGCCGGGTTGAGGCGCGGCGTAGCATCGGGCGCCGTGCCGGATCACGTCGCCACCTCCGCCCTCACCGCCGCCGTCGACGCCACCCTGCCGGGCGCCCGCCAGGACCTGGAACGGCTGGTGCGCATCCCCAGCATCTGGGCCGATCCGTCCCACGCCGAGGACACGCGACGGAGCGCCGATGCCGTGGCCGAGCTGGCCCGGGCCGCGGGCGCCGCCGACGTCACGATCATCGCCGCACCCGGTGGCGCGCCGGCCGTCGTCGCCCACTGGCCCGCTCCCGAGGGACAGCCGACGATCCTGCTCTACGCCCACCACGACGTGCAGCCCACCGGCGGCGACACCGGGTGGACCACCCCGCCGTTCGAGCCCACCGAGCGCAACGGCCGCCTCTACGGCCGCGGAGCGGCCGACGACAAGGCCGGCGTGATGACCCACCTCGCCGTCCTGCGCGCGTACGACGGCCGCCCGCCCATCGGGGTCACGCTGTTCATCGAGGGCGAGGAGGAGTCCGGCTCCCCCACCCTCCCGGCGCTGCTGCACGAGCATCACGAGCTGCTGACCTGCGACGTCATCGTCATCGCCGACGCGGCGAACCCCGCGGTCGACGTCCCGGCGATCACCACCAGCCTCCGCGGGCTCGTCGACGTCGTGGTCGAGGTGGCGATGCTGGAGCGCCCCGCGCACTCGGGGGTGTTCGGCGGCCCGGCCGGCGACGCCCTCACGGCGCTGGTCCGCACGCTCGCCACCCTGCACGACGAGAACGGCGAGGTGGCCATCGGCGGCCTGGTGCACGGCAGCAGTGAGGCGCCCGACGTCGACGAGGCGCAGTGGCGTTCCGACGTCGCGCTGCTCGACGGCGTGGAGCTGCTGGGGTCGGGCTCGATCGTCGAGCGCACGTCGCAGAAGCCCGCCGTCGCCGTCCTGGGCATCGACGCGCCGAGGGTCGCCGAGGCCTCCAACGTGCTGCTGCCGCGGGCCCGGGCGATGGTCAGCCTCCGCCTCGCGCCGGGCGACAGCGCCCCCAAGGCGCAGGACGCCCTGGCCGACCACCTGCGGGCGAACGTGCCGTGGGGCGCCCGCGTCACCGTCACCCCGGGGCCGGGCACAGCTGAGCCGTTCAGCCTGGACGCCACCGGCGACGTCTACGACGCGGCGCGCCGCACCTTCGCGCAGGCCTACGGCAACGACGTCGTGGAGATGGGCATGGGCGGCTCGATCCCGTTCATCGCCGAGTTCGCGCGCACGTTCCCGGGAGCGGCGGTGCTGGTCACCGGGGTGGGCGATCCGGCCAGTCGCTGGCACGGCATCGACGAGAGCCTGGACCTGGGAATGTTCCGCCGCGGCGTGCTGGCCGAGGCATTGCTGCTCGCGGAGCTGGCGCGGTAGGTCCAGTCTGGTGGCGTGATCCACGCGCGCGGGCTCGCCCGCACCTTCAAGACCCGCCGGGGCCCGGTGGAGGCCGTGTCCGGCGTCGACATCGACGTCGCGCCCGGCGAGCTGGTCGGCTTCCTCGGTCCGAACGGGGCCGGCAAGACCACCACGCTCCGCATGCTCACCACGCTGCTCGCCCCGACCGCGGGCTCCGCCACCGTCGCCGGGTGCGACCTGCTGACCGACCCGCTCGGGGTCCGTCGCAGGATCGGTTACGTCGGGCAGAGCGGCGGCGCAGGCCCCGACTGCCTGGTGGCCGACGAGCTGGTGCTGCAGGGTCGGTTCTACGGCCTCACCCAGGCCCGGTCCCGGGAGCGCGCCGGCGAGCTGATCGACCAGCTCGACCTCGCCGGCACGGAGACCCGGGTGGTCCAGACGCTCTCGGGCGGGCAGCGCCGCCGCCTCGACATCGCGATGGGCCTGATGCACCTGCCCACGCTGCTGTTCATGGACGAGCCGTCCACCGGACTCGACCCGCAGAGCCGCGCCAACCTGTGGGGCCACATCCGCGGCCTGCACGCCGAACACGGCACCACCTTGTTCCTCACCACGCACTACCTCGACGAGGCCGACGCCCTGTGCGACCGGATCCTCGTGATCGACAAGGGCCGGATCGTCGCCGAGGGCACCCCCGACGAGCTCAAACGACGCGTCTCCGGTGACCTGGTGCTCGTCGGCACCACCGAACCGGCCCGCGCCGCCGGGATCACGGCCCGGATCCCCGACAGCACCGAGCACGCCGTGGACGGCCAGACCGTCCGCTTCCGCGTGCCCGACGGCGCGAGCGTCCTGCCCGGGCTGCTGCGCGAGCTGACCAGCGCCGACGTCGGCATGACGTCGGTGGAGGTGCGCCGTCCCAGCCTCGACGACGTGTTCCTGACGATGACCGGGCGTTCGCTGCGCGAGACCGAGGGAGTAGGGGTATGACCACGCTGACCGAGACCTGGCTGATCTTCCAGCGCTCCATGCGGCAGTCGCTGCGCAACCCGGCATGGGTGATCATCGGAATCGTCCAGCCGGTGCTCTACCTGGCGCTGTTCGGCCCGCTGCTGGTGCCGATCATCCAGAACACGCCGGGCTTCCCGCCCGGCGACGCCTACCAGGTGCTCGTGCCCGCACTTCTGGTGCAGCTGGGGCTGTTCGGCAGCCTGTTCGTCGGGTTCGGGCTGATCAGCGAGTACCGCGCGGGGGTGATCGAGCGGATGCGGGTGACGCCCGTGAGCCGGGTGGCGCTGCTCGTGGGCCGGGCGCTCAAGGACGTGGTCGTGCTGGTGGTGCAGGGCATCCTGCTGACGGTGCTCGCGCTGTTCTTCGGGCTGCGCGCGCCGTTCGGCGGCGTGGTCGTCGCGTTGCTGCTGGTGGCGGTGCTCGCGCTGGCGATGTCGTCGGCGTCCTACGCGCTCGCGTTGATCCTCAAGAGCGAGGACACGCTGGCCCCCGTCCTCAACACGATCGTGCTGCCGCTGCTGCTGCTCTCGGGCATCCTGCTGCCGATGACGCTCGCGCCGACGTGGCTCTACAACCTCTCGCGCGTCAACCCGTTCGTCTACGTCGTGGACGCGGAGCGGGCCATCTTCCGCGGCGACTTCAGCGGGTCCGTGGTGGTCGTCGGGATCGTCGTGGCGATCGCGCTGGTGGTCGTCATGGTCGGCTGGGGCGTGCGGACCTTCCAGCGGGAAAGCGCCTGACACCACCGGGCACACTGGACACGTGCAGATCAGCGTGCTCGGCCCCGTCACGGCGCGGCGTGGTGACACGCCGGTACCGTTGCGCGGAGTGCGTCTGCAGGGTCTGCTCGCTCGCCTCGCGCTGGACGCCGGACGTCCGGTGGGCACGTCCGTGCTGGTGGACGACCTGTGGGGAGAGGCTCCGCCCGACGGCGCCGGCAACGCCCTGCAGGCGCTGGTCTCCCGGCTGCGACGGGCGATCGGGCCGGAGATGGTGGCCACTGACGCCCGCGGTTACCGGCTGTGCGTGGAGCCCGACGCCGTCGACGCCCTGCGGTTCGGGGTGCTCGCCTCGTCCGGGAACCTCGACGGGGCACTCGCCCTGTGGCACGGGTCCGCTCTGGCCGATGTCCTCGACCTGCCGTTCGCCGGGCCCGCGGCCACGCGGCTGGAGGAGCGGCGGGCCGTCGTCGTGGAGGAGCGGGCCACGCTCGCACTGCGCGCCGGGCACCCCGGCGGCGAGCTCGACGCGCTGGCCGCCCAACTCGACGCGGCCCCGCTGCGGGAGACCACGGCGGCCCTGCTCACCCGGTGCCTGCACGCCGCCGGCCGGCAGGCCGACGCGCTCGCCGTGGCCGACCGCACCATCGCCCGGCTCGCCGATGAGCTCGGTGTCGACCCCGGGCCGGGCCTGGCCGCGGCCCGGTTGTCGGTGCTTCGCGGCGGGCAGCCCGTCGCTCCGGCCCGCACCGGCCTGAACAGCTTCGTCGGGCGGGACCGTGACGTGGGACGGATCCGCCTCCTGCTCACCGGCGCCCGGCTCGTCACGCTCATCGGGCCCGGTGGTGCGGGCAAGACGCGCCTGGCCCGTGAGGCCGTCGGCCCGGGCTCGGTCGCGGTGGCCGAGCTCGCCCCGCTGACCGGTGCCGAGCAACTCGCCGCCACCGTGCTGGCCGCCGTAGGCGAGCCCGACCTCGTGCTGCGGGCCCAGGACGAGCCCGCGCCCGACACCGTCGTCCGGCTCGTCACGGCGCTGGCCGTACGCGACACGCTGCTCGTCCTCGACAACTGCGAGCACCTCGTCGGCGCCGCGGCGGAGCTCACGGAGACGCTGTTGCACGCCTGCCCCCGGTTGCGGATCCTGGCCACCAGCCGGGAGCCGCTGGGGGTGCCGGGCGAGGTGCTGCACCCCGTCGAGTCGCTGGCCGAGACCGACGCGGTGGCACTGTTCGCCGACCGCGCCGCCGCCGTGCGGCCGGGCTTCACGGTCACGCCCGAGGTCGCCGTGATCTGCCGCCGTCTCGACGGGCAGCCGCTGCCCATCGAGCTGGCCGCGGCGCGCCTGCGCACGCTGACCCCCGCGGAGATCCTGGAACGCCTCGACGACCGTTTCCGGCTGCTCACCTCCGGCGCCCGCACCGCGCTGCCGCGCCACCAGACGCTCCGCGCCGTCGTCGACTGGAGCTGGGATCTGCTCGACGAGCCGGAGCGCGCGGTCGCCCGGCGCCTCGGGGTGTTCGCGGGCGGCACGACGGCCGCCGCGGTCGAGCAGGTGTGCGGCGACGGCCTGGACGACGTGTTCGAGCTGCTCGCGGCGCTGGTGGACAAGTCGCTGGTGGTCGCGGTCCCCGGATCCCCGACGCGGTACCGGATGCTCGAGACCATCCGCGAGTACGCCGGCGAGCGACTCGACCAGGCGGGCGAGCGCGACGCGGCCGTGGCCGCCCACGCCCGGGTCGTGGTGGAGCTGGCCGAGGCCGCCGAGCCCCACCTGCGCGGGCGTGAGCAGCTGGAGTGGCTGGCCGCGCTGCGCACCGAGGCCGACGAGGTCGACCTCGCGTTGCGGCGCGCGATGGCGACGGGCGACGGGGTCACGGCGCACCGGCTCGTGGCGGCGCTGACATGGTCGTGGCTCATCCGGGGCCGCACCGACGAGGCCGACCGCTGGGTCGCCGCCGTCCACCGGCTGGACGGTCCGATCCCGCCAGGCGTCCGAGCCCGCAACCTGGCCTGGGTCGCCGTGTTCGCCGCGATCCGCGGCCGGACCGAGGAGGCGGCGGCCCACATCCGTTCCCTGCCCGCGCTGACGGGGGCGCTCCCCCGCCCGTGGCACCCGTTCCTGCAGCTGGTCGAGCCGACCTACCGGATCTTCGCCGGGCTCGGGGACGACGAGCTGCGCGCGCTGTGCGCCGACGCCGGGGATCCCTGGGTGCGCGGCCTGGCCCTCCAGATCCGGGCCCAGGTCGAGGAGAACGAGGGCCGCCGCGAGCAGCAGCGGACGCTCATCCGCGCCGCGCACGAGGTGTTCACCGGCATCGGCGACCGCTTCGTGCTCGGCATGATCGTGCACGCCCTCGGCGAGCTGGAGGACTCCGCCGGCAACTACGACGCCGCGGCCCGGGCCTACGACGAGTCGATCGCGCTGGCCGCCGAGCTGGGCAACGACGACGACCTCCCGCAGTTCCTGGGTCGGCGCGCGGCGCTGGAGGCCCGGCGCGGCAACACCGACGAGGCCCGCGCCGTGCTCCGGCGTGCGCAGCCGTCCGAGCGCGGCCCGTTCAGCTCCGCAGGCGCCGTCGCCACCACCCTGGCCCAGATCGAGCTGCTGGCCGGCAACGTCGACGCCGCGCGCGCCCAGCTGGTGGTGGCCACCGGCGAGTTCGACCCGCCCGGGATGGTCGGTGTCGGGGTGCCCCAGCGGCGGGCGTTCGCGGCCATGATGTGGGCCTCCGTGGAGCTCGCCGCCGGCGACCTGGACGCGGCCCGGCCGCGCGTCGCCGAGGCCGTCGCCGAGGCCGTCGAGGGTGGGGACGGGCCGGTGTCGGCCATGGTCGCGGAGGTGGCGGCCCGGCTCGCGCTCGCCGAGGACGATCCCGGCGGCGCCGCGATGCTGCTGGGGATCGCCGCCGCCCAGCGGGGCACGCTCGACCTCGGCTCGCCGGACGTCCGCGCCACGCTGGACGGGGTGCGCGCCGCGCTGGGCCACGACGTCGCCGACGAGCAGATGCGCGGCGGCCGGGAACTTCCCCGCCCGGACGGCGTGGCCTGGCTCGCGAAGTTCGCGGCGGCCGTCACCCCGGCGAACGGGCGAGCAGCCCGGCCAGCAGCACCACCAGCAGCTCGGTGAGCGCATCGGTGAAGTCCAGCCGGAGGGCGGCGAGCTCGGGTTCGGCCTCGTAGGCCGCGAGCATCCCCGCGGACGGCTGGGAGTGGGTCCACACCGCACCCGCCGACAGGACGGCCGCCGCGGCGAACCGCTGCGCGGCGGCCTCGGTCAGCCCGGGCACGGCCGCGTCCACGATCGCGCCGAGCGCCCCGACGTTCGCGATGGCCGAGCGCTTGTAGGTGGCGGCCACCGTCGGGGAGACGTTGCGCTCCAGCACCGCCGCCTGCGCGCCGAGGAGGTCGCAGAGCACCGGCCGGGCCGCGAGCGAGGCGACGAGCTCCCCGGCGACGTCCTCGTAGCCCGAGCGCGGGAGGTCGAGGGCTCCGAGCCACTCCTGCCACGCCGCGTCGAGCAGTTCCAGGAGCACGGCCTCACGCGACTCGAAGTAGCGCAGCACGTTCGACTTCGCCAGCCCGGCGCGGCGGCTCAGCTCGTTCAGGCTGACCTGCGCCACCGGCATCTCGGCGAGCATGGCCGCGGCGGCGTCGAGGATCGAGCGCCTGCGCACCTCGCGCTGCTCCTCGCTGCGGGCCCGCTGGAAAGTCGTCATGGCACCTACCTTACAGACCAACGGTCTGATACTGTCGTTGTCGTAACAGACCGACGGTCTGTAATAGGAGGCAGCATCGTGTACACCGTTCCCGACCAGACCGGCCGGCTCGTCGTCGTCACCGGGGCCAACAGCGGCACCGGCAGGGAGGCCACCGCGCGTCTCGCCGCCGCGGGCGCTCGCGTCGTCATGGCCGTGCGGACACCGGCGAAAGGTGAGCAGGCCCGCGCCGAGATCCTCGCCGCCCACCCGGGCGCGCAACTGGAGGTGCGCCGCGTCGACCTGGCCGATCTCGCGTCCGTGCGGGAGTTCGCCGAGAGCATCGACACCCCGCTCGACCTGCTCGTCAACAACGCCGGCGTGATGGCACCGCCCAGCCGCATGACCACCGCCGACGGCTTCGAGCTCCAGTTCGGCAGCAACTTCCTCGGCCCGTTCGCGCTGACCGTCCGTCTGCTGCCCCAGCTGCTCGCCGCGCCCGGCGCCCGCGTCGCGACCATGAGCAGCGGCACGGCGAACTACGGCCGCATCCGCTTCGACGACCTGCAGTGGGAGCGCCGCCGCTACAGCGCGAACCTGTCCTACGCCCAGTCGAAGCTGGCCGACCTGCTGCTCACGCGCCACCTCGCCGACATCGCCACCGCCCGCGGTTGGGACCTGCGCAGCACCGCCGCGCATCCCGGTTACACACGCACCAACCTGCAGTCGGCCGGGGCGAGCCTCGGTCGGGAGCAGCCGAAGCGCTCGCTGCTCAACAGCCTGAACGTCCTGCCGTCGCAGGACGTTGAGCAGGGCACCGAGCCGCTGCTGTTCGCCGCGACGGACCCGGCTGCGACCCACGGCGGCTACTACGGTCCGAGCGGGCGCTTCGGGCTCGTCGGACCGACGGGCCCGGCGCGCATCCCGGCCCGCGGCCGCGACACGGGCGTCGCCGCCCGGCTGTGGACCGAGGCCGAGAAGCTCACCGGTGTGCCCCTGCCCGCCCCCGCCGCCCGCCCCTGACCACCCCTCCGGGAGACTCGCCCTTCGCGGCCACAGCGCCGTCGGAACGACGAACTCGGCAGGACGGTGGGGGCAGATGAGCGGCGGCTACGACGACCAGTGGGACAAGACCCGGCAGATGCCCCCACAGGGTGCGGCACGGCAGGAGGCGGCACCGCAGCGTGAGGCGCCGCGCGGGCCCGTGATCAACGGGGGCCGGCTGTGGGCGGGCGGGGTGGCCACCGCCATCGTCGCCGCGCTGATCGGGCTCGTCGGACTGCTGGTCGTGCGGGCCCTGCTGCAGATCCCGTACCTGGCGCCGATGCGGTCCGGGGCACTGGGCGACTCGCGCACAGCGCTGCTGTGCGTCTCGGCCGCCGTCGCCGCGCTGGCCGCCACGGGCCTGGCGCACCTCCTGCTGCTGAGCACGCCCCGTCCGATGGCCTACTTCGGCTGGATCGCGGGGCTGCTCACGGCGGTGGCGGTGGTCCTGCCGATCCTCAACGACGACCCCCTCGCCGTCTCGCTCGCGACGGGCGTCATCCACCTGGTGGTCGGCCTGGCCATCATCAGCCTGGTGACCGGGGCGGCCATGTCGGCCTCGTCCCGGGCCTGACCTACGTCCGGCGCCGGTAGAGGGTGATGGCCAGCGGGGCGAAGACCACGATCACGACGCCCGCCGAGATCAGGGCGTAGAGCGCAGGCGCCGCGACCGGCCCGCCGGTGAGCAGGCCGCGCACGGCCGTCACCGTCTGCGAGACCGGGTTGATGTCCACGAAGACCCGCAGCCAGCCGGGCATCGTGCTCGCCGGCACGAAGACGTTGCTGGCGAACGAGAGCGGCAGCATGATCAACGCACCGAGGCCCTGCACCGACCGCGGCTGCTTGACGATCATCGCGAGGGCCGTGAACACCCAGCACAGCGCGAACGCGAACACCATCACCAGGCCCAGCGCGGCGACGTAGGCGAGCGGGCCCGCCGCCGACCGGAAGCCCAGGATCGCGCCGAAGGCCAGCATGATCAGGCCCGAGGTCAGGTAGCGCACGAGGTCGGCACCGATCGCGCCGAGCAGGGGCGCGGACCGGGAGATCGGCAGGCTGCGGAAGCGGTCGAAGATGCCGGTGGCGAGGTCGTCGGCCAGCCCGACGCCGGTGCCGGCCGAGGCGAAGACGACGGTCTGCACGAGCACCCCCGGCAGGGCGAACTGCAGGTAGTTCTCGGTGCTGCCGCCGATCGCCCCGCCGAAGACGTAGACGAACAGCAGCAGGAAGATCACCGGCTGCAGGGTGACGTCGAGCAGCGCCTCGGGCGAGTGGATCGTCTTGATCACGCCGCGCCAGGCGAGGGTGGCGCCGTGGCGCAGGGTGGAGGGGCCGCGGCGGCCGGACACCTTGACGGGTACCGAGGGTGGGGCGGGCCTGGTGAGGGTGGTCATGCTGCTACCTCGGTGTCCTCGGCCGAACGGCCGGTGAGAGTCATGAAGACGTCGTCGAGGCTCGGCAGGCGCAGGCCCACCTCGGCGACAGGGACGGCGTGCTCGTCGAGCCGGTCGGTGACGCGCCGGAGCAGGCCGGGGTCGAGGGCGGCCACCACGAGCTCCCCGCTCGCGTCCACCGCGATGTGCTGCCCGGGGGCGAGCTCGGCGACGACGCTCTCGACCAGCGCCATGTCGGTGCGGTAGAGCGGCCGGACGTGCAGCCGCTGCCCCCCGATGTCGGCCTTGAGCGACGCGGGGGTGCCGGCGGCGATCACCCGGCCGCGGTCGAGCACGACGAGGTCGTCGGCGAGCTGGTCGGCCTCCTCCAGGTACTGCGTGGTGAGCAGCACCGTCACGCCCTCGGCGGCGAGCCCGCGGACCGAGTCCCAGACCTCGTTGCGGTGGCGGGGATCCAGGCCCGTGGTGGGCTCGTCGAGGAACAGGACGTCGGGGCGGCCGATCAGGCTGGCGGCGAGGTCGAGCCGCCGCCGCATGCCCCCGGAGTAGGTGCGGACCCTGCGGCTCGCGGCGTCCACGAGCCCGAACCGCTCGATCATCTCGCCCGCACGGGCCCGGGCCTCGGCGCGCGAGAAGTCGAGCAGCCGCGCGATGAGCATCAGGTTGTCGGTGCCGGTGAGTGCCTCGTCGACGGCCGCGTACTGGCCGGTGAGGCCGATCCGGGCCCGCACGGCGGCCGCCTCGGTGACGACGTCGTGCCCGAAGACGGTGGCGCGCCCGGCGTCGGGGCGCAGGAGGGTGGCGAGCACGCGCACGGTGGTGGTCTTGCCCGACCCGTTGGGGCCCAGCAGGCCCAGCACGGCACCCGGGCGGGCGGTGAGGTCGACCCCCGCCAGCGCCGTGGTGCCGGCGAACTTCTTGACCAGGCCTTCGACCTGGATGACGGATTCCATGCTCC
Organism: Mycobacteriales bacterium; assembly: GCA_038231335.1. Taxonomy (GTDB): domain Bacteria; phylum Actinomycetota; class Actinomycetes; order Mycobacteriales; family Pseudonocardiaceae; genus Pseudonocardia. The sequence goes on from JBBRLM010000069.1 coordinate 18,116, forward strand.
GAGAGTGCGCCCCGCCGCTGACACGGCGCCACCACGCGGCTGACACGGTGGCTGATAGTGCCTGACGCGCGACCGGCAGGCGTGGACCGGCCCGCCGCTCCGTCGAGAGACGGCGGGCCGATCTCACCCCCTGTGCGCAGCTCCCCAGCTCCGGGTCCCCCGACCCGGCCGCACGAGAGGGAACGCTAGAGGCCCGGCGGGCGGACCGGATCAGTCGAAAGGTGGATCTTCCGGGACTTTCGGCCTATGTAGTCCGTCCCGCACCACCGCGAGCATCCGGTCGGCGAGCTCGGGGTCGTCGCTCCCCCGGATCGCGTGGGTCAGGCCCTTCATCAGCGCGAACAGGTCGGCGACCCGGACCTCGGGGCGCACCGCACCCACCTCCTGCGCCCGGCGGAGCAGGACGTCGAGGGCGTCGTGCATGTCGGCGCGGGCCGCAACCGTCGCCGCGCCGAGGCCGTCCAGGGCGTCGGGGATGTCGCGCTTGGCCGTGGCCTCCCCGGCGAGCCGGACCAGGAAGCCGTCGAACGCCGCACCGGGATCGTCGGATGCGGCCCGGGCGCGTGCGTCGGCGGTGAGGTCCTGCACCCGTACCAGCGAGACGGCCTCGAACAGGGCCTCCTTCGTCGGGAAGTGCCGGTAGACGGTGCCGGGCCCGACACCGGCCCGCGCGGCGATGTCGTCGAGCGGCACACCGAAGCCGGATTCCGCGAAGGCCGCACGGGCCGCGGCGAGCACCTTGTCGCGGTTGCGCCGGGCGTCGGCGCGCAGTGGTCGCTCCGTCATCGGGCCTTGCTAACCGGGGCGAGCGTTCCGTATCGTTGAAACGGGGTCACCGTTCCGATTCTAGGAGGAGTCATGACGCTGCAACCACGGGATGTCGCCGAGCAGGTCCGCCGCATGGTGGCCGGGGAGGGCGTCGACTTCGCCGACCTCTTCGCCGAGGACGGCGTCCTGCGCTTCCCCTTCGCCCCGCCCGGGATGCCGCGCGAGCTGCGGGGCCGCGAGGCGATCCGGGACTCCCGCCGGGCGGTGGCGGGCCACCGCGGCCTCCTGGACATGCACGGCGTCGACGCCGTGGTCCGGGAGACCGACGATCCCGAGGTCGTGGTCACGGAGATCGAGCACCACGGGTGGTCACGGGGCTCCGGCGGGCCGTACCGGTTCCGGGCCATCGGCGTGATCCGGGTCCGCGGCGGCGAGATCGTCAGCTATGACGACTACATGGACCCGATCGCCCAGGCCGCGCTGCTCGGCCGCACCCCCGACCTGGTCGCCGCTCTGACCGGCGCGTGAACCGTCAGCTCGCGGCCCGCCTGCGGATCCGCCGGCGCCGGTGCAAGGCCCCGCTGACCAGCACGCCGGCCGCCGCCACGAACCACACGAGCACGGAGGCAGCGTCCACCCAGCGCAGCCCGCTGTCCTGGCGGGCGTCACCGGGATCGTGCGCGGGGACGTACACATCCCTGTGCACGCGGGTGGTGTCGCCGGCGGCCTGGCCGTCGTCGACGATCGTGTACGGGTTGCCCTCGTACGTGAAGTACGTGATGCCGCCCTGGCTGTAGCCGTCGACGCGGGTGCCGGTCCACAGCACCGCCGTCGACGACTGCAGCACCAGCGCCACGAACAGCAGCCCCACCACCGCCAGCACCGAAGCCCAGATCACGTGTGCGCGCACCGCCACCACCCCCGGTCGGACAGGATGCCACCGACTCAGCGGTGGCGCACCCGCGCCCACACCTGCGCCCACGACTCGTGGCGGCCCTCGAGCAGGAACATCGGCGTGCCCTGGGTGAGGTTGTTGACGCGCACGTCGTTGTCGACGGCCCCGACCGGCGTGACGTGGCCGAACGCCGACGCGAGGGCCGTGGGGTCACCACGATCCCGCCGGGCGGCAGCGCGCGCGTCACGTCCTGCACCGACTGCGGCCAGCCGATCTCGTCGAGCTGGACGTTGCCGATCTGCAGGGGCTGGTCGGAGAGCGCGGACACCGGCTTGATCGGCAGGACGTTCGTCACGCCCAGGTAGATCGCGGTGACCAGGAAGACGGGCCAGGTCGGTACCCACCGCCACCAGACGGCCGGGCGGTGCTGCTCGACCCCCGCCGATGCCGCGGCCCAGAACAGCGGCATCAGGCCCGCGAAGTAGTAGACGCGCCCGCCGGTGACCATGAAGAGCACCACGACACCGAGCGTCGTGAGCGCCAGGAACCGGTGGGCCGGGTCGCGTAGCAGACGGCCGCCGCCGTAGACGGCGAGCACCGTGCCGACCAGGAGCCCGGTGGCGACGAGGCCCACCGGCACGAAACCGGGCATCCCGCCCGTGTAGATGCTCTCCGCTGCGATCGCCCGGCTCATCCCCCAGGAACTTCACCTGCAGATCGACGGCCGTCACGATGCCGGCCACCAGCAGCAGACGGTCCGAGCCGGTGCGGAGCCAGCGCACGACCAGGAAGGTCACCGCCGCCCACAGCACGGGATCGAGAGTGGAGGTGGCCAGCAGGTGCCCGCCACCGAGGAAGATCGGTGACACCGCCACCGTGCCCGCGGCGATCAGTTGGGCCCTGCGACCGCCGCCGAACTCGCGGGCGGTGAGTGCCGCGAGCACGATCACCACCACCGTCGCGAGGGTCGCCGGGATCCTCAGCACCATCACCGAGCCGGGCGCGACCGTGTCGGCGACCAGCGCCAGCAGGGGCAGCAGCGGGGGTTGATCGGCGTAGCCCCAGGCCAGGTGGTGGCCGGCGGCAATGACGTACAGCTCGTCACCGAAGTAGCCGTAGCGTCCGCTCACAGCGGTCAGCACGGCGGCGACCACGGCGGCCAGCGCCAGCACCGGGCCGCGGGCGAAGACGGGCAGAGCCTGCGCGACCCGTTCGGTCGTGGTGGTCATGCCCTCGACGCTAGGAGCGGACCCCGTGCGGCGAGTCGGTCGATCCGCGATCAACCGGTCGTGCGCGGAGCCGCTATTCGGCGGCCTCCGCCGCCTCGAGCCACTCGCTCTCGATCGTCTCCTGCTCGGCCATCACGGCCTTCAGCTCGGCATCGAGCTTCAGGAGGAGGTCAGGCGAGGTGGCGGCGGCCGCCAGGTCCTCGTGCAGCTGCTTCTCGCGCTTGGTCAGCGTGGTCATCCGGCGCTCGATGCGCTGGAGCTCCTTGCGGGCGGCACGCTGGTCCGCGGCGCTGGAGGGCGCCTTGGCCGGCACCGGCTCCGCCGACGACGCGGAGAGCCCGCTGGCCTGCGCCCCGGCCCGCCTGCGGCGTTCCAGGTACTCCTCGATGCCACCGGGCAGGTGCGTGATCTTGCCGTCGCCGAACAGCGCGACGACCGTGTCACAGGCGCGTTCCACCAGGTACCGGTCGTGGCTGACCACGACGAGCGTGCCCGCCCAACCGTCGAGCAGGTCCTCGAGGCGGGCGAGCGTGTCGACGTCCAGGTCGTTCGTCGGCTCGTCGAGCAGCAGGACGTTGGGCTCGGCCATGAGCAGCCGGGTGAGCTGCAGCCGGCGCTTCTCGCCGCCGGAGAGCTGCCCCACCGGCGTCCACTGCCGCGCCGCGGGGAACCCGAGCCGTTCCAGCACCGACGACGCCGTGAGCTCCAGCTTGCCCAGCTTCACGTACTTGGCCACCTGCTCGGTGGCCTCCAGCACGCGCATGTCCTTGGGCAGGTCCACGAGCTCCTGGGAGAGCTCCGCGAGCTGCACCGTGGTGCCGGTGACGAGCCGCCCGCCCTGCAGCGGGCGCTCACCGGTGAGGGTGCGCAGCAGCGTGGTCTTGCCGGAGCCGTTGACGCCGACGATGCCGATGCGGTCGCCGGGGCCGAGCCGCCAGGTGACGTCGTCGAGCAGTACGCGGTCGCCGATCGTGGCGGTGGCGTCCTCCAGCTCCAGCACGGTCTTGCCGAGCCGGTTGGTGGCGAAACCGAGCAGCTCCACCGTGTTGCGGGGCGGCGGGACGTCGGCGATCAGGGCCTCGGCGGCCTCGATGCGGTAGCGGGGCTTGGCCGTGCGCGCCGGCGGGCCGCGGCGGAGCCAGGCCAGTTCCTTGCGGGCCAGGTTCTGGCGGCGCTGTTCGGCGAGGTCGGTCTGGCGCGAGCGCTCCGCGCGGGCGTAGATCCAGTCGGCGTAGCCGCCGAGGTAGCTCTCGACCTTGCCGCCCGCCACCTCCCACGTGCGCGTGCAGACGGCGTCGAGGAACCAGCGGTCGTGCGTGACGACCACGACGCCGCAGCGCCGCTCCAGCAGGTGGCCGGCCAGCCAGCCGATGCCCTCGACGTCGAGGTGGTTGGTGGGCTCGTCGAGCACGACGAGGTCGGGGTCGCCGACGAGCGCCGCGGCCAGCGCCACCCGGCGCTTCTCGCCGCCGGACAGGCCGGTGACGGACCGTTCGAGGTCCTCGATGCCCAGGCCGTCGAGCACGTCACGGACCTTCGCGTCGGCGGCCCACTCGTGGTCGCCGGCCCATCCCTTCTCGTCACTGCCCCAGGCGGCGAGCACGACGTCGCGGACGCGGGCGCCCTTGGCCAGCGCGTCGCCCTGCACGAGGTGGGCGAGGTTGAGTCCACCCACCCGGCTGACGCGGCCGCCGTCGGGGGCGCGGACGCCGGTGATGATGTCGAGCAGCGTGGTCTTGCCACCACCGTTGAGCCCGACGACGCCGACGCGCTCACCGCGCTCGATGCCCAGCGACACGTGGTCGAGCAACACGCGCGAGGCATCGCCTGGAACGTGAGCACTGACCAACTCGAGATTGACAAGATTCGTCATGAGAGTCGCACCGGCGGCCACGACGTGGGCGGGCCGGACGGCGCACCCGGTGGTTCGTGCTGGTCGACGACGCGGGCGCCTGGCACCGGGCCGTGCGCGACGCGGACGGTGCGGCACACGCCGAGCCCCGCGAGCTCGGTGGCCACGTCGAGCGCGTTGTCGGCGCCGTCGCAGAGGAACGCGCAGGTGGGACCGGACCCGGAGACCAGCCCGGCGAGCGCGCCCGCGTCGACCCCGGCGCGCAGGGTGCGGCGCAGCTCCGGCGCCATGCTCACGGCAGCGGCCTGCAGGTCGTTGCCCAGCGAGAGCGCGAGCTGGCGGGGGTCACCGCCGGCGACGGCCTGCAGCACCGGCTCGACGGGGCGCTGCGGCGGCTCGGAGCCCGCGCGCAGCCGGTCGAGCTCGCGGAACACCGACGGCGTGGCCAGCCCGCCGCGGTGCAGCGCGATCACCCAGTGCTGCGGGTGCCGCGAGAGGACGGGGACGATCTGCTCGCCGCGTCCGGTGCCCAGGGCCGTGCCGCCGTGCAGGGCGAACGTGACGTCGCTGCCCAGCTCGGCCGCGAGACCCGACAGCTCGTCGCGGGACAGGTCGAGCTTCCACAGCGACGACAGGGCCACGAGCGCCCCGGCCGCGTCAGCGCTGCCGCCGGCCATGCCGCCCGCCACCGGGATGCCCTTGCGCAGCACGAGGGCGACGTCGGGTTCACGCCCCGCCCGCTCGGCGAGCAGCTGCACCGCACGCCAGGCCAGGTTCGTCTCGTCGGCGGGAACCTCGGAGACCCCCTCGCCGAAGACCTCGATGCCGGGCTCGTCGCTCGCGACCACCGACACCTCGTCGAACAGGCTCACCGCGTGGAAGACCGTGACGAGGTCGTGGTAGCCGTCCTCACGCAGCGGGCCGACCGCGAGATGTAAGTTGATCTTCGCGGGAACCCGCGCGGTGACGGGCGGTGGAACGGCGGACAGCACCCGTCAACCCTACGTGCACCGATCCAGGAGGGTGCGCCGCAGCTACCCCGCCGAGCTGGGCACCGGCTCCGACGGGCTGGCGGTGCGCTGGGCGAGGTGCCGCGGGAGGGCGAACCCGAGGGCTGCGACCAGCCCCACCAGCACGACTCCGGCCGGCAGCAGCAGCGCCTGCGCCATGGCCGTGGCGAAGCCGGCATGCAGCGCCTCGGGCAGCCGGGTGATGGACTCCGACGAGCCCCTACCGGGTGCGGCGGGCAGGTTCGCCGCCAGCCGGGACGCGATGAGCACCGCGATGGCCGCGCTGCCCAGCACCGCACCGACCTGCCGGGTGGTGTTGTAGACGCCGGAACCCGCGCCGGCGTCGGCCTGCGGAAGGTTGCGGGTGGCCGTGGTGGAGACCGGCGCCCACACGAAGCCGTTGGCCACACCGAGCAGTGCGATGGGCAGCAGCAGCTCCCAGATCGGGGTGGTGGGCCCCATCACGGCGGCGAGCCACACCAGCGACGCCGACCAGGACAGCAGCCCGACACCGGCGAGCACGCGCGGATGCATGCGGTCGGTCCAGCGCCCGACGAACGGCGCCAGTACGCCCGACACGACGGCCATGGGCACCAGGAGAAGCGCCGAGCCGGTAGGGCTGAGCCCGAGGACGCCCTGCGCGTAGAACAGGATCGGGAACACCATCGCCGTGACCGTGAAGCCGACGGTGGTGATCACGATGTTGGCCAGGCTGAAGTTGCGGTCGCGGAACAGCGCGAGGCGCACCAGGGGCTCACCGGGATTGCGCGCCTTCCAGAGCACGAACAGGCCCATGACGACCAGACCCGCGATGATCAGCGACCACACCGAGATCGGACCGGCGATCGTGCCCCAGTCGTAGGTCTGGCCCTCCTGGATGCCGAAGACCAGCAGGAACATGCCGACCGCACTCAGCGCGACGCCGAGCAGGTCGAAGCGACGTACGTGCGTGGGCAGCTCCGGCACCAGGCGCAGGGCGAGCACGAACCCGACGACGCCCACCGGCACGTTGATGAAGAAGATCCACTCCCAGCCGAAGCCGTCGACCAGCACGCCGCCCAGGATCGGGCCGACCAGCGTGGCGACGCCGGCGACCGCACCCCACAGGCTCATCGCCCGGCCGCGGCTCTCGGCGGGGAACGTGCGCGTGATGACGGCCATCGTCTGCGGCGTCATCAGCGCCGCGCCGAGGCCCTGCACGACCCGCGCCGCGATGAGCTCGCCGATGGTGCCGGTGAGCCCGCACCACAGCGAGGCGAGCGTGAAGATCGCCAGCCCGGCCAGGTACACGCGGCGCGGGCCGAAGCGGTCGCCGAGGCGCCCGGTGACCAGCAGCGGCACGGCATAAGCCAGCAGGTACGCGCTGGTGACCCAGACGACCGAATCCACACTGACCCCGAGCGAGGTCATGATCGCGGGTGTGGCGACCGAGACGATCGTGGAATCCACCAGGATCATGAAGAAGCCGAGGACCAGGGCCCACAGGGCCGGCCACGGGTTGGCGGGCCCCGCCGTCGTGGACGTGGGTAGTGGCTCAGACATGCCGACTCATCCTTGACCGGTGGCGCGGCTGGGACGCGAGCCGTGGTGTTGGTCGGCGTGGCATATCGGCTCCCTGGATCTGCGTAGAGGGGAACCCTACGACCGACCACCGACAATCGCGCGCGGTCGAACGGCCGCCAGCCGTGCGAACGCCGTCACGTCCAGGCGCTCGGCCCGCTCCAGTGGCTCGATGCCGGCCGCGCGCAGGGCCGTCTCCGCCGCGGCCGGCGACCCCGCCCAGCCCGACAGCGCCGAGCGCAGGGCCTTGCGGCGCTGGGCGAACGCGGCGTCGATGAGCGCGAAGACCTCCACGCGGTCACCGGCCGGGGGTTCGCGCCGGTCGAACGCCAGCAGCCCGGAGTCCACACCCGGCACCGGCCAGAACACCGCCCGCGGCACCGGTCCGGCCCGTCGCGCCGCGGCGAACCACGCCAGCTTCGCGCTCGGCACCCCGTAGGTCCTGCTGCCCGGCTCGGCCGCGAGCCGCTCCGCCACCTCGGCCTGCACCATCACCAGCCCGCGGCGGATCTCCGGCAGCTCGGCCAGCAGGTGCAGCACCACGGGCACGCCGACGTTGTAGGGCAGGTTCGCCACGATCGCGGTGGGCACGGGCCCGTGGAGGTCGGCGGCCCGCACGCGCAGGGCGTCTGCGGTGGTCACGGTGAGCCGGTCGGCCAGCGCCGGGGCCCGATCCGCGACGGTGAGCGGCAGCCGGGCGGCCAGCACGGGGTCGATCTCCACGGCGTGCACGGCCGCCACCGCGGGCAGCAGCGCGAGCGTCAACGACCCGAGCCCGGGACCGACCTCCAGCACCACGTCGTCCGGCCGCAGCTCCGCGGACTTCACGATGCGGCGCACCGTGTTGGGGTCGTGCACGAAGTTCTGTCCGAGCTTCTTCGTGGGCCGCAGCCCCAGCTCGGCGGCCAGGGCCCGCACCTCGGCCGGGCCCAGGAGTCGCGAGTCGGTCACCGGGGAAGAGTAGTGGCGGCCGGGTAGTGGTTACTGGGGCAGGCCCAGCTTCCGCGAGCACGCCGGCCAGGCGCCGTACCCGCCGCCGCGGCCGTCGCGCACCTTCTGCGCCACCGCGATCTGCTCCTCGCGGGTGGCCTGGTTGGGCAGCGGCGCGTACTCGGTTCCGCCGTTGGCCCGCCAGGTACCGGCATCGAACTGCAGGCCGCCGTAGTAGCCGTTGCCGGAGTTGACGGCCCAGTTGCCGGTGGCCTCGCACTGGGCGATGCGATCCCAGACGCTGCCGTCGTCGACGGCGGGTGCCGTGGCGACGGTGTCGTTCGTACCGACCTTGACGACGCGCGGCGTGGGTGGGGTGGTGTCGCCGGCGCGGACCTGCTCGCGCCGGATCTCCTTGCCGTTCTGCACGTAGACCCGCATGATCGCGGTGGTCTCGCCCGGCGTGCCCTTGTCGACGACCATTTCCTTGCCCCGGGCCATCGTCGGGTCGTCGATCTTCTGCACCGGAGGCGGCACCTCGCGGGTCTCCACGACCTCACCCTCACCGTTGCGGACGACCTGCACGGCCATCCCGTCGGTCAGCGGGGTGTCACCGCCGGGGATCGAGGTGTCGTCCGGGCCGAGCACCACGCGCTTCTGCTCGAGCAGCCCCGCCACGGTGCCCGTGTCCGTCGTCACGGGCATCTTCGCGCCGGTGCCGTCGGTGAGCGTGACGCTGCGCGGGACCTTGAGCGTGAGTGCCATGCCCGTCAGCGGGATCTCCGCCGTCGGGGAGGCGGACATCTGGATCGGCTGGGCGTCGACGCCGAGGCTGGTCAGCGCCTCGCCGACCGACGCGGCGGTGGTCCACATCTGACGCTGCACGCCGCCCTCGTCGAGGGTCAGTGGACGGGCCCGGCTGAAGATCACGTGGTCGCCGTCGGCGAGCCCGGTGGGAAGGGCCGGCTCCACCCGGTCCTGGGCGGCAGGGGCGATACCGGCCGAGCTCAGCGCCCCGGCGACGTCGGAGGCGAACGTGTGGACCGCGCGGTCCCGCCCGTCGACCGTGAGGATGACGGTCTTGTCCATCGCCAGCGCGGCGGCCCCTCCCCCGGCCACGGTGAGGATCAGGGCGAGGACGACGCCGCGCACCAGCGTTCGGACGGGGGCATGCGTGGTCGCGGAGGTCTGCCTGCGGTCGGCGCGCCGCCGGCCGGAGACCAGCGGCTGGGCGACCGGCGACTGGGCGACCGGCGACTGGGCGACCGGCAGGGGGGGCGCGACGGTGACCATCGGCCCCGTGACGGCCGGGAACGCCTCGGTGTCCGGCGCGTCGATCGCCGGTGCGGCGTCGACCCGCGGGATCTGCCCGGTGGGGGCGTCGTCGTGATCGGGCCGGGCCGGAACGGGCCGGGACACCGGCGCGAAGAGCTCCGCGCCGATCATCGGCATCGGTCCGGTGAGATCCGCGCTGAGGTCCCCGCCGAGGTCACTGTCGGGGACCGGGGCGTCGAGGACCGGCCTGTCGTAGGCCAAGGGCCGACCGGTGATCAGGTTGGCGGCGGCGGACGGAATCCGTCTCTGCGGCGCCTCGATCGACTCGAGCAGGGGCCTGGCGGACGGTGCGGGGAACGCCTCGGGATCGCCGTACCAGTCGACGAAGACGTCCTCGACGCCCGACCCGGGGTGAAGATCCACGCGGGCGTGGGCGGCGTGGCGCCGCGCACGCGCAGAGACGTCGACCACAGCAATCCTGACCTCGACGGACCGGGCAGGGGAGGAAAAATACGGTCACGGTGGCCCGAAGGCAGTGGATCAGGGGGAGCGCCCCGGACCACCGTGACCGCACTGCTGGGGAGCGTTCCCCACCCCGGCTTGAGCGATCACGGAACCGTAACGGGCTGTGAGCGAAGTGTTCGACTCGCAACGCGGAGTGAGCGCCGAGTGGCCTCCCAGCTACGCCGAACGAGCATCGACTGCGCCGAGCGTGTTCGGCGACGGGACGGGCGGCAGCTCGTCGAGGCGAAACACCCGCTCGGCGTTACGCTCGGCGTCCGCAGCGAACCGCTCGTCGGACACGCCGCGTAACGCGGCAAGCCCCCGAACCGTCCACGGCAGGCAATAGGGCTCGTTGGCCCGGCCGCGGTGCGGGTGCGGCGTCAGGAACGGCGCGTCGGTCTCCACGAGGATCTGGTCGGCCGGCACGAGCACGGCCGCCTCCCGCAGCGCGTGGGAGTTCTTGAACGTCACCGGGCCCGCGAACGAGAGCACGTAGCCGGCGTCGGCACACTCGCGGGCCATCGCGGCGTCGCCGGAGAAGCAGTGGAACACCACGGCCTCGGGAGGCCCCTCCTCGCGCAGGATCCGCAGCACGTCGTCGTGCGCCTCGCGGTCGTGGATCATCAGCGGCTTGCCGACGCGCTTGGCGAGGTCGATGTGCCACCGGAACGAGATCTGCTGGGCCTCGGGTGGTGCGTGGTCCCAGTAGTAGTCGAGCCCCGTCTCCCCCACCGCGACGACGCGCGGGTCGCCGGCGAGCCGTTCGATCTCCGCGAACTCCTCGGCGGTGACCGCGGCGGTGCGCGTCGGGTGCAGGGCGACGGCGGCGGCCACGCGGGAGTCCCAGTGGGCCGCCTGCACCACCCAGCGCGCCGAGGGCAGGTCGTCGGCGATCGTGACGGCCCGGGTGACGTTGACGGCGGTGGCGCGGTCCATCGCCGCGCGAACGTCGTCGGCGTTCTCGCACCCGCAGGCGTCGAGATGGGTGTGGGCGTCGACGGTGGGGACGGGCAACGGCTCCGGCGGCTCCGGCCGCTCCCGCCGACTCACACCAGCCCCATCGGGGCTCGTGCGCGGAAATCACCGCTGGAGCGACGATTTCCGCGCACGGGGGCGTCAGCGCACGGCCAGGTCACTTCGTGATCGGGGCCCACTCGGGCCCGTTGTCGCCCAGCTCCGGGTCAAGCTTCGTGAAGATGGGGCTGGGCTTGCCGAGCGGCTTCCCCACCTCGATCGGCGTGCTCTTCCACGCGGCCTGCTCACTCGCGTAGTCGCCGGTGATCACCGGGTACGCTGGGCCGTCGCCCAGGTCGTCGACCTGCTTGATCTCCGGCTGCGCCGCCCACACCCCGCCACCGCCCAGCGCCTCGTGCACCTGCTGCGCGGAATGCGGGAGGAACGGCGTGAGCAGCGTGTTGGCGTCGGAGACCACCTGCAGCGCGGTGTGCAGGATCGTGTCGCGCCGGTCGGGGTCGTCCTTGCGCTTCCACGGCTCCTGGTCGCTCAGGTACCGGTTGGCCGCGGTCACGACGCGCATGGCCTCGCCCACCGCCTGCTTGAACCGGTTGCGGGCCAGCAGACCACCCACGGTGTCGAAGCCGGCCCTGGATATCGCCAGCAGTTCGTGGTCGGCGTCGGCCGGGGACACGGGCTTCGGGATGGCACCGACGTTCTTGTGCGCCATCGAGATCGAGCGGTTGACGAGGTTGCCCCACTCGTTGGCCAGCTCGAAGTTGGTGCGGCGCACGAACTCGTCCCAGGTGAAGTCGGTGTCCTGGTTCTCCGGGCCGGCGACGGAGATGAAGTAGCGCAACGCGTCCGGGCCGAACTCCTCGAGGAAGTCGCCCACGTAGATCACGGTGCCGCGGCTGGTGGAGAACTTGGAGCCGCTCATCGTCAGGTACTCCGACGAGACGATCTCGGTGGGCAGGTTCAGCGTGCCGAACGCGCCCGGCGTGCCGCCCTTGTCACCCGCCCCGTTTTGCCCCATCAGCAGCGCGGGCCAGATCACGGAGTGGAAGACGATGTTGTCCTTGCCCATGAAGTAGTAGCCCTGGGCCTCCGGGTCGCACCACCACTGCTTCCACGCATCGGCGTCGGGCCCCCGGCGCGCCCACTCCACCGAGGCCGACAGGTAGCCGATGACGGCGTCGAACCACACGTAGAGGCGCTTCATCGGCTGGTCGCTCCAGCCGTCGAGCGGGATGGGCACGCCCCAGTCGAGGTCGCGGGTGATGGCGCGCGGCTTGAGGTCGGCGGCCAGGTTGGCCGAGAACTTCAGGACGTTGGGGCGCCAGTCGGTGCGCGTGGAGAGCCACTTCCCGAGCGACTCCGCGAACGCGGGGAGGTCCAGGAAGAAGTGCTCGGTCTCGATGAACTTCGGCGTCTCACCGTTGATCTTCGAGCGCGGGTGGAGCAGATCGGCGGGGTCGAGCTGGTTGCCGCAGTTGTCGCACTGGTCGCCGCGCGCCGACTCGTACCCGCAGATCGGACAGGTGCCCTCGACGTAGCGGTCGGGCAGCGTGCGGCCGGTGGACGGGCTGATCGCGCCCATCGCCGACTTCGAGTACACGTACCCGTTCCTGTGCAACGCCAGGAACAGCTGCTGCACCACCTCGTAGTGGTTGGTGGTGGTGGTGCGGGTGAACAGGTCGTAGCTCAGCCCGAGACCCTGCAGGTCCTTGGTGATCACGCCGTTGTACTTGTCGGCGAGCTGGCGCGGGGTGAGCCCCTCGGCGTCGGCCTGCACCTGGATCGGCGTGCCGTGCTCGTCGGTGCCGCTGACCATCAGCACCTGGTCGCCGATCATGCGGCGGTACCGGGAGAAGACGTCGGAGGGCACACCGAAACCGGAGACGTGGCCGATGTGCCGCGGGCCGTTGGCGTAGGGCCATGCCACGGCGGTCAGCACGCGTGAACTCATGAAACAAGCGTATGCCCTGGCCACCAACCGGTTTCGGCGACTCTCAGATGTCGGTGGCGCCCTCGGCCCAGGTGATGCGGAGCTTGTCCGCGACGGTGGCCGAGCGGATGCCGAGAACGTGGGAATCGACGGCACCCGATGCGTCGGTGGACATGAGCGTGGTCCGGCCGTCGACGAATCGGAACAGCTCGAAGCGACGGTCCTTCGAGTGCAACACGAGCACCTCGCGCACGCCCTTGGCCGCGTAGAAGTCCAGCTTGGCGTAGGACTCGTCGTCGGGTGAGCGGAGGTCGACGACCAGCTCGGCCCCCTCGGCTCCGCGCTCGGACAGGTGCTCGGGGAGGCAGAAGAGCAGGTCGGGAACCCGGTAGTTGGCCTCGTCGTCGAACAGCCCGGTCTCATAGTGGGGCACCAGACCTCGGGCTTGGGCCAGCCCTTCCCACATCTCGTCGCGCCCGTCCTGGCCCAGACGGCGGCGCTCGTCGAGCATCTCCTTGGGTGCGTCGAGCATGAGGACCCGCATGGGCCGAGGATACCGGCTCAGCCCAGCGCGCGGTCGAGATTGATCGCCGCGCTGATCAGGGACAGGTGGGTGAATGCCTGGGGAAAGTTGCCCAGGTGGTCGCCGGTCAGCCCGATCTCCTCCGCGTAGAGGCCGAGGTGGTTGGCGTAGGTGAACATCTTCTCCAACGCCACCCGCGCGTCGTCGAGCCGGCCGGCTCTCGTCAACGCCTCGACGTACCAGAACGAGCACATCGAGAACGTGCCCTCGTCACCGTCGAGACCGTCGTCGGAGTCATCCGGGTCGTAGCGGAACACCAGCGTGTCCACCACGAGCTCCTTGCGGATCGCGTCGAGTGTGGACAGGAACCGAGGCTCGGTGGGAGCGACGAACTTCACCATCGGCATCAGCAGCAGTGACGCGTCGAGCGTGGTGGAGCCGTAGCGCTGCACGAACGCACCACGCTCGGCGTCCCAGCCCTTCTCCATGATCTGGTGGTAGATCGCGTCGCGGGTGGTGGTCCAGCCGGTCAGGTCGCCGGGCAACCCGCGCCGCCGCGCCATCCGGATCATCCGTTCCAGCGCCACCCAGCACATCAGCCGCGAGTAGACGTGGTCGCCGCGGCCGCCGCGGGTCTCCCAGATGCCCTCGTCGGGCTGGTCCCAGTGCTCGCGCAGCCAGTCGATCACCACGCACAGGTTCTCCCAGTCCCCGTGGGAGATGCCGCTGCCGTACTTGTCGAACAGGTAGACCGAGTCGATGATCTCGCCGTAGACGTCGAGCTGGAGCTGGTCGCCCGCCCCGTTCCCGACGAGCACCGGCGACGAGCCGCGGTAGCCGGCCAGGTGGGCGAGCGGCTCCTCGTCCGGTGGGGGGTCGCCGTCGATCGTGTACATCACGCGCAACGGGCCGCTCCTGCCGTCGCGGGGGTCGACGAAACGATCGGTGAGCCAGCCGACGAACGCCTCGGCCTCGGCCGTGAATCCCAGGCGCAGCAACGCGTACAGCGAGAATGCGGCGTCGCGCAGCCACACGTAGCGGTAGTCCCAGTTGCGCTCGCCGCCCAGCTGTTCGGGCAGGCCCATCGTCGGCGCCGCCACGACCGCGCCGGACGGCTCGTGCGTCAGCAACTTGAGCGTGATCGCCGAGCGGTGCACCACCTCGCGCCAGCGTCCGGTGTAGGTCGACGTGGCGAGCCAGCCACGCCAGAACACGACGGTGGCGTCGAACAGCGCGACGACCTCGGTGGGGCGCAGGTCGGCCGGCGGATCGGCGCCGGCGTCCGCGACGTCGAGCACGAAGATCTCACTCGCGCCCTCCTCCAGGCTGAAGGCGGCCGTGACATCGGCGGCTGTGACATCGGAGGAGATGTCGAGGTCGACGGTGGCCCCGAACCCGAGAGCCAGGTCGTCCGCGGTGAACCAGACTCCGCCCGGCACGGCCTTCGCGTCCGCTCGGGAGCGCGCGTAGTCGGGTCGCGGCGCGATCTCCGTACGCATCCCGACCGTGCCCCGCACGCCCACGACCCTGCGCACCAGCCGCTGGCGGTGGTCGGGATCGTTGCGGCGCAGGACAGGCATGAAGTCCTGGACCTCGACGATGCCGTGCTCGGTGAGGAACCGCGTGACGAGCACGGCCGAGTCCGGGAAGTAGAACTGGCTGCGCGCCGCCACCTCGCAGGTCGGTGCGATCCGCCAGTGGCCGCCGTCCGCGTCGAGGAGAGCGGCGAAGACGCTGGGCGCGTCGAAGCGGCGCGGGCAGAACCAGTCGATCGTGCCGTCGGAGCCGACGAGCGCGGCCGACCGGAGGTCCCCGATCAGGCCGTGTTCGGCGATCGGCAGCTCATTCACCGGTGGGCAGCCGCCAGCCGCGCTCCCCCGCCAGGTCCAGCGCCGCCTGCGGGCCCCACGAGCCCTGCGCGTACGGCAGGGCCTCGGGCGGATCGGCGAGCACCGGGTCGCACAGCTCCCAGAGCTGCTCCACCTCGACCGTGCTGGTGAACAGCAGGTGGTTGCCGTCCATCGCGTCCAGCAGCAGCTTCTCGTAGGCCTCCAGCGGCTCGGCGTCGTCGAACGCCTCCTCGAACTTCAGGTCCAGCCGCGCGTGCTGCAGGTGGAAGCCGGGGCCGGGGACCTTCGCTCGCACCTCGAGGGAGATCTCGGGCTCGTCGGTCAGCTCCAGCACCAGCTCGTTGGGGCTGCCGTCGGGGTCGCCGGGGAACATCCGCAGCGGTGGCTCCCGGAACCCGAGCGTGATCGTGCGACGCCCCTCCGCCAGTGCCTTCCCGGTCCGCAGGAGGAACGGGACGCCGTGCCAGCGCCAGTTGTCGATGTAGGCCTCGAGCGCCACGAACGTCTCGCGGGTGGAGTCGTCGGCGACACCGTCCTCGTCGCGGTAACCGTCGTACTGCCCGAACACGACCTTCGACAGGTCCAGCTCGCGGACGGCCCGGAAGACCTTGGCCTTCTCCTCGTGCAGCGAGTCGGGGTCGAGCCGGACCGGCGGCTCCAGCGCCACGAAGCCGAGCAGCTGGAACAGGTGCGTGGAGATCATGTCCCGGAATGTGCCGGTGGCCTCCATGAACGACGCACGGCCCTCGATCCCGATCTTCTCGGGCACGTCGATCTGGACGTAGGCGATGTGGCGGGAGTTCCAGACGGGCTCCATGAGCCCGTTGGCGAAGCGCAGCGCCAGGATGTTCTGGACCGCCTCCTTGCCGAGGAAGTGGTCGATGCGGAACACCTCGGACTCGTCGAAGACGTCGAGCACGGTGGCGTTGAGCTCCTTCGCCGACGCGAGGTCGTGACCGAAGGGCTTCTCCAGCACCAGGTGCGCGCGCTCGTGCAGCCCGGTGGACTCCAGCATCGCGATCATCGGCTGCATCGCGGACGGGGGCACCGAGAGGTAGAGCAGGCGGCGGACGTCGTCACCGAGCTGCTTCTCCTCCTCGGCGACGGCCGCCGCGAGATCGGTGCCGTCGTCGGCGGACGACACGACGAACCGGATCTTCGCGGCGAACTCGTCCCACTCCGCGCCGCCGTCCTGCGGCGCCACCTTCGCGCGGAACTCCTCGTCGGTGCCCGGCGAGTGCCGCCCCGTGCCGACGATCCGGACGTCGGGCAGCAGCCCGCTGCGGTGCAGGTGGAACAGCCCGGGGAAGAGCTTGCGCTTGGCGAGGTCGCCCGAGGCGCCGAAGAGGACCAGGACGTGAGGTGCCGTCATGTGATCACGTTCCCACTCCGGGACCACCACTAACCGCAAAGCCGTTCAGTTAGGTCGTGGGCTGCACTGTCAAGATCGCCTCTATCTCGATGGTGATCTTCGCGGGGCGGCTGGGGCCGCGGTGGTGACCCTTGGCGGTACTGGCGACGTACTTGGAGATCGCCCGTTTGACCA
>JBBRLM010000070.1:0-34412 GCA_038231335.1 Mycobacteriales bacterium
AGCGAGAAGATGGGGCCGTGGGCGCAGGCCGTCTTCGACACCCTCGGCGCGCTCGTCAGCCAGGACGTCATGGACGAGATCCTGGCGCGCGGGATGCTGGAGGTGCTTCCGCTCACGCACATCCGCGGACGCTCGCTGCACGACAGCTTCGTGATCGTCGACGAGGCGCAGTCGCTGGAACGCAACGTGCTGCTCACGGTGCTGTCCCGGCTGGGCACCGCGAGCCGGGTGGTGCTGACCCACGACGTCGCCCAGCGCGACAACCTGCGGGTCGGCCGCCACGACGGCGTCGCGGCGGTGATCGAGAAGCTGAAGGGGCACCCGCTGTTCGCCCACGTCACGCTGACGAGAAGTGAGCGCAGCCCCATCGCAGCGCTGGTCACAGAACTCCTGGAGGGCCCGGCCGCGTAGCTCCCGGATTGCAGCAGAGCCACGTTCACGCAATCTCGTTGCATGAACGTGGCTTTGCTGCAACGGGGAGCTAGGCGCGGAACTCCGCCGGGCGCTCGCGCGGCGCCTCCGCCAGGGCCTTGCGCGTCTTCTCCACGTCGTAGTCCTTGCCGTACACCGGCGTGCCGGGCTGCTGGCGCCACGACTCCTCGATGCTGCCGGCGTCGACCGGGTCGAAACCGAGCTGGTCGACCAGGGCGAGCGCCACGTCCTTGGCCGGGCCGTTCGCCCCGGCCACCGGCAGCGCGATGCGGCCGTCGGTGCCCGCGGGCTTACCCCGCTCCAGCAGGTGCTTCCAGAAGATGCCGTTGAAGATCTTGATGACGGGCGCGCCGAGGTGCTCGGCGACCCAGGCGCTCTCGGGCGTGCCGTTCTCGATCGCGTCGATGCGGCCGTCACGCTGCTGCGGGTAGTAGTTGTTCGTCTCGATGACCGGGGCGCCGGGCTTCGCCTTGGCGACGATGCCGGCGGCCAGGTCGGGCACGTTCTTCTGCGGGATGCTGACGATCACGACGTCCGCGTCCGTCGCCGCGTCCGCGGCCCACACGGCCGTCGAGCCGGTCTCCGCGGCGAGGTCCGCGAGGGTCTGCGGGTCGCGAGAGTTGGCCACGAAGACCTCGTGGCCGAGGCTCGCGAGCCTGCGGGTGAGGGTGCCGCCGATGTTGCCGGCCCCGATGATGCCGATTCTCATGAGCGCGGAAACCCCCGTGGTCCGGGGATCATTCCCGACGGCTCGTGCCGTTCCCGGGTCCGCCGCCAGGTGGTGCCGTCGACGAAGTGGGTGTCGCAGCAGTCTTGGGGCTAGCGTGCTTGTTAGATAGCTTGCTAGCATGCAGTCATGGGTGACGAGGTCAGGCAGTTCAACGTGTACCTGCCGGTCGAGCTGATCAAGCAGGTGAAGCACCGGGCGGTGGAGACGGAGTCGTCGCTGTCCGCGTTGGTCGCCGACGCCCTGCGGGCCTACCTCGCCACCACCGACGATCCCGCAAACCCCGACGAAGGAGTACGACGATGACCACGACCGGAATCGAGGCCGTGTACCTCGAGACGCACAACTGGGGGAAGTCGGTGAAGTTCTTCCAGTCCCTCGGCTACGAGCTGGAGTTCGCCACCGACCACGCCTCCGGCCTGCTGCGCAGCGCGCAGGGCCCGTACCTCTTCGTCGCCGAGGTTCCGGCCGGGGAGCCGACCGGGATGCAGGCCGTGCTGAAGGTGCCCGCGGAGGACTCCGTGCCCGCCGACGGCACCGTCGACGTCGTCTCCCCGTTCGAGGACACGCACTTCGGGACGCGGGAGATGACCGTGCGCGATCCCGACGGTCGGCACTGGATCCTCCAGGCCCCCGCCGGTCAGGCCTGATCGCCGTGGGCCGGCCGGGAATCGGCAGGACGGAGAGCGCACTCCCCGCACGGCGCGGTCTCGGCATGACCGTGGTGCTGGCCGGCGTCCTGCTCGCGGCGATCGACGCCACGATCGTCGTGCTGGCCCTCCCGGAGATCCAGCACGACCTCGGCATGTCGCTGGGGTCGGTGATCTGGGTGTCGGTCGGCTACCTGCTCGTCGTCACGGTCCTGACCACGCAGGTCGGCCGGCTCGGTGACCTGTTCGGACGGGTCCGCATGTACGAGATCGGGTTCGCGGTCTTCACACTCGCGTCGGTGCTGTGCGCGCTGTCCTGGAACGCGGGATCGGTCATCGGGTTGCGCCTCGTCCAGGGCGTCGGCGCCGCGCTCGTCGCGGCCAACAGCGGCGCGATCATCGCCGAGCTGTACCCCCCGGCCGAACGCGGCCGCGCCTACGGTCTCAACGCGTTCGCGTTCTCGGCCGGCTCGGTGCTCGGCGTGCTCCTGGGCGGGATCATCGTGACCTCGTTCTCCTGGCGCTGGATCTTCTGGATCAACCTGCCGGTCGGGGTCGCCGCGCTGCTGCTCGCCGTGCGGGTGCTCCACGACCGGGGGCCGCGGGTCCGACGACGGCTCGATCCGTGGGGCATGGTCACGCTCGGGGCCGGCCTGTTCGGCGTGGCCTGGCCGATGAGCGAGCTCGCCACGGGCCCGCTGACACCGGTGCGGACCGGGGTCCTCGTCGCGGGCGTCGCCCTGCTCGTGGCCTTCGCGGTGATCGAGCGACGCCATCCCGAGCCGACCCTCGACCTGTCGCTGTTCCGCCTGCCCCGGATGAGCCCGTCGTTCCTCGCGGCGTTCCTGCAGAGCCTGGGCAGCTTCGCCGTGTTGTTCCTGCTGGTCATGTACCTGCAGGGAGTCCGCGGGTTGAGTCCCGTCGACACCTCGATGCTGATGGTGCCCGGATACGCCGTCGGCGCGGTGGCCGGTCTGTACGCCGGACGGCTGGTCGACCGCTGGGGCTCGACCGTCCCCGCCACGACCGGCCTCGGCATCTCGGTGGTCGCGCTGCTGCTCCTCGCGCAGATGACGGTGACCAGCCCGCTCTGGCTGCCGCTCGTGGGCAATGCCGTGATCATGGTCGGTGGCGGGTTCTTCTACTCCGCCAACAGCACCGCGGTGATGACGGCCGCGCCGCCCGACCGGCTCGGGACCGCCTCGGGGGTGCTGAGAACCGTGTCCAGCATCGGCATGGTCTTCTCGTTCACCACCGCCGTCCTGGTCGCCGCGGCCACCGTTCCCCGCGACGTCGCCTTCGCCGTGTTCGTCGGTACTGCCGGACTGCACGCGGACGTCGCACCGGCGTTCGTCAGCGGGTTGAGCACGGCGTTCGCCGCGATGACCCTCGTGATGCTGGCCGCCGCGGGTCTGTCGGCGCTCCGGGGTGGGCGCCGATGGGCACCCTCCTAGAGGCCGTGCGGCGTGCCCTCGGTGAAGCCCGCCGTCGTCTGCACGCCCACCACCGCCCGTTCGGTCAGCTCCTCCAGGGTGCGCGCACCCACGTAGGTGGCCGCGCTGCGGACGCCGGCGCAGATGCCGTCGAGCACGTCCTCGACGCCCGGGCGCTGGGGGTCGAGCAGCTGCTTGGAACTGGAGATGCCCTCCTCGAACAGGGCCTTGCGGGCGCGGTCGAAGCCCCCGTCGCCCCTGGTCCGGGCGCTGACCGCGCGCTTGGACGCCATGCCGAACGACTCCTTGTACGGCCGGCCCGCCTCGTCGCGGAGCAGGTCGCCGGGCGACTCGTAGGTGCCCGCGAGCCAGGAGCCGATCATCACCGACGACGCGCCGGCAGCCAGCGCCAGTGCGACGTCACGGGGGTGGCGCACCCCGCCGTCGGCCCAGACGTGCACGCCCAGCTCGCGACCGGCCGCAGCGCACTCGAGGACGGCCGAGAACTGCGGCCGTCCGACGCCGGTCATCATCCGCGTGGTGCACATCGCGCCCGGCCCGACGCCGACCTTGACGATGTCGGCGCCCGCGGCGGCCAGGTCGCGCACGCCCTCGGCCGTGACGACGTTGCCGGCGGCCACCGGCACGCTCGACCCCGCATCGGTGACGACGGCGCGCACGGCGGCCAGCGCGTCGAGCATCTTCTGCTGGTGGCCGTGGGCCGTGTCGACGACGAGCACGTCGACGCCCGCGTCGAGCAGGGCCTTCGCCTTCACGGCCACGTCACCGTTGATGCCGACGGCCGCCGCGGTGCGCAGCCGGCCCGTCGCGTCGAGGGTGGGGGAGTAGACCTCGGCCCGGAGTGCGCCGAGGGCCGTCAGCAGCCCGGCGAGGCGACCGTCGGCATCCAGGCCGAGTGCCACCCCGCGGCCACCGAGCGCTTCGAAGACCTGCTGGGGCGGGGTGTCGAGTGGCAGCAGCACCGGCGACGGGTCGAGCACGTCACCGAGGCGCGTGAACCGGTCGACGCCCGTGCACGCGGCCTCGTCGACGGTGCCGACCGGGCGGCCGCCGTCGTCCACCACCACGACGGTGCCGTGCGCGCGCTTGGGCAGCAGGCTCAGCGCCTCGGCCACGGCGTCACCGGCGTGCAGGACGAGCGGGGTGTCCCAGACGGGGTGCCGCGACTTGATCCAGCTGACGATCTCCGCCACCGCCTCGGGCGCGACGTCCTGCGGCAGCACCGTGAGCCCGCCGCGGCGGGCCAGGGTCTCGGCCATCCGACGCCCGGCCACGGCCGTCATGTTGGCGGCGATGACCGGCACCGTGGCACCCGACCCGTCGCCCGTGGCCAGGTCGACGTCGAAGCGTGAGGCCACCGACGACCGGCTCGGGACGAGGAAGACGTCGTCGTAGGTGAGGTCGTGGGTGGGGGACTGACCGTCAAGGAAGCGCACGGTCTCTGGATGCTACGCCGGCGGATCGGGCGAATCCATGGCGGATCGGGTGTGCTCGCCGCCGTCGATCGAGGTCAGGGGTCTGTGCGGTGGTGCCGGACAAGTGGGTGATCGTGCGGGCAATCGGGCAATCGGGCCGTCGAGCTGACGACGTTCGGTGGTGCCCGTCAGTGCGCTGCACCCAGCAGTCGGTCCACCAGCGCCGGCGCACGGCGCGTCAGCGCGCCCCGGCCGAACAGGGCGTAGCCGTAGAGCGGGCTGATCACGATCTCGAAGATGTCGCGGACCGGCGGCGGGTGCTCGCCGCGTTCCTCCGCGCGTCGCCGCAGTTCCTCGATCTGGCCGGTGCGCCCGCTCAGCGTGTCCGACGGCAGGGCCGTGGGCGAGGCTCCTGAGGAGAGCAGTAGGGCGGCCCGCAGCAACGCGGCGCCGTCGGGGCCGTCGAGGTCGGCGGCGATCCCCGCCGCCCAACGGTGCAGGTCGCCCTCCAACGTTCCGGTGTCGGGAAGCGGTGACCCGTCGCCGAGCCGGGCGTCGAGGACGTCACCGAGCAGTCGGGGCAGGGTCTCCCAGCGCCGGTAGAGCGTGGACGCCTGCACTCCGGCGCGGTCGGCGATCCCGCCGAGGCTGGTGCGGGCCCACCGCTCGCCGGAGAGCAGGTCCCACGTGGCGGCGTGCACCTGTTCGCGTACCCGTGCGCTGCGTCCTCCCGGGCGCTCGGCGACTGTCACGGTCCGAGGCTAGCGCGCGATTAAAACATACTGCTATGTTTTAAGTATGGATATCGAGTACGCGAGCCAGTTGCTGTCACCGCTGATCGTGCCGATCGTCGTCGCGATCGGGGCGACGATCGTCGTCGCGCGGAGCCGTCGCACGCAGCGCCCCGAGGGGTGGGCGCTGGAAGTGTGGATCCGCTGGTGGTTCTACGGGGCCATGGCGGGCGGCGCGATCATCGTCGGGCTCTCGTTCCTCGTCGCGCCCCGGTTCATGGCCGCTAGCTTGGGGTTCGACCTGGCCGACGACTTCCAGCGGGAGGTCGCGTTCAGCAACCTGGGATTCGCCCTGAGCGCGATCCTGGCCGTGCGGCTCGGGAGCAACGCCCGCCTGGCCGTGGTGGCCGGCTACATGCTGTTCCTCTACGGGGCCACCTTCGGGCACCTGTTCCAGCAGTTCGCGCGGGGGGACACCGCGGCGGGCAACACGGGCGGGATCCTCGTCTACGACGTGGTCATCCCGGCGGTGGCGCTCGGCCTGGTGCTCCGGGAACGTCGCCGCGCACCTGCGGTCGCCTGAATCGGGGTGACGGCTCTCGCCCGGCTGCCTAGGGTCGAACGCGTGAGTACGACAACCACCACCGACGCCCGCATCCGTCGGGCCATGGCGAACACGACCAAGGGCGAGGCGTCCCGGATGACCCTGCCGCCCTGGGTGCGGGACCTCGATCTCGATGCCGTCGACGACGTGCTGGGCTGGCGCGACCCGAAGGCGCCCGAGCGCGGGGTCCTGCTGCTGCCCGGCGAGGACGGGCCCGTCGGGATCGCGCTGAGGGCGGGCGAGCGCGGTGTCCGGACCTCCGCGATGTGTGCGTTGTGTCGCACCACCCACGCGCCGGGCCGCGTGGAGCTGCTCGTGGCGCGGCGCCCCGGTGCGGCGGGTCGCAACGGGGACACGGTCGGCACCTACGTGTGTGGGGACCTGCTCTGCGCCCAGCACGTCCGGGTCGAGAAGGCCACGGCGGCGTTGCGGCCGACCCCGGGCACGGACGTCGAGGAACGCCGCGCGGGCCTGCGGGAACGCGCGCAGGAGTTCGTACGCGCGGTGCTGGGCTGAACCCCGGTCAGGTCGACAGCAGGGCCCGGACCGCGTCGATCGTGTCGGCTTCGGCTGCGGTCTTGTCCGGGCGGTAGCGCAGGACGCGGGCGAAGCGCAGCGCCACCCCGCCGGGGTAGCGGACGCTGCGCTGCGCCCCGTCCAGCGCGATCTCGACGACCAGCTCCGGGCGGAGCAGCACCGCCCCGAAGGACTGGGAAGAGCCGTCGTCGTCCGAACTGGCGTACTGCGGGAACGTGGACGTCTGCCAGGCCAACAGCTCGTCGGTCATGCCCTTGAACGTCTTGCCCACCATGATCGGCTCGCCGCCGTCGGGATCGCGGGCGCCGAGGTGGATGTTGGACAGCGAGCCCGTGCGTCGGCCGTAGCCCCACTCGGCGCCGAGCACCACCAGGTCCAGGGTGTGGACGGGCTTGACCTTCTGCCACACCTTGCCGCGCCGGCCCGCCGCGTACGGCGAGTCGAGGGCCTTGACGACGACGCCCTCGTGGCCGGCCGACAGCGCGTCGTCGAGCACCTGTGCCGCCTGCTCGGGCGTGGGGTTGCGGACGCCGGGCATGCGCAGGGGATCGCTGAGCAGGCCCGCGAGGGCGTCGAGGCGCACGTGCAGGGGCTCGTCGAGCAGATCGACGCCGTCGAGGTGCAGGAGATCGAAGAAGAAGGGGCTCAACAACGAATCACCTTCGTCGCTGCCGAACCGGCTCATCGTGTCCTGGAACGGGCGGGGGCGGCCGTCGTCGTCCAGGGCGAGGGTCTCGCCGTCGAGCACCGCGGTGTCGCACGGGAGAGCCCGGACCAGCTCGACCAGCTCAGGGACGCCGTCGGTGATCTCCCGGAGGGTACGCGTCCAGACCCGCACCTCGTCACCGCGGCGGTGGACCTGGATGCGGGCACCGTCCAGCTTGAACTCGACCGTGACGCATTCGCCGAGCCCCTCCAGCGCGGCGTCGAGCGAATCGCCCGGGCTCGCGAGCATCGGTCGCAGCGGCGTGCCGACCTGGAGCCGGACGGCGTCAAGCGCCGCCACCCCACCTGACAGCGCCAGCGCCGCCGTGCCGGGCAGCCGGCCCGAGAGCATGAACGCCCGGCGCACGCTTGCCGCAGGGACGTCGGCCGCGCCCGCGATGGCGTCGAGCATGACGCCCTCGAGCGCGCCTTGGCGCAGCTCACCGGTGAGGAGCCGGACGAGGAACGCCTGCTCGTCGGCGGTGGCGGCGCCGAACAGCGATTCGAGCAGCTCCTTGCGACGCCGAGCGGAGCCGGCGCCGGACGTGCCCGCCAGCTCGGTGAGTACGGCGTCCACACCGGACACGGTGAGCGAGGGCTGCGACGCGGGATCGCCGGCCAGGCCGGACAGCGTGCGCCAGCCCGTGCCGATGCGGCCCTGTCGGGGCTCTCCCGCGAGCCACGACGTGGCGGCCTCCACCTCGTCGGGCCCGGCGGCGCGCAGGAGTGCGCCCAGCGCCGCCGACTTCTCCTTGCGGGAGCGGGTGGCGCCCACGGTGGTGGACGTCGAGACGACTTCGGTGAGCAGCACGGAGACCATCCTGACAGCGACCACCGACAGTTCGCTCGTGCGCGGATATCACCGCCCTGGCAGCGATATCCGGCACCCGCTTCAGCACGCACAGGGTGGCGGAGCCGCGGCTACCGGGACTCGCGCACGATGTCGGCGTGGCCGTTGTGGTGCGCCGTCTCCGCCAGGATGTGGAGCAGCACCTGCCGCGCCGACCAGGCCGTGTCCGGCGGGTACCAGGGCGCCGTCGGCAGCCGGTGGGCCACGTCGAGGTCGGGGAGGTCCGCCACCACCTTCCCGGTGCGTTCCGCCACCACCGCGTAGTCGTCGAGCAGCCCGGCCAGGGTCTCCCCGGGCTGCATGACGAAGCTCGCCGCGTAGCGCTCCATGTCGTCGGTCTTCGAGCCCTCGACCACGAAGTCGAGCCACATCCGCTCGGCGTAGGTGACGTGCTTGAGCACCCCGGCCAGGGTCAGCGAGCTGATGGTGGTGCGCCGGGTGGCCTGCTCGTCGGACAGGCCCTCGACCGTCGCGCGCAGCGTGGCGCGCTGGGCGGCCAGCTTCTCCAGGATCTCGCTCCTCTCGGTCATGATGTCGGCTCAGCCCATCGTCTTCTGGCCGTCGATGGCCTCGCGCAGGATGTCGGCGTGGCCGGCGTGCTGGGCGGTCTCGGCCACGATGTGCACGAACACCCGGCGGGCGGAACGGGTGGCGCCGGGTGCGAACCAGGGCGCCTCCGGCAGCGGGTGGGACGCGCCGAGGTCGGGCACCGTGCGCACGAGCGCGTCGGTGCGCTGGGCGATCTTCTCGTAGTCGGCGATCACCCCGGCCAGCGTCTCGTCCTCCCGCAGGACGAAGCCGTCGGTGTGCTCGGCGTAGCTGTTCTCGGTCATGGCCATCGACGAGGGCCCGTCGAGGATGAAGTCGACCCAGCCCTTCTCGATCTTCGAGACGTGCTTGACCAGCCCGCCGAGCGTCAGCTCGCTGACGGTGGTGCGCTGCCGCGCCTGGTCGTCGGTCAGCCCCTGCACGGTGTGGAGCAGGAAGCCGCGGTGGGTGGTGAGGGATTCCAGCAGGTCGTCGCGCTCGTTCGTCGTCATGAGAGGAACTCTATGAGGTATAGCGGCCACTTCCTGACCTGAATTGCGGGAGACTCGGAAACATGGCCAACACGAGCTCGCGGACCCTGCGCCTGCTCTCGCTGCTGCAGACCCACCGGTTCTGGGCGGGCGGGGAGCTCGCCGGGAAGCTCGACGTCTCCGTGCGCACACTGCGCCGCGACATCGACCGGCTGCGCGAGCTCGGTTATCCCGTCGAGGCCAGCCGGGGCGTCGACGGCGGCTACCAGCTCGCGCCCGGTGTGGCACTGCCCCCACTGGTGGTGGACGACGACGAGGCCGTCGCCATCGCCGTGGGCATGCAGGCTGCGGCACAGGGAGCGGTGGCGGGCATGGAGGAGCCGGCGCTGCGAGCGTTGACCAAGGTGGTGCAGGTGATGCCGCCCCGACTGCGCCGCCGGGTGGATGCGCTGCGCGCTGCCACGGTGCCGCTGAGCTGGAACGGGTCGGCCGCCCCGGTGCTGGATGCGGCGGCGCTCATCGCCGTGGCCCAGGCCTGCCGCGACACCGAGCGGCTCGAGTTCGCCTACACCGCCCGCAGCGGCGACCCCACCGAGCGTCACGTGGAACCGCACCGGCTCGTGCCCGTCGGTCGTCGCTGGTACCTGGTGGCCTACGACCTGGGCCGGCACGACTGGCGCAGCTTCCGCCTCGACCGGCTCACCGCACCCCGCACCACCGGTGCCCGGTTCCGCCCCCGGACCCTGCCCGCCGCCGATGCGGCCGCGTTCGTCAGGGCCGGGCTCGAATCGGCGCCCGCGGTGTCGTTCGCGGTGGAGGTGCGCGTGCAGGCGCCGGCGGTGGTCGTGGGCGCCCGGATCGGCCGCTGGGCCACGGCGGAGGCGGTCGACGAGGGGAGCTGCCTGCTGCGGATGAGCACCGACACGCTCGACTGGCCGGCCATGCTGCTGGGCTCGATCGGGGCGGAGTTCGAGGTGCTCGCCCCGTCGGAGCTGGTCGCCTACGTCCGCGAGTGGAGCGCGCGGTTCGGCCGGGCCACCGCGAACGTGTAGCCGCTCGGGCGAGTGGGCGGCCTACCGACCCCCGGCGACCAACCCGACCGTCGTGGACTCGCCGATGCCGGGCAGGTTCGTCCGGCTGACCACGTCCACCGTCAGCTCCCCGACCTCGCTGGTGAGCACGAACCGCGTGACGGCCCCGAGGAACGTGCTGGTCAGCACGGTGGCGGCCAGCCCATCGGGCACCTCGACCGACAAGCCCTCCGGACGCACCTGCGTACGCTGCGTCCCGCCGGGCACGATGCGTCCGTTCTCCACGGGCACCTCGTTCATCACACCGACGAACTCCGCGACGAACGCCGTGGCGGGCCGGGTGTAGACCTCCTGCGGCACGTCGACCTGCTCGAGCCGGCCCGCGTTGAGCACCGCCACCCGGTCGGCGACGGCGAGCGCCTCGGACTGGTCGTGCGTGACGAACAGCGTCGTGATGCCCTCGGCCAGCTGCAGCCGGCGGATCTCGTCGCGCAGCTGCACGCGCACCCGCGCGTCGAGTGCGGAGAGCGGCTCGTCGAGCAGCAGTACCGACGGCGCGACGGCCAGCGCGCGCGCCAGCGCCACCCGCTGCTGCTGGCCACCGGACATCTCGTGCGGGTAGGAGTCGCCCCGTGCGCCCAGGCCCACGAGCTCCAGCAGCTCGGCGGCGCGGCGCTTGCGCTCGGTGGGCCCGACGCGTCGCATCCGCAGGCCGAAGGCGACGTTCTCGCTCGCGGTCATCGTGGGGAACAGCGAGTAGGCCTGGAACACCATGCCGGTGTCGCGCTTGGAGGCCGGCACGCCGGTGACGTCCTTGCCACCGATCAGGATCTGGCCGGCCGTGGGCTTGTCGAATCCCGCGAGCAGCCGCAGTGCGGTGGTCTTCCCGCACCCGGACGGGCCGAGCAGGGCGAGCAGCTCGCCCTCCTTGAGCGTGAGGTCGAGGCCGTCGAGGGCGAAGGTGGAGCCGTAGGCGCGCCGCACGCCCTGGAACTCGACCGCGGTACCGGTCACGCTTCACTTCTCCTTGTTCGGCGTCCACCCACGAACGACACGAGCAGCAGCAGCACCCAGGTGAGCACGAGGCTGGCCAGCGTCAGCGCCACCGAGACGCCGGCGGCGCTGCGCCCGACGTCGATGACGACCACGGGGAACGTGTCGGTGTAGAGCAGGATGCGCGCGATGACGACCTCGCCGAGCACCAGCGCGAGCGTCAGGAACGCCGACCCGAGCACGGCGCTGCGGATGGCCGGCAGCACCACCCTCAGCAGCGCCGACGGCAGGCCGGCGCCGAGGTTGCGGGCCGCCTCCACGAGCGTGCGCAATGGGATGGCGGCCAGCCCGTTGTCCACCGCGCGGTAGGCGAACGGCAGGGCCAGCACCACGTAGAAGGGGGTGAGTGCGGTGGTCGAGGAGGCGAACAGCGTGCGGAACGGTTCGGTGTTCAGGTTGGCCTGGACGAACGCGATGCCCGCCGCCATGACGACCGGTGGCACGACGATCGGCAGGATCGTGGCCGTCTCCAGCAGCGCGGCCACCGAGGGGAACCGCAGCCGCACCCACACCGCGGTGGGGATCACCAGCACGAGCACGAGCACCGCGGTGAACACGGCGATCTGCAGCGACACCAGCAGCGACGCGAGCAGCACCGGGTCGTTCACGACGGCCAGGTAGTTGGCGAACCCGTAGCCGCCCGCGGGCTTGCGGAGACTGAACTCGCCGGCCGCGATCAGCGGCACCAGGAAGTAGATCGCCGCGATCGTGAAGACGACGACGCGCCAGCGGCGCCCGCGGGTCATCGGGCCCGCCACCTTGACGCGCGACGCTGCAGGATCAGGTAGCCGGTCATCACGACGCCGATGACGATCACCATGTCGAAGCCGAGCGCGAGCCCGACGTTCTGCTGGTTGGCCAGCACGTTGCCCGACAGTGCCGACGCGATCGAGTTGGTGACCAGCGGGATCTGCCCGCTGGTCAGCGCGAGCGCGGTGGCGTAGGCGGCGAACGCGTTGCCGAACAGCACGAGCGTGGCCCCGCCGAGTGCGGGCGCGAGCACCGGCAGCGCGATGTGCCGCCAGTACGCCCACGCCGACGCGCCGAGGTTCTCCGCGGCCTCCCGCCACTGTGGCAGCAGCCCCTCCAGCGCCGGGGTGATCAGGATGACCATCAGCGGGATCTGGAAGTACACGTAGGTCAGGCCGAGGCCGGTCAGCGAGTCGATGCGGAAGCCGAGGCCGTAGAGGTCGACGCCGATGTCCTTGAGGAACAGCGTGGCGAGGCCGGTCTGGCCCAGCGCGCCGATGAACGCGAACGCCAGCGGCACGCCGCCGAAGTACGCCAGCACCCCGGATGCGGTGGACACGATCCGCCGCAACGGACTCGTCGGGGAGCTCGTCAGCACCGCCTGGGCCAGGAACACCCCGAACAACGCGCCGATCAGCGCCGTGACGGCCGAGATCAGCAGGCTGGAGACGAACGCCAGCCGGTACTGCGGCTCGGTGACCGACGCGATGATGTTGTCGAGGGTCGGCTGCCCGTTCGGGTCCGTGAACGCCCCGCTGATGACGAAGTACAGCGGGCCGCCGAGGAACACGACCAGGTAGAGGGCGAAGGGCAGCAGCCCGAGGGCCGCCCGCCATGGCCGCGCCGGCGGCGCCACGGATTCCGTGGGCGCGGCCGGCGCTTCGAGCAGTGACGTCACCGGCGCGTCAGGAGGTCGCCGCGGCCCAGCCCTGGGCCACCACCTTGTTGGCCGCGTCGGTCTGGGCCTGGGTCGGGTACTTCGGCGTGCCCGCGACGGGCGGCAGCACCGAGACGAGGGCCTTGTCCGCGGTGTTGGCGGTGGTCATCGCGACCAGCCGGACCGGGCGGGCCTTGCCGGCGAGCCACAGGTTCTGCCCCTCGTCGGAGTAGAGGAACTCCTGCCACAGCCGTGCGGCGGCCGGGTGCGGCGCGTTCTTGTTGATGGCCTGCGCGTAGTACTGGGCGAACAGGCCGTCCGCCGGGACGGTGACCTTCCAGTCGAAAGCGGCCTTGTTCTTCGCGGTCTCGGTGACGTTGAGGTAGTCCCAGTCGAGCACGATGGGCGTCTGGCCGCTCTGGATGGTGGCCGAGTTCGGGTCGATCTTGAGCAGGTTGCCGCTCTTGGCCAGCGCACCGAAGAACGTGATGCCCGGCGTGATGTTGTCGAGCGAGCCGCCGTTGGCGAGCGCTCCGGCCCAGACGCCCGCGAAGGCGGCCGCGGCCTGCGTGGGATCGCCGTTGAGCGCCACCTGGCCCTTGTACTGGGGCTTGGCCAGATCGGCGATCGTGGTGGGGCAGGTGGCCACCAGCTTGGAGTTGCAGCCGATGGAGATGAAGCCGCCGTAGTCGTTGACCCAGGCGCCGTTCGGGTCCTTCGTGCCGGCGTCGATGGTGTCCCAGGTGGCGACCTTGTACGGGGCGAACAGCGCCGCGTTGCTGTTGGCGAACGTCTGACCGAGGTCGAGTACGTCGGGCGCGCGGTCCTGGGTGCCGAGCTGCTTGACGGCGTTGATCTCGTCCTGGCTGGATCCGTCGGGGTTGGCCGAGTCGATGGCGATGCCGTACTTGGCGGTGAACGCCTTGATGATGTTGCCGTAGTTCGTCCAGTCCGGCGGCAGCGCGATGACGTTGAGCTTGCCCTCGGCCTTGGCCGCGGTGACGAGGGCGTCCATGCCGCCGCCCGCCTGCGCCGACGTCGCGGTGGCCCATCCGGCGCCGCCCGCCGTGGAGCTGGATGCTCCGGAGCTGACGCAGCCGGTGGCGGTCAGGGCTACGGCGGTGCCGATGACGGCCACCATCATCCGACGTCGTGTTCCGATCATCAACAGCTCCTCGCACGGCAGGTGAGCGAGGAATGTATCGCCGTGATCCGACTCAGCGCGAGGCTCGAAACGGTCACGGTCCGTGTCAGGCGGCCGAGATCGTGCCCGTGGCTTCCTGCAACAGGTCGGTCACGCGGGCCACGCCGACGCAGCATCCGGAGTGGTCGAGGAGGATCAGGTCGTCGTAGCTGCGCGTGCGGTCCCCGGACAGGCAGCGCGCCAGTGCGGTGCGCACGTCGGTGCCGAGCGCAGCCGTCCGGGGGGTCTCGGCGAGCGAACGCGCGGGGCGTTCGGCGTAGAGCGCCCGACCGAACGGGCCGGAGATGGCGAGCATGAACCGGTTGCGGTCCAGGAACCCGGTGGGGCGACCGCCCCCGTCGAGCAGCACGACGCAGCCGGACTGCGGGTGGTCGGCGAGGGCCTGGCGGACCTGTTCCGCCGTGGCGTCGTCGGGGAGTCCGACGGGGGTCTGCGACACGTCGGCGAGCGTCGGCAGGGTCGGCGTGGCGCGCGGTACCGGCGACGGGACGTCGGGGCGGCCGGTGTGGAGGATCCCCGGCAGCAGGTCCACGGGTAGCAGGAGCCCGGCGGTGGACGGACGCCGCCGCGCCGCCGCGAGCAGCGGCCCCTGGGCCCACGGGATGCCGTGCTCGCGAACGGCGGCCAGCTCGTCGACGGTGGTCACACCGACGGCCGACACCCGCACCCCGGTGGCGTGGCAGACGTCGCAGAGTGCGCGCACCACGGTGCGGGCCCGGGGGTCGTGCGGGAGCCGGGCCACGAGCCCGGCGTCGATCTTGACCAGGTCGGGCTCCAGCTCGGCGATCAGGTCCAGGCCGAAGCCCCGCCCGGCCTCGTCGAAGGCGATGCCATAGCCCTCGGCCCGAAGCTCGGCGATGCCATCGGCCAGCGCGGCGGGAGGGGCGGCCAGCAACGCCGGGCCGATCTCCAGGAGGATCGGTGGAACGGGTCGGTCACCCTCCCGGCTGCGCAGGCACTGCTGCAGCTGGGAGACGCGACGACGCGCGGCCACCACCGTGTCGGCGAGCACGTCGACGTGGAGCGGCACCGTGGCGTCGTACCCGGTGCCGTGCAGCACCGACGCGATCGCGATGCCCGAGTCGAACTCCGCGAGCTGCCGGGTGCCCCACACGGCGCTGCGGGCGACCACGGCGCTCCGGTCGCGGGCCTGGCTGCGCTCCACCTCGATGCCCACGGGCCGACCGTTCACGAGGTTGAGGAGCGGCTCGAACGCGAAACGGCCGTGGTCACTCATTCGCGAAAGAGAACCAGCCCAAGATGAACGCAGAGTGTCCACGCGTTGAGCCATTCGAGGGATTCGCAGCTCAGAGCAGCGTGGTCGGATCGATCTCGGCCCGGAACGGCTCAGTCGTGCGGCCGGTCCCTGTGAGCGTGCCGCCGTCGGCGTATCCGAACTCGCCGGCCAGGTGGCAGGCCAGCATCGAGACCGGTTGGGCGAGGTCGACGATCCAGTAGTGCGCGATGCCGGCGTCGGCGTACTCGCTGCGCTTCGCCACGTGGTCGGTTCGGCGGGACCCGGGTGAGACGACCTCCACGATCACCACGACGTCGGAGGCTCCCTTCCGGTGCTGATCAGTGTGGCACGGTGCACCGACAGCTCCTGGTCATCGCCCGCCGCGGGTCATGGCCAGGACGTCGAGGGCCGCGTCCAGTTGCTCCTCGGTCAGCGTGCCCTTCTCCAGGTGTCCGCGCTCCACCACGACCTGGCGGATGGTCTTGCGCTCCTTGAGCGACTGCTTGGCCACCGCGGCCGCCTCCTCGTAGCCGAGGTAGCGGTTGAGCGGGGTGACCACGGCCGACGACGACTCGGCGAACTCGCGCGTGCGCTCGACGTCGGCCTCGGCGCCGTCCACCACCTTGTCGGCGAGCAGTCGGGCCACGTTCGCCAGCAGGCGTGCCGATTCCAGCACGTTGCGCGCCATCACCGGCATCATGACGTTGAGCTGCAGGTTGCCCTGCGTTCCCGAGAACGCGACGGTGGCGTCGTTGCCGATCACCTGGGCCGCCACCATCATCGTGGCCTCGCAGATCACCGGGTTGACCTTGCCGGGCATGATCGAGCTGCCGGGCTGCAGGTCGGGCAGGTGGATCTCGGCAAGGCCCGTGCGCGGCCCGGAGCTGAGCCAGCGGAGGTCGTTGGCGATCTTGTAGAGCGAGACGGCGACGGTGCGCAGCGCCCCCGACGCCTCCACGAGCCCGTCGCGGGCCCCCTGGGCCTCGATGTGGTCGGGCGCCTCGCTCAGGACGTCGAGGCCGGTGGCGGCGCGCAGTTCCTCGACCACGCCGCTGCCGAAACCGGCCGGGGCGTTGAGCCCGGTACCCACCGCGGTGCCGCCGATCGGCAGCTGGCCGAGCCGGGGGAGGACGTCGCGGACGCGGGCGGCGCCGTACTCGGTCTGGGTGGCCCAGGCCCCCGCCTCCTGGCCGAGCGTGATCGGCACGGCGTCCATGAGGTGGGTGCGGCCGGCCGTCACGACGTCGACCCAGTCGGCCTCGCGGCGCCGCAGCGCGGCGGCCAGGTGCTCCAGTGCCGGGACGACGTCGGTGGCCAGCGCCTCGGTGGCGGCGAGGTGGATGGTGGTGGGGAAGACGTCGTTGGACGACTGCGACGCGTTGACGTGGTCGTTCGGGTGCACGTCCACGCCCGCGTGCGCGGCGACCGTGGCGATCACCTCGTTGGCGTTCATGTTGGAGCTGGTGCCGGAGCCGGTCTGGAAGACGTCGACGGGGAAGTGGGCGTCGTGCTTCCCGGCGGCCACCTCGTCGGCCGCGGCGGCGATCGCGGCGGCGAGTGCCGGCTTCAGTACCCCGATCCGGCCGTTGACGCGCGCCGCAGCACCCTTGACCAGGCCGAGCGCGCGGATCTGCGCCCGCTCCAGGCCGCGGCCGGAGATCGGGAAGTTCTCCACCGCGCGCTGCGTCTGTGCCCGCCACAGGGCGTCGGCGGGCACCCGCACCTCGCCCATCGTGTCGTGCTCGACCCGGTAACCGTCGTCCTCGTTGACCATGCCGTCAGTGTTCTCCCGAACGTCGTCGGGCGCAGGCGGGTGTGGCGCAGGAGTCAGAGCGTGCCGGTCAGGGCCTGCAGGCCCAGGCTGCTCGCGGCCACCAGGATCCAGAGGCAGGCGCCGAGCAGCAGCGGCCGGGCGCCGGCCCGGCGCATGTCGCTCAGCCGCATCGACAGCCCGATGCCGGCCAGCGCCGTGGTGATGAGGAACGTGCCCGCGAACGTGAGACCGGCGTGCCAGGCCGTGGGGATGACGCCGACGCTCACCAGCGCCGACGCCATGACGAACCCGACCAGGAACAGCGGCACGACCTTCTTCCACGGCAGCGTGCGGACGCTGAACCCGCCGACGCGCTCGCGCCTCGCCACCCACAGGGCCAGCACCATCACAATCGGGATGATCATGAGGCTGCGGGTGAGCTTGACGACCACCGCGTACGAGCCGGCGTCGCCGCCGTAGGCGTAGGCCGCGGCCACCACCGACGACGTGTCGTTGATCGCGGTGCCGGCCCACAGCCCGAACGCGTGGGGGTCGAGTCCGAGGAGGTGGCCGATCTGGGGGAACGCGAGCACGGCGACGATGTTGAACGTGAAGATCGTGCCGATCGCGTAGGCGACCTGCGACTCCTTCGCCTTGACCACGGCCTGGGTCGCGGCGATCGCCGACGCCCCACAGATGGCGGTGCCGACGCCGATGAGCAACTGGGTGTCGCCGCGCACCCCGAGCAGCCGGCCGAGGCCCCACGCCCCGAGCAGGGCGACGGCGAGCGTGCCCAGCATGACCGGCAGCGACGCGCCGCCGACGGCCGCGACCTGCTGCAGCGACAGGGTGGCTCCGAGCACCACGATCGAGGCCTGCAGGACCAGCCGCGAGGCGACACCCAGTCCCGGGCGCAGGGTGGATCCGGGACGGAGCACAGCGCCGAGCAGGCCACCCAGCACGATGCCGAACACCGGGCCGCCCACGACCGGGACCTCGAGGCCCGCGAACGTGGCGACGGTGGCGACGGCCAGGGCGAGGAGCAGCCCCGGCGCCACCCGCTGGACGCCGTGGCCGACCCGCGCGGTGGCGGTCTCGCGCGTCGGAGTGGTGAGTACCTGGGCCATGACACCTCCATGTTCACGATGTGAACAGTCCGATCAAATGTCCGGACATCTGAGGTGACGGTATCCCGTGCGTCGCGAGGACGCCACCCGGGCGCACGAGAAAGCCCCGCGGCCTCCGGTGTGGAGGCCGCGGGGCCGCGGCGGGTGACTACTGGGGATCAGGGGCGGACCTGCACCACGTCGCCCGGGCTCAGTGACCGGTAGAACGTGGCCGAGGCCGCCCGCGACAGGTGGATGCAGCCGTGCGACAGCACCGACAGGCTGCCCTGGTGGAACGCGATGCCGCCGTTGAAGAACACCGAGTTGGGCATCGGGGCGTCGTTGAAGATGCTGCTCTTGTGGTCGATGTCCTTGAACGTGACGCGGTAGGTGCCCGTGGGCGTCCGGTAGCCGGCGCGGCCGCTGGTGATCGGGACGGGCCCGTACCGGACGACGCCGTTGCGGATGAGCCAGGCCCGCCGGGCGGACAGGTCGATGCAGGCCCGGGCCGTGACGGAGCACGGGGTGCTCTGCACCAGCGCCGGTGCGACGGGCGTGGCGGGTTTCGCCGGAGCGGCGGGCTTGGCCGGTGCGACGGGCACGGCGGGTCGGGCGACGGCGGCCGGGGCCGCGACGACCTCGGCTGCGGCGGTGGCCGCAGTGACCACGGTGTTGCTGGTGGCTGCTCCGGCCGCACCGACCGTCAGCAGGCCGGCGGCCGCCAGTGCGACGACGACGAGCGTTCCCCGAGATCTCCGCATGAGGCCCCCTGCTGCTGCTCACCCGATGTGATCGAGACGGCACCCCCGGTACCGGTCAGCGGATCATCCGCGTACCGGTCATTCCGGGCAACCCCGCCGTTCTCACGATTCGATCACGGGGAGCGAGCAGGTCACTCCTACGGGAGCGGCGGGATGGACTCCAGGTCGCCGGCGAGATGCTCGTCGGACAGGTCGAAGTCCACGGCGGAGTACTCGCGCAGCTTGGTCAGCCGGTGGTAGCCGTCGATCATGCGAACGGTGCCCGACTTCGACCGCATCACGATCGACTGTGTCGTGCAGCCGCCGGGTGAGTAGTGCACGCCCTTCAGCAGATCGCCGTCGGTGATGCCGGTGGCGCAGAAGAACACGTTGTCGCTGCGCACCAGCTCGTCGGCGGTGAGCACGCGGTCGAGGTCGTGTCCCGCGGCGACGGCCTTGGCCCGCTCGGCGTCGTCGGTCGGCCACAGCCGGCCCTGCATGGCGCCGCCCATGCACTTCATCGCGGCCGCGGTGATGATCCCCTCGGGCGTGCCGCCGATGCCGTAGAGCATGTCGACACCCGTGCCGGGGCGGGCCGCGGAGATCGCGCCGGCCACGTCGCCGTCGGAGAGGAAGTGGATGCGCGCGCCGGTGCGGCGGATCTCCTTCACGAGACCGTCGTGGCGGGGGCGGTCCAGCACGCACACCGTCACGTCGGTGACGTGCAGGTGCTTCGCGGCCGCCACCCGGCGGATGTTCTCCGCGACGGGGGCGGTGAGGTCGATGACGTCGGCCGCCTCCGGCCCGACGGCGAGCTTCTCCATGTAGAACACGGCCGAGGGGTCGAACATCGCCCCGCGCTCGGCCACGGCGAGCACGGCCACGGCGTTGGGCATGCCCTTGGCCATCAGGGTGGTGCCGTCGATCGGGTCGACCGCCACGTCGCACCACGGACCCTCACCGTTGCCCACCTCCTCGCCGTTGTAGAGCATGGGCGCCTCGTCCTTCTCGCCCTCGCCGATCACCACGACGCCGCGCATGGACACGCTGCCGACGAGCTGACGCATGGCGTCGACGGCCGCGCCGTCGCCGCCGATCTTGTCACCGCGTCCCACCCAGCGGCCGGCGGCCATCGCGGCGGCCTCGGTGACGCGGACGAGTTCCATGGCGAGGTTGCGGTCGGGTGCCTCGCGTCGGCGGTTGCCGTTGCTCGGGGTTGTCGTCTCGGACATCTCGGCCTCCCTGGGCTGGCGGAAGAGCGCGGCCGGGGGCCGGCGGGGGAATGAGCTGATCCTCGCAGATCGCCCGGGCCCACGGTGCGGTCCGAGCCTGAGACGAAGCCGACTGGGATACTGGGCCCGTGACCGCACCCGACCCGCCGCCCATGGCCAAACCTCCGCGCGGCGCGCTGCGGGTCAAGGACATGGTCGCCGCGATCGGGATCATGCTCGCCGTGGTGCTCGTGATCGGCGGGCTGTCGCGCGGTTTCGGCTTCGCCCCGGGCGGGCCCACCGTGGACCCCACCGCCATCCCCGTCGTCGACGCCCCGGCGCAGCTGCGCGGCCTGGCGTCGTCGGTGTCGTATCCGCTGCGCGTGCCGGCGACACCGGCCGGCTGGCGCTCCAACTCCGTCGCCGAGGACCGCGTGGTCGGCACCGACCGCACCGACGTCCGCGTCGGATACCTCACCACGCAGAGCCAGTACCTGCAGCTGCTGCAGACCGACGCCACGGAGGATGCCCTGCTCGCGGCGCAGCCGGGCGCGCGGGCGCTCGCCGCGCAGGGCCCGGAGACCGTGGCGGGGCAGAAGTGGGTGGTCTACGGCGCAAGGCCCGCCGAGCCGATCTGGATCGCCGACCTCGCCACGCCCGGTGGGGGATCGGTGCGGGTGCTGATCGGTGGCAGCGGCACGGCCGGGGACTACCGCACCCTGGCCGGCGCGGTGCAGGCGGGCGAGGTCCTGAGGTAGAGGGGAATTCATGGTCAGCTTCCAGGCGACCCCGGAGCCCCGGCCGCGCGGCGGGATCCGCATCGGGCTGCCGTTCGACCCCGCCGCGGAGTGGGGCTCCCGCGCCACCTACCACCTGACGGGCCGCGTGGGCGGCAGCCGGATCCGCGGCGCGGTCAGCCGGACGGACCCGACGCTCGCCCTCGGGCCGGTCTGGGTACGCGACGCGCATCTCACGTCGGGGGAGTCCGTCGAGGTCGTGCTCGAGCTGGAGGGGCCCCAGTTCGCGACGCTGGAGGACGACCTCCGGGCCGCGATCGGGCCCGGCACCGAGGCCGCCCGGTTCTTCGACGAGCTCCCCACCCACTACCGCCTCAACTTCACGCGCTGGGTGGGCGAGGCCAAGCGCCCGGACACCCGGGCCCGACGCGTCACCCAGACCGCCGCGGCGCTGAAGGAGGGCCGCCGGGAACGCTAGGGGACGCCCATGATCAGCGTCCTGGCACGAAGACGGCCAGATCTGGCCGGAAATGCGCCGACCGCCTGATCATGGCCGCGGCTCTCGCCTGGCGGGGGTTGCCGGCGGCCGCCGGGGACCGGTGATCGCCGCGTCGGGACGGTGAGCCGCGTGTGGTGCGCCTCTGCGTCCCCGGACGTCGATCACGGCGGGGAGCCGCCGAGCCCGGGGCGAGCGGCGAGGGTGGTGGTCATCGGCTGGGGGCGGGTCAGGTCCGGCTGCGCGTCCCGAACTGTCGATCGTGGGTGCGTCCACGTCGAGTCGGGAAGGCACCTGGGCCGCTATGCGGGGCTCCCGTCCGCCGCGTCGAGCACCTTCTGCACGCGTTCGCGGGCGCCGGCGAGCTGCTCCTCGCAGCGGGTGGCCAGTGCTTCGCCGCGTTCCCACAGCGCCACCGACTCGTCGAGGCTCAGGCCGCCGCTCTCCAGCCGGCGCACCACCTCGGTGAGCTCGTCGCGGGCCTGCTCGTAGCCCATGTGTGTTACCGGATCGACCACGATCAACTCTCCTCAGCCGGTCGGGCCGTCATGAGCCGTCCAACATCTGCGGTCGGCTGGGTCATACGAGTGCTCGCCTTCTTCGTCCGGGGAACGGTAGCCGTCACCGCTCCGTCGGCCACGCGGATCCGCAGCTGGGTGCCCGGGCCCGCCTCGGAGACCGATCGGAGGACCGGCGGGACCTCCGGGCCGTCCGGCACGATCCGCTGCACGACCGCGTAGCCGCGGGCGAGCGTTGCGGCGGGGCCGAGTGTGGTGAGCCGGGCCCGCACGTGGGCCAGATCGGTGCCGCGCCGGTCGAGGTCGCGCACGACCGACGCCCGCGTGGCGTCGCGTAACCGCTCCACCTGCTCGCCGTGGGCGTCGATCGCCCGAAGCGGCTCGGCCAGCACCGGGCGGTGGCGCAGCGACTCCAGCAGTCGCGCCTCGCGGTCCACCCAGCCCGCCAACGCCCGTCGCGCACGGTCGCGCAGACCCGAGATGCGGGCGGTCTCCTCGGCGAGGTCGGGCACCAGGCGGCGGCCGGCCTCGGTGGGTGTGGAGCAGCGCAGGTCGGCGACGTGGTCGACGAGCGGGGTGTCGGGCTCGTGTCCGATGGCCGACACCACCGGCGTGCGGCACGAGGCAACCGCGCGGCACAGCGTCTCGTCGGAGAACGGCAGCAGGTCCTCGACGCTGCCGCCGCCGCGGGCGAGCACGATCACCTCCACCTCGGGGTCGCGGTCCAGCGCCCCCAGCGCGTCGACGATCTGGGGCACAGCCAGCGCGCCCTGCGTGGCCACGTGTTCTATCCGGAACTGCACCGACGGCCAGCGCGCCGTCGCGTTCGACACGACGTCGTGCTCGGCCGCCGACGACCGCCCGGTGACGAGCCCGATGCGCCCGGGCAGGAACGGCAGCCGGCGCTTGCGGTCGAGATCGAACAGCCCCTCGGCGGCGAGCAGCTTGCGCAGGCGCTCGATACGCGCGAGCAGCTCGCCGATGCCGACGGCACGGATCTCGTCGACGCGCAGGCTCAGCGTGCCGCGGCCGAGGAAGAACGACGGCTTGCCGTGGACGACGACACGGTTGCCCTCGACGACGGCCGCGCCACCGTCGCGGACCAGCCCGACAGGCGCCGTGAGCTGCAACGACACGTCGGCGGCGGGGTCGCGCAACACGAGGAACGCGGTGCCGGTGCCGGGGCGGGCGGTGACCTGCGCGAGCTGGCCCTCCACCCACACGGCACCGAGCCGGTCGACCCACTCGGCGATCTTCCGTGCCACCGTCCGGACCGGCCAGGGCTGCTCCGGGGTGGTGGGAGCGGTCACCCTGCCTGAACCGTGGTGATCCGGTTGGACAGCATCGTGACGAAGGACGGGCGACCGCCGTGCGCGTTCTCCCACTCCAGCAGGGTCCTGAGGTCGCCGATGGAGAGGAACCGGAGCCTGCCGCGGAGCTGCGGGATCGTCAGGTTGGCGTACCCGGGCAGGGCGGTGGGCTCGCTTCCCAGTACCGGTGCCGCAGCGGGCACGGGCTCGGCCGCGGGAATCGTGGCCGGGCCGGGCTTCGGGGCCGGCTCCGCCGCGTTCGATCCGGCCGCCGTGGCGGTGGTGGTGGGGGCCGCACCGTCGGTGCCCGACTCCGAGGTCCAGAGCAGCTCGTCGGGGGCGGCCGCCGTCTCGACGTCCGCGGCCGGTGCGGCCACGGGCGTGGACGTCGAAGCCGCGGCGGGCTTCCGTCCGGCCTTGGGACGGGCGGTCTCACGTGCGGCGGCCTTGATGGCGGCGGGCTGGGGATCGGCGGGCTGGGCGGCGACCACCTCGGGCGCGGCGGCCTTGGGTGCGGCGGCCTTGGGCGCGGCGCGCTTGGGCCCGGCCGGCTTGGGTGCCGCAGGCTTGGGTGCGGCGGCCTTGCCTGCTGGGGCCCCGGGTGCCGGCGTGGTGGGTGCAGCGGGCCTGGGCGCGTGCGGCGCGGGCCGGGCCGGAGGCTGCGCGACCGGGATGCGGCCGTTGGGCGGGCGCAGCTCGGTGACGGTGCTCGAACCGTTGCGGCGCGGCAGCTCCTCGTCGTCGAACGTGGCCCAGCTCGGCTTCTCCTCGACCGGGCGCAGGGTGCCCAGTGCACGGTCGCCCTTGATGGCGAGCTCGGTGACCCTCTGCTGCACCCGCATCGTGGCCTGCAGCGCCTGGCTCACCGCCGTGACGGGGAACTCGACGACGAGACGAGGGAGATCGCGGGCCTGGTCGACGGCGGTGGCAACGAGGCCGGCGGCGATCCGCACCGGCAGCGGCAGCGGCTTCATTCCCCTAGTGTCCACTGTCGGCCGAATTCCGGCAGGTCGGGTCGGCGGGGACGTCTCCGTCACGTCTCCCGGGCCTCGTCCGGCGGCCGCCCGTACATTGGGGTCATGTCCGGATCGAGCAGCAAGCGTGTCCTGCTGGCCAAGCCCCGCGGCTACTGCGCCGGTGTCGATCGGGCCGTGGAGGCCGTCGAGCAGGCGCTGGAACAGCACGGCGCGCCGGTGTACGTGCGCAAGCAGATCGTCCACAACGTCCACGTGGTGGAGACCCTCAGCGAGCGGGGCGCCGTCTTCGTCGACGAGACCGACGAGGTGCCCCAGGGCGCGATCGTCGTGTTCTCCGCCCACGGCGTGTCCCCGGCGGTGCGCGAGCAGGCGAAGGAGCGGGAGCTCCGCACGATCGACGCCACCTGCCCGCTGGTCACGAAGGTGCACCAGGAGGCCAAGCGGTTCGCCCGCGAGGACTACGACATCCTGCTCGTCGGCCACCACGGCCACGAGGAGGTCGAGGGCACCGCAGGCGAGGCGCCCGAGCACATCCAGCTCGTCGAGACCGCCGCCGACGTGGCGGGCGTCACGGTCCGCGATCCGGAGAAGGTGGTCTGGCTGTCGCAGACCACGCTCAGCGTCGACGAGACGATGCAGACCGTCCGCGCGCTTCGCGAGCGCTTCCCCTCGCTGCAGAACCCGCCGAGCGACGACATCTGCTACGCCACGCAGAACCGTCAGGTGGCGGTGAAGGCGATGGCCCCGCAGTGCGACCTCGTACTGGTGGTGGGCTCCACCAACTCGTCCAACTCCGTGCGGCTGGTGGAGGTGGCGCTGCAGGCGGGCGCCGGCGCGTCCTACCTCATCGACTACGCCCGGCAGATAGACGACACCTGGCTCGAGGGCGTCGGCACCGTCGGCGTCACCAGCGGGGCGTCGGTGCCGGAACTGCTGGTGCGCGGGGTGGTGGAGCACCTGGCCGAGCGCGGCTGGGAGGGCGTGGAAGAGGTCACGACCGCCGAGGAGACCTTGACGTTCTCGCTTCCCCGCGAGCTGCGCCCTGCGCGGAGCCCGGTCGGGAGCTGATCGGCTCACGCTTGGCGGGCGCGCGCTCGGCCGGCGTGCGCTGCAGGAACAGCCGGACCACGCCGATCGCCACGACGATGCCGGTGACCCACGCCATCGTCGGGAAGCTGTTGACCAGCGGTGCGCCGATCACGAGCAGCCGCTCGGCGATGCCCGCGCCCGGCTTCGGGGTGCCTGCCAGCAGCACCACCACCGGGACTGCAACGGCGAGCAGCAGTGGCGGCTGCACCATCGGCCCGAACAGGCCCGACCTCCGCACCCAGGCCACGGCCAGCACGCAGCCGACCACGAAGCACACCGTGAAGACGGTGCCGAGCGTGCCGGAGCGGGTGAGGTCGACGAGCACCCCGATCGCCGTGAGCACGGCGGCGAGCCCGACGGCGGCCAACGGGGGGACGCCGAGCACCGAGGGAACGATCGAGCGGTCGGCCATGGGCCAGTGGCCGCCCGATCCGCTGCGCTCACGCTCGGGGGGCCGTGCCGGCGCTGTGCGTGCCGGCACTGTGCGTTCCGACGACGTGCGCGCCGACGACGTGCGCGCCGACGACGTGCGTGCGGAGCGGGGCCTCACGGGCTCGGTCATCCGTTCACGGTAGCCCGGGGTTCACCTCGGCTGTCATCTCCGGTGCCGTCGGCGCGGCCCTCGGGGCGCACCTCGTGCAGGGCGATGAGCGAGTCGGCGGCCGAGGCGAGCAGTTCCGGCGCGGAGATCCGTCGTGGAGCGCGTTCGACCTGGCCGGGGGAGGGCAGTTCCTCGTCGGACACGTGCAGCTCGGTGAGCTTGCGTGCGGTGACCAGCACGCGCGCCTCCAGCGAGCTGACGGTCTGGTTGTAGCTGGTGACGGCGCCGTCGAGGCTGCGGCCGAGCTTCGCCACGTGGGTGCCCATCGTGGCCAGCCGCCCGTGCAGCTCCTTGCCCAGCTTGTGGACCTCAGCGGCGTTGCGCGCCAACGCCTCCTGCCGCCACGAGTAGGCGACGGTGCGCAGCAGCGCGATCAGCGTGGTGGGCGTGGCGATGACGACGTTGGTGGCGAACGCGTGCTCCATGAGCGAC
Organism: Mycobacteriales bacterium; assembly: GCA_038231335.1. Lineage (GTDB taxonomy): Bacteria > Actinomycetota > Actinomycetes > Mycobacteriales > Pseudonocardiaceae > Pseudonocardia. Next base: position 26,247 of record JBBRLM010000070.1, read on the forward strand.
GGGTCGGCCTGCAGCGCGGCCTCGAGGAACGGGTCGCCCGGCACGAAGAGCACCACGAACTCCGGCGACGGCTCGAACGCGGCCCAGTAGGTCTTGGCGGAGAGCTGGTCGACGTGCTGGCGCAGCTGCCGGGCGTGGGCGGTGAGGCGCTCGCGGTGCACGTCGGGGTCGTTGCTCTCGACCGCCTCCAGGTACGCGGCGAACGGCACCTTCGCATCGACCACCACCTGCTTGCCGCCTGCGAGGTGCACCACCATGTCCGGGCGGACGCCGCCGTCCTCGCCCTGACCGACGACCTGCGTGGAGAAGTCGCAGTGCTCCACCATGCCGGCGAGCTGCACGATGCGTTCCAGCTGCAGCTCACCCCACCGGCCGCGGACCTGCGGCGCCCGCAGTGCGTTGACCAGCGACTTCGTTTCGCCGCGCAGCGCGTCGGAGCTGGTGCGCATGGCGTTGACCTGCTCGCGCAGCCCCGCGTAGGCCGATTCGCGCTCCATCTCGACGGTGCGCAGCTGCCCTTCGACGCGCTGCAGCGTGGAGGCCATGGGGTCGAGCAGCTTGCCGATGGCGGAGGCCCGCGCGGCGGCGTCGCCGTCGGCCTTGGCGTGCAGCGCGGTGGTGGCCTCCTTGATGCGCCCCTCCGCGAGTGCCATGAACTGCGCGTTGTTGGCCGCCAGGGCATCGGCCGAGAGGGCCTGGAACGCCTGCTTGAGCTCGGCGTCGCGGCGGGTGAGCAGCTCCTCGCGCTGGGCTCCGGCCTCGCGCTCGCTGCGCAGGGCCGCGGTGGCGCCCGCGGCCTCGGACTCGGCCCGGCGCAATCGCTCGACGGCGCGGTCGTGCTCCTCGCCGAGGTCCTCCAACCGCTCCAGCAGCCCGGCCCGCTCGGCGCGCATGCCCGCCGCGTCGGCTCGCAGCATCGCCGAGGCGTCGGACGCGGCCCGGGCGGCGTCGGCGACGGTGGCCCGGGCCCGCGCCGCGACGAGCGCCCAGGCGACGCCCGCCCCGAGCGCCAGCCCGACGACCAGGCCGATGAGCAGCGCGGTGGTGTCCATGGGATCAAGGGTGCACGGAGCCCCCGACAGTTCCGGCGAGGCGCGCCGGTCGTTGCGACGAACGGTCGAACGCATGGTCGAGCGGGCGGTGACCCCGAACTGCAGCAAAGCCACGTTCACGCAATCAGACTGCGGCAACGTGGCTTTGCTGCAATTTCAGTGGGCCGCCTCGTGGGCCAACAACTGCTGCTTGACGTCCACGCCCCAGCGGAAGCCGCCCATCGTGCCGTCGGTCCGCAGGACCCGGTGGCACGGGACGAACAGGGCCGCCGCGTTGCGGGCGCAGGCCGAGGCCGCCGCCCGCACCGCCGCCGGACGCCCCGACTTCGCCGCGTACTCCGTGTACGTGACGGGGGCGCCCGCCGGCACGGTGCGCAGCACGTCCCAGGCGTGCTGCAGGAACTCGCCCGAGCGCTGCCGGACGGGCACGTCGTCGATCGCCGACAGCTCGCCCGCGTGGTAGCGGGTGATGGCGTCGCCGACCGCGCCGATGTCGCCGCGCACGAACTCCCCAGGCCGGATCGAGGGGTGGATGAGGTGCGTCAGGTCGTCGAGCTCGGCCGTCCAGCCCGAGGCCAGCACGGCCCCGTCGGCGTCGACGACGGCGGTGAACGGGCCGATCGGGGTGTCCAATGTGGACCAGGTCGTGGTCATGCTGTCCTCCAGAGGTGGGTGGCGGCGTAGGACCGCCAGGGCTTCCAGTTCTCGGACCGCGCGGTGAGTCCCTCCACATCGGACGGGAGTCCGAGTGCGGCGGCTCCGCGGCGGACCGCGAGGTCGGTGGCGAGCAGTTCGTCGGGGTCGCCGAGCAGGCGCATGGCGAGGTATCCGGCCGTCCAGGGCCCGATGCCGGGCAGCGCGACGAGGTCGGCGCGCAGGTCGGCGGGGTCGCGGCCGGCGTCCAGGACGAGGCTGCCCTCGGCCAGTGCGGTGCAGAGTCCGACGACGGCGGCGATCCGGCGCGTCGGCCCGGTGAGGACCTCGGCGCCGCGTTCGGCGATCCTCGCCGGGGTGGGGAAGAGCAGGTCGGGGCCGTCCTGAGTCAGTTCCGGCGGCAGCCGGTCGCCGAGCGCCGCCGCCAGTCTCGACCCCGCCGTCCGGGCCGCCGCCACCGACACCTGCTGCCCCAGCACCGCCCGCAGCGCCGTCTCGGCGCCGTCGACCGTGCCGGGCAGGCGGATCCCCGGCACCGCCGCGACCCGTGGGGCCATCGCGGGATCGCGGCCGAGCAGCTCGTCGACGGCGACCGGATCGGCGTCGAGGTCGAGCAGCCGGCGCAGGCGAGCGACGGCGGGGCCGAGGTCGCGGGGATCGGCGAGGCGCAGTGTCGCGGTGACGTGTGCAGGGCCCAGCTGCAGCGACGCTGTCGCGGCGCCGTGAGGCAGCCGCAGCGTCCGCGCGTAGCGACCCTCGTCGAGCACCTCGACGCCGTCCAGCGCACGGGCCCCGAAGAACCCGAGCAGTCCGGCCGCGTCGAACGGCGGGCGGTACGGCAGCCGCAGCACCAGCGTGCCCGCCACAGCGGGGACGGAGCCCCGCCTCCTACCGGCCTCCGTGCGCAGTGTCGTGGGCGGCACCCCGTAGACCTCGCGCACCGTGTCGTTGAACTGGCGCACGCTCGCGAACCCGGCCGCGAACGCGACGTCGGCCATGCCGAGCGGGGTGGTCTCGATGAGCAGCCGCGCCGTGTGGGCGCGGTGGGCGCGGGCGAGCGCGAGTGGTCCGGCACCGAGCTCGGCGGTGAGCACCCGGCTCAGCTGCCGCTCCGAGTACCCGAGCAGGTCGGCCAGGCCGGTGACACCGGCCCGCTCGACGACACCGTCGGCGATCAGGCGCATCGCGCGGGCGGCCAGGTCGGCGCGGACGTTCCAGTCCGGCGAGCCCGGCACGGCGTCGGGCAGGCAGCGGCGGCAGGCGCGGTAGCCCCGCTGCTGCGCGGCCCCCGCGGTGGGCAGGAACTCGACGTTGGCGCGTTTGGGCGTGGTGGCCGGGCAGGACGGCCGGCAGTAGATCCCGGTGGTCCGCACGGCCGTGATGAAGTGGCCGTCGAACCGCGCGTCGCGGGACGCGACGGCGCGGTAGCAACGTTCCTGGTCGAGGAGCACGAGATGAACTCTGCCACTACGTCCGGCGCGGCTCTGGCGGGAATCGGACACGGCCGCCGGATCGCTCACCCGCATGACAAACCGGGGTCCATCGATCCTCACATCGATCGGTAGCCCGACCCGACCGGGCCGGGTTCCCTGACCTCCCGGGGGGTGGATCCGCCTCCATAGGATCTGTGAAGGGTGCCTGACATGGGCCGATCTGTTCTGCGTCGAGTGATCGCGGTGGGGACCATCGTCGTGGCCGCGTTGGGTGCGGCCGTGCTGGCCGCACCTGCGGCGTCGGCCGCGGCCTGCTCCGACCTCGAGGTGGTGTTCGCCCGCGGCAGCGGCGAGTTCCCGGGCCTGGGCCTCGTCGGCACGCCGCTGGTCAACGCCGTCAAGTCCGCGGCGCCCACGCTGTCGGTCACCTCCTACGCCGTGAACTACGCCGCGGACATCGCCCAGACCAGCGCCGGTCCCGGCGCCACCGACATGAGCAACCACGTGAAGAGCCAGGCTGCGGCCTGCCCGAACCAGCGGTTCGTGCTCGGCGGCTACTCACAGGGCGCGAGCGTCGTCGACATCGCGATCGGCATCCGCACCGCCCTCGGCTCCGGTGGCACGATCCCGGCGGAGCTGGCCCCGCGCGTCGTCACCGTGACGGCTTTCGGCAACCCGCTGGGCCTGTTCCGGCAGACGATCAAGACGGCCAGCCCGACCTACGGGCCCAGGTCGATCGAGTTCTGCAACCGTGCCGATCCGGTGTGCGGCAGCACCGGGACCGGCCCCGGCAACGGCCACCTGAGCTACGGCAGCGACGGCAGCGTCACCAAGGCCGCAGCGTTCGTCGCGTCGCAGCTGGCGACGGCCGCGCGTGCCTGAGGTCACGGCGACCGCCGCCAGGGCGAGCACCACGATCGGCACCCAGCCGGCCCCGGTGAGCACCTGCGAGCCCACGCGGTTCCCGAGCAGCACCAGCGTCGCCGCCCACGCCGACCCGGTCACGGCCAGCACCGGTCCGGCCAGGCGGTAGGGCACCCCGGCCGCTCCCGCCACCCGTGGCACGAGCGGCCGGGCGGCCGCGGCCCAGTGCCCGCCCGCCAACATCCCGACGGTGGCCACGGGCCCCCGTCCCGCGAAGCGGTCGACCAGCGCTGTCAGCCGGCCCGTCCGCCGCCGCCCTGTCCACCAGGCCACGTGTGCGCCTCCGACGGTGCCGGCCGCGGCGGCCGCGACCGCCGGCACCAGCGTTCCGGGCGTCACGTGCGTCCAGAGGCCCAGCGCGACGAGGAGGGTCGTCCCCGGCAGCGCCATCCCGACGAGCGTGCCGCTCTCGGCCACCAGCAGCGCGGCCGCGACGACGAGCACGAGCGGCACCGGCCATCCCGACGCCGCGTCGAGCAACCAGGTCAGCACGGGCGGCGGCAGACGTGCAGCCGGGCCGGTGGCATGTTGCGCCACACCGGCGATGTCGTGAACACCTCGTCGAACGCGGTCTCGAGGTCGCGGCGCAGTGCCCGGACGCGGTGCGGCGGTGCGGTGAGGTGGTTGATCGTGGCGAAGACGCCGACCGGGGCGAGGCGGCCGGCGATCGTGGCGAACATCCGACGTCGGCGCTCCGCGGCCACCAGCGTCCACGGCAGGGACGACACGACCGCGTCGACGGGCCCGACGCCGGCGCCGTCGAGCAGGGCCTCGAGGTCGGCGGCGTCGCCCGCCAGCACCTCCAGCCACGGCAACGTCCGCCGCAGGTGGGCCACGAGCTCGGCGTCCACCTCGACGGCGACGTAGCGCGAGCCCGCGGCGAGCCGGGCGCGGACGGAGGGGCTGAGCGCGCCCGTCCCGGCGCCGAGCTCCACGACGGTCGTGGGCCGGTCGCGGGGCACGATGCGGGCGATCTCGGCGGCGGTCCGTCGTGAGGTGGGCGTAAAGGTGCCCATGAGGTCGGGTCGGGCGGCGGCGCGGCGGAGGAACGTGCGGTGTTCGGCGAAGGTCGTCATGGTCGATGACGCTGCCCGCTCGGGGCTCCGGCCACGATCGGCCTGGACCGCCCGTGGGGGTGGGGCTGGGCCTACTGCGTCACGGTGCCGTTCTCGGCCAGAATGACCGGTATGGAGCGGGTCCGGGACGAGGTGCTGGCGTGGCTGAGGTCCGCCGCACGGCTGCTCGCGGCCGCCGCGACGTCGATGGTGGCGCTCGTGCTGCTGCTCGCGTTCGGCATCGGGCTGGTCCTCGTGCCGGTGTTCGGGCTGGGGCTGCCGGTCGTCGCCGGGGCGCTGGGGGCGATCCGCATGTTCGCCGACCGGCACCGGCTCGAGGCCGGAAGCATCCGTGGAACCGTGCTCGGGCGCGTCTACGTCTCGGAGCCGGCTGCCCACCCGCGTGCACTGCTCGCCTGCCTGCGCGATCCGCAGACGTGGCGCGACGCCGTCTGGCTCGCCGTGCACTTCCTGTTCGGGCAGGCGGTGATCTGGGCCGTCGGGGCGATGCTGGTGGAGGTCGTCCCGGCCATCCTCGTGTCCGGCGGTGACGTGATCACGAACATCGTGCTGGCGGTCCCGCTGCTGCTCGTCGCCGCGATCCTGTGGTGGTCGGTGCCGTGGCTGGTGCGCGGGTTCGCCGTACTGGCCCGCGCGTTCCTCGGCACCCCACCCGGATCGGCGGCGCTGCGCATCGCGGAGCTCACGGAGTCCCGCGCCGCCACCGTCGACGCGCAGGCCTCCGAGCTGCGCCGCATCGAACGCGACCTCCACGACGGCGCCCAGGCCCGCCTCGCCGCCGTCGGCATGACGCTGGGCCTGGCCTCCCAGGCTCTGCGCACGGATACGCGCCGGGCGGGCGAGCTGCTGGAGGAGGCCCGCGCCGACGCCGGGCGCGCGCTGGCCGAGCTGCGCGACCTCGTCCGCGGCATCCACCCGCCGGTGCTCGCCGACCGCGGCCTCGCCGGCGGGCTGGAGGCGGCCGCACTGCTGTGTCCGGTGCCCGTGCACGTCCACGTCGAGCTGTCCGGGAGGCCCGAGGCCCCCGTCGAGTCGGCGCTGTACTTCGCCACGGCCGAGGCTCTGGCGAACGTCGGGCGGCACAGCGGCGCGACCACCGTGCGGTTGCGGGCGTCCCACGACGGACGGGTGCTGCGGGTCCTCGTCGCCGACGACGGGCACGGCGGCGCCGACCCCCGTCGCGGAACGGGGCTGCGCGGCATCGAACGACGGCTGTCGGCGTTCGACGGCGCGTTGCACCTCTCGTCCCCACCCGGCGGGCCGACCGAACTGACGATGGAGTTGCCGTGCGCGTTGTCCTTGCCGAGGACCACGTCCTCCTCCGCGACGGCCTGATCCGGCTGCTGGAGGCCAACGGGTTCGACGTGGTCGAGGCCGTCGACAGCGGCCCGTTGCTCCGCGACGCCCTGGCGCGCCACCGCCCCGACGTCGCTGTCGTGGACGTGCGGCTGCCCCCGACGTTCACCGACGAGGGTCTCGTGGCGGCGATCGCCGCGCGCAAGGCGATCCCCGGCCTGCCCGTCCTGGTGCTGTCGCAGTACGTCGAGCAGCTCTACGCCGGCGAGCTGCTCGCCGACCAGGCCGGCGGGGTCGGCTACCTGCTCAAGGACCGCGTCGGCGACGTCGACGAGTTCGTCGGGGCCGTGCGCCGGGTCGCGGCGGGCGGCACGGCCATGGACGCGGAGGTGATCGGCCAGCTACTCGGCCGGCGCACCGCCCCGATCGCGCGCCTCACACCCCGCGAGCGCGAGGTGCTGGAGCTGATCGCGCAGGGCCGGTCCAACAACGCGATCGCGGCTGCGCTGTTCGTCTCGGACAAGGCCGTGGGCAAGCACATCGGCTCCATCTTCGGCAAGCTCGACCTGCCCCCGTCCGACGACGACAACCGCCGCGTCCGCGCCGTGCTCGCGTACCTGCAAGCCGCTGGATGAGGCGGGACTACCCTGGTACCTCGTGTCACTCACCCTCGGGATCGTCGGCCTGCCCAACGTCGGCAAGTCGACGCTGTTCAACGCTCTGACCAACAACGACGTGCTCGCCGCGAACTACCCGTTCGCCACGATCGAGCCCAACGTCGGCGTCGTGCCCCTGCCGGACCCACGCCTCGCCGAGCTGGCGAAGATCCACAGCTCCGTGAAGCTCGTTCCGGCCGTCGTGTCGTTCGTCGACATCGCGGGCATCGTCAAGGGCGCGTCCGAGGGAGCGGGGCTGGGCAACAAGTTCCTGGCCAACATCCGCGAGTCCGACGCGATCTGCCAGGTCGTGCGCGTGTTCGACGACCCGGACGTCGTGCACGTGGACGACCGCATCGACCCTGCCGAGGACATCTCCGTCATCGAGACCGAATTGATCCTCGCCGACCTCCAGACGCTGGAGAAGGCCGTCCCGCGCCTCACCAAGGAGGCGCGGATGCAGAAGGACCGCCGCCCCGTCCTGGAGGCCGCGGAGCAGGCCGTCGAGATCCTCAACGGCGGCACCACCCTGTTCGCCGCGGGCGTCGACAACGAGCCCCTGCGCGAGCTCACGCTGCTCACCACCAAGCCGTTCCTCTACGTCTTCAACGCCGACGAGGGCGTCCTCACCGACGACGCTCGCCGCAAGGAGCTCACCGAGCTCGTGGCTCCCGCCGACGCCGTCTTCCTCGACGCGAAGGTGGAGTCGGAGCTGCTGGAGCTCGACGACGAGTCGGCGGCGGAGCTGCTGGAGTCGATCGGGCAGACCGAGCCGGGCCTGGCCGCCCTGGCCCGAGCCGGCTTCCGCACCCTGGGCCTGCAGACGTATCTGACGGCGGGGCCGAAGGAGGCCCGGGCGTGGACAATCCACAAGGGCGACACCGCGCCCCAGGCGGCGGGCGTGATCCACACCGACTTCGAGCGCGGGTTCATCAAGGCGGAGATCGTGTCCTACGACGATCTCATCGCCGCGGGGTCGATGGCGGCGGCGAAGGCCGCGGGCAAGGTGCGCATGGAGGGCAAGGACTACGTGATGGTCGACGGGGACGTGGTCGAGTTCCGCTTCAACGTCTGA
>JBBRLM010000071.1:0-33885 GCA_038231335.1 Mycobacteriales bacterium
GGGATAGTCGCATCTAGCGGATGCCCTTCTGGCCGGGATTGTTGTGACCTTCGCAAGCCACATCCTCCCAGCTCAGAGGGGCATTCGTGTGTCACGACTCGCATTCACCAGCGCATTTCGACGGTGGATCCAAGCTGAGCACTGTCGTGGTTCCGACTATCGAGCCGGAGGGACGGGCCCACACGCTGGTCGACAACGCTCAGACCCGGATCGGCGAGTAGTGCGGCGACGCGACCGGTGAGATGGCGATGGGTGTCCTGCTGACCTGGGATGATCTGGCGTGCGACAGGCTTCCACCCCGATCCCCGCCGAGCGCCCGGCTGCCACGTGGTCAGCAACTCACCGAGGTCCACGCCGTGCCGGGAGGCGTGCTGGTAGAACGCGCTCAACGCGGACAACTTGCGGTTCACCGTCGACTCGGCGCAGTGATGCTCGACCGAGGACAAGATCGCCACCGCGCCGTCTCGCGTCGCCGGCGGACGACGGCGCCATGAAACCGGCGATGTCCTCCAGCTGCACCTCGCGCCAGTCCAGCCCACGACCGGCCAGGAACACGAACCAGTCCTTCAAGTCGTGCGCGTAGGGCTTGATCCGCTCGATGTCGGTCAGATACGCCAAGTACCGCTCGATCGGCACGACCGGGACATCGTCGTCCCCCCAACACCGTCCACGACTCCAGCCGGGTCGCGGGCGACAGCACCCGTTGAACAAGCATCGTTTCTCCGCAAGATCCCTCCCCCGGGCACGCCGACACGCGGACGGTCACGACTGGGTGGGCAACCGAGGTGCGCGTCCTCACCTTATGGCGGCATAAGAAAGATGTAACAAGTTCCTGTCAAAAGGCTCAGGGGCGGAGCCGTAGTGGATGTGGTTGCGCTGCGGGCATCGTTATCGCCATCAACCCGAAAGGCGCCGAATAATCGGGGCCCACATCTTCACTGGAGTGAAAATGTCTATTCCGACCCAAACCGTCACGATGAAGCTTGTGGGCATTCGCGGGGAGCTGTCGGGGCAGTGCTTCCCACTCCGACGAGAGCCGATCACGGTGGGCCGGGGTGTGCACAACCACGTAATCGTCACAACGCCGCTCGCTTCACGGACCCACGCGAGGCTGCAGTGGGAGGACGACGGCTGGACGCTGTATGACTGTGCCAGCAGCAACGGCACCATCGTCAACGGGCGCAGGCTGCAGGACACGCACCGAGTCAGCCCGGGCGATGAGATCACGATCGGTGAAGAGATGCTGCGTTTCGAGGCCACGGAGGCCGCCGCGACCGTCGATCCGCCCACCGTCCTGACGATCCGTGACGTCCACGCGCCGCCGATGCTGCGCGTCACGGTCTCCGGCGGCGGCCCGGTCGGGCTGTCCCTCGCGCTGATGTTGGACGACCTCATGGGCGCGCGGGTCGCGGTCACCGTGTACGACGGGCGGTGGATCCGCCAGGACGGCAACCCGGACGGCGAGGTTGTCTGGAAAACGAAGGCGCAGGGCAACAGCCGCCGTCAGCAGGTCGTGACCATCCAGAGCCGCCAGTGGACCAAGCTCCCCGAGGAGGTCCAGCGGCGCCTGTTCAGCGGCACCGACCACACGCACATGTGGCCCGCGGGCCCTGACTCGGTCGACGACCTCGCCCCGCGCAACATCCGGATTGCCTATGTGGAGGACCAGTTGCTCGCGCTCGCGAACGAACGGCGCCGCATCACCCTCGTCCCGGAGCAGTTCGACCCGGCCGCCGCGCACGATGGCCTCGCCGGCCAGCACGTGTTGGCCATCTGCGAGGGCGGCCGGTCCCGCAGCCGTGAGTACTTCGGTGACCGTTTCGGTGCCGCTGACAGCTCCGTGTACTCCGTCGACGGGCAGCAGGTGCAGGACGTCGTGCTCGGGTTGCGGGTCAAGTCCGACCTGCCGGATCCGATGTCGGTGTTGCTGACCGTGGCGCAGAACCGCTTCCTGCTGAACTCGTTGCGCGGCGAGGGTTTCCTCAACATGCGCCTGACCGACGAGGAGACGGCGGAGGCGATCGGGATCGATCCGGTCCGTCAGGTGTTCACCGAATGCGTCCAGACCCAGCCCTGCCTCATGGAGCGCAGCGGCGACGGCTCGTTCACCTGCTCCACCCACGACACGTTCTTCCTGCCCGCCCTGCTGCGCAGCTCGCCGCTGTGGGGCCGGGTCCAGGAGGGCTTACGCATGTTCGGCGTCGCCGAGGAGAACCTGACCGCGGTGACGTGTTTCCGGCTCGACATGGTGCAGCGGCCCCGCTTCACCGCCGAGCTCTTCGCGCCCACGGCGACTACTCCCGGTACCTTCGGGTTCCTGCTGGGCGACGCGGCCAACGCGATCCACTTCTGGCCGGGCCGCGGGCTCAACAGCGGGCTGGCATCAGCGTTGTCGCTGGCGCGGAGCCTCGCGGGGTGGCGTGGGCGGCCGCTGCGTGACGCCGACTTCGTGCGCCACGAGGCGGTCATGGGAATGCTGCAGTACCGGCACAAGAGCCGGGCATGGCGACAGATGGTCACCACCGACGAGGAGGGCCGCCCGCAGGCGATCAAGGACCGGATCGCGCAGGGGATCACTGCGGCTGAGGCGGGCCAGTGGGACCACGAGAACGACCTCGCGGCGCTCCTCGAGCGGCTGCGTGGGATCCGCGGCCGATTGGAGTCGCGTCTTGACCAGCTGCCCGACGACGCCACGCTGCGCGCACACCTCTCGCGGCTGAACCCGCAGACCGTGCACACACTGCTGGTCAGCGAGGCATGGGACTCGGCGAGTGCGGGCGGGGACGAAGTCGACGTCGACTGGCTGCTACCTGCAGTCGACGTCGCCGAACCCGCCCACGCCCGCGCCGCCTGACCCTGTCACCCGCTGAGAGGGCGACGCACCGTCCAGCGCAGTGACCGCGCCACAGCGCTTGGCGGTGATGCAGGCACTGCCGGGGGGTTCACCAGCGAGGCCCGTTGGTCCGACACGCTCACCGGCACCTGAAGCGAGGTCGGCAACGACGCTGCTCGGCTTCGCCCGCGACGGCGACGGCGACGGCGACGGCGACGGCGACTCGTGCACTCCATGGACCGCCGAGCGAGCGGAGCACGGTGTCGGTGGCAGGTCGCGACCCACCCGGGCTTGCGACTGGTCACTCGGCTGGATCGCTGAGCTGCTCAGGAACCGGCCGCGGTAACGCGCCGTCCACGGTCCGCGACTCCTGGTTCGTGCTGCACGAGGAGCGTGGCCATGGGCGACGGCACCCTGACGGGCGCCCTCGTGGCGGTTTCCTCGATGTCGGGCTGGTGCGGAGGCCGTCGTGACGGCGTATCTGGAGGTGTGGAAGCCGGGCGGGGTGGAGCTGGTCGTGTTGGAGAGCGACCCGGTGACACTCGGGCGCAGCGCGGCGAACACGGTGTCGCTGGCACATGACAAGACGGTCTCGGCGTTGCATGCGGTGCTCGAGCCGGTCGCGGACGGCTGGTGCTTGCAGGATCTCGGCAGTCGTAACGGCACGTTCGTTTGTGGGGAGCGACTGGTCGGCAGCCGGGCGTTGCGGCACGAGGATGATCTGGCGGTCGGGCGGACGCGGCTGGTTTTCCGGGTCGCGGTGCCGGCGAGTCTGACGCTGACCCAGGGCGCCGCCACCGCGCCCGAGCTGACCCGCCGCGAGAAGGACGTCGTGCGGGCGTTGTGCCGCCCGTTGTTCAGCGGGCAGGTGTTCAGCGAGCCGGCCTCGCTGCGTGAGATCGCGGCCGCTCTGGTGGTGAGCGAGGCCGCGGTCGAGCAGCATCTACTGCGGCTCTACGTCAAGTTCGACATCGTCGGCGGTAGCGGGAGCCGGCGAGGCCAGCTCGCGAACGAGGCGGTCCGGCGCCGGGCGGTCACGTTCGCCGACATGACAGAGCCGTGAGACGTGACGCGCAGTGGGTTACCCGTGGGCCATCGGGTCGGCCCGTACACCGTGGATGCGCTGATCGGGCGCGGCGGTATGGGAGAGGTCTATCGGGCGGTCCGTGACGGGTCCGGTAGCCCGTCCGATCGCGCTGAAGGTGCTGCTCCCGACGCTCGCAACCCAGGAGGAGTTCGTCGCGCGGTTCCTGCGCGAGGCCCGCACGATGCGTTCTCTGGACCATCCGGGCATCGTGGCGGTGAACGAGGCAGGTGAGCAGGACGGGCAGCTGTTCCTGTCGGTGCCGCGGATCGGCACCGGGACCAGTCTGAAGACGTTGTGGCGACCGCCCGGTTCGCGCCGGAGCAGGCGCTGTCGATCCTGCGGCGGGTGGGCAGAGCGCGTCGATCTGGTCGGCCGAGGCGGCAACTCCGACCAGCAGGCGGGGGTACCTGCCCGGTGTGCTCGCGCTGGCGGTTATGGGCCCGAACGGAGACGCCGGCACCGACTTGAAGATCGCCAACCCGGTCACCAACTACGTCGCCGACATGGACGTGTCGATCCAGCCTGCAACCAACGTGCGAGTTCGATGTCGGCCTGCGCTGGGCGATCCCCGGCAAGCTCGCCTACCAGCTGGCGATCTCGACCGCGGCCGGCTACGCGCAGCTGGTGGTCGACAACGGCACCCAGAACGTGCCGATCACCCCGCGTCTGGACTTCCCCGGCTTCAGGCCGGCCACACCGCGGCGATCACCGTCGTGGTCCGTGACAGCCACCTGACTCTGCTGATCAACGGCAAGGTCGTCGCCGACCTCGACGATCACCAGGTTCCGCCCGCCAAGACCTTCCCCGGTGTGGATGCCTACAGCACCGGCGCAGGTCGACAGGCACGGTCGGAATCCATGATCTGAGCCTTGCGCCCTGACCGCTGCGCCAGCGTGACGCCCAGCTCAACACCGCCGAGCAGACCGCCGGACACCGCCCCGCTCAGGCGCCCGTTTCCGACCGCCGGCGGCCGTCCTCATCTGCGCACGACCACGGTCGCGGTGAGCGTGTCATGCAGACACAGCCGTCGCCGCCGATCCCCGGGCTGCGCAAGACGTTCACGACAAACCAGACCATGCGTAGGCCCAGGACAACCTCGTCAAACCTGCGCGACGGGCCGTCACCACGGGCTGACCGGCTGTGCCTCAGTGCCCGGCGCACTCCCGCGCACCGACTCGGGTACCGCAGCACACGGCATGTCCTCCCCGCCGCCGCTGCCTGGTCCGTCCTCATCGACAGCTGCTCGGTGTCGCAACCGGTCGTCGGGTTCGAGTTCATGGCGTCTTCCATCGACTGTTCACCGTCGAGAATCCAACGGCTGAGTGCACCTAAATCTTTCTCCTGGCGAAAGTGGTATCGGCACCACAGTAGGCCCCGACTATTTACTCGCCACGCAGAGAAGAACCTCTCATGGCGACATCAGGTGCCGGGCGTCGGCGCTAGGGGATCCGACCGACGAGGGAGACACGTCCGTGACCCCGGCGGCCGCGCTCGAGGCCGAGTTGTGACAAGCCCCGCAGGCCACTTCGCCATCCTGAACCGGACCCGGTCAGGTGTTCAGGATCCGACGATCCCCTCACGCGGACACGCGGACACGCACGACTGGGTGGGCAACCGAGGTGCGCGTCCTCATCTTATGGCGGCATAAGAAAGATGTAACAAGTTCCTGTCAAAAGGCTCCGGGGCGGAGCGGTAGTGGATGTGGTTGCGCAGCGGGCATCGTTATCGCCATCAACCGAAAGGCGCCGAATAATCGGTGCCCACATCCTCACTGGAGTGAAAATGTCTATTCCGACCCGGACCGCCCGCATCCTCGGCATCGTCAGCGTCAGCGCCGCAGTCGCGATGGGCGGCGGTCTACTCGCCGGCTGCTCCATCCTCCCCGCCGCGGCAGCTCCGGCCCCGGCAATCGCCGGGCCGGCCACGGCACCTCCCCTTCACGCCCCCATCGCCGCTCCGACCGCTCCGACCGCTCCGACCGCTCCGACGAATGCCAACACCCCGGCCACCACCGGCCGGCAGACATCGGCTCCCGGCGCGAACCCGACCCAGAACCAGTCGGGCTCCGCATCGAACCAGAATGCGCCGCAGCCCAACCCGAACGTCACCACCGCCGACACGTCCTCCGCGACCACGACCTACACCGTCACCGGGTCGATCCAGTTCGGGCAGTTGAGCGGCGAGGGCGACTACAACGGTCAGAGGATGCAGATCGATCCGAGCCGGGTCGCGCAGCAGATCTCCACCGACCTCCACGACACCACCTACACCTTCGCCAACGGCGCCATGATGGTCACGGTCAACGGGCTCGCCCCAACCCGGGCGCAGCTCAGCGACGCCGGCAACGGTGACCTCACCCTCACCTACACGGTGTCGAACCAGACCGACACCGAAACCTTCACCGGCACCATCCACGGCACCCAGATCATCGGCCGGTACGAACACACCGGATCGATGGTCGACAGCCAGGGCAACGTCGTCGCCGCCGACTTCGTCGCCCAGGTTGACGCCACCACAGTCCAGGCCTGAGCGGTGTCGTCCCAGACGTCGCAACGTCGAGCTGCGCAGGCAGAGGCAGGTCGAGTCCTTCGGCGCCGAACCCGGCCTGGGCAGCGGCCTGATATGAGCGCAGCTCGTCCGGCGTGCTGACGTTCGATGGTCAGCCGCTGCAACAGGGCGAGCTCGGTTCGTCACCATCCCGAGCGTGCCCCCTCGTTCGCGGCGGGTCGCTGTCTCCGCGTCGCAGTCGGCGTGCCCGGCGGTTGTGGTCGGTATGCCGGGTCCGTCCCGGGTGTGTGCCGAATCGATGTGCCGCGTGCGGCGATCGGGTCTTACGCGCACGGGGACGGAGTGGGATCGTTGGCGCCGGTCGGGAGCCGTCTGGTCGCCGGCGGGGTGCGGCGAGCGGGCGACATCGCGTCGGGCGAGCGTGAGAGGACGTGACCTGGCGATGGCTAGGCGAGGCCCCCTGATCACAGCCGCTGTCGTCACGGTGCTGATCGTGGTTCTGATCGGTGCGAACACCCTGGTCGCGAGGCGCCCGGCGGCGCCGGCGGTCGTGGCGCCGGTCGCGGCGCCCGCCACCGTCGCGGCGGCCCCGTCCACGACCCCGCCGTCGGCGCTGCAGGCCGTGTTCGCCGGCCGCAGCAGCGGGAACGAGGTTGCCGTGGCGATCGCCGTCGACGGCAGCCGGGTCGCGGCGTACGTGTGCGACGGCAAGCGGATCGAGGCCTGGCTGCAGGGCTCGCTGACCGGCGGCACGATCACCCTGACCGGCCGCAACGGCGCCGGGTTGACCGGCACGGTCTCCGGCACCGCGTTGTTCGGCACGGTCTCCGCGGGAGCGGCCGGGAGCTGGCCCTTCTCCGCGCAGCAGTCGTCCCCGCCGACGGGGGTCTACCAGTACCGCAAGGAGATCCGGGGGCTCGCCACGCGGATCGGATGGGCGGTGCTCCCCGACGGGACGCAGCTGGGCGTCGCGGACAGCGGCACCGCGAGGGCCGCGGCACCGCGCCTCGACCCCGCCTCCGGCGCCTTCACCCTCGAAGGCGCGAGCTACACCGCGGCTCCGGTCGCCGGGACCGACACTGTCGTCGGGCCCTGAGCGACGGAACCCGCCCCCACCTGCCCCGCGACCAGAGGAGCCCGCGCCATGACCAGCCCGGCGCCGCCCACCACACCCACGCGTGATCCCTACGCGGTCCCGTTGCTCGCGTCCCTGCTCGCCGGCTGTGCCGCCGCGGCGGCGGTGGGGACCTATGCGGGTCTGCACGATCCCACCGGTATCGCCATCGACGTCGCCGGCTTCTCTGGTGCGGTGTACGCGAAGGCATGGCTCGCCACGGTCGCGGCCGTTCTCGCGGTGGTGCAGATGGGCACTGCTGTGCGCATGTACCGGCCCGCCGCGCCCGCCTGGGCCGCACCGGTGCACCGCTGGTCGGGCCGGATCGCGGTCGTGATCACCGTGCCCGTCGTTGTGCACTGTATCTACGCGTTGGGGTTCCAGACCTACTCGGTCCGGGTTCTGCTGCACTCGGTGCTCGGATGTCTCTTCTACGGGGTGTTCGTGGCCAAGATGCTCGTCCTGTCCCGGCGGGGGATGCCCGGCTGGGTCGTGCCGGTACTGGGCGGGTGCGTGTTCGCCGCCCTCATCGGGCTCTGGCTGACCTCGGCGCTGTGGCTGTTCGACAGCCGCGGACTGCACTTCTGATGGAGGCCGACACCCAGGACCTCAGCGTCGGGATCGAGGCCGGGGACGGGATGGTCGCGCGGTTCGGCGACACCGTCGTGCTCGTCGCGCCGGTGACGGGCGACGACGAGGGCTCGGTGGCCGACCTGCTCGACCTGGTCGCGGCAGCCGCGGCGGCCGAACGACCGGGCACGGCCATCGCGACCGCTCTCGGGGGCTGGCTCGCCGCCCGCCCACCGGCCGACGAGACCGCGTTCGGGCTGGTGGCCCCGGTGCCTGACGGCATCGTGGTGTTCCTGCGCGGAGCCGTGTGGTGCGAGGTCACCGAATCCGGCTCGACCCGGACGCTGTCGGGCCGGCGGACGCTGACGTGGACCGACCAGGTCGTCCCCGGGGCGGTCGAGCGGGTGGTGATGGGCACCGCGGACCACCGGCCGGTGCGGGTGCACGCCCGCTCGGACCTGCGGGCCGGCTCGGTACCGGGATCGGGGTTCGTGCTGGCGCCCGCCACGGTGGACGACCGGTCCCCGAGCGAGCCGGCCCTGGTCTCGGACACCGCACCTTTGCCGGTACCGGCGACACGTGCCGAGCCGCCGGTCGCCGCCCGCACCCTGCCACCCTCCGCGGCGCCCGCGGGCGCCCCCTCCACACCCCGCGCGCCTGCCCGGGAGACCGCCATGGCTCCGCTCCCGATCGGATCGCTGAGCTGCGCCGAGGGCCCGACGATCCCGCTGGACCGCGCCTACGTGCTCGGGCGCGACCCGCACAACGACCCCGCCGTCCGGGCCGCGGCGGCCTCGCCGATCACGCTTCCCGACCCGGACAACCTCATCTCCCGCGTCCATGTCCACCTCGCGGTCGAGGACGGCGCGGTGCTCGTCCGCGACGCGCCGTCGGTCAGCGGGACCTTCATCGCCGCCCCCGGTGACGACGACTGGACCCGCGTCGGCCCGGCGCCGACCCCGCTCCCCCCGGGTTGGAGCCTGCGCATCGGCGCACGGGTGTTCGTGTACGAGCCCACCGCCGCGGCAGGCCCCGCATGATCGACGACGCGGCATGACCGAGGAGGCCACGGGCATACCGGGGCTACTGGTCCTGGCCCCCGACACCCCCGCGGAGCGGTCGGTGCCCGTCTACGACTACCTGGTCGTCGGGCGCGAGTGCGAGGGCGTGGACGACAGTCGCAGGGTGCTCGTCGACGACCCCGCGGTCTCCCGCAGCCATCTTGAGCTGCGCCTGGACCTGGAGCGCGACCAGGCCTGGCTGGTCGATCGCAGCACGAACGGCACCCGCCTCAACGGCCGGAGGATCGAGCGGTACACCCCGGTCCAGATCCGGCCCGGTGACCGGGTGCGCCTCGGCGGCGCCGAGGCGCAGTTCCGTTCCCGCCGGTTCGGCACGGTGCTCGGCCCCGGTGCTCCCGAGACGCTACGGGAGATCGCGGTCACCGAGATGGTGTCCGCGGTGGGCGACGTCGTCGCGTTCTCGACGATTTCCGAGTACACCGACGACCGTCTCCTGCTCGCCACCGTCGACCGGCTCTATGGCGAGCTGCGCCACGTCCTCGCCCGGCACGGCGGCACGTTGAGCAACTACGTCGGGGACGCCTTCTTCGCCACCTGGGAGACCGGTGCGGCACCGGACGCGGCGGTGGAGGCCGTGGCGTTCGCGGTGGAGGCCGCCGAGCTCGTCTCCCGCGACGCGCCGGACCTGCCGCTACGCGATCCCGCGGGCGGCCCGCTGCGGATGGGGTGGGGCGTGGCGTCCGGGTCGGCCGCGGTCAGCACGCTGACCGGGATGCTCGTCTCCGTGCTCGGTGACGCCACCAACGTGGCGTTCCGCCTGTCGGGCCTCGCGGGCCGCGACGACCGGCCTGAGGTACTTGTGACCGGCGCCGTGTTCGACGCGACCCGGCACCGCTTCGCGTTCGGTCCGTCCTCGGCCGTCCAGGTCAAGGGGCGACGGCAGCCGGTGGAGGTGCTAGGCGCCAGCAGGCTCTGAGACGGGGGTGGCTCGCCCGGCATCCTTGAGCGCGCCCCAGTTCCCGCGGCGCAGGTCATCGAGCACGGTCGCGTCGATAGCCGCCCCGTTCCGGACGGCCGAGGAGGCGGCGGCGACGTCGCCGGGATGGTGGCCGAGCACGATCGCCCCCACCGCTCGCCCCCCGCAGACAAGCAGCTTCCGGTAGGACGGACCGGCCGGATCCTCGTCGATGACGACCTCGTCGCCCGGTTCGGCCTCGAAACGGCCGACGGAGAACAGGTCCAGGTCGACCCCCTTGAGGATCGTCGCCGGGACCTCGGCGACGAGCCGCTCGTCGCCACCCAGCGCGTTCACGGCCGCCACCTCGCCCTGCTTGGCCGCGATCGGCCACAGCCCGAGGACGCGCCCGTCGTGCTCGGCCACGTCGCCCGCCGCGAACACGCCCGGCAGACCGGTTTCCATGCGGTCGTCGACGACGATCCCGCGGTGGACGGGGATGCCCGCCTGCTCCGCGATCCCGGCGTTGGGCCGGATGCCGACGGCGGCCAGGAACATGTCGCAGCGCAGGCCGCGGCCGTCCTTGAGTGCGACGCCGCCCACCGCCCCGTCACCGGTGAGGGCCACGGCCTCGGCGCCGTAGAGGACCTCCAGGCCGATGCGCGCGAAGTGGGTGTGCACCAGCTCGCTGGCGCGCTCGTCGATCTGCCGTGACAGCAGTCGCTTCCCGCGCTCCAGCACGGTGACCCGCAGCCCGAGCTCGTGCAGCGAGTGGGCGGCCTCGAGCCCGAGCAGCCCGCCGCCGGAGACCACCGCGTCGCGACAGGAGTGCTCCTGGGCGTAGGCGCGGATCCGGATGGCGTCGGCCGCGGAGCGCAGTACGAAACTGCCAGTGTGGTCGATCCCGGCGAGCGGGGGCCGGGCGCTGCTGCTGCCGGTCGCGAGGATCAGCCGGTCGTAGGGGATGACGTCGCCGGTCCCGAGGAAGACCTGGCGGGAGTCGGTGTCGACACGGGTGACGACGGTGTTGAGCCACGCGGTGACCTGGTGGTCGTCGTACCACTGCTCGGGCAGCAGATACAGGCCCTGCATCGCGGAGCGGCCGAACACCAGCCGCGAGATGCCCATCCGGTTGTAGAGGACGTGGGACTCCTGGCCGACGATGTGGATCTCGCAGTCGGGATGCCCGCGCCGGACGAAGTCCGCCGCGGTCACGCCCGCGATGCCGTTGCCGATCACGACGACGCTGACGATCGAACGATCGAACTCGGCGGGTGGCTCCCTGTCCTCGGGGCCGCCCGCCTCGGGGGTCAGCGACACCGTGACCGGCCCGGCCTGCACCCGCGCGCAGCAGGCCATCCGGGTGGTCTTCGCCAGCCCCAGCCTGCGCAGGGTGTTGAGCTCCTCCTCCTCCGCGGGTGCCAGGCACGACGAGCCGTCGAGCACCGCGACGGGATCCGCACCGCAGACGCCCATCCGGCAGCCGGCCTCGATCGTCAGGCCCTCCCGCTCGGCGAGCTCGAGCAGGCTGGCGCCGACCTGCGCGCTCACCGGGGTGCCGCCGTCGAAGCGCACCTCGGGCCCGCCCGCCCCGGCCTTCCCGGATCCGGCCTTGTCCTGCACGACGGAGGCGGCGCGCGGGCTGATCTGGATGAGCTGCGGGCCCTGGGTGGCCGCGACCTCGTCCTCGAACTGCCCGCTCTTGACGTGGGTGCGGACGATCCAGAACAACGAGAGCACCAGGACGACCGACCGGATCGGCCAGGCCAGCCACGGCGCCTGCAGGCCGGTGACTGTGGCGAAGGAGTTGGCCAGCGTGACCCCGGAGAACCAGTAGAAGATGTTGATCGCGACCGACGCCCAGACCGCCACCGTCACGGCCGTGCTCACCGGCAGGAGCGCCTGCACCGCGTAGAAGAGACCGACGCTGCCCAGGAAGAACAGCGCCAACTGCCAGTAGACCTGGCCGAGCGGCAGGCCGTGCTGCCCGACGAGGGTGAAGAAGCCCAGCACGAAACCCGGCAGCGCGGCGACGAATAGCTTGCGCGGCGCCGTCCACTCCGGGTCGGGCTCGTGCAGGTCGGCCTGGTAGGCGACGCCCGGCCGGAAGTCGTAGCAGTTCTTCGTGCAGCCCACGCAGGGCTGGCAGTGGCTGTTGGGCACCTTGGCGAACGGCGTCTGGCCGTACACCCGCTGCAGCGGCAGCAGCGGGCAGATGCTGCTGCACCACCCGCTCTTGCCCTTGAACATGACCCCGGCCACCAGCGCGTTGACGATCGTCACCGACAGCAGGATGCCGGTGGCGGCCCCGCTGACGTTGAAGATCGCGAGGCGGGCGCCCGTGATCCCGAAGAACAGCACGATCGCCACCAGGTAGCCGCGCCTGCGCAGCCACTCCGGCGGGGTCAGCGCCCGCGTGAACCCGAGCACCCGCGGCGCCTGGTTCGACGCCGCCAGCGGGCAGATGTTGCGCCACAGCCCCGGCGCCACGAAAAACAGGATCGGCAGCAGCGGCACGATCACGCCGAAGAACACGAACAGCCCGCCCGCCGGCGCGACGAACAGCGCGACGCACAACGCGACGTAGGCCAGCACGCTGCCGATCCGCACGGTGTGCCAGACCGCGATCGGGACCCGGGTGCGCATCCCCGTGTACACCGGGAACAGCGGCTCGCCCCGCCGCGGCACGCGACCCAGGAGCCGATCCCACTGCACCGAGGCCGGTGACCGCACCGGCGCGGCCACCGCAGCCGGAGGCGGCCGGGGTGGCCGCAAGTCCTGCACCCGGCCGACCATCGTCGCCCGCGCCGCCGGTTCGGCGACCCGTTCGACCCTGCCGACCATCACGATCTCGGTGCTGCCGAGCCGGACGACGTCGCCCGGCTCCACCACGACCCGACCCGTCACGGCGGCCCCGTTCAGCAGCGTCCCGTTGCGGCTGCCGAGGTCGACGAGCGACAGGCCGACGGGGGTGGGCACGAGCCGCAGATGGCGCCGGGACACCCCCGCGTCCGCCAGGTTCTCGCCGTCGCACTCGCGGCCGACCTCGACCGGCCGCTCCAGCGTCACCCGGCGGACCTCCCGCCCCGGTTCCCTGATCTCGACGATCGGCGCTCCAGCCATCAGACGGCTCCTGCTCCCGAGGTGGTCTGCTGGGCGGCCCGCAACCGTCGGGCGAGGACCCGGCCGAGCTCGAACAGCAGGCTGCGGGCCAGCTCCGGACGGTCGACCGCCAGCGCGTCGAAGGCGCTCGGGGTGAGCTCGGCCAGGTCCGCCCGCGTCACGGCGCGGACCAGCGCCGACCGGGCACCACCGTCGAAGAAGGCCATCTCGCCGATGACGGTGCCCCCGCCGAGCACCGCGACCCGGCGGCCGCGGCGGCCGCGCTCCAGGATCACCTCGAGCGTGCCGTCGACGACGAGGTAGAGCGACCGGTCGTCCGAGCCCGGCGCGATGACGGTCCCGCCCGCCTCGACACGGACCGCGCGGGTGTGATCGAGCAGCGCGGACCAGTCCTCGTCGGTGGCGCCAGGAAGGAAGTACTCAGCTCCGGGCGCGGCGTCCGGTTCGGCGCCCGTGGGGTAGTCGAAGAAGGACATGCGTTCTCCCGCGGGGCGTGACCCGTCTGTCGTGGGCGCGACCTGGCCCCCGCCGGATCCCGCGAGGCCACACCGTAGAGCACACAGCACGCACGATCTCAGATCCGAACGGACGCACTTCCCGCGAACGGGGAACCGAATTTTCCCTTTCCTGAGCATTCTCCGACCTCTTCCTCGACCGCGAATGCACACGGCCCGAATGGCTAGGATGTCGTCCCGGGATCGACCGGCGGCGCGAACGAACAACCAGGTGGAGCCACGATGGGACACGGACAGCGGGCAGGCGGTCAGTCCGGTGAGCGTTGAACGCGACCTGGTCGGCGACGCGCTGCCGGCGTACGACGTCGGCGACGTACTGGGCCGCGGGGGCTGGGGTGTCGTGCTGGCCGGCCGGCACCGGAACCTCGACCGGCAGGTCGCCATCAAGCATCTGCCGGCGGCATTCGCGGCCGATCCCGCTGCGCGGCGGCGCTTCACGGCCGAGGCGCGCGTGCTCGCCTCGCTCGATCACCCCCATGTCGTCCCCGTGTTCGACTACGTGGAGCGAGACGACCTCTGCCTGTTGGTGATGGAGCTGCTACCGGGCGGCACACTCCGCGCCCGGGCGGCCGCCACGGGGTTCACACCGCGGGCCGCCGTGGCCGTCGCGCTGGCCTGCTCCGCCGGGCTGGCGGCCGCCCACCTGCGGGGAGTGCTGCACCGTGACGTCAAGCCCGAGAACATGCTCTTCGCCGCGAGCGGGGTCGTGAAGGTCACCGACTTCGGTATCGCGAAGGTCGTCGGCGGTCCCGAGACGGTCATGACCCGGGCCGGTGACGTGCTCGGGACGCCCGCCTACATCGCGCCCGAACAAGTGCTGGGCCGAGCGCTCTCGCCGGCCACGGACGTCTACGGGCTCGCGACGATGCTCTACGAGCTACTGGCCGGCATGCTCCCGTTCCCGGACGAGGGCGACGCCATGTCGGTGCTGTTCAAGCACGCTTACGAGAAGCCGACGCCGTTGGGCGAGGTCACCTCGGAGGTGCCCGACCGCGTGGAGGCCGCAGTCATGCGGGCGCTGGCAACCGACCCGGCCGAGCGCTATCCGAGCGTCGAGTCCTTCGGGGTCGCGCTGGCCGAGGCATGCGCCGAGGCGTGGGGGCCGGGGTGGCTCGCCGCGGAGGGCGTGCCCGTCCTGGGCGCGGCCACCATCGTAACCGCCTCCGAACGACCGTCCGGCGGACCGGGCAGGACACCGCAGCCCGGCGTCGGTCTCGTCGAGGTCCCGGCCGCGGTGCCGGGCTTGTCGGCCGCGGGCGTCACCGCGCCGGCGCGTCCCCCTACCGCCACCACCGCGCCGGCTGCCGTCACGGCACCGCCGAGCCCGGGCGTTGCGGCTCCCGCCGAGCCGGCCGAGGCCGCCGCTCCCGAGGTCGCTGCTCCCGAGGTCGGGACAGGCGAGGCGCCCACCCGATCCCGCAGGCGCATCCTCACCTACCTGGCCGTCGCACTGGTCGTAGTCGTCCTCGCCGTCCTCGCCGTCCTGCTCCTGCCCCGGCTGTTCTCGGTCTACACCTCGCCCGCCGGCGAGGTGGTGGTGCCGCTCGTCCACGCCGTGCCAGCGGACCAGCACCGCCTGCGGGCCGGCCAGATCCAGATTCTCGCCGGCGCGGGCGAGCCCGGCACGTAGCTCGGAGGTGAAGCGGGTTCGTCGTCGGGGGCGTGCTCGGTCACGGCCACGCGGATCGCCGGCCCGGAGCGCTCGACCGCCACCCTCGTCACCGTTGCCACGCACCGAAGTCTGACAGCTGCGACCGACACGATGAGGGTGATCGGGGCAGGCCGCGGCGCCGACCCAGGCTCGGGACCCACTCCTCACCTAATGAAAACGATGCCCGATAACAAAGATTATGACAGTCTCGCAGTTGGAGTCGTCGCTCGCCCCACTCCGTCGTGCGGGCGTGAACCTCCTTAAGTGCGACGTGAAGACCGTGTTCGACGCGGGGCGTTCGGCCATCACGGGTCCTCATCGTGGGCAGTAGGCGGCGAGGAACACGTCCACGGCGTGGTCGGCGACGTCCGCGATGTCGCTGGTGGCGGGTGTTTCCCCGCGGCGATGAAACATTCCCTCGTCGAGTGACTGGCCGAGGAGCAGGAATGCGAAGTCACCGGCGGCCCGGGTCGGCTCGGCGACGTTGAGCAGGCCGCGGTCGGCGAGGCGTCCCAGCTGGTCGGCGAGTTCAGAGAGCACGCGGGCCGGGGCCCGCTCGTAGTAGGCCGCCGCGAGCTCCGGTAGAGGCAGGGCCTCACTGATCACCAGCCGACGGAGCGCGAGTACCTGCGGGTTCATCACCGCGGCCAGGTAGCGCCTGGCCAGGGAGCGCAGCGCAGGCTCCACGTCAGCGGACACGTTGACGGCCGACAGCGCCCCGGAGAGCTCCGTGGCAAAGGCTTCGGCCGTGGCGGTGACGCCCAGGACGATGTCGCGGAACAGGGTCTGCTTGTCCCCGAACTGGTTGTAGACGGTCTGCTTGGACACGGCTGCGGTCGCGGCGATCTGCTCGGTCCTGGTCGCCTGGTAGCCCTGACGGAGGAACAACTCGGTAGCAGCCCGGACGATCGCGGCGCGCTTACCGCCCGGATCCGGCCCGGGGATCGCCGCCGGGTCATGCCCGCGGGAGCGCTCCGGGACGCTGCCAATGCGCACGATCAGGACGCCCACGCCAGCCTCGGACGCGACACCGGCCTCCGACGGCACAGCTGGCACTCCGTCGGTGCCGAACGGGCCGGTGCCAGCACGCTCCCCCATCACGCTCCCTCCTGTGGCCGCAGCCCTGATGGAGCGTACCCGCACCAAAGTACCGCCCGGTCCACCGATGAATACCCGTGAGCCCCCGAGTCGGTACCAGCAAGTCCATTACGAAGGAGACACTGCGATGAACACCACCGACTCAACCGACTCAACCGACTCCGCCCACTCGTCGGCACCAGACGCGCACCCCACCGGCCCCTCAGGCAGCCCGCTGGTCGGCCGCGGCGACGCCGACCGCACCGCAGCGATTACCCGGTCGCTGCTGGGCTACGGGGTGCTCGCCGGCCCGGTCTACATCGTCGTCGGCCTGGCGCAGGCCCTCACCCGCGACGGCTACGCTCTGACCCGCCACGACCTGAGCCTGCTGGCCAACGGCCCGCTGGGCTGGATCCAGATCACCAACCTGATCGTGGCCGGGCTGATGACCGTGGCGGCGGGCGTGGGGATGCGCCGAGCCCTGCGGGTCCTCGGCGGCGGCCGCGGCACGGTCTGGGGACCCCGCCTGATAGCGGGCTACGGCGTCGGGCTCGTCGGCGCCGGCATCTTCGTCGCCGACCCCATGAACGGGTTCCCCCGCGGCACCCCCGAGGGTCCACCGGTCGCCCCGACCATCGGCGGGATCGGACACACCGTGTTCGGCGCACTGGGGTTCCTGTGCCTCATCCTCGGCTGCCTGCAGATCGCGCGCCACTACGCCGCACAGCAACACAGCACCCGGATGACCTGGTTCTCCCGCGCCACCGCCGCACTGTTCCTGCTCGCCTTCATCGGCATCGCCAGCGGATCAGCGACCCCGGTCGTCGTCCTCGGTTTCTGGGCCGCCGTCCTCCTCGCCTGGAGCTGGCTGGCCCTCACCTCGATCGACCTCTACAGGCGCACCCCGCTGCTCACTCCCGCTGCCTGACCACCGCGCACCACGCCTCGCCGACCAGCCGCACAACCGGCCGGTCGGCGAGCGGCGCGAATCAGCGCGCGATCGCTCGCTGTCCGGTCACCAGCCGACCGGGTCGTGCGGCTGGTCGTCGACATCGGCAGTCGGACCGCCCGGATCGCTGCTCACGCCTGATCACCTCGCCTCCTGAAAGGGTGGGGAACCCAGTATCGACCCGACCGCGCGGCACGATGCACGACCCGACTGTCCGAACGGGCGACCCGCCGGCCGCGGTGCTGAGCAGACGACCGAGAGGTCAGCTCCCGGTGTGGGCGCGGGGCCAGTCCTTCGCCGGTGTCGTCGAGCCCTGCAGCCCTGCGACGCGGTGGCGCTGTGCACCCACCGCTACGGCGTGAACACCACGCCACCGAAGCGACGCGGTGGCTACCCGGGATCCCGAAGCAACATCGCCTGCTTCCCAGAGACCAGCCTTCTCGCACTCTGAGGTTCCCCTGGCCGACATCAGGAGGTGTGTCCGCGCCTCGGCGGGGGGCTCATCCGCCCGACACCTGCAGGAACCGCCCACCCGGGCACCGTGCGGACCGTCGCCACCACTCCCAGCGCCGGCGGTCACGGCATCTCGGGATCCTCGACGACGTCGCGACGGTCGGTCGCACGGAGCGACCAGGCCACCACGAGCACCCAGATCGTGTAGGTGCCGAACAGGACCCGGTCGGGCCATCCACCGGCGGGGATGAGGCCCGCCATCTCAGGAACCCAGACACCGATCAGACAGGCCAGCGGCAGGAACGCCACCACGCGCAGGGGGCGCCGCGCCGGCGAGCCCAGCTGGTGGGCGTGCGCCAGCGCGACGGTGACCAGGTACGCGGCGAGCGGCAGGAGCAGCAGCGCGCTCAACCCAAAGACCACGTGCAGCAGGCCATGGGCCGAGATGTCGGCGACCGCGGTGGTGTCGGGATCGGTGACGAACACCCCGACCCCGACGCTGCCGAGCGCGCAGTAGGCCAGGATCGCGACCCCGACCCGTGCGCGGCGACCCGTGTCCCGCACTCGCGGCGACAGCGCGACGGCCAGGGCTGCGTAGGCGATACCGGAGGCGACGAACGCTGCGATCATGAGCCAGCCGTGGTCGCCGAGGGAGTAGTCGCTGATCTGCCGGGTCAGCGGGTTCCACCCCGGGTGGAGCGCCGCGGCCGCCCACGACAGCGCCTGGTAGACCAGGATCGCCGCGATAGCGACCCGTGCGGCCCGCGCCCTGGTCCGTGTGGAGGGCGCTCTCGCCGGTCGGCTGGTCGAGCTGTGCAGGATGTCGGACATGGTCGGCTCCCGTTCTCCGTGACGCCCGTCGCGGCGTCGTTCAGCACGGACGTCGGAGCGGCGGCCTTGGTCCGGACACCCGGCTCGCCTACCCGCTCCCCGGCTGGCCCGTAACCCGTTGGCCCATGCGGAGCGGCGCGCTGGACACTGCCGATCGGTCAGCCAGCGCCTCAGCGTTCACCGGGTCCGGACGAATCGGTGGCAGGGTCGCTGTCCGGGATCGGTGCGCGGCTTCGACGTCCCGGGTGCAGAGACCAGGGCGCCAGCCCTCGACACCGTGTCATGAGGAGAATCCCGTGAAGTACATGATCTTGACGTATGCGTCCCAGCAGGACTATGACGCCATGTCCGGCAAGCCCACCGACAGGCCCGCGTGGTCGAACGAGGACTTCGCCGCGATGGGCGAGTTCATGACCGAGCTCAACCGCGACCTCGACGAGTCCGGTGCGCTGGTGGAGACCCGGGCACTCGCCGCACCCGCCCACACCCGCCGGGTGACCTCACCCCACGGGCAGGCGGTGGTGACCGACGGCCCTTACGCCGAAACCCAGGAGGTACTCGCCGGGTACTGGATCGTGGAGTGCGGCAGCTTCGACGAGGCCACCCGGATCGCCGCGCGGCTCGCGGGCTGCCCCGGCCCGCCCGATGCGGCAGCCCGGGCCGTGGCCGATGTCCGGCCGCTCGTCGAGGGCCGCGCCGAGCTGGCGATGTAGGAAGGGATCGTGGTCGAGGACACCCGCGGCGAGAACACCAGCGACACCGGGGAGCTGTGGCGTCGCGAGGCGCCGCGGGTCCTCGGTGCGCTGGTCCGCCGCTACGGGCACCTCGACCTGGCCGAGGACGCGGTCCAGGAAGCGCTCCTCGCCGCGGCAACGCAGTGGCCCCTCGACGGGGTCCCGGACAACCCCCGGGCCTGGCTGATCACCGTCGCCGCCCGCCGGCTGACCGACCTGCTCCGCGCCGACCAGGCCCGCCGCCGCCGCGAGGACACCGTCACCCGCTGGGTCCTGCCCGCAGACTGGCTGTCCCCCGGCGCCGACCGATCTGCCGCCGACACCGACGACACCCTCGTGTTGCTGTTTCTGTGCTGCCATCCCGCGCTGAGCCCGCCGGCGCAGATCGCGCTCACCCTGCGCGCGGTCGGCGGGCTGACCACGAAGGAGATCGCCCGGGCGTTCCTCGTGCCGGAACCCACGATGACCCGGCGCATCACCCGCGCGAAACAGGCCATCAGGGCCAGCGGTGCACCGTTCGCGATGCCCCGACCCGACGAGCGGGCCGTACGGCTCGCCGCGGTGCTGCACGTGCTGTACCTGGTGTTCAACGAGGGCTACGCCAGCACCACCGGCCCCGATCTGTACCGGGCCGACCTGTCCACCGAGGCGATCCGGCTCACCCGCCAACTACAGCGCCAGCTCCCCGTCGACAGGCCCGGCGACGGGCAGGGTGACACGGTCGGCCACGGGGAGCTGGCCGGGTTGCTCGCCCTGATGCTGCTCACCGAGGCCCGCCGACCCGCCCGCGCCGGACCCGGCGGTGAACTCATCCCGATGGCCGAGCAGGACCGCACCCTGTGGGACATCGACCAGATCAGCGAGGGTGTCGAGCTGATCACCCGCACCCTTCCTCGTGGTCCGGTCGGCCCCTACCAGCTCCAGGCCGCGATCGCCGCCCTGCACGACGAGGCCCCCACCGCGCAGGCCACCGACTGGCCACAGATCACCGCCCTCTACGAGCTCCTGCTACACCACGGCGACAACCCTGTGGTCCGGCTCAACCACGCCGTCGCCCTCGCCATGGCCGAAGGCCCCCACGCCGGACTCGCCCGTCTCGCCACCCTCGACGCCGACGCGCGCATCGCCGGCGACCACCGCCTGCACGCCGTCCGCGCCCACCTCCTCGAGGCGACCGGCGACCACCACGGCGCCGCAACCGCCTACCTCGCCGCCGCCGCGCGCACCACCAGCCTGCAACACCAGCGCTACCTCCACGCCCAGGCAGCGCGGCTCACCCACCCCCATCCTCAGATCCCTAACGCGACACCGGCGCGGGACCCTGAGTAATTCGCCGCAAGCCGGGCCACGGCACCTCCGGGTCGGCGAGGGTGTCGCCGTTGCACTCGGGGCCCGAGGTGGCTGCGGTGTGCGTGGGTTCGACATCGGGTGCCGGGAAGGATGAGTCACCAGTCGCAAACGAGCTGGGGGCACTGATCCCTGCTTCTGGTCGTCCGGTGATTGGGCGCCGAGAAGCTGGCTACTGCTGGTCGGTGGCGGGCTGCTGGGCATCGAGCTGGTCAAGTCGGTCGAGGTGGCGGTAGATCGTCGGGCGGGTGACACCGAACTCAGCGACGATCTGAGCGACGGCGAGCTCCCCGGCCTCGTACATCTCCCGCGCCAACCGGGCTTGTCGCTCCCCCAGCTTCGGCTCCTGCCCACCGGTCCTCCCCCGAGCCCGTGCCGCGGCGAGCCCGTCCTTCGTGCGTTCGGACATCAAGGCGTGCTCGAACTCGGCGATCGCGCCCAAGATCTCGAAGAACATCCGCCCGACCGCGGTCGCGGTGTCGATGCCCTGATCCAGAACCACCAGATCCAGCCCATCGGCCTACATCTGGCTGGAGAGGTCGATGAGGTGCTCCAGCGACCGTCCGAGGCGGTCAAGTTTGGTGACCACCAGCTGGTCCCCCGCCCGCAGCGTCCGCATGGCTTCGTCCAGCTCGGGGCGGCGCGCGAGCTTCCCCGAGGCGGTGTCGATGAGGACCCGCTCGCAGCCAGCCGCGCTCAACGCGTCGGCCTGAGCTTCGGGATGTTGGTCGCGGCTGGAGACCCGTCCGTAGCCGATCCGCACGCCTGGGAATGTATCCGGAACCAGGGTGTGCGTGACGTAGGCGCGGACACCAGTCTTGCTACAACCACCACCTGCGGAAACGCTGAGGCGGCGGCAGTGTCTCGGGAACGATCCAACTCCCCGACCTCGCCGAGACGCGCTGCGCGACCCTGCCACCGCCGACCACGAAGAGCGCTGACCGGTGCTGCTCTATCGTCGCCGAGTTGCAGCCTTCTCGCCTCGCTGTGCCTGACGTTCCAGCAGCATGAGGTGGTGCACCAGCTGCTCCATGCTGGTGCAGGCCTCCGTAGCGAGCTGCTGGGTCGTCGGATCGTCCACCGCCGCGGCGGTGTGGTTGAGCTTGTCGGCGCGCCGCGACAGCGACCGCGCTTCGCGCAGCATCGCCGTGACCGCCTTCGCCGACGGAGGCTCAGGCCGGTCTACATCGTCGCCCATGCCGCCGATTGTGCTGTGCACCACAAGCCCCCCGCTCGCAGCCGACCGGGCAGCGACTCCGGAGTGTGTGCCGTAAGTCGCTCCCATGCGGTGGCGGTCATGGCGCGTTAGCGCGGCCGCGGAGGTGCAACTTCACCGTTTGCCGTTCGGCATACAGGATTGGGGCGTCGGGCCAGGGAATAGGGCGTGCCCGCGTAGCTGGTGATGTCGAATCGGGAGAGCCGTCGGCGCAGTTTGGCAGCGACCGGTCGCCGGCCGTGACCTGCTCGTCGAGATCGGCACAGATCCGGGCCGCGCGGTCAGGTGGTGGTGTGCGCTACGGGGCCGCCGCGCCGTGCCGCTACGCCGACAGGACCCGGGTGGCGAGGTGATCGAGCGCCATCGCCCAGCCCGTTTCACCGGGCGACCCGCCAGGGATCCCGTGATGCGTCAACTCGACGGTGGTGCGTCCACCGTCCTCATGGAACTGGACCTCGACCCGGGTCTCCGGATGCGCCCGGTCGGCCATCGTCTCGGTGTAGACGAGCCGTTCCGGCTTCGTCACCTCGACGAACTCACCGGTGAAACGCATCGTCATCGGCCCGCCGGCGGTCTCGACACTCATCGCGACGAGGCGACGACCGCCGGGGCGCAGGTCCCACTCGATGACCTCGACGGTGGCACCGTCCGGGCCGTACCACGCGGCGAACTCGGCCGGGTCGGTCCACATTGGCCAGACGTCGTCGCGGGATGCGTGGAGGGTTCGCGTCAGGCGGACGGCGTTATCGGTGTTCTGCGTCATCGAGATCTCATTCCTTCTCGGTCGATTCGGTCAGGTGCGCGTCGAGCCGGTCGAGGCGGGCGTTCCAGGTGGCGCGGCAGGCCGCCGCCCAGCTCAACGCGACGTCGAGCGCCTCGGGATCGAGCACGCATGGCCGAAACTGCGCGCGGCGGCCGCGCTGGATGAGCCCGGCCTCGTGGAGCACCTTCAGGTGCTTGGAGACCGCAGGAAGGGTGAGATCGAACGGCTCGGCGAGCTCGTTGACCGTGGCCTCTCCCTCGGCCAGCCGCGCCAGGATCGCCCGCCTGGTCGAGCTCGCGAGGGCGGCGAACGTCGCGTCCAGTCGCGCCTCAGACGTCGCGATCATCAGGGCACTTTCTGTCGTAGTTAATTAACCTAGCGGCAAACTACTACGAACGGCCGGGCGCGTCCAGCACGAGCATCGCTAGTAGTGCTGGGAGCAGTGCCGTCGAATGTATGCGTCAACACCAATCCGGGAACCTGGTAGCGGCGGCGGGGACCCAGTGCGTGCGACCGCACCTGCCCGACCGAGGCGTTGGCACCGCGCTGCTGCAGCGCGCGCTGGAGCTGTGCCGCGAGCGGAACGCCGGAGAGATGCACATCAACGTCGACAGGTCGACACTTACACCCGGCGCTTCTACGAGCGCCACGGGTTCCTGAACATTCTGCCCGGCCCCGACTACCAGATGCTGTTCTACGAGCAGGAGCTCTGTGGCCCGCCGGCTATGCGGCGCGCACCAAGCTCTGTGCGCCAGCCGCGGCGACAATGCGAGACGCGTGACGTGGCGAGCCGTCTAGAAAAGGGATCGATGACTGGGGCGGTGTGTCCTTTCGGTTCAGATGCGTGTACCTCACCGCCACCATGACAACCACCGCCGACACGCCAGGCGCTGCTTGACAGATACTGAAGCGTCGGGGTGCCACCTATCGTCCGATATGGGCAATACCTAAATAAGGCAAAACGGTTGAACTGTGCACGAACAATGAGCAGTACCGGTTGTGCGGGCTGCACGCCACGTCGAGCATCACTGCCGGACATGGCACCTCCGGCCGGTCCCCTCAAGAGGAGAGCTCGTGCATCTGACCCGCCGGTATCGCTCCCGTAGCCTGCTCGCGATCGCCGCCTGTGCCGCCGCTGCCGCGCTGCCACTGCTGGGGGGCACCGCCGCAGCCGCCCCGCGCTCTGCCAGCGCCCCAGTACCTTCCGTCACGCCGATGCTGTTCGCGTCCGCGCCCCCCACCGTTCCCGGCGGCGCCACGAAGGCCACCAACCCCGACGACATCACCCAACTCGACGATCTCGTCTACGTCACCTTCCAGAACAACGCCGGCAAGGACGGCGCACCGGCCGGGAGCTTCAGCACGATCGCCGCCTACCGGGCAGCCACCGGCGCCCTCGTCACCACCTACCAGGTGACCGGACGTTGCGATGGGCTGACCGCCGATCCGAAGCACCACCGCCTGTTGGCCAGCGTCAACGAGGACAACAACTCCAGCCTTTTCGTCATCCATCCCGGACAGGCCACGCCGCAGCACTACACCTACATCCCCAACCCCGCGGAGACCGGCACCGACGGAACCAACGGCGGCACCGACGCGATCTCCATCGCCCCGGACGGCACCGCCTACGTGGCGCACTCCAACCCCGACCCCACCCTGCTTGCACCGAACAACACCGCCGCGGTCTACACACTCACCGTGACCGGCACCACCGCCAAGCTCGCCCGCGTGTTCGGCATCAACGACACCGCCAAGGTCATCGACCCCGCCCCCGGCGCCCCCCGCTCCGCACCACTGGGCCTCACCGACCCCGACTCCAACCGGTTCCTCGGCGCCACCCTCGTCCAGGACGCCCAGGCCGACAGCAAGCTCGTGCTGGCCACCGACCTGCACGCCGCCCACCCGACGTTGCGCCAGCTGCTGCTGCGCAACGCTGCACCCACCAGCAGCGGTCAGCCCGCCACCCCGCAGCTCGACGATCTCGTCCAGGTCAACGGCGCGGGCCGGC
Organism: Mycobacteriales bacterium; assembly: GCA_038231335.1. Taxonomy (GTDB): domain Bacteria; phylum Actinomycetota; class Actinomycetes; order Mycobacteriales; family Pseudonocardiaceae; genus Pseudonocardia. Next base: position 24,757 of record JBBRLM010000071.1, read on the forward strand.
TGCTGGTGGTCGACCAGAAGGGCGACTCGGTCTACTCCATCAACACCCGCACCGTGCGGCCCGGCACGGTGTTCGTCTCCCAGCCCGCCCCGTCAACCGGTGACCTCCCCAACGACGCCGCCCTCGGCGTCGTCGACCTGACCACCGGCGTCGTCACCCACCTCCACACCACATTCATCAGCCCGAAGGGACTCCTGGTCATCCCCAGCGACCAGCAACAGGGCGACAATCAGGGCGACGACGGCAACCACGACAACAACCAGAACCAAACCGGCCAACACTGATCCGTTCGGGCCTGTGCGGTCCATAGCGTTGGCCACCTGGCCTTACCCCGACCCAGCCGGACCGTTGATTGTGCTGTGCGCCACAAGCAGCCCGCGGCCGCCTAAGCCGCGATTCCGGAGTGCCGCAAGCCGATCCCCTTACGACACGCCCAAGGGGGTCACATGGGACCCGCTCCTCGAGCGCTGCGACGTTGCGCGGGTTGATAGCGTCCCCGTCATGAGCACGGACGTCGACATCCCGTGGGTCCGAACGAGTTGGCAGACCTGGCCCAGCTGTTCGAGGTACACCGGAGCACCCGCCATTGCTGGTGCATGGCGTTCTGCGCGACGCGCACCGAGTTCGCGATCGGGTGGCTCAACGGTGGCAACCGCCGGCGCTTCGAGCACCTCGCGACGAGGGGGCCGACCCCGATGGGTATCCTGGCGCGACGGGCTGACATGCCGGTGGGCTGGTGCGCCTGCGGCCCGCGGGTACGATACGAGCGTGCTTCCCGCCCGCAGAGCAAGATCGCACGAAGTCGGGTTCCCGCCACCCCGAACACCTGGCTCGTGCCTTGCGTCTTCGTCGAGACCAAGAGCCGAGGACAGGGCGTTGCGCACACGCTCCTGAGCGCCGCGGTCGAGCTGGCGCGCCGTGAAGGGGCTACCGCCATCGAAGGCTGGCCCTTGGCCCGATCCGTGCAGAGCTCCGCCGATGCCTTCCTCGGCCGGGAGCAGCTCTTCGATGACCTTGGCTTCACCTGCATCGAGCGCCCGAGCCCCGAACGCGCGATCATGCGGCTTGAGCTCGACGCAGGTTGAGCTTGCTCTTCCATGAGGCGACAAGTGTCGGCGATCATGAAATTCCCCAGGTTGGAGGGGTTGGCGATCAGGTAATTCCCCACCCGGCGATCACATAATTCCCCATGGGGAGCGCGTGCGTGTCGGTGCTGGGTCTGGTCCTCGTATGACCACAGGCTCCGTCCTCGTTGCCGAGCAGCGAGGTGGGAGCAGACGTTGGCGAGGAGGACCTTCGACATGATCGATATCGTGGAGATCTTGACCCACTGGTACGCGGGCCGGTCGCAGAACGAGCTCGCGGCCAGTCTCGGGGTGGATCGCAAGACGCTGCGCAAGTACACCGGCCCGGCCCGGGTGGCGGGGATCGAGCCGGGCGGGCCGCCGATGGCCGAGGCGGACTGGCGCGCCTTGGACGCCTCGGTGGCGAGTGTGCGCCGGTGGGTGCGGGCGAACCTGCCCGAGGACGCCCGCCGCGCGCAGGTCACGGTGCTGCGGGACTGCCCGCCGGCGGCCACGCCGACGGCACCTGGACCCGGCGGCTGCGTGAGCTCGCCCGACCCGCCGTCCTGGTTCTCGACGACTCTGCCATGCGCGAGCTCACCCTCGCCCAAGCCGACGACCTCTACGAACTGATCAACGAACGCTCCGGACGTTCGCTGATCCTGACCTCGAACCGCAGCCCGGTGGACTGGTATCCGCTGTTCCCGAACCCCGTCGTCGCCGAGTCCCTGCTCGACCGACTGATCAACAACAGCCACCGACTGCTCATGAACGGAGCCAGCTAACGACCCCGCAAGAGACCCGGGCGCGCCGTCCCCACGGCCCCCACGACCATCAGCTAGGCTGTCCACAACGGACCAGACCTGGGGAATTACCTGATCACAGCCCCTGGGGAATTACGTGGCCGCCCACAACAAGAGGCCGCGGACTCGCCTCAGTGCCGGCTCGACGACCGGCACTCTGTCGCACGAGCTCGCCGAGACAGCTGACCGGCCCCCGGGTCGAGCGGCACCGGCGTCATGCCCGACGAGGACTTGGTCGCGCTTCCCGGCCACGGCAGCATCCCACAGACGATCCTTGTGCGGATGCGTCGGCTCCGCGGCGAGCAGTCGAAGCTTGAACCGCGGAAGGTTGGCGCACCTGGCCGTCGCCTGCTGGCCTGGGTAGACCATCGACCATGCGTTCCTCTGCTCAGCCCGCACCACTGGCGTAGCAACAGGTGACGACGGCGACCATCTCCCGACGTGCGACATCGATGTTCAGGCCGTCGGGGTCGGCGAGCCACTGGACGGTAGCCCCGCGCAACATCGCGACGATGGTCACGGCGGCTGCTGCGGGTTCGGTGTCCGCTCGTATCGAGCCGTCCTCGATGCCGCGGGCGAGTAGGTCACCGACCCCACGTCGTAGGCCGTCGTCGAGCCGTCGGATCGCCGGCTGCAGGTTCGGCATCTCCCGGATCGAAGCGACCGTGAGTACCAGGATGGCGAGGTTGCGCCTGGGGTCGCGGATCAACTCGCGCAGGTAGGTGTCGACGAGTCGCACGGTGGCCTGGAGTCCCGGCATCGACCCGACCTCGGGCGACTGGACCAGGTCGGCGACGAAGTCGTCGCGGATCGAGTCGACGACGGCCTCCAGCAACTTCTGGCGTGAGCCGAAGTGGTAGCCGACCAGACCTCGGCTGTGTCCTGAGACCTCCTGCAGGCGCTCGTTCGTCAGGGACCGTTGCCCTTCGGAACCGAGCACCTCGATGGCGGCGGCCACGATCGCCGCCCGGGCCGCAGCGGTGCGTTCGGACTGAGTGGCCATACCCGCAACTCCCATACAATCTTTGCTGAATAGACAGCATGTTAGTGTGGTCAGCATGTCACAGCCCGGGAAGAAGACCTGGTTCATCACCGGCGCGTCGCGCGGTTTCGGCCGCGAGTGGGCGACCGCCGCGCTCGACCGGGACGACCGGGTGGCCGCCACCGCGCGTCGTCTCGCCGACGTGGCCGATATGACCGAGCGATACGGCGATCTCGTCATGCCGATGGAGCTCGACGTCACCGACCGGGACGCTGCCTTCTCCGCGGTCGCGCAGGCAGCCGACCACTTCGGTCGCCTCGATGTCATCGTCAACAACGCCGGCTATGGCCACTTCGGCATGGTCGAGGAGCTCGACGAGCATGACGTGCGCGCTCAGATGGAGACCAATTTCTTCGGCGCCCTGTGGGTCACCCAGGCCGCGCTGCCGATCCTGCGGGCACAGGGATCGGGCCATGTGGTGCAGGTGACCAGCCTGGGCGGGGTTACCGCGTTCCCGGCCATCGGCGCCTACCACGCGTCGAAGTGGGCACTCGAAGGTCTGTCGCAGTCACTCGCCCAGGAGGTCGCTGCCTTCGGTATCACGGTGACGATGATCGAACCGGGCGGCTACAGCACGGACTGGATCGGGCCATCATCGGTGAAGAGCCAGGAGAACGAGGCGTACGCCGGAGTACGGGAGGCACGGCGTGGCAATTGGGCCGACGAGCCCGGCGACCCCACCGCGACCCGGGCCGCGATCCTGCAGGTCGTCGACGCCGACGCCCCGCCACTGCGGATCTTCTTCGGCAAGGCGCCCCTGGACGTGGCCGTCCGAGACTATGAAACTCGGCTGGCCACGTGGCGGCAGTGGCAGCCGGTGTCTGTCCAGGCCTACGGCCGCTGACCGGCGCCCCGTGCATCGTCAACTGTTCGGTAACACCCGCCGTCCCGGCAGCCGAACGGCTATCGGTTATGTGGTGCCGCTCCGGGGCGCTGACGCGCCATGATCACCTTCGCCCCGCACGGGGATCCGGCAGCGGGACCCATCGCGCCCGCCCATCATGTCGGCTCGGGAGCGCGATCGAGGCTCGGGCATGGGCTGCCACCGACGTGGCCGGGCTCAGCTGGGGTGGATCACCCAGCCGCGGAGCGGTACGTCGACGCGGTTCCGGGTCGCCGACTGGTGATCACCCACAGCCAACTTCACCGCGAACTCGCGACAGTTGAATACGCGAGCTCACCTGTCGGCGACCCCAAGTAGCATCTGAGCTCGAGAGGTTCGTCGTGTTCGTCGCGTACTGGATCGTCACCGATCTGCTCGGTCTGTCGACCTCTATGCCGGTGGGAAGAAGCTCGCCCACAGCCGTGAACAGCTCGCGCCGATGATGGGGTGGGTGGACGCGGTCCCGATGCCCGCTCGTCCGGCTCATCGGGACCGTCGAGATCCTCGGAGTGCTTGGGGCTGATTCTGTCCCCGCTGACAGGGTCGACCCGGCTCTTGCGCTAGCGGCCGCCGTGGGCTTCGTGATCCTGCAGGTCCTGGCAACGAGTCTGCACATGTCCCGTGGCGAGGCGAAGGTCACCGGCCTGACGTGGGCCTGATCGTAGTCGCGGCCGTCGCGACATGGCTCGCGACACGTTCTTTAAGCTGCCTGGCCGAAGAGTCGAAACCCACCTCCGAACACATAGAGGAGAACCACATGAACCAGGTATCCATCATTCGTCCGGGTGAAGGAGAAGCCCTCAACCTGGGACCGTCGATCGAGATGCGCATCCTCGAGGACGGCAGCAACACCCAGCACCGCCTGGGGGTCGCGGTGGGATCGCTCGCCCCGCACACGTCCGGACCGCCCCAGCACCGCCATGCGGAGCACGAGGAGGGGTTCTACGTGGTGTCGGGGATCGTGCGCTTCACCGTCGGCGACCAGGTCCACGACGTGGGCGCGGGAACGCTGGTCATGGTGCCCACGGGTGCGCCGCACACCTTCGCCAATCCCGGCGACGAGCCCGCGTTCATGCTCACGATGTTCACCCCGGATCTCTACGTGCAGTACTTTCGCGATCTCGGTGAGGCGAGCGCTGCTGGCCCGCCGACCGCGAGCGCGACAGCCGCGATCATGGCCCGCTACGCCACGGAAACATCGTCTGAGTACGCGCCCTGACCCTTCGGCCATGCTCCACCTCTTCCGCACGACACCCCGGAAATGAGTCGGTCAGCGAGGCATGCGGCCCGACCAACACGTGATCACCCAGTCGGTCGGTGCCGGGGCACCACCTCGAACCACGGCGTTCTCCATGATCACGCAGTGCGCGCCGATCTCCGCCGGGGCGCCCTCGGCGGTGATCACCGCCCCGGACAGCGCCCGGCTGTAGAGGCGGTGTCCAGTGCCGGGGTCAAGCTCAAAACACGACGAGCCGTGTCAGCGAGAGAGCAGACGTGCGCTCGTCAGATGGATGAGGCCCATCGCTGCGGGGGCGAGGGTCATGTCAGGCTTGCGCTGCCAGATGCCGAGGGCGGCGTCGCCGAGCTGGACCAGCCCCGCGACGGTGAGCAGTTGCGGCGCGGCGCGGCCTGTCGTGGCGAGACCGGCAAGCAGCGGGACGGTGATGGCCCAGGTGCGCACGGCCGAGGACGCCGCCCAGAACTCGGTCAACGAGCTGGAGGACGCCCCCGGCTGCACGTAGCTGGGGCGAGTCAGCCCTGCGGCTGCGAAGACCGCGGCTGTCGCCGCACCTACTCCGTTCACCGCGAGCACGACCCGGCGGACCCTGACACTGCTCCAGCTCTTCGAGTACATCACCACGCGACCCTATGGCTTCTCGTAACGCCGCATCCGCCTCGACGGCGACACCCTCCCGCAAGGAATCGGTCGCGAAGTGACCCGATCAGGTCCGGGGCGAGCAGCGTCCTGATCGCCGGCACAACGAAACCGGTGGCCCTCCCGGTGAGCCGATGGCGCACTGCGCGCCCCGGTGCTGGGACCGCTCGATGAGACCGCGCTCGATCATCCGGGTGGCCAGGGCACCGAAGGACTGATCGGACTGGAACGTCGCTTGGGCGAGGTCGTGCAGGGACGCGCCGGGGTCTGGTCGAGGTGGTCCGAGGCGAGCCCGATCAGGTCACCTCGGTAGGCGCGCAGGTGTGCGCCGAGCGGCTGGCGTTGTACAGGTCGGTGAGGAAGTCGTGCTCGGCGCCGCTAGGGGGTGTTCAGTGAGGTCAGCCAGGTGTCGAGAATCGCGGGGACGTCGGCACCGAGGCGGTCGAGCAGGCCGGCCTGGGACAGCGTCCAGGCCTGGTCCGCCGCGGCCAGGGTGGCCGTGCCGGCGTCGGTGATCGCGACGGCGAGCGAGCGCCCCGAGGTGGACGTGTCGGTGGTGTGCACCAAGCCGCGCTCCTGCAGAACGGCGAGGTTGCGGCTCATCGTGGAGCGATCCACACCGAGCAGGTCGGCGATCACCGCGGGTTTGACCGGTGCGGCGCTCATGGTCAGCGCGGACAGGATCTCCACCTGCGGCAGCGACAGGCCCACCGGCCGCAGGTGGTGCTCGAACTCGCGCACCACCAGCCGATGCAGCCGCTCCACCCGCAGCCCGATACAACCGGCGACCGTGCGGCGGGCCAGCGACCCCGCCACCGCCGCATCATCTTGTTGCATGTGCACCACCTCCCGACGTAGTGTACGTACATCAGATCAGATGTAGGTACACCATTGGAGATGCACCATGAGTTCGATCGCTACTCTCGTCGAGCGCAACCAGCAGTTCGCCGCCGGCGGCTCGGCTGCGGGTCTGACGATGATGCCGCGCCTGCGTACGACGGTCATTGGCTGCCTCGATCCCCGTGTCGACCCCGCGCACGTGCTCGGGCTGGAGCTGGGGGATGCACCGGTGATCCGCAACGTCGGCGGCCGGGTCACCCCGGCTGTACTGGAGATCCTGGACCTGCTGTCGCTGGGCTTCCCGGCCCAGATCGGTGTGCAGGGCAGAATGGATCTGGTGGTGCTGCACCACGGGCAGTGCGGCATCACCCGTATGCAGAGCGCACCCGGCGCACTCGCGGCCTACTTCGGGGTCCCCGTGGCCCAGCTGGCGGGCAAGGCCGTCGACGACCCTCGTGCTGCGGTGGGCGCCGACGTCGCCGTCCTCGCCGCCCACCCCGGCATCGCGGCGGCCTTCAACGTGTCCGGGCTGGTCTACGACGTCACCACCGGGACGGTCGAGGTGGTCGCCCCGGCCGAGGCCGCGGCATGACCCGCCCCACCGTCCTGGTCACCGGCGCGACCGGAGGCACCGGATCGGCCGTCGTCAGCCAACTGCTCGAGCAGAGATGGCCGGTACGGGCCCTCGTGCACCACGTCGACGCCCGCGCGGAACGGCTGCGCAGCCTCGGCGCCGAGGTCGTGGCCGCCGACCTGTTCGATGCCGACCAGCTCGCCGGCGCGCTGCGGGGCGTCGACCGCGACTACTACTGCCCGCCGATGCACCCGCACATGCTCGACAGCGCGGCCGCGTTCGCCGCCGCCGCCGCCCGCGACGCCCGGCTGGAGTCGGTGGTGCTCAGCCAGTGGCTGGCCAGCGCGAACCATCCGTCGCTGCTGACCCGCCAGCACCACCTCGCCGACCGCCTGTTCGCCGCCCTCCCGGACCTGGCGGTCACCACGCTCAACCCCGGGTTCTTCGCCCAAGACAGCTTCGCAGGTTTGGCGTTGATCGTCGACGTTCGTCGTCAACGCACGACAGGGCCATTGAACTGCGGTGGAGCGTTGTCCGCCAGCGTCGGCGCTTGTTGTTGATACCCGACGTTGAGCACTGCCACCCGGACTAAACCCGGACCGTCGAAGATCCACATTGGCAAGGAAGTCGCGGCCCGCGGCGGTGCCGACACTCGAGGATGGCGGCTACGGCCTCCACACGCGGCGCAACTCGGAGCACCCTCGGCGTCGGATGCCTCATGGTCAACACCTCGCAGCAGGGGCCCGAAGGCCCGTGGCGGCATCGGTGCACATTTGCTCGTTGCCTTCGACCATTGTCAGCCCAGCGTATCTGGGCCGGCCGCTGGGATCGCGCGTTTCAACGTGGTGCCATCGCGAACTCCATGATCGCCGGTCCGGCAGTTCCATCTCCTGACACGAACCGTGTCGTGCCGGCCGCCCGGCCGATCTTCAATCCTCGTCGGCCAGGCTGACAGTGGTCGTAAGACCCGTTACCGGCCCGGCTAACCAGGCGAAACGCCCCCCGACGGCCGTTATCGGCCCAGCGAGCACCCGAAATGTCGGCGTGCGGGCGTCTCGATCGGGTCGTGGAGCATCGGCAGGATCGAGCCGAAGGTGGCGGAAGTGCCCGCCGGCGTGGGGTCGCCCCGAGATCGGTGAGGCGGGCGGCGAGTGCGCCGATGGCCGGCTTGACCCGAGGCGGCCGCACGGGAAATAACGAGCAGTAGCGATGCTCGAGGCGCGAGGGCGCCCGGGGTTGTCGACCGCGGTCATCATCGTGGTGTGCCCGCGGCCTCACGCTGATCGGCCACAAACCTTAATCCGGCGCATCGTGTTCGGCTGCACCACCGTCGGGTGCGGGGGGCACCGAAGTAGTCCCCCTCGCGGGCGCGGCCGCGACCACCGACCTGGGTTGGCCATAGGTACTCGGCGCCGGTGTGGTGCCCGGGTGCGGGATGGGGGAACGGGACGAACTGGAACCGCACCTGTCCGGACCCGGTGACCACCTCGTCGAGCCCGGTGTCGCCGGGGCCGGTGGGGGTAGTGCGACTGGTGGTGATCACGCCGGCGGCGTGGACGAGGTCGAGCTGGGCGAGTAGCCGGGCCAGCGCGGCGGGCGAGTCCTGCGGGTCGTCGGGGGTCTGGATCAGGGTGCGGTGCGCCACGGTCACCGCCCAGCCCTCCCGGGAGCCGGTGCCGATCGAGGACCCCAACACGACATCGAGCAGCCAGCGCGCGGGTTTCCCGCTCAACGCCGGGGTCTGGTGGGCGTCGATGCCGGTGATCTGATCGGCGCGCACCAGTCCGTCACCCTGGGTCTGTACCCACACGTTGGTCAGACTCACCACAACCACCCCATCCCCATCGGTAGAGCTGTGACCAATCAGTAGAGCTGTGACCAGCATAAGACTAGTCCTTGCATGCCACTAAGAGGTCGCGCGGATTGATGTGTTGATCATGGTCGGCGGGCGGGTCGGGTGTCCCAACGATGCGTGGTCCAGGCCAGCCGGATGAGGCGACGCACGGTGATGATGGCGTCGGCCAGGTCGAAGTAGGCGTCGATCACC
>JBBRLM010000072.1:0-33658 GCA_038231335.1 Mycobacteriales bacterium
GGTGACCTCGGTCATCGACGGGTCGAAGAACAGCCCCAGGAAGGTGCCCGTGACCAGCAGCACGATGAAGCTGTAGAGCGCGACCTCGCCGAGCATGAACGACCAGTGCGTGGGGAAGACCTTGTTGAACTGCTTCCGCATCCCCGCCGCGGGGTGGTAACGCTGGTCGGCCTCGTCGAGGGCCTGGCCCACCTTGGCGGCCAGGCCTCCACCCGAGGTGGTGGGTGTGGTGATGGCGCTCATGCCTGTCCCCCAAGTTCCCAGAAGGCGGGGCCGATCGGGTCGGGAAAGTCACCCGTGGCGATCAGGTAACCATCGTCGTTCACTGTAATGGGAAGCTGGGGCAACGCGCGCGCTGCGGGACCGAACACCGGCTTCGCGTACTCGGTCGCGATGAACTGCGACTGGTGGCACGGGCACAGGATCCGGTTGGTCTGCGATTCGTACAGCGACGTGGGGCAGCCCAGGTGCGTGCACACCTTGGAGTAGGCGTAGTAGTCGCCGTAGTGCAGCGTCTCCTGGCCCTGGCGGTGGATGACCGGGGTGCCGGGGCGCAGGCGGATGAGCATCACCGGGTTGTCGGATCGGACCAGGGCCGCGTTGAGCGCGTGCTCGTCGCCCCGCTCGGACTCGCGGAACGGGAAGACCGTCTCCATGGAGCCGGCGTCCTGGTCCTCCGGGCGGATCAGCGAGATCTCGTCGGCCACACCGGTGTCGCGGCGCAGGTAGACGGTCTCCATGGGGCCGTTCGGCTTGCGGGGATCGGGCGCGGGCGCCCAGCCGGTGGTCCACAGCGCGGCCTTGTCGCCGCCCTTCCACGGGTTGCGCACGAGCGGCGCGATCGCGGCGATGCCGAGGCCGAGGCCGAAGATGCCGGCCGCGGCGCCCGCCGAGGTCTTGATCAGCGAACGGCGTGCGATGTCGACGTCCTTGCCGGCCTTGGCCAGCTGGGCGATGACCGTCTTGCGGGCGACCTCGTCGGAGCTGCCGTCGTGGCGCTGCTGGACCGAGACCTCGTCGGGGAAGAATTTCTTGACGTAGCTGATGATCCCGACGCCCAGCGCCAGCACAGCCAGGCCGAACGTGCCGCCGACCAGCGGCGTGTAGAGCGCGTAGTAGATGTAGTCCGGGTCCGACGGCGCCTTGTACTCGAACGGCCAGAACAGGTAGAAGCCCAGGAACGCGAGGCCCGAGATCGCGGCGATGACGAACCACAGGGCCACCGCGCGCTCGGCGCGCTTCTCGGCCCGGGTGCCCGGGACCGGGAACTTCTTGGCGTTGTGGACGATCTCGACGTCGTCCAGCTCGGCGGCCAGGCGCGCGAGCTGATCGGGCGTCATGTCCTCCAGCTCGGCCGCCGTGGGCGTGCGTGGACCCGATCCGTGCTCCGAGATGCTCATGACTTCGCTCCCAGCCAGAGTGCGACACCGATGAGACCGGCGAGACCCACGATGAACGCGACGAGACCCTCGGAGACCGGGCCGATGCCGCCGAGCGGGTTGCCGCCGGGGTTGTTGTTGTCGCCGCTCACCGACTTGATGTAGGCGATGATGTCCTCCTTCTCGACGGGCGCGAGCTGCCGGTCGGAGAACTTCGGCATGTTCTGGGGGCCCGAGAGCATCGCGGTGTAGATCTGCTCCTCGGACGCCGGGTCGAGCGAGGGCGCGAACTTGCCCGACGAGAGCGCGCCGCCGCGGCCGGTGAAGTTGTGGCAGCTCGCGCAGTTGAGGCGGAACAGCTCGCCGCCGCGGGCCGGGTCGCTGCCGCGCAGGGCCTCCCCGGTGGCCGCGGGGACCGTGGGGCCGCCGCCGTTGGCCTGGATGAACGCGCCCAGCGCGTCCAGGTTGGCCCGGCCGTCCGCGGTCTCCGGGTTGAACGCCGGGTACGGCTGCTTGCGCTGCCCCTGCGCCTCCTGGCGGGCCAGCGGCATGCGGCCCGACGACACCTGGAAGTAGGTGGCCGCGTCGCCGACGCCGATGAGGCTCGGGCCGCGGTCCTGCACACCCTGGAGGTTGGCTCCGTGGCAGGTGATGCAGGTGTTGTTGTAGAGCTGCTGCCCCTTGGCGACCAGGGCGGCGTCACCCTGCGCCGTGGCGACCTGCGGGGCCGGCGTCAGGACGGTGTAGCCGACGCCCGCGCCGAGCAGGCCGATGCCGAGAGCGAGAACTCCGGCGACCTTGCGGCGGAAGCGGGTGCGCGGACCTCGGGAGGCCCGCTGGGGAGGTGTGGTGGTCATCTTCTGCGTCTTCCCAGCCCTTGCTAGTCGGCGGCGCGGCTATCGAATGAAGTAGATCGTGGCGAACAGGCCGATCCACACGACGTCGACGAAGTGCCAGTAGTACGACACGACGATGGCGGCGGTGGCCTGCGCGGGCGTGAACTTGCTGAGCCTGGTCCGGGTGATCAGGAAGATGAACGCGAGCAGGCCGCCGATGACGTGCAGCCCGTGGAAGCCGGTCGTCAGGTAGAACACCGTGCCGTAGGCGCTGGAGGGGATCGTGGTGCCCTCCCCGATCAGCGTCCGGTACTCGTTGGCCTGGCCGAGCACGAAGATCGTGCCCATCAGCAGGGTGAGCAGGTACCAGCGCCGCAGGCCGAACACGTCGCCGCGCTCCGCCGCGAACACGCCGAACTGGCAGGTGAACGACGACGCCACGAGGACGATCGTCACCACGAGCGCGTAGGGCACGTTCAGCTCGGTGGGGGCCGGAGGCCAGGTGCTGCCGGGGGGGTTCTGGGCACGCGCGGTGAAGTAGATCGCGAAGAGCCCGGCGAAGAACATCAGCTCGCTGGACAGCCAGATGATCGTTCCTACGCTGACCAGGTTGGGGCGGTTCAGTGAGTGGATCCGCCCGCTGATGTTGGGAGCCGCTGTCGTCACTCGGGCATTATGACCCCAGGGGAACTTCTACAGCCTGTCGGGGCTCCGGGTCGGACCGCACCAACGAACAGGTGCAACCCGCGGTTCCACTAGTGTTCCCGCCGTGAGCAGCCCCGTCGCCGCAGATCTCCTCACCGTGCTGGTGTTCAGCCACCGCCCCGAGGTCCGCGAGTCCATCGTCATGGCCGTCGGTCGCCGGCCCGCGCCCGATCTCGGGCGCGTGAAGTTCGTCGAGTGCGGCGGCATCGCGGAGGTCATCGCGGCCGCCGACGCCGGTGGCATCGACCTCGCCATCCTCGACGGTGAGGCGCAGCCCACAGGGGGCATGGGCGTGTCGCGTCAGCTGAAGAACGAGATCGACGACTGCCCGCCGATCATCGTCACCGTCCGCCGCCGCGACGACCGGTGGCTGGCCACCTGGTCGCAGGCCGACGCGGTGCTCGTGCACCCGCTCGACCCCCTGACCTCCGCCGAGACCGTTGCCGACGTGCTGCGTCGGTCGCGGGCCGGCGAGCTGCCCGCCGTCCGGGGCTGAGCCCGGTGGCCGACACCGGCACGGTCACCTGGCCGACGCTGCTCGCGCGGCTGATGCGCCGCGAGGACCTCGCGACCTCCGACACGTCCTGGGTGATGGACAAGGTGCTCGGCGACGAGGCCACGCCCGCCCAGCTCGCCGGGTTCCTGGTGGCGTTGCGGTCCAAGGGCGAGACGGCGGCGGAGATCGCCGGCCTCGCCGAGGCGATGATGCGTCACACCCGGCGGGTGCGGGTGGAGGGCCGCGCGGTCGACGTCGTCGGCACCGGCGGTGACCAGGCCCACACGGTGAACATCTCGTCGATGGCGGCCGTCGTGACGGCCGCGGCGGGGACGCCCGTCGTCAAGCACGGCAACCGGGCGGCGTCCTCGGCGTGTGGCGCGGCGGACGTGCTCGAGGAGCTCGGAGTGGCCATCGACCTGCAGCCCCCGGGCGTCGAGGTGTGCGTCGCGGAGATCGGCATCGGGTTCTGCTTCGCCGCGATCTTCCACCCGTCGATGCGCTACACCGGCGGGGTGCGCCGCGAGCTGGGCGTGCCCACCGCGATGAACGTGCTCGGACCGCTGACCAACCCGGCCCAGCCCGGCGCCGCCCTCGTCGGCTGCGCGGACGCGCGGATCGCGCCGGTGATGGCCGAGGTGTTCGCGAGCCGCGGGGCGTCCGCGCTCGTGGTGCGGGGCGATGACGGCCTCGACGAGCTCACCACCACCACGACCAGCACGGTCTGGGCCGTCGCGGGTGGGGAGGTGCGGCAGCAGCCGTTCGACCCGGCCGCGCTCGGCATCGCCCCGGCCACCCGCGAGGACCTGCGCGGCGGGGATGCGGCCACCAATGCGGCGGTGTTCCGTGCGCTCCTGGGGGGGCAGGAGGGCCCGGTCCGCGACGCGGTGCTGCTCAACGCGGCCGGGGCGCTCGTGGCCTTCGACGGCGCACCTGCCGACCTGGTCACCGCGTTCCCCGCGGCTCTGTCACGCGCGGCGGAGGCGGTCGACAGCGGGGCGGCCGCCGCGCTCCTCGACCGCTGGGTGGAGCTGTCCGGCAGCCTGAGGTAAACAGGCTCTTGACTCCCGGCGTCTTGACGTTTTGGTCTGACCTTCATATTTTACAGGCCACAACTCGCAGTGCTGCGGAGGCTGGCGATGGTCGCGACCGACACCACACACGAACTCACCGCCGAGGCCCGCTTCGGGGCCGCGTCGATCCAGGAGTTCCGCGAGCGCGGATGGTGGCAGGACGGCTCGGCCGCCGCGCTGCTCGACCGCTGGGCGGAGGAACGCCCCGAGCGTCGGTTCGTCTCCGACGGCACCGTCGAGCTCGACTGGGCCACCACGCGCGCGAAGGCCTACCGGCTGGGCGCGCGGCTGCGCGAGCTCGGCGTGCGGCCGGGGGACCGCGTGGCCGTACAGCTGCCCAACTGGGCCGAGTTCGCGCTGTCCTACCTCGCGATCGCCCGCATCGGCGCGGTGACGGTGCCGATCATGACGGTCTACCGGCACACCGAGGTGGCGCACGTACTGCGCAACTCCGGCGCCGTCGCCGCCGTCACGACGGGGGTCTTCCGGTCGTTCGACCACGCCGAGATGTTCCGCGGGCTGCGCGCCGAGTGTCCCGAGCTGGCGAACCTGCTGATCGCCCGCGCCGACGCGCAGGAGGATGAGCTGTCGTTCGACGAGGCCTGCGCGGGCACGGAACTACCCGATCTCGGCCCGCACCCGGATCCCGACGCCCCGCACCTGATCGTCTACACATCCGGCACCGAGTCCACGGCCAAGGGCTGCGTGCACACCTGGAACACGCTCGACTTCTCCGGGCGCGGCCTCGCGCACGACGTCTTCGAGATGACGCCCGACGACGTCATGTTCATGCCGTCGCCGGTCGCGCACGCAACGGGGCTGGTGGTCGGGTTCCTCGTCCCGCTCGCCGTCGGTGCGCAGACCCACCTGCTCGACGTGTGGGAGCCGAGCGAGGGCCTGCGTCGGATCGCCGACTACTCGTGCACGGCCACGGCCACGGCCACACCGTTCGTGCGGATGGCGCTGGACGCGGCCGCGAAGGGGCCGACGCCGGACGTCAGCTCGATGCGGTTCTGGCTGTGCGCCGGCGCACCCATCCCGGAGGCGCTCGCCCGGGAGTTCGGCGGTGTCTTCACGAACGGCCACCTCGTTCCGCTCTACGGCGCGTCCGAGGTCATGGCGGCCACGTGCTGCCACCTGTCGGACTCGCTGGAGCGGATGTCGGGCTCCGACGGCTCGCCTGCGCTCGGCGGGGTGCAGATCAAGATCGTCGGCCCCGACGGCGACACGGCGGCGCCCGGCGACGAGGGCGAGATCTGCTATCGGGGCCCCGGCGCCATCCTCGGCTACTGGCGGGAGCCCGAACGGAGCGCCGCGGTGATCGACGGCGAGGGCTGGCACCACATGGGCGACCTCGGCAGGGCCGACGCCGAGGGGTACGTGCGGGTCACGGGCCGGCTCAAGGACATCATCATCCGCGGAGGCACCAACATCAGCGCCGGCGAGGTGGAGGGGCACCTCGTCTCGCACCCGGACGTCGCGGCGGCCGCGCTGGTCGCCTACCCCGACGACCGGCTCGGGGAGCGGGCCGCCGCCATCGTCGTCCCGGCCGGGGGAGCGACGCCGACGCTGGAGGAGCTGACGGCCTTCCTGCGCACCGAGCGGCGCATCGCGCCGCACAAGCTGCCCGAGCGGCTCGTGCTCGTCGACGAGCTGCCGATGACGGCCACCGGCAAGGTGCAGAAGTTCCGGCTGAGGGAATTGGCGCAGGGCGAGCTCGCGCGCGGCGACGCCTGATGGAGTTCGGGCTCACCGAGCAGCAGCGTGACCTCGTCGCCGCGGCCCGGGAGTTCTCGGCCACCCACCTCGCACCGCACTACCGCGAGCGTGACCGCGAGGGCGCGCTGCACCGCGAGACCCTCCTCGAGATGGGCAAGCTCGGGTTCTTCGGCGTCGAGCTGCCCGAGGAGCTGGGCGGGCTGGGGGAGAGCTGCCTGACCGCCGGATTGGTGGTGGAGGCGTTGTGCGGGGCCGACCTGAACATCGGCTACGTCACGATCAACATCTCGCTGCTGGCGCAGATCCTCACCACCCACGGCCGGGCTGACGTGGTGCGTCCGTGGATCGACGGGATGCTGCGCGGGGAGATCCTGCCGTCGATCGCGCTCACCGAGCCGGGAGGTGGCTCGGACGCGGCGAACCTCACGCTGAAGGCGCGCCGCGACGGCGACGTGTTCGTCCTGTCGGGGGCGAAGACGTCGATCAGCTTCGCCACGCAGGCCGGGTTCTGCGTGGTGTTCGCCCGCACCGGCACCCCGGAATCACGGGCGCGGGGGATCAGCGCGTTCCTCGTG
Organism: Mycobacteriales bacterium; assembly: GCA_038231335.1. Lineage (GTDB taxonomy): Bacteria > Actinomycetota > Actinomycetes > Mycobacteriales > Pseudonocardiaceae > Pseudonocardia. The sequence continues at coordinate 6,784 of JBBRLM010000072.1, forward strand.
CCGGCCGACAGCGCAGGGCTCACCCGTACCGCCTTCGACGACCACGGCGGGCGCAGCGTCGGCCGCGGGTCGCTGTACTTCGACGACGTCCGCGTCCCCGCGTCGCACCTGCTCGGCGACGAGAACCGCGGGTTCGCGCAGGTGATGCAGGGGTTCGACTACAGCCGTGCGCTGCTCGGGCTGCTGTGTCTGGCGGTCGCGCGCACGTCGCTGGACGAGACGTGGGAGCACACGCGCAACCGCCACAGCATGGGCGCGCCGCTGTGGGAGCACCAGGGCGTCTCGTTCCCTCTGGCCGAGGCCGAAACGCAGCTGGCCGGCGCGCGCCTGCTGTGCCTGCAGACGCTGTGGCTCAAGGACCAGGGTCTGCCGCACACGTCGGAGGCGGCGATGTGCAAGTGGTGGGGCCCGAAGCTGGCCTACGACATCGTCGGCCAGTGCCTGCTCACCCACGGCCACGGCGCCTACGCCACGGACATGCCGTTCGAGCAGCGCCTGCGCGACCTGCTGGGCCTGCAGATCGGCGACGGCACCGCGCAGATCATGAAGCTCGTGATCGCCAGACAGAGAGCACGGTCATGACCCCCATCTCACTGGAGATCAAGGGCGGGGTCGCGCACGTCGTGCTCGACGAGCCCGGGCGCGGCAACCCGTTCGACCTGGAGTTCTGTCTCGAGCTCAGCCGCGTGGCCACCGCGTGCGACGAGAACCGCGACGTGCGGGCCGTCCTGATCACGGCCAACGGGAGGTACTTCACCGTCGGCGCGGACCTGAAGACGATGACCCGCGACCGCGAGGCCCTGCCGGTGTTCATCAAGAACGCCACGGTCGGGCTGCACTCGGCCATCTCCCGGTTCGCCCGCATGGACGCCCCGGTCATCGTCGCCGTGCACGCGCTCGCGGTGGGCGGCGGTGTCGCGCTCAGCGCGGCCGCCGACTTCTGCCTCGCGGCCCGCTCGGCGCAGTTCTACGCGGCCTACACCGGGATCGGGCTGCTGTGTGACGGCGGCGGGTCGGCGTTCCTGCCGCGGCGCATCGGCGTCCGCCGCACGGCGGAGTTCCTCATGCGCAACCAGACCTGGACCGCGGAGCAGGCCCACGGGTACGGCCTGGTCAGCGAGGTGGTCGACGACCTCGACGCCGCCGCGCACGACCTGGCCACCGAGCTGGCCGCCGGCCCCACGCGATCGTTCGGCGAGATCAAGAACCTCCTGCTCTCCACGTGGGAGCAGCCCATCGAGGCGCAGATGGAGCTGGAGGCCCGCGCCATGGCCCGGGTGTGCCGCACCGAGGACGCGTGGACCGGCGTCACCGAGGTGGCGGCACGCCGCGTGCCCCGGTTCCGGGGCCGCTGACCCACGGAAGCACGCCACTCTGCCGACCGTGAGGCCCAGCCGACCGTGATGCCCCGCCCGCCGTGCTGGCCAGGTCAGTGCTGTGTGCCGAGGTCCTGATACGGCAGCATATCGCCCGCATATCTGAAATCACATACGAGCTGGCAACACCGCGTTGTCTTGACTCGAGGCATGGCCTACAGCGACCTGTCTCCCTCGGCTCTCCCGACAACGGGCGTCACAGTGTTCGGCTGCGGCCGCGACGAAGCCGTCCTGTTCCGCGAGATGGGGACCCGCCTGGGGGCAACGCCGACCATCACCGGGGCGGCGGTCTGTGACAACAATGCTGAGCTGGCTCGTGGCAACCGATGCGTCAGCGTGAGTCACCAGACCCGGATCACCCACTCCACGCTGCTGGCGCTCAGTCGGGCCGGAGTGGAATACATCTCCACCAGGAGCATCGGCTACAACCACATCGACGTGGAATATGCGGCGGCCATCGGCATCTCGGTCGGCAACGTCGAGTACTCGCCCGACAGCGTGGGCGATTACACGATGATGTTGATGCTGATGGTCGTGCGCCACGCGAAATCCGTTGTCCGCCGCGCCGACATGCATGACTACCGGCTCGGTGACAAGCGCGGCAAGGAACTGCGCGACTTGACCGTCGGCGTCATCGGAACAGGGCGTATCGGTTCGGCGGTCGTCGACCGGTTGCGGGGGTTCGGCTGTCGGCTGCTGGCCCATGACAGCCGTCCCCGCGTCTCCGCCGACTACGTTCCGCTCGACGAACTACTGGGGCAGAGCGACGTTGTCACGCTCCATACCCCACTCACTGCGGATACACACCACCTCCTCAACAGTCAACGCATCGAGCAGGTGAAGCACGGCTCATACATCGTCAACACAGGTCGCGGATCACTGCTCGATACCGAGGCCCTCCTCTCCGCATTGGAGAGGGGCAGGTTGGGCGGCGCGGCGCTGGATGTCGTCGAAGGGGAGGAAGGGATCTTCTACACCGACTGCAGAAACAGGCTCATCGAGAACAAGACCCTGGTGCGACTGCAGCGCATGCCGAATGTGCTGATCAGTCCACATTCCGCCTATTACACGGACCACGCCCTGAATGACACCGTCGAAAACAGCCTCGTCAACTGCATGAACTTCGAAAGTGGGAAAACGGCGTGAGCAGAGTGAAGGTCGGAGTCATCTTCGGAGGCGCTTCCGAAGAAAATCCCGTCTCGGTCAAGTCAGTGCGCGAGGTGGCAAGGAACCTCGACACCGAGAAGTACGAACCGTTCTGGATCGGCATCACGACCGGCGGCGACTGGAAGCTGTGTGACAGCCCTGACGCGGATTGGGAGAATCGCAACGCCCGGCCGACCATGCTGTCACCCGACAGAAGTGTGCACGGCCTGCTGGTCATGCGGCAGGGAGGCTACGACACTGTACGTCTCGACCTCGTCTTCCCCGTCCTGCACGGCAAGCTCGGCGAAGACGGCGCGATCCAAGGCCTGTTGGAGCTCTCCGGCATCCCCTACGTCGGCTGCGACATCCCGAGCTCGGCCGTGTGCATGGACAAGTCCCTGGCCTACATCGTCGCCAGGAGCGCGGGAATAGCCACGCCGAACTTCTGGGTTCTCGCAGCGAACGAGAGGGTCGACCCCGACCATCTTCCTTATCCCGTCTTCGTGAAGCCGGCCCGTTCGGGTTCATCTTTCGGCGTCAGCAAGGTCACCCGAGCAGACGACCTGCCGAGCGCGCTGAGCGCGGCACGACAGTACGACTCGAAGGTCCTGATCGAAGAGGCCGTCGCCGGCAGCGAGATCGGCTGCGCCGTCATGGGGGACCCGTCCGGCCTGCTCGTGGGCGAGGTGGACCGCGTCGACCTCTCGCACGGATTCTTCAGGATCCACCAGGAGGACTCACCCGAGACCGGATCGGAGAACTCGACGTTCATCGTTCCCGCCGACATCTCCGACGAATCGCGCCGCCTTCTCCAGGAAGCCGCCAGAGCCATCTACCGCACCCTGGGCTGCACGGGCCTCGCCCGCGTGGACATGTTCCTCACCGACGACGGGCGGGTGGTCCTCAACGAGGTCAACACCATGCCCGGCATGACGTCCTACAGCCGGTACCCGCGGATGATGGCGGCCGCAGGACTGCCGCTCTCCGACGTGATCGACCGGCTCGTGGCGATGACACTGCACGGGAAGGAGCGATGAACGACGACTTCGTCTACGTCGACGACTGGGTGCCCGGCGTCCGCTGGGATGCCAAATACGCCACGTGGGACAACTTCACCGGCAAACCGGTGGACGGCTACCTCGCGAATCGCATCGTCGGCACCCGGGCCTTGTGCGCAGCCCTCGAGCAGGCACGCGACAGGGCAGCCTCCCTCGGCTTCGGGCTGCTCCTCTGGGACGGCTACCGGCCTCGACGCGCCGTCGACTGCTTCCTGCGCTGGTCAGAACAGCCGGAGGATGGCGGGACGAAGCAGCGGCACTACCCCAATATCGACAGGCCGGAGATGGTCGAAAAGGGATATGTGGCCGCCACGTCGGGCCACAGCAGGGGCGGCGCCGTTGACCTGACGCTCTATCACCTTGCCACCGGTGAACTCGCTCCCATGGGCGGTGACCATGACCTCATGGACCCGATCTCCGGTCATCGAGCTCAAGGAATCACGCCCATCGAGTCCCATAACCGTGAGCGTCTTCGTTCCATCATGGAGGACTGCGGATTTGATCGGTACGACTGCGAGTGGTGGCACTACACGCTGAGATGCGAGCCCTATCCAGATGTCTACTTCGACTTTCCGATCACATGACGAGAGTCTCCACTGCGTCTCGCAGTGGGGAAGTGTGCAGCAGAACGACGACGTTGTCGTGCGGCGCACCGATCCATCGGGGCTGGAGGTCTTCCTGCGGCGCACCGATCCATCGCGACTGCACGACTGGGCCTCCGATGGATACCGCTCGAGCGAGGAGTACCTGTTCTGGTGCCGCAAGGTCTGCGGCTTGGCGTGTCTGCAGTCGCTGCTCCACGGCTGGACCGACGTTCGACTGTCGATGGGTGAACTGCTTGCGCTGGCCGTCGGGCGGGGTTGCTATGTGCTGGAGCCTTCGGGCAAGGTCCACGGACTGCTCTACCGGCCATTCATGGCGTGGGTCGGTCCACAGTTCGGCTTCGACTGCCGACTGGTCGAGCACACGCCGATTCAGGTCATCTCGTGCTGATCTATGCGGTTGCTGACGGAGTGGTGCGGTTCCACAATCCGTCGGGCTACTCCCACAACTCGGACTCTGCATCGCTACCCGTGCATGTGTTCGAGCGGTTTCATGCCAACCGGGGAGTCTTGATCAGGGGGACATCGTGACGCCAGGCGAACCGGCACCGCGCGTCGTTGTCGCCGGCGGCCATTCGGCCGGGCACATCGAGCCCACGATGAACGTCGCCGACGCGCTGCGCCTACTCGAGCCCACGGCCGAGATCACCGCCCTCGGCACGGTCCGCGGTCTGGACACCACGCTCATCCCGGGCCGCGGCTACCCGCTCGAACTCGTCCCGCCGGCGCCGCTGCCGCGTACGCTGAGCCGCGACCTGCTGCAGACGCCGGCCAGGATGCTCGACTCCGTCCGGGCGGCCGGAGCCGTGCTCGACCGCGTGCGGGCCGAGGTCGTGGTGGGCTTCGGGGGCTACGTGGCCATGCCTGGCTATGTTGCCGCACGCCTGCGTGGCCTGCCGATCGTCGTCCATGAGGCCAACGCGCGGCCCGGAGTGGCGAACCGGCTGGCCGCCCGGATGACGACCCACGTGTTCACCGCCGCGCCCCGTGTCCGGTTGGCTCACGCCACCGCGATCGGCATCCCGCTGCGGCCGGCGATCACCAGGCTCGACCGGGCCGCCCTTCGCGACGAGGCCCGGCAACGGTTCGGCCTGCGCCGCGACGGGCCGGTACTGATGGTCACCGGCGGTTCGCAGGGGGCCCGGGCGATCAACGCCGCGATGGCCGACGCTGCGCCAGCACTGGCGGCGGCCGGTGTGCAGGTGCTGCACATCACCGGGCCGCAGCACAGGGTCGAGCCGCCCGACGGCGACCCCGGCGGCCCGCCCTACGTCGTTCTCCCGTATGTCGACGAGATGCAGTACGCCTACGCCGCGGCCGACTTCGCGATCTGCCGTTCAGGGGCGATGACGTGCGCCGAGCTCGCCGCTGTCGGACTGCCGGCCGCGTACGTTCCGCTTCCGTTGCGCGGCGGTGAGCAGAGGCTGAACGCCGAGCCGGTCGTTGCGGCCGGCGGGGCACTTCTCGTTGCCCATGCCGACCTCGATCGGGCCTGGATCGAGACCATTCTGCTCCCGGTGCTCGTCGATCCCGCCCGGATCGCGGCGATGTCGGCTCGTGCGTCGGCGGCCGGCGCACCCGACGCGGATGAGGTGCTGGCCCGGTATGTGCTCACAGTGATCGCCGAGCGGCGGGCAGTTGCACCGTGACGCGGAGCCCGCCAGCAGCTCGGGGGCTGAGGGTGAGCGTTCCGTCGTGTGCGTGGGTGATGCTCCTGGCGATCGCGAGGCCGAGGCCGGCACCTGCATGGCGGCCGCGGATGCGCCCGGTGCCGCGCTGGAACGGCTCGGTGAGGGTCGACACCACGTGCCTGCTGAGCATCTCGCCGGTGTTCTCGACCGTCATCACAGCGGCCCGGTGACCCGCGGCGGTGCTGATCTGAACGGTCCCGTGTCCCGGCAGGTTGTGGACGATCGCGTTGTGCAGGAGGTTCGTGGTCAACTGCAGCAGGAGCGCAGGGGAGCCGATGGCGGGTGTGATGTCCCCGGAGGTTTCGATGACGACGCCATGCTTCTCGGCAAGAGGGAGGAGCGTTTCGGTGGCTTCTTCCGCGATGAGGGACAAGTCGACGTCTTCCCGCGTGAAGCACTGGTCAGCGCGGCTCAGCAGGAGCAACGCCTCGGTGAGATCGATCGCCCGGGCGTTGATGCCGCGCAGGCGTTCATCGAGCTCGCTGCCTTCGCGGTTCGGATCGTTGCGGGCTACGTCGAGCAGCGTCTGCATGATCGCCAGTGGAGTCCGGAGCTCGTGCGAGGCGTTCGCCGCGAAACGCTGCAGCTCCACGTCATGCGCCTCCAGCCGGGCGAGCATCTCATCGAAGCTGTCCGCGAGCTCGCGGAACTCATCCTTGCTCCCTTCCAGCCGAATCCGATGCGACAGCGATCCTCGCGCGGCCGCACGTGTGGCATCCGCGATCCGGGAAAGCGGGGCAAGCATGCGGCCGGCGAGAACCCAACCACCCACGAGGCCGAACAGCAGCAAGAACCCGAGCACCAGCATCGCCGCCGGAACGAACACCACCGGACCGAAGTTGGTGGGGTCGAACACCCTGGCAAAATCGGCCAGGTCGGGGAATTGCAGGCTCCCGGGGCGCCCTCTCAGCAGGAAGACCCACACCGCCGCAAGGAGCAGGGCTCCCGCGATCATGAGAAACCCGGCATAGCTGAGGGTCAGCTTGAGTCGGGCACTCGGCCCGGCACGCCTACCCACGGGTCTCCCCACCGGGAGAAGCCGCCTGGACGTTGATGCGGTACCCGGCGCCGGGAACCGTTTCGATGAGCGGCCGTTCACCCAGTCTCTTGCGTAGCGCGGAGACCGTGATGCGTACGGCGTTGGTGAACGGGTCGGCGTTCTCATCCCAAGCCCGTTCCAGGAGCTCTTCGGCGCTGATGACACCGCCTTCGGCGGTCACGAGGACTTCGAGCACCGCGAACTGCTTCCGAGTGAGCGCGATGTACCGTCCATCCCGGTAGACCTCGCGCCTGAACGGATCCAGCCGCAGGCCGGCGAGTTCCCGCACGGGCGGCCGGTTGTGCGCACGCCTACGGTCGAGCGCCCGGAGACGGAGCACGAGCTCGCGCAGCTCGAACGGCTTGGTGAGGTAGTCGTCGGCGCCGAGTTCGAACCCGGACGCCTTGTCGTCCATCCGATCAGCGGCGGTCAGCATCAGGATCGGAATCCCGCCGCCGGAAGCGACGATGCGTTTCGCGATCTCATCGCCGGAGGGTCCGGGGATATCGCGGTCGAGGACGGCGATGTCGTAGGCGTTGACGCTCAACAGCTCCAGAGCGGTGTCGCCGTCACCGGCGATATCGGCTGCGATCGCTTCCAGGCGCAACCCGTCGCGGATGGCCTCCGCCATGAAGAGCTCGTCCTCGACGACCAACACACGCATGCTCACGATGGTAGGAGCCGACGCATATCGCCGGCATATCGACAACCGCAGACGGGCTGGCAACAGTGGCCACCCGAGGCCACCGCACTAGCTCAGCAGCGCGGCCCGGAGCGCGCGCACCTGGGCCTCCCAGAAGTCCCGCGACACGCTCTTCGCACGGAAGAGCGCGTCGAAACCGTGGAACGCGCCGGGCACGACGCGCAGCTCGCACGGCACACCGCTGTCGGTGAGCCGCTGCGCGTACGCGAGGTCCTCGTCGTGGAACAGGTCGAGCGTGCCCACGCCGAGCCACGCCGGCGGCAGGCCCGTCAGGTCCTCGCGCCGCGCCGGTGCGGCGTAGGGCGAGACGTGCGGGCCGCCGGGTTCCGTGCCGAGGTAGGAGGTCCAGCCGAAGCGGTTGCTGCCCGGCGTCCACACGCGGACACCGGTGGTGTCCATGTCGGTGCGCAGCACGGTGCGGTCGTCGAGCATCGGGTAGACCAGCAGTTGGAACCTGGGCTCCACCTCTCCCCGGTCGTGGGCGTAGAGCGCCAGTGCCGCGGTGAGGCCGCCGCCCGCGCTCGCACCGCCGATCGCGATCCGGGCCGGGTCGACGCCCCGGGCCCCGGCGTTCGCGAACAACCAGCGCAGCCCGGCGTACGCGTCCTCGACGGCGGCGGGCGCCGGGTGCGTCGGGGCCAGCCGGTACCGGACAGCGGCGACGGTGATGCCCAGGGTGCGGGCGAACGCGATGCTGGTGACCTCGTCCTGCTCAGGGTTGCCGCTGATGTAGCCGCCCCCGTGCATCCAGAACAGGGCCGGCGCGGCGCCCTGCAGGGACCGCGGCCGGTAGATGCGCAGTGACACACCGGGCGCGGTCCCGTCCTCGACCGTCACGTTCTCGATCAGCATGTCGACGGGCGTCTCCGGCGTGCGTACCCGGCGGCTCTGGAGGAAGCCGGTGATGCGGGGGCCGAACGAGAAGCCGGGGATGAACCGGCCGATGCGGAGATCGGGGTGGAACGGTGAGCGGGCGGTCCGCGACGTGGTCACGTCTCCAGTTGACCATGTCTGCTGAACTGGCCGGCGAGTTCCCGACGGGTGGCCACCATGAGCGTCGAGTACGCCGACCGTCGCGCGGGTTCGAAGTCGGGCGCGGCCCGCCACACGCCCAGGTACACCCGTTCGGTGGCTGGTTCGGTGGCCTGCGTGCCGATGTGCAGCATGCCGAAGACCGTGGATGCGGTCCGGTCGTAGAACGCGGCGAACGCGTCGAGGTCGCCGTGTCCGGTGGCGGTCAGGAGCGCGTCGGTGCTGGCGGTGTCCAGGTGGTGCTCGGCGTAGGCCGGCATGGCGACTCTTCTTGGTGGGCCCCGAGGACGCCATCACGGGCCAGAGCAGCCGGATCGACGGGTCGGCGCGGCCCTGGGACTGGAGACGACGCCGATCATCAACGAACTTTGTGAACACTACGGCTGTGGGTCCGACGGCGCGACCGGAGCATGATCGGAGCGGTGACCACCACCCGACCTCCTGCCGCCCTCGACCTCGACGGGCGCCGCTTCGCGATGGTGTCGTCCACCGCGAGCACCGTCGACCGGTCGGCACCGACGGTCTTCGACTACCACGAGCGCGACGGCATGATCTGGGGCGAATACGAGGGCGACACGGTGCGGGTCGGTCGCTTCGTCGGCGTGCGCACCGACGCGCTGATCTCCCTCCGCTTCACCCACGTCGTCGACGCCACGGGCGAGGTGGCCAGCGGGGCGGCGGTGAGCCGGATCGAGCAGCACCCCGACGGCCTGCGCCTCGTGGAGGACTTCCGCACGGCGGACGGCGACCAGGTCAGCGTCTGCGTCGAGGTCCGTACCTAGTCGAGCCCGGCGTGACTGCCGCCCGCCCGGATGAACCGGGTCATACCCACCTGCTGGGCGGGCACCGGCGGGGGAGCGGGGACGTCGCCCGGGAGCAGGTAGGGCCGCCGGATCACCTCGTCCATCACGAGCACCGACTCCACCGCGCGGATCTCGGGCAGCACCGACAGCACCTCGGTGACGAAGTGGTGCACCTCGGCCACGTCCCGGGCGCGCACCAGCAGCATCGCGTCGTGCTCGCCGGTGGTGACCGCGCAGTACTCCACCTGGCTCATCTCCGACACCCGGCGCCGGAACGACACCCACGTCTGCGGCTGCACCGTCACGAACACCAGCGTGCAGATCCCGAAGCCCACCCTGCGGGGGTCGACCTGGGCACTGAAGCCGGTGATCACGCCGGAGGCGAGCATGTTCTCGACCCGCGTGTAGACCGTGGCCCGGGAGACCCCCACCAGATCGGCCAGTGCCGACATCGAGATCCGGCCGTCGTCGCGCAGCCCGGCGAGGATCCGCTGGTCGACGTCATCCGGAGGGCCGTCGGTTCGTCCAGCCGGGGCCTTCTCGGCATCTTTGCCTCTGGACACTTCCGGGCCCCCTGCGTGCACCGAGCGCGATTCGTCCGGCGTGATGGTCATCCTCTGGACGAACTGACAACCAGTGGAGCATGATGCCGCCGAATCGTCCAGCAGGAGGTGCCCATGACCGGTCCGACGTCCATCCGCGGCCGCGGCCGCACGGTGGCGCTCGCGGCGGCCGCCACGCTCGTGGCCGTCGGCGTGGCCGCCTGCGGGTCCGGCTCCTCCGGTGGCGGTGGTGCGGGCGGCGGCACGCTCGTCGTCGACTCGAGCTTCGACCTCAAGACGATCGACCCCGGCCGCGAGTACGAGCTCACCGGCCAGATGCTCACCAAGGGCATGTACGAGACGCTGCTGACCTTCGCGAACAACGACCTGACGAAGCCGGTGGGCGACCTCGCGACGGGCTACACGCTCTCGCCCGACGCGAAGACCCTGACCCTGCCGCTGGCGCAGGGGCGCGTGTTCTCCGACGGCAGCCCCATCACCGCCGACGACGTCGTGTTCTCGCTGCAGCGCCTCATCGGCATGAAGGGCAACCCGTCGTTCCTGCTCGACGGCGTCACCGTCGCCAAGAAGGACGCCAGCACGGTCGTGCTGACCAGCGCGAAGCCGAACCCGGCGCTGCCGTTCATCCTGCCCAACCCGGCACTGTCGGTGGTCAACTCGAAGGTCGTCACGGCCAACGGCGGCACCACCGACGACAAGGACGGCGCCGAGAAGTACCTCAACGGCGCCTCCGCGGGCTCCGGACCGTACGTGCTGAAGTCGCTCGACGTGGCCAGCCAGGCCGTGCTGACGACGAACCCGAAGTACAACGGCCCCGACAAGCCGGGCTACGGCACCGTCGTGATCCGCAACGTCAAGGCGGCCACGCAGGTGCTCAACGTCCAGAAGGGCGACTCGCAGGTGGCGCTCGACCTCTCGGGCGACCAGGTGAAGGGCCTCGACACCGGCAAGGTCACGGTGACCTCCGGCCCGTCCGCGTACACGATCTTCCTGCTGCTCAACCAGGGCACCGCGGTCTCGCCCGCCACCAGCAACCCGCAGTACGTCTCCGCCGTGAAGAAGGCCATCGACTACTCCGGCCTCCTGGGCGTGGCCGGCACCGGCGCCGTGCAGCCCGCGGGCATCATCCCGTCGCTGATCGCGGGCACGCTGCCGGCCGCCGACGCGCCCAAGCAGGACGTCGCCGGGGCGAAGACCGCGCTCGCGGCCAGCGGGATGTCGGCCCAGAAGCCCAAGCTCGCCTACCCGAGCGACCTCACGCTCAACGGCCTGAGCTTCCAGACGCTCGCCGAGAAGCTGCAGTCCCAGCTCGCCGCAGCCGGCATCGCCATCGACCTGGCTCCGGCGCCCGTGGCCACCGAGCTCGACAACTACCGGAACGGCAAGGAGCAGATGGGGCTCTGGTACTGGGGCCCGGACTTCCCGGACCCCTCCAACTACCTGGCCTTCGCCCCCGGTGGCCTGATCGGCAAGCGCGCGAACTGGCCGGCCACCGCGTCCCCGGACATCGACAAGGTCGCCACCACCGCGGGCTCGACGGCCGACACCGCGCAGCGCGACGCCCTCTACCAGCAGTTCCAGCAGGGACTCAACGCCTCGGGCCCGTTCATCCCGCTCGTCCAACCGCCGTCGAACATCGTCACGGCCACCACGGTGACCGGTGCGACGTACAACCCGATCTGGACGGTCGATGTCGGCACCATCGGAGCCAAGTAGCGGGAACCCGCTGCTGCGGTACATCGCGCGGCGGGTCGGCGTCTCGGTGCTGCTCGTCGTCGGTGTCACACTGGTGACGTTCGTGCTGACGAACCTCGTGCCCGGTGACACCGTGGCCGCCAACCTCGGGCAACAGGCGGCCGCGGACCCGACGATCGTGGCGGCCTACCGCTCCCACTACGGGCTCGACCGGCCGCTGCCCGAGCAGTACGGCACCTACCTGGTCAACCTGCTGCACGGTGATCTCGGGGAGTCGCAGCAGACCCACCGTTCCGTGGTCGCTGACCTCTCGGCCGCCGTGCCGGCCACGCTGGAGATCGCGATCGGCGCGATCGTGCTGTCGATCCTGATCGGGGTCGGGCTCGGCGTCGTGGCAGCCGTGCGGCGCGGGCACCTGGCCGACAGCGCGCTGCGGCTGGTGTCGCTGGTGGGCATCTCCGTGCCCACGTTCTGGCTGGCGATGGTGGCGTTCTACGTCTTCTCCTACAAGCTCGACGTCGCGCCGGGATCGGGGCGACTGTCACCGGCCACCACCGCTCCGCCCGACGTCACGGGCCTCTACACGGTGGACGCGCTGCTCTCGGGGCAGTGGGAGACGTTCGGCGACGCCGTCGCGCACCTGATGCTGCCGACGCTGGTGCTGACGCTGTACACCGTCGGGCTGCTCACCCGGTTCACCCGCTCCGCGGTGCTGGAGGTGCTCGACCAGGACTTCGTGCGCTCCGCCCGCGCCAAGGGTCTCCCCGGCCGGACCGTGCTCCTGCGCTATGTCCTGCGCGCCGCGCTCGTGCCGATCCTGACGGTGGTGGGCCTGGCGTTCGGTGCGCTGCTGTCGGGCACCGTGCTGGTGGAGCAGATCTTCTCCTGGCCGGGCATGGGGTCCTACGCCTACCAGGCCGCATCGCACCTCGACCTGCCCGGCGTGATGGGCGTGGGGCTGGTGGTGGGCGTCATCTACGTGGTGATCAACCTGGTCGTCGACCTGCTGTACGGCGTGATCGACCCGAGGGTGCGGGTCTCGTGAGGCGGATTCCCCGGGCCTGGCGCACCCCGCTGGGCATCACGGGCGCGGTGGTGGCGGCGCTGTGGATCGTCGTCGCCGTCCTCGGGCCCGTGCTGTGGCCCTACGGCCCGCTCGCGCAGGACTTCCCGCGCTTGGAAGGCCCGACCGGCGCGCACTGGTTCGGCACCGACGAGCTCGGCCGCGACGTGTTCACCCGCGTGCTGGCCGGGGCGCAGGTGACGGTGCCCCTGGCACTGCTGCTCGTCGGGCTGTCGGTGGTGGTCGGCGGGCTCCTCGGGCTGGCCGCGGGGTTCTTCGGCCGCTGGGTCGACGAGACCGTGATGCGCCTGACCGACCTCGTGATGGCGTTCCCGATCGTCATCCTGGCGATGGTGGTGGCCGCGGCGCTCGGGGCGAGCCTGGTCAACGCGGTGCTGGCCGCGCTCGTGGTGTCCTGGCCCGCGTACGCCCGCGTCACCCGTGGGCTGGTGGTCGGCATCCGCACCGCCGACTACGTGCTGGCCGACCGGCTGCTCGGCTTCTCCGCGTTCCGTTCGCTGCGCACCGACATCGTCCCGATGGTGGTGGGGCCGGTGCTGATCCTCGCGAGCCTCGACATCGGCACCGCGACGCTCCTCCTTTCCGGTCTGTCGTTCCTCGGTCTCGGTGCGAAACCGCCGACCGCCGAGTGGGGCTCGATGGTGTCCACCGCGGTGCAGAACTTCGACTCGTGGTGGATGGGTGTCTTCCCGGGCCTGGCGATCCTGACCGTCGTGATGGCGTTCAACTTCCTCGGCGACGCGCTGCGCGACGCCCTCGACCCGCGCACCGCCGGCGTCCTGGAGAAGGCCGAAACGCGATGACCGTGCTGGAGATCAGCGGGCTCACGCTCCGCATCGGCGGCTCCGAGATCCTGCGCGGAGTGGACCTGAGTCTGGAGGCGGGACAGGTACAGGGTCTCGCCGGGGAGTCGGGATCCGGCAAGACGATGACCGGGCTCGCGGTGATGGGGCTGCAGCCGTCCGGGTCGCACGTGGGCGGCACCGTCACGTACGGCGGTGAGGATCTGCTGACGCTCGCCCCGCGCCGCCGCAACGCCCTGCGCGGCACCGACATCGCCATGGTCTTCCAGGACCCGTCGACGAGCCTGCACCCGATGCTCAGCGTCAGCGCGCAGCTCACCGACCACCTGCGCCACCACCTCGGCCTGAGCCGCACCGCGGCGCGCGGGCGGGCCGTCGAGCTGCTGGCGCGGGTCCGGATCCGCGACCCGGAGGCGGCGCTGCGTCGCTACCCGCACCAGTTCTCCGGCGGGCAGCGCCAGCGCATCGCGATCGCCATCGCGCTGGCCTGCTCGCCGTCGGTGCTCATCGCCGACGAGCCGACCACCGCGCTCGACGTCACCGTGCAGGCGGGGGTGCTGCACCTGCTGCGCGACCTCGCGTCGGAGATGGGGCTGGCGGTGCTGCTCGTGACGCATGACCTGGGAGTGATGAGCGCGGTGGCCGACCGCGTGGCGGTGATGCGCCACGGCGAGGTCGTGGAGAACGGCGAGCGCCACCAGGTGTTCACCGCCCCCGCCCACCCCTACACCGCGTCGCTGCTGGCCAGCCTGCCCGGCGCCGCCGGCGGCGTGCAGACGCTCGACGACGTGCGGAGGCTGTCGTGAGCCTGCTCGACGTCGAGGGCCTGCGGGTCACCTACCGGGGCCGCCCGCCCGTGCGTGCCGTCGACGGCGTCGACCTCGCCGTCGACGCCGGGCAGGTCGTGGGGCTGGTGGGGGAGTCCGGGTGCGGCAAGTCCACCATCGCCCGGGCCGTCTGCGGGCTGGTGAAGCCGGCCGCCGGCACGGTGACGTTCGACGGCGCCCCCGTCACACCGCTCGGGCTGCGCCGCCGACCGGCCGCGCTCACCCGCGTCCAGATGGTGTTCCAGGATCCGTACGCCTCACTGCACCCCCGCCGCGCGATCGGGCTGCAGATCGGCGACGGCGTGCGCGCGGCCGGGGCGCGCGGGGTGGACTCCGCCGACCCCGCGACGTGGTTGCGACGGGTGGGGCTGGATCCCGACGCCACCGGTCGGTTCCCGTTCGAGTTCTCCGGCGGGCAGCGCCAGCGGATCGCCATCGCCCGGTCCCTGGCGGCGCGGCCGGACCTGCTCGTCGGCGACGAGCCGATCTCGGCCCTGGACGCGTCGACGCAGGCGATCGTGGCGGCCCTGATGCGAGACCTCGCGGTGGAGGCCGGCGCCGGGCTGCTGTTCATCTCCCACGACCTGTCCGTGGTGCGGCTGATCGCGGACCGGCTCGTCGTCATGTACCGGGGACGGGTGGTGGAGTCCGGCCCGGCGCAGGAGATCTGGCGCGACCCGCAGCACCCCTACACGCAGGCGTTGCTCGCCGCCGTGCCGCTGCCCGACGGATCCGGGCGAATGCCCGAGCCGCCGGTCGACGACGCCCACTACCCGCTGGAGCCGGTCCTGCGGTGAAACGGCCGCCGTCCCGGTTACGGCGCCGCCGGTCGGGTACCCGCCACCATGATCACCAGGTGCAGAACATGACCGAGCGGCCGTCGTCGGGCGGCCCCGGTGACGTGGCGTCCGCGCCCGGCGCCCGGGAGGAGCCGGAGATCGAGGACGCGTTCGACCGGCTCGTCTCGGAAGGGCACGACCGGCTGAGCCGGCCGCTGCTGCCGGTCCTGACGACCGCGTTCGTCGGCGGCCTCGACGTGGGCATCGGCGTGCTGGTCTACCTCGTCGTCCGCGCCGAGACGGGCAACCCCCTGATCGCCGCTGCCGTGTTCCCCATCGGGTTCGTGGCGCTGCTGCTCGCGCGCAGCGAGCTGTTCACGGAGAACTTCCTGGTCCCCGTGACGGCGGTGGTGGCGCGGGAGGGGTCGGTCGCCGCGCTGGTGCGGCTGTGGGTGCTGAGCCTGGCGGCGAACCTCGTCGGTGGCTTCGTCATGGCCGGGATGATCGTGGTGGCCCTGCCCGACGTCCGGGCGACGGCGGTGGAGGTGGGTTCGCACTACGCGCACCTCGGCGTGACGTGGCAGTCGTTCTTCCTGGCCGTGCTGGCCGGCCTGGTCATCACGGTGCTGACGCGGATGCAGCACGCCACCGACAGCCTCGGGGTGCAGCTGGTGCCCGCCGTGTTGCTGTCGTTCGTACTGGTCGGAGCCCAGCTCTTCCACTCCGTGCTCGACTCGATCTTCATGTTCGCCGGCCTGCTCACGGGGGAGGCCGACTACGGCTACGGCGACTGGGCGGTGGCGCTGGGCTGGTCGGCGTTCGGCAACCTGGTCGGCGGCCTGGTCCTGGTCACGGCGGTGCGGCTGCTGCGTGTCGGGCACCGGGTCAGGGAGGAGCGGGCGGACGCCGGGCCGTCAGATCCTGCCGGACGGACCAGTATGTGACACCATCTTGCCTCAGCTCGGTGGCACACCGTGATCGTTCGTTGCGATGTCGCGTCCGGGACCGTCCACACCACGGGAGGCGAGACGGTTGTCCACGCAAGCGCGGTTACCGCGCGGCACGCGCCGGCTGCGATCGGCGGCGGCCCGGTTCACCACGCCCCTGCTGCCGGACGACTACCTGAAGCTGATCAGCCCACTGTGGTCGGCGCGGGAGCTGCGCGGCCGGGTGGTGAAGGTCGTCCCGGAGGCGGGTGACGCCGTCACGCTCGTGATCAGGCCGGGCTGGGGTTGGCCGTTCGACGCCGCACCCGGGCAGTACATCGGCATCGCGGTGGAGGTGGACGGCCGGTTCCACTGGCGCTCCTACTCACTGACCTCGCCGCCGAAACGCCACCAGCGGCATGTCTCGGTGACGGTCAAGGCGATGCCCGAGGGCTTCCTCTCGCAGCACCTGGTCTCCGGCGTCGGGCCCGGGACGGTCGTGCGGCTGGCCGCGCCGCGCGGCGAGTTCGTGCTGCCCGACCCGCCGCCGTCGACGATCCTGTTCCTGACCGCGGGCAGCGGCATCACCCCGATCATGGCCATGCTGCGCACCCTCGACCGGCGTCGCACGCTGCCCGACGTCGTGCTGGTGCACTCCGCGCCCGACCCCGGGGAGGCCCTGTTCGCCGACGAGATCCACCGGCTCGCGCGCGATCACCCCACGCTGCGGGTGCACGCGCAGCACACCCGGCGCGACGGCCGTCTCGACCTGGCGGGGCTGGACCAGGTCTGCCCCGACTGGCGCGAGCGGCAGGCGTGGGTGTGCGGCCCGAACGCGATGCTCGGCGAGGCGGAGCGGGTCTGGGCAGCCGCCGGGCTCGCCGACCACCTGCACGTGGAGCGGTTCTCCGCGGACCTGTCGGGCGGCGAGGCCGAGGGCGGCACCGTCACGTTCGCGGTGTCGGGCAAGGAGGTCGTCGTCGACGGCGCCACCACGCTGCTGGAGGCCGGCGAGGGCGCGGGCGTCGCGCTGCCGTTCGGCTGCCGGATGGGCATCTGCCACAGCTGCGTGGTGCCGCTGCGCTCCGGAGCCGTGCGTGACCTGCGTGACGGCACCGAGCGCCGCGTCGGGAAGAGCAACCCCACCGAGACGATCCAGACGTGTGTCACGGCCGCGGCCGGCGACTGTGTGATCGACATCTGAACGTGATCGACATCTGAAAGGTAGAGGACCGACATGGCCATCGCCGACGTCAGGGAGTTCGCCCACCTCACCGAGGCCGACGTGGACGCGATCGGGCGCGAGCTCGACGCGATCCGCCGCGACGTGGAGGACTCGCGCGGCCAGGCCGACGCCGACTACATCCGTCGGGTCATCACCGTCCAGCGCCGCTTGAACGTGGCGGCGCGGGTGGCGCTGTTCGGCAGCAGGTTGCCGCCGCTGTGGCTGGCCGGCACGGCGATGCTCGCCGCGGCGAAGGTCCTCGAGAACATGGAGATCGGCCACAACGTCATGCACGGCCAGTGGGACTGGATGAACGACCCGGAGATCCACTCGTCCAGCTGGGAGTGGGACAACGTGTGTCCGGCGGAGCAGTGGCGCCACTCGCACAACTACCTGCACCACACGTACACGAACGTGATCGGCCGCGACAAGGACGTCGGCTACGAGATCCTGCGGGTCCGCTCCGACCAGCCCTGGCACCCCTACCACCTCACCCAGCCCGTGGTGAACGTCCTGCTCATGCTGCTGTTCGAGTACGGGGTGTCGCTGCACGACCTCGACATCGACGGGCTGGTGCAGGCCAACGTGGATGACCCCGCGGAGTTCCGGCGCAAGCTCGTGCAGATCGGGCGCAAGCAGGCCCGCCAGATCAGCAAGGACTACCTGCTGTTCCCGCTGCTGACCGGGCCGGCGTTCCTGTCCACCGTGGCCGCGAACGCCACCGCCAACGTCGTGCGCAACATCTGGTCCTACGCGATCATCTTCTGCGGCCACTTCCCCGACGGGGCCGAGGTGTTCGCCGAGGAGGAGTTGGACTCGGAGAGCCGCGGGGAGTGGTACCTGCGTCAGCTGCTGGGCTCGGCGAACTTCGGCGGCGGCCGGCTGATGCACGTCATGTCGGGCAACCTGGGCTACCAGATCGAGCACCACCTGTTCCCGGACCTGCCGTCCAACCGGTACCCGGAGATCGCGGTGCGGGTGCGGGCGCTGTGCGGGAAGTACGACCTGCCCTACACGACCGGCCCGTTCCCGCGGCAGTTCTGGCAGTCCACCCGTTCGATCTGGCGGTTGTCGCTGCCGCAGCGCGCGCTGGCCGCCCGGGAGCGGCGTCGGCAGGAGCGGGGGATCAGGCGTCCTGTGGGCTGACGAGCCCGTCCCACGACCAGAGCGGGATGCGCAGCCCGTCGGGCACGTCGTCCGCGGAGTGGTGGTAGCGCGCCATCGTGGTGGTGGTCGCCCACGCGAAGTAGTCGTGCAGCACCGACCGGAGCGGCTCGTCCCGGGAGAGGCCCACGTCCTCCAGCGCCTCGTCGAAGCAGGCGATCGCCCGGCGGTCCATGTCCGCATGCGGGCCGTTGCCGCTGTGCATCCGCACGACCGTCGTCTCGTCGCCGAACGAGTCCACAGAGGTGGTCGGGCCGCCCAGCGCCTCCGCCCAGTAGGCGGCGAGCCGCCGGGTGTGGTCGGGATGGACCCCGTGGCTGAACGCGTGGCCCACCACCTCGTCGGCCAGCACCCTCGCGTGCCAGGCGCCGGCCAGGCGCAGCAGGCCATCGGCACCGCCCGCGGCCTCGTACACCGATCGCATGGGACGACGATGGCAGATCAGGAGTACCGGCGGAATCGCCCGTATGCCGACTACGTAGGGTCAAGGGAAGTTGTCCGACGATTCCCGTGATGGAGTGTTCCAGCCGATGAGCACAAGTGGGCCGACGAGCACGGACGGCTCGGGACGGCCCGCCTCCCGGCGCACGATTCTGCTCGGCATCGGGGCGGCGGTCGTGCTGGCCGGCGGGGCGACCGTTGCGGTCGTCACGAACCGGCCGACCGGTTCCGGAGGCGGTACCGCACCGTCGGTCAGCGCGGGCGCCGACAGCAGCGCCGCGACGCTGCAGGGCTGGGGTCAGCCCGACCGCGTCGACGAGTTCACCGGCCCGCTCGACTCCAGCTGGGACGCCTACGACGGCCCCGGCCACAACGGCAACGGCCGCCGCTCACCGGCCGCAGCCCGCGTCGAGAACGGGGTCCTGACGCTCACGGGCGACACCGCCGGCACCACCGCAGGCCTGGCCTGGATGCCCGGACAGATGCACGGCCGCTGGGAGGCCCGCGTGCGGGCGCCCGTGGGCGACCCGACCTACAACGCGCTGCTGCTGCTGTGGCCCGACGCCGAGGACTGGCCCGTCGGCGGTGAGGTCGACTTCATGGAGCTGACCGACGCGAGCCGGCAGACCGCCGAGTACTTCATCCACTACGGCGAGGACAACCAGCAGGAGAAGGACGAGGTGTCCGTCGACGCCACCCAGTGGCACAACTGGGCCGTCGAGTGGACCCCGACGTCCGTGGTGGCCTATCTGGACGGCGTGGAGTGGCACCGCACCACGGACCTGGAGAAGCTGCCGCCCCGGCCGATGCACCTCACGATCCAGCTGGACTGGTTCCCGGAGGGGCAGCCGCCGGCGAGCAGGGAATCGTCCATGCAGGTCGACTGGGTCAAGCAGTACCCGCTGCGGAGTTCGTGACCGGGCGCAGCAGCTGACGGCGCCGGGAGTGCCGGTCGCCATCAGCCGGCCGCGTCGTGTTCAGGAACTCCTGCAGCAGCCGGGCGAAGAGCTGGGGGCGCTCGGTGTGCAGGAAGTGGCCGGTGTCGACGAAGATCTCCAGTGCGCTGTGGGGCAGCAGGCGGTGGGCGTCGACGGTGTGGGCGGCCGGGATCACCGAGTCCCGGTCCCCGGCGACGAGCAGCACGGGGAGCTCGGCCAGCAGGTAGAGCCGCTCCGCGCCCTCCAGGCGTTGCCCCGACCAGTCCAGCGCACCCCGCACGGTCTGGGCGAACGCGCCGCGGGTGCCCTCGTCGGCGAAGGACGCGAACGCCCGGGCCAGCCCGTTGATCTCCGACGGCGACGCCGACGGCACCGCCCGCAGGACCAGCCGGACCAGACGGGGCAACCAGGTGGGCGCGACCGTCGCGGCCATCCGCAGCACCAGGGCGGTGCCGGGCAGCGTCGCGGCGCGCAGTGCGAAGGTGACCTCGCGGCCGAGCCCCCCGCTGGAGACCAGCACCAGGCGCTCGACGAGCTCGGGGAACAGGTAGCTGAACTGCATGGCGACGCCGCCGCCGTAGGAGTGCCCGACGACGGTGACCTTGCCGACGTCCAGGGCGAGCAGCAGGTCCCGCAGCTCGGCCGCGTGGGCGCCCAGCGAGTAGTCGCCGCTGCGCGGCTTCGCCGAACCACCGTGCCCGAGCAGGTCGGGGGCGATCACGTGGGCGTGCCGTGCCAGCGTGGGCAGCACCGCCGCCCAGGTCGTGGAGCTGCTGGCCAGCCCGTGCACCAGGAGCACCACCGGGCCTCCGGACGTGGCCCCGCCCTCGCGGAACGCCGTCAGCCTGCCGTGCAGCGCGACCTGCCGCAGCGTGACCACCGCGTCCGCGGCGCCGAAGCACGCGCCAGGACCCGATGCGGGGATGGTCGACACAGGTGACTCCCGTCGGATGGTCCGCCGGCCCGGGGGTCAGGAGGCCGCTCGGGCCGCGTCGGTGCGCGACCCCACTTCGGGTGATGGTCTCACGGCATCGGCTGAGGGAGCGGCCGTCTAAGTTGGTCGCGTGAAGGTACTTCTCCTGGAGAACATCCACCCCGTCGCGGCCGAGGCGTTCCGCCGGGCAGGCTTCGAGGTCGACGTGCGCGCCGGATCGTTGAGCGAGGACGAGCTCATCGACCAGCTGCCGGGCGTGGCCGTGCTCGGCATCCGGTCCAACACCAAGGTCACCTCGCGGGTGCTCGAGGCCGCGAAGGACCTCCTGGCGGTCGGGTGCTTCTGCATCGGCACCAACCAGGTGGACCTGGTCGACGCGGCGGACCGCGGCGTGGCCGTCTTCAACGCGCCGTTCTCCAACACCCGCAGCGTCGTGGAACTGGTGCTCGGCGAGATCATCTCGCTGGCGCGCCGGCTGGGGGAGAAGACCCAGCGGATGCACGAGGGCGTGTGGGACAAGTCGGCCAAGGGCAGCCACGAGATCCGCGGCCGCACCCTGGGCATCGTCGGCTACGGCAACATCGGCACCCAGCTGTCCAACGTCGCGGAGGCCGTCGGTCTGCGGGTGATCTTCTACGACACGGCCGACCGGCTGGCCCACGGCAACGCCCGGCAGGTCGGCACGCTCGACGAGCTGCTGGCCGAGGCCGACGTCGTGAGCCTGCACGTCGACGGACGTCTCGGCAACGCCGGGCTGTTCGGCGCCGAGCAGTTCGCGAGGATGAAGCCCCGGGCGATGTTCATCAACGCCTCCCGCGGCATGGTCGTCGACGACGCCGCGTTGCGGGACAACATCCTCTCCGGGCACCTGGCGGGCGCCGCGATCGACGTCTTCCCGATCGAGCCCAAGGCCCAGGGCGACTCCTTCGAGTCCCCGCTGCGCGGCCTCGACAACGTCATCCTCACGCCGCACGTCGGCGGTTCGACGCAGGAGGCGCAGGAGGAGATCGGGCACTTCGTCGCCAACAAGCTGGTCGGTTTCGTCACCGCGGGCGGCACCGCGCTCTCGGTGAACCTGCCCGAGGTGGCGGTCCCGCAGCTGCCGGGCGCCTTCCGGATGGGCTACCTGCACACCAACGTGCCCGGGGTGCTGGCCGGCATCAACCGGATGCTGGCCGAGACCGGCGTCAACGTCATCGGGCAGTCCCTGTCCACCCGCGACGAGCACGGCTACGTGCTGGTCGACACGGACACGGTGCTGAACGAGCCTGCGCTGTCGGAGCTGCGGCAGTCCCCGCACACCGTGTGGCTGCGCTGCTGGCCCCTCTGACCCAGCTCGCGAACAGGCGGCCGCGGAGGCGTTCGGCGACGGTGGTGCGGTCGACGGCCACGAGCCCGAACGTGGGGCGGTAGAAGTGGAGCCGGTCAGCGCAGGTGGTCGAGGACGAACGCGAGCGAGAGATCGAAGGCGGCGCGGGCGACCTGCTGGTCGCCGGCCCACACGTGGTCGGCGCCGTCGATCGGGTGCAGCGTGGCGTCGGCGCCGCAGCCGGTCAGCGCGTCGGCAAGCCGCTGCGACTGGCGGAACGGGACGGACCGGTCCGCCGTGCCGTGGAGGAGAAGGAAGGGCGGGGCATCCGCGTGCACGTGGGCCACCGGGCTGGCGGCATTCGCGAGTTCGGGCACGTCGGCGACCGGGGCGCCGAGCAGCAGCGCCTCGTAGGAGTCGGGAGCGCCGGGGTCCATCCTCGCGATCCCGGTGTCGGCGGAGTCGCCGGCCATCGTGGGCAGGTCGGCGGGGCCGTACCAGTCGACGACGGCTCGGACCGCGGGGCTGTTGAGAGCCAGCAGTGCGGCGAGGTGCCCGCCGGCCGACTCGCCCCACACCGCGGTACGCGTGGCGTCCAGCCCGAGCTCATCGGCGTGCTCGTGCAGCCAGCCGAGTGCCGCGGTGACGTCGTCGAGCTGGGCGGGGAAGATCGACTCGCCGGACAGGCGGTAGTCGACGGACGCGACCGCGAGCCCTGCCGCGTTCAGCAGCGCGAACGGCGACGGGTCCCATCCGGCGTACATCGGCCCGAACGCGGCGCGGCTGCCGAGGTGCCAGCCGCCGCCGTGCAGGAACACCACCAGCGGGACCGGCGCCTCCGTTGTCGGCCGGTAGAGGTCGAGCAGCAGGGGGCGGTGGCCGCGGACCGTCGCGTACTCGACGGCGCGCGGGCCGTCAGTCGGCGAGGCGGACATCGAAGTGGAAGTCGTTGCGGTACTGCTGGGCGGCGGCGCCGAGCTGCTCGGGCGCGGGGATCACGGGCGGGACCGGGGGCACGCGGGCGTTGGTGCGCTCACCCGCCGCGTCGAGCACGAAGAAGATCTCGTGGACGTCGGCGTGGGAGTGCACCGGGATGGCGTCGCCGCGCGGGGCCTCCATCGTGAAGACGCCGAACTGGCCGTCGGTCTCGTCGGCGCTGAGCAGCACGGTGAACAGCTGGTCGAACAGGTGCGAACGCTCGCCCTCCCCGGCGGCCAGGAAGTACGGGACGGGTTTGCCCGGCAGCGCGAAGAACTCTGCAGTCATGGGGGTGATCCTCCGGTCGGATCTTCGGTGGTCCGGCGTGGGCCCCAGGATGCGACTCCGGAGGCCCCCTGTCTGCGGGCGTTCCACTGATGGGGCCTGTCGGACCCGCCCGATGGACGCCGAGGTGCCGCGTCGCGGGAAGAAGCCGCCGCAGGGTGAACCGGTGGTCGTGCGGGCCCTGTCGCTCCCGGCGGCATTCGACGCCGAGCACCGCGCGCTGGGGCTGGCCGACCTGAGCCGGCGGGCGCGGATCCCGCGCAGCACACTCCGGCTCGACGCGGCCGCCGTGACGGAGCTGCGCCGGCGGCTCACGCAGGTCCGGCGGCTCGGCATCGCCATCTTCGACCGCAGCCCTCCGGCCCCGATGTCGTCCATCGCCGCGCCCGTCGGCAACCACGAGGACCAGGTTGGTGGCCGCGCTGTCGATCGTGGTCCCGGCCCGGGTGCTGCGGCCCGGTCCTACGAGCAGGTCGTCCGCGCGACTGCGCTGGCGATCTCGCGCGGCATGGGTCTCAGCCGGCCGTGATCAGCCCGTCGATCTGGTCGATGGCCGCGCTCGCGCCCTCGACGATGCCCATGTCCAGCACCTGCTGCAGTCCCTCGGCCGTCGCGTAGGTGCTGACGTAGGTGGCCCGCGTGCCGCCCTCGTGGGCGGTGAACCGGTAGTCGTTGGTCGAGACGGGCATGGTGGTGTTCGGCGTGAAGTCGAGATCGGCGAACCCGTCGTCGAACGTGAAGCCGGTCGGCTCGTCCACGCTCGTCACCTGCCAGTAGCCCGCGTGCTTGTCGCCCTCCGGGCCCGTCATGAAGTAGGTGACGCGGCCGCCGGGGCTCAGGTCGTGGTCGACGACGGTGGCCGGGTAGCTGGGCGGCCCCCACACCCGCTCCAGCTGGCGCGGGTCGGCGTAGACCTGCCAGATCCGCGCGGGCGGGGCGGCGAAGTCGGCGACGATGGTGAGGGTGCGGGCGGTCACGTCGTGCTGGACGTCGGTGACGGGCATGGGTCAGTCCTCCGGGTCGTTGTTGTCGATCAGTTCGTCGATGCGGGCGATGCGGCCGCGCCAGACCTGTTCCAGCTCGGTGAGCATCGCGCCCACCGACCGCACCGCGGCCACGTCACCGCTGGCCAGCTGCTCACGGCCGTTGCGCCGCTTCGTCAGCAGGCCGGCCCGTTCGAGCACGGCGACGTGTTTCTGCACCGCGGCGAAACTCATGTCGTAGTTCCCCGCGAGCGTGGAGACCGAGTGCTCCCCGGCCAGCACCCGCCGCATGATGTCGCGCCGGGTCCGGTCGGCGAGGGCGTGGAACAGGGCGTCCGCCCGGTCCTCGTCGTCCTCGGCCATGTCCGCAATCATACAACCGATTGGTTGTATGTCAAGGGCTGCTCGTCGACCGGGACGGCGCAGCGTCTCGGCCGACCTACGGGGTCGGCCTCAGTTGAGCTTGCGGGTCGAGGTGGGCAGCCCGCCGCCGGCGTAGACGTCGGCGGCGAGGTCGGCCAGCGCCGTCAACGCCACGTTCTGGCTCCACGGCCCGTAGGACACGCGGGCCACGCCGAGGCGCTGCGCCGTGGCCAGGTCGATGGAACCGGGGATGCCGATGATGTTGATCTTCTGCTCGCCGAGGGCCTCCACGAGCCGCCCGACGGTCTTCTCGTCGAGCCTTCCCGGGGCGAAGAAGTTCGACGCGCCGGCGTCGAGGTATGCGCGACCGCGCTCGATCGCCTCGGTCAGGACGTCCTCCGGGTCGCGGTCGCCCCCCTTGAGGAAGGCGTCGGTACGGGCGTTGAGCACGAACGGCACACCGGCCGAGGCGCCGGCCGCAACGGCTGCCTCCACGGACTTGACGGATTCTGCGAGTGGCTTCATCTGGTCCTCGAGGTTGGCGCCGACGATGCCCACGTCGATCGCCCGCGCGACGGTGCCGCCCGGGTCGCCGTAACCGCCCTCCAGGTCGGCGGTGACCGGGAGATCACCGGCCGTGTGGGCGATCAGCCCGACCGCGGCGATCATCTCGTCGCGCGGGATCTTCTCGCCGTCCGGATAGCCGTGGGCGGCGGCGATGCTGTGGCTCGCGGTCGCGAGGGCGGTCGTGCCGGGCGTCTGGGCCACGACGGTCGCGGTGATCGCGTCCCAGACGTTGACGACGAGCAGTAGCTCGGGGGCGGCGTGCAGGCGGAGCAGCTGGGAGGCCTTCTCGGCAGTGGTGGTCACCCTGCGCACGCTAGTGGTCGGTTCGTCAGTCATCGGGGCTGATCACCTAGTAGTCCGGCCCAACTCGACTCCCCGCCGGGTGCGGGCGTCAAGCTCCAGCGCCCGGACGGCCTTGGTCTCGAAGGCGGATCACGGGGAAGATCCCGGAGCGGTGTTGCCAGGGTTTGATCGCGGCACGGTGCACCGTCGAGGGCGAGATCGCCGAGACAGCACCGCTGTCGACGCGGTGAGGATGATGAGCAGCAGGCTGGTGAGCGGCATGGCCGCGTTGTCCTCGACAGCGCACGCCGCAGCGGAGGTGACACGTCGTGCCCACCCGTCCGAGTGTCCGGCGGGACATCGCCAGCGTCCAAGAGTGCGGTGCCGGTTTGCGCGACGTCGAGTTCGCCCACGACAGCGCGTACGGCTGACGTCTTCCGCACGGAGTTCAGGCGATGTCGAGCAGGTGGATCATGGGTCGTTGGCGGGGTCTTCGGTCCGGGTCGATCCAGCCCGGGGGAATGAACTCCGGTCGGCCGCTGTCCATGACAACTCGCCAGTCGGAGTGGTGGATCAGCCGGTGGCACACCCGGCAGAGCATCACGCAGTTCTCGACGCAGGTCGGGCCGCCGCACTCCCACTCCTGCACATGATGGATCTCGCACCAGGACGGCGGCCTTCCGCAGCGGGCGCAGCCACCGTCACGGGCGGCCACCGCCCGGCGGATCCCGTCCGGGATCACCCGGGTCAGCCGTCCCACGTCGAGGGGCTGGCCCTTGCCGTTCATGACGATCGGGACAACGGCGGCGTCGCAGGCGAGCATCCGCAGTGATTCCGGGGACAGCGTGCCGCCGAAGTCGAGCATCGCGGCACGGGCCCGGTTCTCCAGGTCTTCCAGCCGGATGATCACGTTCATGTGCGGGCGGTGGCCGCCGCGTTCGGGTATGTCGCCGTGGGTGAGGACCTGGCTGCAGATGTCGGCCAGGGCTTCGGCCTGGCGTTGCGGGGCGGTGCGCTGGTCGTCGCCGGTGAGCGGGGCGGCGTGGGCGTCGATCGCGGTGGCGATGGCGTCGAACAGGGCGGCGTCGTCGAACCGTCCGGTGACCCGCCCGCCCGGTCCGCCGCGGTGGCGGCGCACGTGCAGCTCGTTGACCCGCGGTGGTGGGCGGTCGTCGGGTGCGGCGCCGTCGGCGTCGAGCGCGTCGACCATCGCCGTGCCGATCGACAACAGCTGGGCGGGGCCGGTGTCGGTGGCTTGTGCGGCGAGGATGGTCTCGAC
>JBBRLM010000073.1:0-33362 GCA_038231335.1 Mycobacteriales bacterium
CCTGTTAGTCGAACCAGGAACCCGACGATAGCCACCCGACTGGCTACGCGTTAGACGAAGCCCAGATCGTTCCTGCTTCTACTAACCAGAATTAGACGAACCATTCCCCGCCGTTTTGGCGCACCTACTCCGCCGACCCCGACCCGTGAAGGGCAGGGCGGTTGACAGGGGCACCCGACGTTGCCAGAGTCGTGAACGAGATGGATCACGGATCGGCGCGACGTCCCCCACCTCTTCGAGACCCGCTCAACGCTCTTCGAGCCGTCATCGACGCCAGCCGTGAAGGCCTCACCGCAGATCAGACCGAGCTTGACGGGGCAGTCGTCGAGGTCTTGGCTTCGGGTCGCGTCCAGGCCGTAGGCGAGATCGTCGCGGTTGCCCCACAGCCGTGGCCGTTGGAGCTCGAGCTCTTGGTGGCCGACGCCGGCATGCGTGTGCAAGCGGTCGGGGTCCCCGAACTCCGGCGCCTCTTCCCCGTCGTGGAGGCAACCGGCGATCGGAACCTCAGCCTGTGGCTCGCTGCCGTGTCCGCCGAGCACCACATCTGGCAGGGTGACCTTACCGGCGTCGCTATTGCGCAGGCGGGGTTGGTCGACGCTGAGCATGCGACGCGGTCGATCGGAAGGGTGGCACGTGGTCGCCTGCGCCGCATCATGGCGCTCGCGGCGTTGCTGACCGGTGCGGCGGCACAAGACGCCGCCGATGCCGTGCTCGCCGACGCGATCGCCGACCTCGAAGGGGAGGGTCAGGTCGAGGAGCTCGCCATCACCACGGGACTCATGGCGGCGATGCGGGTGATCAGTGGCGGTCAGATGCCCGAGAGCGAGCTGCCAGCGATCCGCCGCGCACTGGACACGGTGCGGCTCCTGGAAAGCGATCGCGTTCCGCTGGTGTGTCTGGGCCTGGCGTGGTCCGCAGCGATCGCGTGGAATTTCGCGGCGGTGGATGAGGCGCTCGCCGAGGTGCAGGAGGTGGACGAGACACAGGTCGGCCCCGTCGTGGCAGACTTGCTCGGCCTCGTGCGACTCGCGGCTGAGCTCGAGCAGCACGGCGCCACCCCCCAGCTCGTCGATGCCACCCACGAGCGGTTCGCTCTCATTCGACGCCGATTCATTGTCGTCCCATCGGCTGCGCTGTTCATCGCGGTGCTACTGCTCGACTCTGGTGACTGGGAGGCGGCCCAGGAACTGGTCGACATGGCCACCGGTTCCGCCATGCAGTTCACCGCGTTGAGCGAGAACAGCGCCCGTGAGCTCAAAGCCCGTTTGCGACTGTTACGCGATCGTGACACCGATGGGGTCGCCGAGCTCCTCGTCGCAGTCGATCAGTGGGTCGGCGCGGGTCTGCCGCGGCACGCCGCTGATGCGTGCCTGCGGGGCGCGCTGGACTGCGTGCGAGCGGGCTTTCCGGGCAAGGCTGGTGCCCTGCACAAGCGCGGGGTGGAGTTGCTGCCGGCGGAGCGCGACCGCTCGCCGTGGGAGACGTCGCTGCTCGCCCGCTATACACAAGCGACGACGTCCGGAGTGAACGCGGGTGGCGGCCGTGCCCGGGAACTGGACGGGGAGCTGCTCGTGATGGGCGACGACCTGGTGGTGCGCCGCTGCGGGGCCGCGATCGAGCTCACCGGGGTGACGGCGCGTCTGCTGGTGCTCCTGGTGGCGCAGCGGCGCCCGGTTGGCACCGACTGGATCATCGAGACGCTCTGGCCAGAGGTGGACCCGCTCGTGGGCCGCAACCGCTTGAAGGCGAACCTCTGGCGCCTGCGCAAGCAGCTCGAGCTCGATCACTACGACCTGGTCGCCCGCACGAGCAAGGGGGTCGAACTGGTCCCGGGCCATGCTTGGCGCGTCGACCTGTGGGAGTTCTACGACCTCGCCGCCGGCAACGACACCGACCGTATCGACGCGGTTGAGGGGTTTGTGCCCCGGATCTGTGACCGTCAGTTCGCGTACGACGAGACGATCGGACGTGCCCGGGTCGAGGTGCGTCGACGCTGGGCTGCCGTCGCCCTCGGTTTGATCGACTCGGGCGCGCTCCGGATCGAAGCGCTGGCCCAGCGCCTCCTCGCGACTTCGGTCGATGACGACGCGCTGATCATGAACGTCCGCGCCCGCCTGAATGCGGCGGGCTCGACGATGGCCGATGCCTTGGGACCGGCTGCCGTCGAGCGCTGAGGGTGATCAGCAGGGCTTGCCGGGGCGGCACTGGAAGAACGACACGATGTGGATCGTGCCCGAGGACGTCCGCCCGAACTGGTCGGTCACCTGGAAGGACGCGTAGGCGTCGCCGTCGTAGCCGTGGGCGTTGAACGTGCAGTTCGCCGTGTTGCACGTGAGCGTCCCGAAGGTCGGGGTGCCCACCGAGGTGATCCGCAGCCCGACCCCCTTCGAGACCGACAGCGGATAGAGCGGGTGCACTGCGGAGTCGTCGAGGCTCACGGTGTAGGTGCCGGCGACGGGTGCCGCCGGGAGCAGCGTGGTCACGGTCACGGTCGCGGTGTTCGAAACCTGTCCGTAGTCGTCGACGATGTTGTAGGTGAACGCATCCCAACCGGTGTGTCCCGTGCCCGCCCAGTATGTGCACGCCCCGTTGGTGTCGCAGTCCACCGAGCCGTAGTGGGGCTGGTTGTAGACGTTGAGCTTGGTGCGGATGCCCGAGTCGTTGGTCTTGATGGCGAAGCTGTTTGAGCTGTTGTAGTTGACGGTGTAGGAGTCGTTGCGGGCGATCGGGCCGGCGGGCGGCGCAGCGATCGTGACGTACACCGTTGCCGAGGCGTAGTCGCCCGAGCCCTTGTCGTACGCCGTGTACCGGAACGAGTCCGAGCCCGAGTAGTTGGCGGTCGGCGTGTAGGTGCAAGTCCCCGCGGCGACGCAGACGGCCGAACCGTGGCCGGTCGTGATCCTGTTGGTGGGGGCCACGACCGACAGGTTGCTGGCGGCCGTGCCGTAGTCGTTGGTGAGGACGTTCACCGTGGAGGCGTTGTTGTACTTCGGGCTGATCGAGTCGTCGCCGGCGACGAGGGCGGGCGGAGCCGGGGTGCCGTTGCCCAGGCAGCGCCGGGTGCTGTTGACGATGATCGAGGCGACCCATTGGCGCAGCGTTCCGCACACCTGCCAGGTACCGGCGGTGTCGAAGGTACCGCCGATGCCGGTGAGGTCGAAGCCCGGGACGGGGAGTTGGATGAACTGGTTGGCGAAGCTGAACTGGTTGCTGTTCCACGTGTAGGGCACCGAGGCCAAGGTGGTGGTCATGGGATGACCCAGCCAGGTCCCGAAGTCGAGCCACACCTGGGCGGTGCCCTGCACGACGAAAGAACCGTCGCTGCGGAACACCGCGCCGTTGACGTCGCTGCCGATGTTGAGCGGTCCTGCGTTGAATCCGAGGTGCAAGGCGCTGACCTGCAGCTGGGTGGGGGTCCACGTGGCCGTGCCGGCCACGGTTCCGCCGAGGAGACCGCCGAGCACACGGAAGGATCCGGACAGGTTCTTGGTGCCGTCAGCTCCGAAGTGGACGGCGATGAAGGGGAAGTGGAGGTCACCGGCGTTGAGGGTGGAGGTGAGGTCGAAGCCGTTGGCGTCGCCGTGGAGGTGCCCGGCGAGCAGCGACCAGCTCCCCCAGTTGATGACTCCGGCGTCGACGTCGATCGTGGTCGCGGTGAACGTGCCGCTGATGGTGATCCCGGAGAGCGGCCCCACGTTGAGGGCGCCGCCGCGGATGGTCCACCCGCTCGGGTCGAAGTGCAATGCGAGGGCGGCGACGCTGGCGCCACCCCAAGAGAACGCCCGTGCGCTCAGGTCGGCGGTGCCGGCGGTGAAGGTCCCGGAGATGGCCAACGCCGAGAAGGGGCCGACGGTGAGGATGCCGGCACCGAGGCTCCACCCGGTGGCGGGGTCGAGGTGGAAACGCAGCCCGACGAGGTTCGCCGAGCCCAGCGCCCCGGCGCTTGCCTGGAGGTCCCACAGCCCGGATCCGCTGAGGGTGCCAGTCACGGTGAGCGCCGCGAACGGTCCGACCCGCAGGGTGCCGCCGTTCACGGTCCACGCGCCGCCCGCGCCGTGGATGTGCAGCGAGGCCAGGGACGCACCGCCGATCGTGAGGACCTCGAGTTGCAGGTCGAGGGTGTCGTCGGTGTTGTAGGAGCCAGTGAACGAGGCCCCTTGGATGGGGCCGAAGGAGAACGCACTGCCGTTGACGCTGAAGCCGCCGGGACCGCCGTGCACGCTGAGCCGGCCCAGTGCGGCACCGGCGAGGGTGCCGCTGGAGAGGCTGCCGTCCCAGCTGCCGTCGGGGTTCCGGGTGAGAGCGCCCGATGCGACGGCGAGACCTCCGAAGTTCCCGCCCAGAAGGGTGACGACCACGCCGGATTGGGTGAAGTCGACGGCGACGAGGTTGAACTTGAAGGGACCGAAGGTGAGCACCGGCAGCGAACCGTGCACCGCGAAGCTCCCATCGGCGTTGAACCGGCCGGCGATCGGCACCGTGAACAGTGGGTTGGTCGCTCCAGGCGAGCCCACGACGAGTGTGCCGGACACTGCGAGGGCCGCGTTGGTCCACTCGAGGTGGAACGGTTTGATGAGCACGCCGCCGGGGGTGACGCCGTTGGGCCCACTGTCCCCGGCGAGGTCCCAGCTGTTGGTGGTGCCCTGGTAGGTGCCACGAACGGAGATGGGACCGACCTTGGGCACGGTGACGGTGGCCTGGGCGCTCAGCGTCCCGGTGGTGCCGTCCCAGTCGATGCGCAATCCGTTGACGGGGAACCCGTTGGCACCCCCGGTGGCGGGGGTCGAGCCGGCTCCGCCCGCAAGGTAGCTACCGTTGGTCTGGCGTGTGAAAGGAATCGGCACGTCGCCCCAAGGGGTGTGGATGGTGCCGCTCGCTTGGAACCCGCTCTGGGTGACTCGCACTGCGATGTTGGTGATGCCGAACCCTTGCGTGGTGATGGCGAGGGGGTGTTGCGGGTCGTTGTAGGTCCCCACGCTCCAGGTCCCTGCGGCTTCGAGATCGACGGCGACGGGGATGTTGGCCAGCATCCCGAACGAGGCCGTGCCCGTACCGATCAACGAGTCGTTGGACCACAGGAGCATGATGTTGTCGAGGTGGTCGCCCAACAGGGTGAGGTTGCCAGCGAGCACGAGGTTGCGGGTGATGGCGTGCGTGGCGGAGGTGACGATGGACCCCGACACGGTCACCGAGCCGGTGAGCACGCCGTGGGCGCTGACGGTGCCTTGGTAGGTGAGGGACCAGGCGCCGCTGGAGGTGTCGAAGGTGGCGGTGGCGACGAGTCCGGTACCGGTGAAGGACTGGATGGGGGTCGCCAACGTGACGTCTCCGCTCAGTGTCAACTGCCCGGCGAGCCCCTGCTCGGTCCAATGGATCGTGGCGTTGGTGAGGGTCGTGTTGTGGTCGTAGGCGGTGAGGGTGAAGGGTCCGGTGGTGTTCGCTGTGTCGATCTGGAGGCTGAACTGCCCGGTGGCGCTGATGCTGCCCTGGAGAGGTACTGGCCCGAACTCGCCGACGGTGACGGTGGCCCTGACGGTAAGGCCAGCAGTGTTCGTGAGGTCGATGCTGGCGGCGGTGACGGGGATCCCGCGGATGTTCATGGTGCCGGGGGCGACCGACTTCAGGTCGTAGGCACCGGCGGCGGTGATCGTGCCGTGGATGAGGACGTTCCCGGTCAGCGGCGTGGTCAGGGTCCCGTCGACGACCAAGGCCTGGTCGGTCCACACCACGGAGGCGTTGATGATGGTGAACTGGCCGACGTGCAGCTGGTTGGCGGTGACCGCGACGGAGAACTGGCCGGTGCTGCGATCGTAGGACCCGGTGAACGGGATGCCGCCCCATCCGCTCTTGGCGACGGTGCCTTGCACGTTCACCGCGCCGGCGGTGGTGTCCCACGTGACGGCGACATCAGTGACCGACCAGCCGTTCATCGTGCCGTTCCCTCCGGTCCCCGTTGCGGTGGCTGGTCCGGCGTAGGGCTGGTTGATCGTGATGGCGATGGCCCCGACCGACCCGAGTTGCAGTGTGCCGGTCGCTGTCCAAAGCGATGCCTTGCCGATGGTGATGCGGACGTTGTCGACGGTGACGGCTCCGGCGGCCAGCCGGCCGACGTCGAGGTCGAGGGCTCCGGCCGCGGTGACGGCGATGTGGGCGCCGGAGCCGTGCAGGGCCCCGATGTTCACGTCGGTGCTGCCGCTCCAGCTGCCGTCGGGGTTGAAGGCGAAGTCGACGTTCGTGAGGGACAGTCCGAGGGTTGAGAGTTGCCCGTGGGCACTGATCCCGAAGCTGAGGGTGCTGCCGGTGAGCGTCGCCGTGCCGGCCAAGGACAGGTTGCCGGTGAGCAGGCCGGTGCCGGTGAGGGTGCCGGTGTAGGTCACGGTGGTGGTGGGTCCGGAAACGTGCACGGTGGCGCCGAGGTCGGTGCCGGTGAGTGTGCCGATCGGGGTGCTGACTGAGGCCGCACCGGTGGCCGTGATGGTGATGTCGTTGTTGGCGACCGCCGCAGTCCACGCGATGTGTGCCGTGGCGCCGGCGGGCGGCTTGGCGTAGTGCAGGTCGCCTTGGCCGCTGATCGCGATGGCGTAGGTGGCCGGGCACAGCGCAAACACAACGGTGCCGGTGGCGTGGAGCCCGCCGTTGGTGAGCGTGATGGCGCCGCCGGCGAGGTCGAGCTGGCCAGCGGCGCCGAGCCACAGGTCCAACGTCGCCGTGCGGGCGGCCAGGTCGATGACCACGGTTCCGCTCCCGGTGGTGCTGATGCCGAGGACGGTGGCGGCACCGGCGGCCGTGATGGTGAGGGTGTTCTTGGTCAGGGTGGCGGTGAAGTCGATGTGGGAGTTGGTGGTGGTCGACGCAGCTGACAGGCGCAGGTCTGCGGTGCCGGTGATGGCGATGGTGAACCCAGGGGCCGGTCCCGAGAAGTCCGCAACGCCGTGGGCCACCAAGCCGCCATCGATCGCAATCGGGGGCACGGCGCAGGAGCCCGCGCCGTAGAGCACGGTGCCGTGGGCGCCGAAGGTGACGTCGAAGGTGGCCTGCCGGACGGCGACGTCAACGGCGACGGTTCCCGCCACCGAGGTCGTGACCCCGAACACGGTGGCCCCGCCGCTGGCGGTCAGGTCGATGCGGGTGGCACTGAGTGTGCCGTTGACGTGGAGCGTGACGGGGGTCGTACCGCGCGTGTTGGAGAGCTGAGCGATCACGTCGCCGCTCAAGGTGCCCGACGCCTTGGGCGTCGTCTGGGACCAGTCGAGTTGACCTTGGAGGTGCAACGCCGCGGTTCCGGTGAGGCTCACGGCGGCCGCGGGATCGAGCGGCAGCTGCCAGGGCGACGCACTCGCCGCGCTGGCGCTCACGTCGAAAGCCGCGCGCTGGTGGACCAGGTCGAGATCGATCGATCCCGCCACCGTCACCGTCGCGGCGCTGGCCCCGAAGGTGAGAGCCGTGCCGGCGCCGAAGGAGGCGCTGATCGTGTGGTCCGAGATCTGCGCCGCCAACGTACCCAGGATCCGGGCCTGCACTGCGTCTGCGCCGGGCGCGGACGCCACGGTGACGGCGAGGTGCCCAGACCCGTTCACCGTCGCCGTGGTCGTGGTGGTGGGTCCGTTCCAATCGACCTGACCGGCGAGGTGCAACGTCGCCGCACCGTCGAATCCGACGGAGCCGCCTGCCGTGAGATCCACCGTCCACGGCGTGGTCATCGCCGCTGCCGCGGAGACATCGAAACGAAGGGCTTTCGTTGCGGGCGTCAGGTCGACGCTTCCGGTCACCGAGGCCACTGCGCTCCCGCGGGTCCCGCCGGTGAAGGTGACGGTGGCCGCGGCGCCGAACGTGAAGTGCCCGGTGGCGGCGGAGCCCTGCACCCCCGCCTGGAGCACCACCGAGCCTCGGGTGGGGCCCAGATCGGCGCGCAGAGTGCCGCCGATGGTGACCGCCAGTTGCGAGTTCGCCGGATCCCACGAGCCCGTGATGTGCAAGGCGCCGCCGAGCGTCACCCGTTGCGATGGGTCGAGGACCACCACCGCTGATCCGTCCGTGGTCAGATCGACACCCACCACGTTGGTCGCGCTCAAGGTGACGCTGCCTGTGAGGTGGAGCTCGGCGGTGGTCGCGGATCCCACCGCCACCGTGCCCGTGGCATCGAGGAGCAGCCGTCCCGTGGTCCAATCCAGGTGGCCTGTCCCGCCGGTCAACGTCACCGGCCCGAGGGTTCCGGTGACCGCCCCTACGTCGATGGTGGAGAAGTCCGTTCCGTTGTGACGGTGCCACCCCATCGTGTACGAGCTGACGTGGATCGTGTCGATCGAGGTATCACCGCCGGTCAGGGTGACGTCCAGGCACGGACACCCCGCTCCGGCGCTGCGGTAGGTGATCGTCACCGGGAGGGGCCGACCCATCGCTTGCGATGTTGCGGTCGCATCCAGTGTCCCCGCCGCCAACCCGACATCGAAGGCAACGTCACTCCCATCGACGGCACCGGGGAACGGCAGCGTGCCCCAATTGCCGTGGCCCCGGAGGCGGCCCGCCCGGGGGTCCCAGGTCGCCACGATCCCGGCACCGGCTACCCCCTGGCCCTGGATCACCACGACGTAGCCCGTCGTCGGGGCCACCCCCGCCAGCGCGCCGCCTTCGGGGGCCAGCACGAACGTCGCGGTTGTTGCGGGGAAGAACGAAGACAGATCGGTGCGGCCGGTGATCGCCAACGGCAGGTCCCCGACTGCCCCGTTGAGCCCGGCTACGGATATCGCCAGAGCCGGGGTGCTCGTCCGCAGATCGGCCTGCATCGCCACCGAGGCGCCCGACTGGACTCCCATTTGGGCGGCCGTGCCCGGCGAGAGGACCGCTGGTGCGCTCACCGTGAGCGCCCATGACTTGGTGGTCGGGTCGTACCCGCCCCTGAACACGGGTGCGGGAACCGAGAGCCCCGGCACCCCGAACGCATCTACCCATGCCCCATGGGGCACCACCACGATGCCCGAGGCGGCGGGATTGGCGCCGTCGACCGTCACCGTCACGTCGAACAGCGCCGTCGACGCCACCCGACCCGACCCCGGGTCGGCCGCGACCACCAAGGTCGCAACGCCCTTCGACGTCGTCACCGAACCTGTCACCGTCACCGCTGGCCCGGCCATCGTCATGCTCGACACGTTCGCCGGCAACGAACAATCCCCCCCTCGACAAGACCGGAACAGCACCAAGTCCGGCGTCGGATCGCCCGAGCTCGTCGTCGGGTCGGAGGGCACCGGTCCCGTTCCGATCCTTGGGCTACGCCCAGCGGCGGCGGTTGTCGGCAGAGAAGTCGGCGCCGGAGCGGACCGCGTTGGCGGCGGATATTCCCGGGGGCCTCTCTCGGGCGCGGGAACGGCAGGTGAGGGTGCGGCGGGGACTGCGGAAGGCGAGTCAGGTGTCCTGGCAACCGGAGCAGCCGGGGCAGCGCGCGCGGCGGGTTCGGACACCGATGGCTCTTCCTGCGCCGGGGACTGCCCGACGGGCCGAGCCGATGCAGGCTGACCCGCCATCAACACCAATGCCACCACCGTCGCCACCGCCACAAGACCTGCGGTCTGGCGACGCTTCAGCCCGCGCTGCGAGCGAACTCCCATGTTTCCCCCTATAGATCAGCCCGCGGACTCCGCCGTCACCAGTTCGAGATTGCTGCCGAAAACGTCTCGGCCCCGCCGCTGAGAACGTCAACGCAATGAACACCCAGGCGGTCAACGCACGGTAAAACTCCGACTCGGCGTTGCCGGCGGTGACAGCGTGGAATTGGCCCGCAAGCCGGCGGCGGCGCAACGGGGGTCGACGAGTAACGGAACGGTGGGCGGCGCTAAGGGCAGCTACGAGACGCGTCGAGAGGCGGGTGGCCCGCTGTCAGGGTGGTCGTCATCGGGGCTGTCGGGGTCGCGTAGGGGCCGGAGCTGGTCGCCGAAGTCGGGGGCCTGGAAGGCGTCGCGGCCCCGCATCTGGATGTGGCGGTGTTGGAACGGGGAGAGGCGGGCGGCGTCTTCGTCGTTCACCGGGTAGCCGGTGCCACGGAGGTGGTCGAGGACGGCGCCGAGGTAGCGGGTGTTGTGGAGCACGATGATGTTGAGGGCCAGGCCGAGGATCCCGAGTTGGTCTTCCATGCCGTCGTGGTAGGGCTGGCGGAGCTCGCCGTCGTCGCCGTGGAACACTTTGCGGGCGAGGGCGTGGCGGCCCTCGTTGAGGTTGCGGATCGCTTTGATGTCGTGGCGGTAGGCGTCGTCGTCGGCGAGGCGCAGGATGTGGAGGGTTTTTCGGGATGCGCCCGTAGTGGGCGAACGCGTCGCCGAGCGCGGTGGGCCGCCCGTTGCGGGACAGCAAGACGTGGCCAGGGTGGAGGTGTCTCATGAACGAACGTATACGTACGCCACGCCGCGTTGACAACGTTCCTGTGATCGTCGCCGAACAGGGGCGGCAGATCTTTGGTTCTTGGTGTGCGGGGCGGTCTTTGTTGGAGCCAGAGTCGGGCATGGCCCGGGGGGGTCCACAGCACGGCGCGTACTTCGGGCAGCGCCTGGAGGACGGCGTGTTCAACGGTGCGGCCGATGGCTTCGGTGGATTACCTGAACGCACCACCCCCCAGAGCGGTGGATTGCTTGAACGCCGACATCGTGGTCGGCGCCCACGCCCCTGACGGCCGTGGGCGGCGGTGGCGTCGCCGCCAGGCTCCGGGTCGCCCGCCCGTCGTGGAGGTGTCGTATTGCCCGTCGTGTGCGGACGTGCTGGACGCCCCGGCCGGGTGCTGGAACGGAAAGGTAAAAGGGGCCTTCGAGGACGGTGAGCAGTGGCGCTGCCCGGCGCACGCGCCCCCACCGCCCCGCGGCGCTTGTCGAGTCGGCAGCCACGCTGACTCAGCGGGCGGCAAGGTTCATGCCAGGCTGCCATCGACGCAGGTCGTGACCGCGAGCTGCCATCGATCTGTTCCACGAAAGAGGCCCCGTAATGTCCGGCAGCAGCATGCGTCACCCCGTCAACCGGCGCCATCGCGGCGCGGGCGGCTCCGATGACACCGATGACGCCCGAACCCTCGGGGAACGATCCGCCGACCGGATGCGCAACGGTATGGGGTCGTGGCCGTTCGTGTTCGTGTTCCTGTGTCTCATGGGGCTCTGGGCAACCTACAACCGCGGTGACGGCTTCGACCCGTACCCGTTCATCCTGTTGAACCTCATGCTGTCAACCTTGGCGGGCCTGCAGGGGGCGATCCTGCTCATCGCGGCGAAGCGGTCGGACGCGATCTCTGCCGCGTTGGCCGATCACGATTTCCAGACCAACGTCCGCGCCGAAGAGCTCATTGAGGCCCAAGCCGCCGAACTCGCCGCTATCCGCAAAATCGCCGCCACTCAGGTCGAAGAACTCGCTGCGGTGCGCCACCTTTTGGAAGGCCAGGCCACGACCCTGCAGCTACTCCACGACCGCATCACCTAGCGACTTCGACCTGACATCGTCCGGACCGATCCTGCTCAGGCTGATCCACCGGGCCCATAGCTGCGACCTCCGGAGGTCGGATGGGCGGTGCGGCCCCGGCGCCGCCGGCGCGCCCCGATCGCCCGGCCCGACTGGCTCGCGTTGATGGCAGCAGGCGGGGGCCGCCCACACCACCGCCGCGCCGGCCACGGGCCAACGGGCGCATCAGGTCACTGCTCGAGCGAGGTCGACCAGCCCGACAACCTCGCCCGATTGACCGTCGGTCCTGCCCCCGTTGGGCCGCCCCCGGACCGCACGCGCTTTCAGGGGGGGTGCGCCGAGCGCAGCTAGAGGCGGCCGGCGGGGCGAGTCCTGGCGCTGGCTTGGGGTCAGTCGGTTCGGGGGTTGGTGCGGTCGTGGTCGGGGGTGCCGATGAGGGTCAGGTCTGAGGCGGTCAGGGTGCGGTTGACGATTTCGGTGGCGACGTCGATGAGGCGCCGGTTGCGGTCGCGGCTGAAGGCCCGGAGCAGCGCGAAGGCGGCGTCGACGTCGATGCCGTTCTGTTCGCGGATCACGCCTTTGGCTTGTTCGATCACGATGCGGCTATCGAGCGCGTATTGCAGCTGTTCGCTGCGGAGCTGGGTTTCGCGGGAGGCGCGGTGGTGCAAGATCCCGATGGTGGCGACATCGGTGAGCGCCTGTGCGGCGGCGAGTTCAGGCGCCAGGAGGGCGCCAGGTTCTGTGCGGATCAGGTTGAATGCACCGATGGTCTCTTCGCGGAGGCGCATCGGGAACGCGTACGCCGAACCGAATCCCTGGTCGAGGGCTTCGCGCCCGAACTGGGGCCACCGCCGGGTCTCGTCGCGCAGGTCGGTGGCCTCGATCCGGTGCCCCTGCTGGTAGGCCTCGAGGCACGGCCCTTCGTCGTGTTGGAGCTCGAACAGTTCGAGCAGTCGCATCTGGTGGCTCGACGACGCGACTACTTGGAGCCGGCCGGCCGAGTCGCTGAGCATGAATCCGGCGTCGCCGGCGTCGAAGAGCTCGACGCAGCGCCCGGCGAGCACGGACAGGAAGTCGACCACATCGAAGTCGGACACCAGGGTGTCGGCGGCGGCGACGAACGTTTCGGCGAGCAGGGTCTCATTCATGGAGATGCCGTTCTTTTGTACTGTCGGGTCCGGCCGGTTGTCGGGAAAGCGGTGGTCGGGAAGGCGGTGGTCGGGCACCGGCAGTCAGTCGAGGCCGGGGTCGAGGCGGAGCACGCGGTGCACGATGGCACGGCCGACGTCGTTGATGGGTTGGCCT
The DNA here is from genome assembly GCA_038231335.1 of Mycobacteriales bacterium. Lineage (GTDB taxonomy): Bacteria > Actinomycetota > Actinomycetes > Mycobacteriales > Pseudonocardiaceae > Pseudonocardia. The sequence goes on from JBBRLM010000073.1 coordinate 12,733, forward strand.
TCCGCGTAGGAGTAGGCCCGGATCCGGGCGAGGGCGTCCGTCACCGGCACGCCGAGCTGAACGGACACCATCCCCGAGGCCTGATGGACCACGGCCCGGTGATCGAGGCTAACCGCGAACGGGGCGGCCACCGATCCCGGTGCGGTGTTGGCTTGGATGTCGAGCACGGTGCGCGCGATCAAATCGGTCAACGACGCGGCGTCCTCGAGTTGGGTGGCGCTGAGTTCGCCCGGCGCGTCGAGGTACACATCGAGAGCGCCCAGCGCGGTGGCGCCGCTCTTGACCGGGAACCCGAACACGGCCCGGACCCCGGCGTCGAGGGCGGGGCCCGCGAACCCCGGCCAGCGGCGCTCGGCGGGACACGCCAGGTCGGGTTCGAGGACCGCGGCCTCACGGTGGAACGCGTCGATGCAGGGCCCCTCGCCGAGGGTGAACTGCAGGTCTTCGACCACTCCGATGGTGGCGTCGGACACGCCCAGGGAACTGGAATGCTGACCGTCGATCATCAACATGATCCCGGCTCCGGACACGTCGAGGACCTCGGTGCACACCACACAGAGGCGGACGCCGACATCGTCACCGCGGTCGCGAGCCCGGGCCAGGCCGTCCACGATCTGGGCGTAGCGGTCAGGGTCCATCGTGGGGCTTTCCGGCCGCGCCCACCCGGTCGGGGGCGCCGGCGGTCCCGACATGGTCGGCTAGGTCGTCCGCCGGCAGGGTCCCGGTCACCAACCCGTGGGCCACGGCGTCGAGCGGGCTGTGGTGATCCTGGGCGTAGGCCCCCACGACCAGCAACGCCCGGTCGATCGTCGTCCCGAAATGCTGCGCGACCACGCCCTTGGCTTGCTCGACCGCGTAGCGGCTCCGCTCGCTCGCTGGCCGGTCACCCCGGGGCGACGGGGCCACCCGACGATCGCTCACCGGCGGCCCGTCCCCGCGGTCGCCCCGGCGGGGGCCGCCGGGCATCGGGGCGGAGGCGACGGGCGACGCAACCGCCGCCAGGTCAGCCAACCCCACATACCCCAGGACGCGGCGCCCGAACGGCGACAGGCCCACCAGCGCGAACGTGCTGCCGGTCGCTTGCAACGCACCGCGGGCTTCGACAAACGCCCCGATGGCCGAACAATCGAAGAACGTGACTCCGCTCACGTCGACCACGACCCGGCCCGGCCCCAACCCCGCCGCGGCCGCCAGGGTCGCCTGCAAGACCGGGCGCCAGAACAGGTCGAGCTCGCCGTCGCATTCCACGACCACCACCGGATTCCCGCCGTCGGGTCCCGGCGGGCGGCGTATCCGGAAACCGTTGTCAATCATCACCGAAGCATGCTCAGACATGACGGTCACTCCTGTCTTCGACGCGCGCACATAATCACGCCGCCAGGGTCCCGAGCGACTAGAGGGGGGTGTGGTCATCGGCCCCGACCTCTGGCACGGTACTCCCCGCCCGCCCGCGGCGGCGCTACCCCGGCCGCTTGCCCCCCGGCTAGGGACCGGTCGATCGGCATCGCCGGCCAGCTCGAGCCTTTCCTCCGCCCACTCGCGTCGACCCTGGCGCGAATTCGGTTGGAGCGTTGATTGGAGGCGGCTCCACGGTTCCGAGATTGATCCCGGAGTAGGCGTACCCTCGATCACCATGGACACCGTGACGATCACGATTACGCGCGGAGCCGCAGTCGAGCTGCTCGACCTTCTCGACGCACTCGAGCGGGCAGTGTCGCAGGGCGCAAGGGTGATCGACATGCAAGACCTCGCCGCTTGGGGTCTGACCACAGAGGCATTCGGCGAGATCGACAACGCGACGCGCAGCGCGCTGGCGTAGAAGGCGCGGGCGTTGCTGCGGAGGCGGCCGATGGCGCTGTTGTTGGAAACGTTCACGAGAACCGGATGCTTGGGTTCGTGAACCCGGGCGTGCCTGCAGCTCGTCCGGTGGTCGGGTCAGCTCGCGATCTGGGGAACACGATTGCCGGGCAGCGCGAAGAAGGTGAGCGCGAGGATCATCCCGGCGGCGAGGTAGGCGAACGTCCAGGTCCCGGGCTGAGCGCGGTCCAGAGGATGCCGGCGATGGCGCTGGCGGCGAGGTTGCCGAGGCTTTGCACGCCGGCGAGGAGACCGAACGCGGAACCGCGTAGGTCTTCGGGGGCGTGGGTGGCGACCGCGGCGTGCTCTGCGGTTTCGACGCAGCCGATGCCGACGCCGGCGAGCACGAACCAGGGGAGCAGGAAGAGCCAGTTCGAGGTGTTCTGGGTGAAGCCGAGCTAGGCGAGCCCGAAGGCGACGACACCGAGCACGCGGACGCGGGTGGCGCCGCGGCGGTCGGTGTGATGGCCGGCGGGGGATGCTGGTGGCGGTGGCGGCGATGTTGTAGGTGACGTAGAGCGCCAGGGCGATGGTGGTGGCGCGGTCGTTGCCGTGTTCGGGTTGGAGCAGCTCGGTGGCGCGCAGAATGAGGAGGGTGGCGGCGCAGTTGCCGGCAGCCGCAGCGACCGGAGAGGAGGCCGGCGATAGGCAGGACCGGCCCCCTGGTCGGCGAGGCGACCTAGGGTGACGCCGTCCATCGCGGCGCGGGTGGGGGCGCGGGGATCGCGGTCGGTCACGGGGTCGGGGTGGCCGCCGGACGCGAGGGGGCCGGGGGGCCGCTCGGGGGCGCCGGCGCCGAGGTCGCTGCGGCCGCGGTCGGGGTGGCGGCGAGTTTGGCGAGTTCGCGGACGCGGCGTACGTCGAGGCCGATGACGGGGGCGATGTCGGCGGCGGTCATGCCGCTGTCGAGCAGGGTGGTCACGGCGGTCGCTTGGAGCTGTCGGCCGCGTTCTTCGAGTTCGGCGGCTTGGTCGCGGAGCTTGGTGCCTTCGGCGTAGACGCCAGCGGCTTCTCGGTGGGCCCGGAAGGTTTGGCGGACCCGTTCGAGTTCGGCGGTTTCGGCGGTTTTGAGGGCGGCGAGTGGGTCAGTAGCGGTCGTGGTCACAGCCGGCAGCCTACCGCCGGGGAGGTCCACCGATCGGAGAGAAGGGTCCGCTGGGTCCCGACCGGTTCGGGGCGTTCTGGCGCCAGGTTCTCGGCGGTCCCGGTCATGCACTACGATCACTGATTCAGAGCAGCAAGACGGATGATCATATTTCATGATCAAGGCCTGCGGCGGCGAGAGATGCGGCCGTGGGGGCCGGTCCCCGCCGGGGGGCGGGGCGCTGCGCTGGGCAACTGACGAAGGACGAGAGCTTGTGGCTGAGGTGGCATCGCACGCGAAGGGTCAGGATCGGCGGCCCCGGGTGCCGGGCGGTCGGCGCAAGCGCGTGGCGGTGGTCTTCACCGACGACGAGTACGAGCTGGTGCAGCTCAAGGCGGTCAGTGCGGGGGTCTCGGTCCCGCGGCTGTTGGTGGATTCGGTGCTGTACTCCGACCGGCGGTCGGTGGCGGCGAGGCGGGCGCAGTCGGCCGAGTTGCAGAAGGCGTTGCGGGATCTGCGGGGGATAGCGACGAACGTGAATCAGCTCACGATGACCGCGAACGCGTCGGGTCATGTGATCGCGGGGACCGCCGACGCGCTGGCGGCGCTGGCGCGGATCGAGGATCGTTTGGTCGACGCGATCGAGGGGTTCCGGTGATCTCGAGCGAGACCCGGGGCCAGTCGATGGGCGGCCTGGTGAACTATCTGTGCGGCCCCGGCCGCGCCAACGAGCACGAGGACGCCCGCGTGATCGCCGGCTCCGAGCAGCTGGCGGTGCCCTACGGCCAGGCCCTCACCGGCTCCGAGCGGCGCGACCTGTCCGGCCAGCTCGACTGGGGCCGGGACGAGTTCGGGGTCGTGGTGCCCGATGGGGCGGTGTTCCACATGGCGCTGTCGAACGGGCCCGCCGACGCGGATCTGTCCGACGCGCAGTGGGCGCAGATCAGCCAGCGGGTCATGACCGATCTCGGTTTCGATGACCCGGCGCAGGCGGGGTGTCGGTGGGCGGCGGTCCGTCACGGCCATTCGAGCGCGGGGAACGATCATGTGCATGTGGCGGTGTCGATGGTCCGCGATGACGGCACCAAGCTGTCGTTGTGGCGGTACAAGAAGACGCTCTCGGCCAGCCTCGGGCGGATCGAACGGGACTTCGGGCTGACTGTGATCGACGGCCGTAAGCACGGCACCGGGATGCCCGGCTACAGCGCCGCGGAGGCGCAGCGCGCCGAACGCCAGCACCGCCCGGAACCCGACCGCCTCGCCCTCGCCCGCCAGGTACGGGCCGCGGCGGTGACCGCGAAAGACGAGCCCGAGTTCGTGCGGCGCCTTAGGGGTGCCGGGCTGTGGGTGCGTCACCGGGTCGGCCCGGACGAGGCGGTCACCGGGTATGCGGTGGCGTTGACGCCGGTCGGCGGGGCGGCGCCGGTGTGGTTCGGGGGCGGGTCGCTGGCGAAGGATCTGCGGCTGCCGGCGCTCCGTCAGCACTGGGACGGGCCCCCGGCCCCCGACGCAGTGTGGACCGCAGCGGCGGCGGCGGGGAAGAGCGGCGCCGGGGGCCGGGCGCCGGGACCGACACCGCGCGAGGACCGCCAGATCGACGCGCCGCAGTGGGATCAGGCGCACGAGGTGGTGGCGGAGATCGCGACCCATCTGCAGGGGGTCGCCGTCGGGGACGACGCGACGTGGGCGCTCGCGGCCCGCGAGACGTCGGGGGTGTTGGCGGCGTGGTCGGCGCGGCTCGAGACCACCCCCGGTCCGCTCGCCGCGGCGGCGGACGCGTTGGCCTACAGCGCGCAGACCCCCGAGCCGCTGCGGCGCCCCGCGGAGAGCCCGTTACGGAGTTTGCGCGGGGTGGCCCTGGTCGCCGCGCAGGCGACGGTGGCCCGGGGGAGCGGCCCTTCGTGGGTGCTGCTCGGCGCTCAGCTGGCGGCGCTGACCGGCGCCATCCGGGCGGCGCAGGTGGCGCGGGGCGAAGCACAGCGGGCCGGGTTGACCGCCCGGGATGCGACGGATCGTCTGACCGCGGTGGTGAAACATTGGGAGGTCACCCCGATCGCCGAGGTCGTACCCGCGGGCTGGTTCGCGGACGACGACCTGCGGGCCCGGATCGCGGCCGCGAACGCGGTCCGTCGCATCCCGGTCAGCGGGCCCGCCTCGCTGGCGGAGGGAGCACCGACCAAGCCGCACCGCGAGCACTCACCGGACCACGACCGGGGGCGATAGTTGGTCGGGTGTGCACCCATCCTCCTCACGGGCCGTTCGGTGCTGTCGCTAGGGTGAGGCCCGACCCCCAGTAAGGACCACGGCCGCTGAATCCTTCGGCCAACGTCCTTAGCGCCGTCCACCGGTCCGTTCCTCGTCGACCCCTTCCCATGGGGGGTCTGCCTCTCTGTCGTTCAGCGGACCAGCTCGACTCGGGCCCGGTCAGGCGTGCGGCTCTTGGGTGGCGGCGAGATGTTGGCAGCTCCGGGGGCCGGGGGCGTGCGGGCGGAGGCGGGTACCGCTACGCCCGCACCGGGCACAACGGGGGCGGGCCCGTCGACGTGTTCGGCGACCCGGTGCCGGAGCACCGCGGCCGGGTCCCGGACCCCGTCGAAGCTGCGGCCGGTGACCCCGGCCGCCAACGCGGCGCGCAACGTCCCCGGCTCGGCCTCGGTGGCGTTGATCCGTTCGCATTCCTCGACCAGCCCGCCGAGCCCGGGGCTCGCCCCGATCTGATCGGCGAGTTCCTCGCTGGCCCCCGCGTCGACGATCTCGTCTCGCCACACCTCGTCGTAGCGTTGCTCGGCGAGGGTGCGATCCGGGGCGGCAGCGGAAGCATTCGGCCCGGCGTCGGGTGGGAGATCGCGGACCAGTTCGAGCGCGGCGGCGCGCTGGGTGGCCACCGCGCTGGTGCGGTCCGCGGCGCCGGTCTTTTCGCGGGCGAGGCGTTCCTGGCGCTGGACGAGGATCGTCGCGGCGTGCGATCCGGCGGCGAGCGCGGCCCGGAGCACCCCGGCGGCGTGTTCGCTGATCTCGGCGATTGGTTCCTCGGTCATGGTTGGTTGGCCTCCTGGGTCGGGAGCCGCCAGTGCGCCGGCGGCTTTTCGTGGGGGAGTTCCTCCTCGTAGTCGCGGTGGCCGTTCCCGCACTGGGAGAACGGGCCGCGCTCCACGTTGGTGAGCTGCGCCATGTGCTCGTCGAAATGGGAGGTCCACCACGTCGACCAGGCCGGCTCGGGCCCGCAGCGCATCGCTTCCCAGGACCGCCACAGCGCGTTGAGGCGTTGCACCGCTTCGGGGTGGCGCCACCACTGCTCGCACCACGGCTGCTTCGTGGCGCCCGCGCAGCGGCGCACGACCGGCCAGAAGAACCCGTCGAGCCAGCCCACCAGCGAGTCATACACCCACGGCGTCTCGGCCGACAACGGGGCGACGGCGGTGACCGGGTCCAGCAGGGCGCCGGCGACGAGCGTGAGGGCGTGTTCGCGCACCCCGGCCAGGTCATCGTCGCCGCGCTGCTCGAGCACCGCCAGCCACGCCGCGCTATCGAGGCGCTCGTACGCAGTGAGGATCTCGATCGGTTCACCAAAGTTGGCGACCCACTCGGCGAGCACCGCGGCCGGCCGCTCGGCGAGCGTCGCGGCGATCGCGAGCTGCGCGACGAGGTCCTCGGCGACCTCGGTCGCGAACGCCTGGGGCGAACTGGCCCACCGGGCCCAGGTGGCGGCCCGTACCCGGGCCGCGGCCAGAGACGTGGGGCCCAGCAGGGGCGAGCCACCCTCGGCCGGCTCGAACTCAAAGGTGGACATGAACCTCTCCGTCCGTCGGCGTTGTTGTTGATTGGAGCTGGTCGGCGAGCGGGCCCGCTGACCAGGGTTGGGTCACGGCGAGCACGGCCCGCGTCGCCGAGGGGATGACGAGCGCCCGCCCGGGCGAGAGTGACCCGAGGTCGTCGATCGAGAACACGGGTTCGCGGCGGTAGGCCACCGACCGTGTCGATCCGGAGCCGGGGTGGGTGGACCGCGACCGGGTGGGGGCGTCCCACTCGCCGCACAGCTCGACGAGGCGGCGCAGGAACGGGGTTTCCGCGACGCCGCCGAGGTAGACCCGCATGTTCGCCGCGGACCACAGGGTTTCCATGCCTTGCTCGCCCCACACCCCAACGCCTTGGGACCAGCCCTGCAGGAACGTCATCGGGATGATCCCCCGCGACCCGTAATGCGAGTACAGGGCCGGGAGCTCGGCGATGCGGCACACGTTGGCGGCCTCGTCGAGCACCGCCAGCAACGGCACGGCGAGGCGGCCGCCGGGTTGGCGGCGGGCGAGGCGTTCGGCGGCGTCGAGGACCGCTTTGGTGAACGCGGTGACCAGCGGTGCCGAGGACCCCTCCCCTTCTTTGGCGAGGAGGTACAGGCTGTCGGTCGAGGCCACGAACCGGTCGGCGTCGAACCGCACCCGGTCTTCACCGGGATCGGTGACCCACGCCAGCACCCGGGGGTCATCCAGGAACGACACCGCTTTGCGGGCGGTGCCGTACACACCGTCGCGTTGCTTGGGGGACAGCTCCCGGAACGATTCGAGGCTCTCCGCGACCGCCAGGTGCCCCGCGGCGCGCAGCGCCAGTTCCGGGGTCCGGTCGTCGGCCTGCTTCAACCAGGTCCCGACGACGCCCACGCCGGGGCGGGCCGGGTCGCAGTGCGCGGCGAGCAGCATGCCGGCCAGGACCTCGACGCCGGACCCGTCGAAGTACGGGTCTTTGCGGTCGCCGGGTTGACGGCCGACGTCCGCCCAGATCTGCGCCAGTTGCCGGGCCGACCGCACGTCGGTGGCCATGCTCAGCGGGTCCCACCAAAACGTCGGGTCATCGGCGATGAGGCCCTGCGGGTCGAACGTCCACACCTGCCCGGCGCGGGCCCGGTAGCCGGCGGTCACCTCCCACAGATCAATCTTGTTCGACGTGGTGACCAGCGCCCCGGGGGCCATGCAGATCGCCGGGATCGCCACCGACGTCGTCTTACCGGTCCGGGGACCGGCGATGACCACCGCCACGTCCTCCCACGCCATGCGTAGCACCGCTTTCGACGGCTTACCCCGCCGGATCAAACACCCGATGGGGGGACCCGGCGCGGCGAACACCCCCGGCCCGCGCGGCTCGCCGAGGTAGCGGCGGATCCCGCGGGCATCGACCGCCAGGTGCGTGGACTGCTCATCGATCCGCACCCGCCGGGCCCCGCGGCGGGCCCACAGCACGACCACCAGCGCGACCACGGCGAGGAGCACGACGCCCTCGACGACCGCCCCGGTGGTCGCCGCCGGGCTCCACGGCTGTTTCCCGGTGACCGTGGCCAGCGTCGCCGTCAGCGGGTTCCCGTCCGGCGCCGGTGCCGCCCCGAACCGGGCGGCCAAGCTCTCCGCCCCCCAGATCCCGCCCGCGACCGCGATCAGGACCATGACCCCACCGAAGATCAGCCAGCCCTCACCATCACCGGCCGCCCCCCGGTTCGCCGCCGGGCTCACGGGTGATGCCAGCGTTGGTTGGTGTCATTCACAGCCAGCTCGGCCGCGGTCAACTCAACTCTGATCGCGATCCCCGGCCGCCCACCGACCTTGATCAGGAACCGGCCCAGCCCGGGCGGCTCAGCCTGGGTGCCCGCCTCAGGGTTCCACGCCGGCGGTGTCGACCATTGCGTCACGAGATCCCGTTCGCGCTGGGACAGGTGGATGATTTCCTCGAGGGCGGGGAGCTCGGCGGCGGGCAGGCCGGCGGTGATGGTGAACCCGGCCCGCTCCGCGAACCCTTTGGCTTTCGTCCGATCCGCCGCGTCGGGCAGCGCCAACAGATCCGCCAGCGTGTGGGTGACGAGGGCCATGCCGACGCCCTGGGTGCGGTTCAAGCGGGTCAGGGCGTCGACGCGGTCGACGAGCCCGCGTCCGGCGCGCAGGACCCGCCACAGTTCGTCGAGGATGATGAACCAGTGCCGCTGGGGCTCGAGGCCGGCGTCGGCGAGGGCTTGGGCGGCGGCGATCGCGCCGAAGCCTTCGCCCCAGCAGGCGAGGAGGACGGCGGCCTGGAGTTTGGCGTCAGCTTCGGAGATGCCGGAGATGTCGATGCACAACGGCCGGTCCAACTCGATGCGGGTCGACGTGCGATGCGCGAACGTTTGGCCGAGCGCCCCGTCGCAGAGGGCGGCGAGGGAACGCTGGAGCGGGTCGACCGCGGCGCGGTAGATGTCGAGGTTCCCGCGGGCCAGCACGGCGGCTTGGACGGCGGCGGGGGCGTCCTCGAGGACTTGGGCCAACTCGACAATGGTGGCCTCGCCCGGCCGGTGGTGCTCATCGAGCACCACGAGGGCGGACGCGAGGATGGCTTCCTCGGCGTCGGTGACCGGCGCCGCCCGGTTCAACCCGAGCAGCGCAGAGAGCATGGTGAGCCGGCGGCCGTGCGCGTCGGCCACCAGTTTGCGGTGGGCGTCACCGGTGAGGCGCTGCGCCGCCACCGCGGCGGCGCCGGGGTCCAAGACGTTGAGGGTGCCCTGACCGCGGCCGAGGGCGACCACCCGGCCCCCCAGGGCGAGGACGAGGTCTTTGTAGTCGGGTTTCAAATCGCCGAACACCAATGGTTGGACGCCGTAGCCGGAGAGGCCGACGGCCATACGGCGCACGATCGTGGATTTCCCGAGGCCGGGGCGCCCGGTGATGAAACACGACGGGTTGGCGATCAGCCCGGCCCGCGCGAACCACGAGATCGGGTCACAACACACCGTGGCGTTGGTGGTCAGGTCCTTACCGACCGGGACCCCGATCATGGGGGTGCCCAGACCCGCGGGGAACGGCCACAACCCGCACACCTGCACCGTCGTGCCCCGGTACTCGGGGCGGTCCTCCACATAGGGCACCGCGCCCCCGCCGGGGCCCGGCCAACCCCGGCTCCCCGGCCGGGTCGCCCCTCCCCCACCCCGGGACCGGGTCATAGGGCATCGCGGATCGCGGTGGGGACCCGGACATGGGCGGCCAGCACGATGCCCAGCGGCAGGCCGGCGAGGAACCCGGTGGCTTGTTGGCCTTCGGCGGGGCGCAGCCGGATCCGCGACCCCGCGGCGAGGTGATCGATGGCGGTGACGGCCAGCGGCAGGTCCGCGGCGGTGACGACCGTCGCGGTGACGATGATCCCGAAGCGCACCAACCCGGCACCCTTGGCTTCTTCGGCGGCGGTCTGCTCGGCGGCGGTGATGGAGATGGCGTCGCGGGCCCGCCCCACCCGGCGCCCGGACGCGTTGAACAGCGCGTCTTTGTGGTCGCGGTCCACCATGCGCACCGCGGCGGCCGGGTGGTAGGGGCGGTAACCAATCGTGACCCGCTTACGGGCCACATCCGGGTGCGGTGCCAACAGCCGATGCAACGACGTACCGCGCACCTCACTGCGGGGCGCTTCGGTCATGTACCAGGTCTGGGACCAGGCGTCATCATGGCGGTACCCGCTCCACGACTCCTCAGCCGCCACCGGCCCACAATCAGCCCACCCGATACCGGCGGCAGAAGCGCCGACCTCTTCCACCGCGGCGGCGACCCCCGGGTTGAACGCAACGCGCACCGCCGCCGCGATCTCGGCGGGGCCCAACGCCCGGGCCGGACCCGCCCCGGTAGTGGCCAACCCGTGCACCAGCGCCGGCAGCCGCCGGCCGACCTCGACACACATCTCATCCACACTGCGCCGTTTCGTGGCGCCCGGCCGGGCCGTGCGCGCCCACGTCAACGCGATCCGACACGAGATCGCGGCCGACCCCTCCGGGTACGTGGCCACGATCTCGCCCAACACCCGGGCAGCGAGCGCAGGGGCGGCGGGATCAAGGTTCGTTTCGACCTCGCGGCGCAGCCGATGCCCGACATCCGGCGCAGTCTCGATCGTCACCGACGCGGCCACCAGGTCCGGGTCCCGACCCAAACCGGACAGCCAGCCGCCCCACGCCGCCACCCACTGGTCGATCTGGTCGGGATCCACATTGGCGGTGCCTTCAGGGGCGCAGGCCAACACCACCGACACATGCCCCGGCCCCGGATGGGCCAACAGGGCGAACGGGGAGCCGAGCGCGTCGCGGGTCTCGATCATCTCGATCGGCGCCGCGAGCCCCGGCAGCGCGAACCCACCGAAGCTCACCCGGGTCAGCGGCCCGGCCCGGTACAGGGTGTGACCCCCAGTCACCGACCAGCGCCACGCCACCCGCGCCAGCCCGTTCTGCCACGCGTTACGGCCATAGCGGTCATGCACCAACAACGGCGCCAACAACAATCCGCCGCTGACACCCAAGGCAAAGCCGAGACGGGGGGAGAACACGAACCCGATGATCATCACGATCATCGTGGCCAACACCCCCATGGTCCCGAGCTGGCCGAGCCCGGCGATGCCCGGCGACGCCGGGCGCCGCCAGTTCCCATAGGTCAGATCCGCTTTCGATGCCGTCACGGGGTCTCCTCCTCCCCGGTGGCCGCCCCGACCGCGCCCGCCGCCCCCCGGGCCACCGCCGCGGGGACCTCGGCCACGTCACCCAACGATCCCGCCGCCGCCGCCCCACCCGCCCCAGTCGGGGCGCTGGACGCACCGGCACCCGCCGGGGTCGGGTCTGAGGATCCGGCCTCGTCGGGGGCCCCCACCGTGCCGGCGCTACGCGCCCCGGCCCGGCCGTTCGCTCCAGAGGGCCCGGCGGGGCTCGCCGCCGGCGGTGCCGCGGCAGGAGTGGCGGGCGCCGACGACGCGGCGCCCGCCGGGCCCATCATCGCCCCCGACGCGCCGGACCCCGCCAACCCCGACATCGCCCCACCACCGGCTCCAGAGACCGACATCGCGCCGGTCGGGCCCGCCGCCATGCTCGCCCCGCCGGTCGCGGCCGCGGCGCCGACGGTGACCGCGCCGGTGGCCAACCCGGCGGCCATGGCGCCCGCGCCCTTGCCACCCCCGGCCGCGGCGACCGCGGGCACGAAGAACCGCATCAACGCCGGGAGCGCGATGCAGGCCATCAGAATCAAGATCACACCCTCGATCACACCGAGACCGGTGTTCGACCCGGCAGGGTCCATGAGCTTGAACGCCGCGGCGTAGATGATCGCCGCCACCGGCTTGTACAACACCACCGCGATCAGCCAGCCGTTCAGCTTGCGGAACCAGGCCTCCCCCGCCGTCGTCATCGACGCCGCCGCGGCGATCGGCCAGAACGCCACCAACACCACCAGCAACGCCGAGCGGGCCATCAGCAACCCGATCTGGATGAACACCCCGATGATGCCAAGAACCGCGACGATCATCTGCAAGCCCGACGCCGAGAACGCCAACGACGTCCCCCCCGCCATCGCCGTGATGTGACCGGTCGGGTCCCCCGCCGTGGAGGCATCAATGATCCACGTCGAGAACTTGTCGCCCCCCACCAACGCCACCATCACCAACGGCAACCCCAGCATCGTGACAAAGATCAGCCGCACCAACCCATGGGCGGCATCGACGAACGGGTCGGCCTGTCGGCGGATCGCCAACTGACCCGCCGCGAACAGCAACGACCCGACCGCGACCGCGCCGACCACCCACGACAACGACCCCGACAAGAACGAGGCCGCCGAGTTGTCGACCGTCGACGGCACCGGCACCCACGCCGTCACCAACAACTTCATGATCTCCGTGTTCGCCTGAACCATGCTCTGTGCAATTCCCGCCAACGCGTCACTCGCGGCGGACTGGACGACTTGGCCCCCCTGGCAGGGCAAGTCATAGATCGCGCAGCCCACTACTGCTGCACCCCCGCCCATGTCACATATCCAGCCATGGTCGGGATGTAGCGGTAGCCAGTCGCACCCTGACCTTGCAAAGTCGGCATCAGCCGCCAGTCGCCGTCGTCCCACACCATGGCGACGACCAAGGTGCCCAGCTGCGCATCGGCTGTCTTAAGCACGAGTTCGATGTCCGCTCGATCGCCGGTGTACGAGGTGTACTTGAAACCGGCTAGTTGGGGTGCGGGGGTCGTGCTGGCGGTCGGCATGTCAGCAAGCATCCGGTCCCGTCCCGCCCCCGCCAACACTTGGCGCTCCACCACGTCGCGACCTTTCGCGCCGGACACCCGGTACATGATCTGGGTTGCGGCAACCAGTGCTCCCTCGGGTGTGTGCGCGTAGCCCTCGGCGAGACCGTCATGCACGTTGGCGGGCCCAGCCGCAGGTGACGAGGGAAGCGCGATGCCATTCCAGAGCGTCCAGGCGACGTCGGCTGGCGCTTGGTCCGGCACTCTCACGTCCGGCGTGTCGCCGGTCGACGTCGTCGCGGAGGACGGCTGCGTGTGGGGGCTGCCATCTCCGGCCTGACTCGGTGGGCCCGGTGTCGTGGTGGTTGGGGCGGTGGCGTCTGAGGTGGTGCGGCTGGTGGCGATCCAGATGGCGAGGATGGCGACGAGGAGGAGGAAGGCGCCGGCGGCGAGGAAGCCGGGGCGCGCCCACCAGACGCGGTCTTTCATTTGAGGAAGGTGCCGACGAGGGCGGAGGCGGAGCCGGCGAGGACGCAAGCGCCGAGGACCATGCCGAGGGAGCCGAAGTGTTGGCCGGCTTCGCCGTGGCGGTGTTGGATGGCCATTTTCCCGGCGCAGATCAAGACGCCGGCGACGCAGAGGAGGGAGACGGCCCAGAAGATCCAGTGCAGGAGGTTGGCGAACTCGGCGGCACCGGGCGGGTCGGTGCCTTGGGTGGGGTCGGGGATAGCGGCGAGGACGGTGTGGGACAGGTGCGTGAGGGACGCGAACACGGGTGGGTCTCCTTAGGTGGGGTGGTGGGTGGTGAGCTCGAGGTCGGTGGCGAGCTGGTCGAGTGCGCGTACGGGTGGGGGCGGGTCGCCGCGGTGGAGGGGTTCGATCCAGGGGATGTGCCAGGTGTGGGGGTAGGCGCCGGTGACGAGGTCCCGGAGTTCGCGTAGGGGGCGGGGTAGCCGGCCGGGGGTGGCGGCGATGAGGACCAGTCCGCGGGGTGGCGGTCCGAGGGTCCAGGTGCGGGCGACGTGTTGGGCGGCTTGGAGCCCGGAGGCGGTGGGTCGGGCCACGATCACGGTGGCGGCGGTCCCGGGGCGGGGGGTCGTGTGGTGGTCGGCGCCGCCGAGGAGCTGGGCGTGGGTGGTGGTGCCGGCGCCGCCGTGGGCGCCGACCCATCCGACGGCGATCAGCGGCAGGGGTAGGGCGTCGGGCGGGCGCGGTGTGGGGGGTGTGTTGGGGGTGGGGGTGGGGGTGAGAACGATGCGGAGCACGGTCCCGTCGCTGAGGCCGAGCCCGGCGAGGGTGGCGGTGGGGTCGAGTAGTCCGAGGTGGTCGTGGCGGAGGCGCGTGCCCGCGGTCGCGACGACTCCGGCCCGCTGCGCTAGCGGGGCGGAGAGCTCGCCGACGCGTAGGTCGTCGGGCACGCGGATCAATGCCGGCCCGGCGGGGGTGCTGACCTGCACGGTGATGGTGCTCATGGCGTGGGGGGCGGGTCGCTGGCGGCGGGGTCACTCGGGGGCGGCTCGGGGACGGGCGCTTCGGTGGGCGGGGGCGGCGGTGAGGTGGTGGTGGTGGTGGTGGTGGGTGGCGGTGGGGGTAGCGCTTGGAAGGGGGCGCTGACCCAGGTGAGGTGCGCGCCGGTGGGCAGGGTGGTGTCGACGAGGCAGCGGATCGTGATCGGTGCTGCGGTGGGGGGTGCGGTGTAGATCTCGTGGGTGGCGTCGGGGATGTCTTGGCATGGCTCGGGGCTGGCGGGACACGTCTGCCAGCGCCAGGCGACGGCGGTCCCGGTCTGGGGTTGGGGGGCGTGGAGGATCTGGCCGGGTCGCGCCGTGTTGTCGGCGGCCAGGTTGTCCACGGGGCCGCCGAGCCCGGCGGTGACCCCGTCGAGGACGATGCCGGGCGCGGTGGTCGTGACCGGCGCGGTCTCGGTCGGGGGGGCGGGAGGCGCCGGGGCGGGGGCCGGGTCGTGGCGGCCGATCCCGACGCCTACCAGCACACCGACCAGCAGCCCGGCGGCGGCGCCTGCTGCGACCCGCACCCGCCGCCCGGGCGGAGGCCGGGGTGGGGCCGGGGTCGGGGTCCGGAGGGGGCGGGCGTCAACTCGATGCCGGCTCGGCGGGTGACCTGCGGTCGGTGCCGGACCGAGGGGGAGGGCGTCGGGCGTCGGCCGGTGCGGGTCGGGTCCCCCGCTCTCCCCGGCGGCCGGTGTGGACCGGGCGATGAGCTGAAGGCCGGGCTCGAGGGCCAGGGCGGCGGTGTCCGCCGTCAGGGCCGGGTCGATCACCTGTCCGTCGGCGCGGGCCAGTCCCCAGGACGCGTCGGAGTCCAGGCCGAGTTCGCGAGCGGCGCGCGCGGCGACCGCGTTGACGGCCTCCTGGGCGGCGGGTTCGACCAACACATCCACCCCAGTGGGTCCTGCAATGAGCACAGCCATGGTTCCTCCGAACTAGACCGTATCGCGCGCCTAGACTAGGAACAAGTAGAATAAACGCCGTTAACCTGACTTAGTATCAGGTGGCCACGGGAGAGGGTGAGGAACGATGGGTGGGACTAGGATGCGATCTTGGCCGAGAAGGAAATCCTCGACGCGGACGACGTGGCACAGCTGCTCAACGTGTCGATCATGGTCGTGTACAAGATGCTGCGCGAGGGCGACATGCCGGGTCGCAAGATCGGCCGGGAGTGGCGTATCCGCCGGGTCACGCTCGACGCCTGGCTCGACGGCCGGGCTCCCGCACCCGAGGACGATCCATCCGTTTCCACCACCGACTGATCCACCATCAGCTGACACCGTAGTCACCACCACTGACATCGACGTGGCCACATTGGCCTGGTGTGACTGATGACCTCTACTGGCAAGGCCATGCTTGTCGCGCTCAGTGTCGTCACCGCCGCCGGGTGCGCGAATCAGTCCGTAACGGCCGATTCGGCCCCGTCGGTGCCCGCCGTCTCGGAGGTTCCGGCCACCCGACCCCCGGGATCGGCGGCCCTCCCGTCGGGCAGTCGCCCGGCGGGGGTCTCCCCCATCGCCCCGGGGCCGGGCACCACCGAACGCACCGGGGTCGGGCCCGGCGGCGGCGGTGAATCGGAGGAGCCCGTCACCGTCCCTTCGTCGGTGGCGCCGGGGCCGGCTCCGGCCGGGGCCGCGAGCGACGGGGTCGCCGCGGCCGCCGCCGGGTTCGTACACCTGTACTGGGCACCGCCGCCGGGTCTGAGCTTCGGCCAGCTCGCCGACGTGCTGGCCCCCTACGCCACGGCTCGGCTCACCGACGCGTACCGCGACCCGGCCCGGCGCGACGAGCTCGTGCAGCCCGATCGGGACCGGGTCGCGACCGAGATCAGTGTCCAGGTCCTCACCGTCACCGACACCACGGCCACCGTGTTCGCCCGGACGGTATTCGGGGGCGGGGTCGAGGGCCGCCGGGTCATCACCCGCACCCTGCACCTCGTCGCCGACCCGGCCGGGGTGTGGCAGGTCGACGGCTTCGCATGAACGACGACACCGCCACCAAAGTCCTGCTCGGCGCCCTCGCGGCCGGCGTCGGGCTGTTGCTCCTCGCCGTGGGCTTGCCGCTGCTGGTCCTGGCCATCCAACCCGC
Source organism: Mycobacteriales bacterium (assembly GCA_038231335.1). GTDB lineage: Bacteria > Actinomycetota > Actinomycetes > Mycobacteriales > Pseudonocardiaceae > Pseudonocardia. Next base: position 29,252 of record JBBRLM010000073.1, read on the forward strand.
TGCCGCCGCCTGTGCCGCCGCTCCCGTCATAGGGCCGGCCGGCGGCCCGCTCCGCGGCGAACCGGCGGCCAACGCCGCCATCATCGTCACCGTCACCCGCCAGCGGGGCCTCCCGAAGCGGGCGGCAGTCATCGCGGTGGCCACCGCGATCCAGGAATCCGGGCTACTCAACGTCAACCACGGCGACACCGCCGGCCCGGACTCGCGGGGCCTGTTCCAGCAACGCCTCCAGTTCTACGGCGACATCGACCCCATGGACCCCGCCCAAGCCACCGGCGCCTTCCTCAAAGGTCTCGTCGCCGTGCCCCGCTGGGCCACCCTCCCCCTCGCCGAGGCCGCCCAAGCGGTGCAACGCTCAGCGTTCCCCGCCCTCTACGCCACCCGCGAACCCCAAGCCCAAACCGTCGTCGACGGCCTCTGGACCGGCCCCGACTCCCCCACCGGCCCCGCCGGCTGTGGCGCCGCGGGCAGCGGACCGGTGTTCATCCTCGGCGACTCGATCACCGTGCGCGCCACCGCGACGCTCACCACGGCGCTGGCCGGGCGCCCCGTCATCATCGACGCCGCCGTGGGCCGCACCCTCCCCCAAGGCCTGCCCCGGCTCACCGCCCGGAGCGCGGACTACGCCGGGGCGGTGGTCGTGATCGCCTTGTGCACCAACTACGGCGGCGACCAGGCCGGCTTCGCCGGCCTCATCGACCAGACCATGGCCCTCGCCGCCGGCGCCGCCGCGGTCGAGTGGGTCACCTGTACCGAATGGTCCCCCGCCCAGGGCGCGGCCAACGCCGCCATCCACGCCGCACTCGCCCGGTATCCCGCGATCACGATCGCCGACTGGGCCCAACCCTCCCAGGCGCCGGGGATGCTCGACCCCGACGGCATCCACCCCACCATCCCCACCGGGATGGCCGCCTGGACCAAAACCGTGGTCGACCACCTCCCGCGCAGCGGCCCCGCCGTCACCGGCGGCTACGCCCTCCCCCTCGAGGTCCGCTGGTACCGCGAGCACCCCGACTGGTTCACCAAAGCGCACCACGACTTCCCCGCCGCCGACATCCCCGTCCCCCAAGGCACGACCGTCTACGCCGTCACCGCCGGCACGGTGATCTCTGCCCCGGTCGGCGGGGACTGCGGCGAAGGCGTCATCATCGACGGCGACGACCACCAGCGCTACACCTACTGCCACGGCACCCACCCCACCGTCCCCACCGGCGCCCACGTCGCCGCCGGCGACCCCGTCATGATCTCCGGAACCACCGGCCACTCCACCGGGCCCCACCTCCACTTCCAGATCAACGGGCCCGCCGGACAACTGCTCTGCCCCCAACTCGCCCTCGTCGCCTGGGCCACGGGACGGACCGTCGACATCGCCACGTTGCCCACCAGCGGCTGCACCAACTGACAACGCCCCGTCGCGGCGATCGTTTCGCTCCAGGCGATCTCGCCAACGGCCGGTGTCAGGGTGGGTGGTGGTGACCTTTGTCGCACTTGTTTTCGGGTTCACACCGCACCCCTTTCGGGTGGGATGAAGCCGGAAGCATCGCCTTAGGCGATCCCTAGCTCGCGGCCATCCACAGGCCCGAAAGAGGTACAGCGCACAGAGTCCTGTCGCTGAAGGTGGCCATCGTGACGGCCGGCCGGTACCCACACGCTCACCAACATCTCGCCTCTCGGCTCGATGCCATCCGCTGCCCGCTATCCCGGGGCCTCATGGGGGGTGGCCGACGCTGTCGCTACGCAGCATCGGAACCGGCGGTACTGGGGGTACGCGTCCACACCACTGTCCTGACCCACCCCCAGGAAAAAGGGCAGATCCGACTCACGCGGGCACTTAGACGTTCCCAGCCCACCAGGTCGCCCGACCTCGCCAAGGTGTCGCCCCACCGGGGCCCGCCGCCAGAACGACCCACAAGCCCACTCAGCGAGCCGTGGGGGTCGTATCCGTACGCAGCCTGACCAGCACCGCCGCAAGCGACGGGTGGTCCCTCAACGGGCCGGTCCCAGATCGTAAGGATGAACCCTCACACTCACGGGGGATCGGCTGTTGCTGTCATCCGGCTCTGCCGGGACTGAGACCATCCGCACGTCGAGCGCGCAGAAGCACACCTACAGTCCCAGAGCCTTCCCAAAGACGTACCCATCGGGTAGTCTTCGAGGTGTCGATAGGCCTCCTCAGAGCGACGACGCTGGAAACACGGCGCTGGCACTCTGATCTTGGGGGACTGTGGTGTGCCGGCCCGCTGGGCCGGCGCTCACGTTTTCGGGTCGGGTCGCTACAACGGCGGCTCCTGGCGCACCGAACACGACGTGACTCCGTTGACGGAGCGGCGGTTCGCTACGTGTTCATCCATGACCCGCGAGGTTCGCGCGGTACCGCGCGGTATGCGCGGATGGTCAGGATGCGATGGCGGTGGAGTTCTGCGCCGCCAGGTGCGCCGTACCCGAGGGCGTCACGGTGTGGTCCGCTCCCCCACTGACGCGTGTCACGAAACCTCGGGCCCGCAGGACGGTCAGGTACTTGCGCACATTGCCCGGGTCTCGCTCAATGGCGAGACCTAGATCCACGGCGTCCATCGGTTCACCCGCTTGAGCTAAGGCCTGCAGGGCGGCTTCGACCGCGGCCTCGGGATGTTCGCGGCGGCCGCCGTGGTTCGGTTTGAAGACACCGGAAGCTGCCAGCTCCTCGACCACGGCCGGGTCAAACAACCAGCCCTGCTCGTCACGACCGGCGGTGGCCAAGACGCCACGGTGGACTAGAGCGCGAACTGAGCGCGGGGTGGCATCGAGGATCTCGCCCGCTTCACGACTTCGGATCAGCTTTGCCAGCACGGCTTCCATTCTGGCGCACACCATCCTGCAGCGTGCGGACGCACCGCAGAAATCCATCCGTAAATCCCACAACCGTCGAAGTCGAGGCATACAAGGGCATATGCCTGACTAGACTGGCCGGGTCGGGCATAGCACGTAATAGACGAGCCTACGCCAGTGCAGCAGGGCATAGACCGGACGGATTCAGTCGTCCGCGATGATGGGCAGACCGGCGGCATCTCGAAGAAGGCGGCGTAAGAACTCGGATCGATTGCCGCCGGTCTGTTCGTTGGCTAGTCGTTTCAAGGCCAGACGCTCGGGCGGGGACAGGTACACGATCATGCCGCCGGCCCGCTTACGAGTCGCCTGCTTGTCCGGGGACTGAGGAACGGCAGAAGGCTCCGAAGTCTTCGTGGCTGGGGTCGGGCGCTTGGCCGCGGCTGTGTCGGTGGCACTACGTAGGCCGCGAGGGACCGTGCCGGATAGGGGAGCGGCGCCCTCGGTAGCACTGCGGAGGCCTCGTTGGGTGGCCATCACGCATCTACCGGCTGAAACAGACCCAGAGCACCGAGTACCTCGTCGGCCAGGATTCGATGAGATTGCAGCTCGGCACCTTCGGGCCGGTAGCCATACGAGCGCAAGATCGCCTGCCGATGCGGGACAACGGTCTCGGCTAGCAGAACGTCGAGTGCTTGGGCGTCTGCGAGCGACCGCGTCCCGGTTTGAGCTCGATTCAGGAGCAGTGCCGCGGGCCGTCCTTCGGTTCCGAGTCGCTCCATCAGGGCCAGCGCTTGGCGCAGCTCTGAATCCGATGGCGCCGAAGGCACCAAGACCAGCGACGATGCCTCGACGGCCACGCGTACGGCTGCGACCGCCGGGTCGCCCTCCCGGTAGGGCGGAGTATCGACAACGACTAGCCCTCGAGCCACCAATTGAGGCAGCCATGCCCGCACTTCGTCTGCCGACGAGGCGGCAACGACCTCACACCGCAGGCCTTCCCCGGTGCTCGCCGCCAGCATGGCCCAGTCACCCGCAGATCCCTGCGGATCGATGTCCAGAATTGTCGTCGGATAGCCGCGCTCCGCCAAGGCTTCCGAGAGCAAAACGGCAGTCGTCGTTTTCGCGGCGCCGCCCTTGGAAGCTGTGATCGTGATGATGTGGCTCATTGCGCTGGACTATAAAGGCATATGCCTGCGTAGTGGGGGATATGCCTTGCGCTCCCAGTTGACGCGGGACTTCCAGAGCGCCCCGCTCTTGTCTCAACGTCGACACCCCCGGTTGGGCGGCTCCTCGTCGTGACACG
>JBBRLM010000074.1:0-33155 GCA_038231335.1 Mycobacteriales bacterium
CTGCGAGAGGCAGCCACATCTGCCCGACCCGACCCCGACCGACCCGGCCCCCGACCGCGGTTCCCATGCGCCACGCACAGTCCGCTCCAACTTCAAGCCGAGCCACAGAACCGGCTTCTTCAGCGCCGTCCTAGAGCGGGCTCGACCTCGTGGTCCGCCAGGTCGGGTGATTCCCTGGGCCGCGGCACGGGCAGGAGCGGCAGCTGGCCGTCCTCTGCGTCGGTGGGACGGCGCAGATGAGCCATCACCCAGCCGGCGTCGCGGGCGTGACCGTGGACGAACGTCATGCCGACCACCTCCGTCACCGAGTGAACCACGGCCCACCGACCGACACCGCGCTCAGGCGGGCGCCGGGGCGGGCTCGTCCTCCGCCGCCGGGAGCTCGGTGGCGGCGGGCCGGGCGTGGAAGCGGCTCGTCAGCCACCCCACCACCAGCGTCACGACCACGCCGATCGGCACCAGCCACTGCGCCGCGATGCCGGTGGGCTTGGTGACACCCGCCGTCGTCACGTCGATCTTCACCAGCTGCACCACCAGCGCCATCACCACCAGGGTGGCCACGAAGGCGACCAGCGCGTCGAGCTGGTTGGCGCGTGGCACGAGCCTCCCGAGCAGGAACGCACCGAGCAGTGCGCCGTAGGTGTAGCCGGCGATCGCGAGGCCCGTCAGGTAGACGTTGCCGGTGCTGGTGCTGAACGCGCCGGCGAACACCGCCATCAGCACCGCCCACACGATCGTCATGACCCGCGCCAGCTTCAGCATCGTCGCGTCGCTCGGGGCCTTCGACGAGAAGCTGCGGATGATGTCGGAGACCGTGGAGTTGGACATCGAGTTCAGCGCCGAGGACAGCGAACCCATGGCCGCGCCGAGGATGCCGGCCACCAGCAGCCCGGAGATGCCGACGGGCAGGCCGTGCAGGATGAAGTTCGGGTAGAGGTTGTCGCTGGTGCTCAGGCCCAGCTCCTTGAACGACTTCCCCTGGTTGTAGGACCACAGCAGGGCACCCACCAGCGAGAACGCGGCGAACTGGATGGTCACGAAGATCCCGGAGCCGATCATCGCCTTCTGGCTGTCGCGCAGCGAGCGGGTGGCGAGGATGCGCTGGACGATCAGCTGGTCCGACCCGTGGCTGGCCATCGCGAAGATCGCGCCGCCGACGATCGCGGTGGGCATCGCGAACGGGCTGGTCAGGATGTGGGAGAGGTCGAAGTTCGGGTCGAACAGCAGGAACTTGCCGGCGTCCGCCGCCGCTGCGTACCCGCCGCCGCCGACGGCGGCCGAGAGCACGACGATGGCGAGGATCGCGCCGCCGAGGTAGAGCCCCATCTGGATCGCGTCGGTCCAGATCACGGCCTTGATGCCACCGATGTAGGTGTAGACCACGGTGATCACGGTCAGCACCACGATGATCGTCGTGTAGTTGGTGACGAGGCCCAGCTCGTCGAGCAGGAGCTTGATCGGGATCGCGGAGGCGAACAGGCGCACGCCCTCCGCGAGCAGGCGGGTGAACACGAACGTCACCGACGCGACGCCCTGCAGGTTCCGCCCGAAGCGCACCTGCAGGTACTGGTAGGCGCTGACGAAACCGCCGCGCCGGTAGAGCGGGATGAGCACCGTGGCGACGACGACGCGACCGATCACGTAGCCCAGCGCCAGCTCGACGTTGCCGAAGCCCTGGTTGGTGTACGCGCCGCCGGGCACGGAGATGACGGTGAGCACGCTGGTCTCGGTGGCCACCACCGAGAAGCAGACGGTCCACCAGGGCATCTTGCCGTCGCCGACGAAGTAGTCCTTCGATGTCTTCTGGCGGCCGGCGAGCCGCAGACCGATGACGGCGATCGCCACCAGGTAGACGATGACGACCACGAGGTCGAGCTGTCGCATGGGCTTCTCCCTAGACGATCACGAGTCGGCGCGGCGGCGACCCCGGGTCGGGCAGTCGCATCGGACGGTCTCCGGGGCTGATCCGCCCCAGCACACGCGGGGTGGAGCCGGTGGCTCCGTCGACGACGCCGGGCAGCTGGTGCCACGTGAGAAAGCCCAGCAGCGCGACGAGGTAGGCCTCCTTGTCGCCTGCGGGCAACCCGCGGTCGTCGCTGGCCACGAGCGGGGTGGCGCCGAGGCGGCGGCGCAGCGCGGCCATCAGCGCGGGGTTGCGCACCCCGCCCCCGGACGCGACCACCTCGGTCGGGCCGAAGGGGCGTAGCGCGTCGGCGACGGTGACGGCGGTGAGCTCGGTGAGGGTGGCCATGAGGTCGGCGTCCGACACACCGGCCGAGTCCACATAGGAGGCGTGGAACAGCTCGCGGCCGGTCGACTTCGGTGCGGGCCGGGCGTAGTAGGGCTCGGCGAGCAGCAGTTCCAGGAGGGCCTCGTCGACGGTTCCCGAGAGCGCGAGACGCCCGTCGACGTCGCTGTGCTGCTTGCCGCCGCTGATCCGGACGGCGGCGGCGTCGAGGAGGCAGTTGGCGGGGCCGGTGTCGAATGCGGTGACGGACCCGTCGCCGACCACGGTGACGTTGGCGATGCCGCCCAGGTTGAGCGCGGCGGCGCCGGGGTCCAGCCACAGCGCGTCGAGGGTGCTGGCCAGCGGCGCACCCTCCCCACCTGCGGCGATGTCGCGGGCACGTAGGTCGGAGACCACCGGCAGCCCCGTGGCCTCGACGATCCACGCGGGCTGGCCCAGCTGCAGGGTGGCGCGGGCGTGTCCGTCGACGACCTCGTGGAACGCGGTCTGGCCGAGCGACGCGACGAGATCGGCGACTCCGAACCGCTCGATCGCGGCGACCGCAGCCTGCGCGCTGATCTGTCCGACCGCCGTGTCGAGCGCGCAGATCTCCCCCGCGGTGGTGGTGGCGGGCGGCAGGATCCCGAGCAGGCGGGCGCGGATGTCGTCGGGCCACGGGTACTCGATGGCGCCGAGCGGCCGCAGGGTGATCACGTCCCCGTCCAGCGTGAGGTCGGCGGCAGCCACGTCGAGGCCGTCCACCGACGTGCCCGACAGCATTCCCAGGACGATCATCGGATCCTCGCCAGCATCGTCTCGTGGGGGGTGTCGTGGCGCAGGGCGAGCAGGTGGGCGCCGTCGAGCGAGCCGCCGGCGGGCTCCACCAGCGGACCCAGGTCCAGGCGGTCGAGCAGCGGTGGCCCCAGGCGCAGCAGCCCGCCCGTGAGCGTGACGGAGTCGGCTCCCCCGATGCGCCGCGCCGCGGCGTGCACGGTCGCGGTCAGCGCCGTGGCGGCGTCGTCCATGATGGCGACGGCGACCGGGTCGCCGGACGCGGCAAGGCGAGCGACCGCCGGTGCGAAGGACGCCGCGACGCGGGCGGGGCTGCCGTCGGCGTCGAGGACGGTGGGCAGGGCGATGAGCTCCCCGAAGGACGCGACGGCTTCCCCGAGAAGCCTGGTGGCGGGGCCGCGACCGTCGTGGGCCCGCAGCGCGGCGCGGAGCCCGGCGAGCCCGATCCACGCCCCGCCACCCTCGTCGCCGAGGCCGGGGCCCCAGCCGTCGACGAGCGCGAAGGTGCCGTCGGCCCCGATCCCGACGGCCACGGCGCCGGTCCCCACGGCCAGCACCACCCCGGCGCCACCGTCGAGCGCGCCGGCGTGGGAGGTGACGGCGTCGCTGCCGACGGCGACCTCCCCGGCGGGCAGCTCGCTCAGCAGGTGCGCGGCCAGCGCACGGGCGGCGTCCGGGGCCGCGACGGCACCGGCCGCGCCGACCCCGACGGCCCGGACGTCCGTGACCCCGGCGTCGTGCAGGACGACCCGGCAGGCGGCGAGCACGGCGGCCCCGGTGGCGGCGACCCCGTCGCGCGCGGCCAGGCCGGGGGCTCCTGCGACCTCGCGGACGGTCTCCGGGAAGCCGTCGATGCGGAGCGACGCGCGGCAGCCCGTCTTGCCCACGTCGACCCCCAGCACGGCGTTCATGGCGGTGAGTATGGGAAAGGCCGACTGACGATGTCAAGAAGTAACTGTGAACTACTGATCAATGTTGCTTCGTAACATCAGCCGTGGATACGCTGGCTCCCATGGACGATCCCGTCGATGTGCTGGTCCGGATCCGCGGTGCGGTGCCGGGGCTGCAGCCCGCCGAGCAGCGCGTCGCCGCCTCGGTGCTCGACGACCCGGCGGCCGCGTCGCGGCTGTCGATCAACGCGCTGGCCGCCGGGGCCGGCACCTCGACGGCCACCGTCATGCGGTTCTGCCGGGCCGTCGGCGTCGACGGCTACCCCCAGCTGCGCCTCGCGCTGGCGGCGGCCGCGGCCCGCGAGAACGCCCAGGACCCGCCGGCCGGCGGCGACATCGACGTCGACGACTCGCTGGCCGCCGTCGTCGCCAAGATCGTCTACAACGAGGCGCGGGCGCTGGAGGAGACCGGCGCCCACCTCGACATCGACGTCCTGCGCCGCTGCGTCGACGCCGTCGCCGGCGCCCGGCGCATCGACATCGTCGGCGTCGGGGCCAGCGGCTTCGTCGGCCAGGACCTGCACCAGAAGCTGCACCGCATCGGGCTGATGGCCTTCGTCTGGACCGACGCGCACGCCGCGCTGACCGCCGCTGCCCTGCTCGGGCCCGCGGACGTCGCCGTGGGGATCTCGCACTCGGGCACCACTGCCGACGTCGTCGAACCCCTGCGGCTCGCCCACGAACGGGGCGCTACGACCGTCGCCCTGACCAACTTCGCCGGCTCCCCCATCGCCCGCGACGCCGATCTCGTGCTGACCACCGCCGTGCGCGAGACGCCCCTGCGCTCCGGAGCCACGGCCAGCCGGATCGCACAGCTCGCGGTGGTCGACTGCCTGTTCGTCGGCGTCGCCCAGCTCTCCTACGACGCCGCCACGGACGCCCTGACCAGCACCTACGACGCGGTGCAGAGCCGCAACCTCTGAAGGACCCTGTGGACATCAGCTTGCTCAGGACAGAAACCCCGAACCCGCGAACCACCGATCTCGACGCCATGTCCGTCGCGCAGGTGCTGCGGGTGATGAACGGAGAGGACCGCACGGTGCCGCTCGCCGTGGCGGCCGCGCTCCCGCAGATCGAGGCCGCGGTGGACCTGATCGTGGTGTCGCTGCGTCGTGGTGGCCGGCTCGTCTACCTCGGCGCCGGCACCAGCGGCCGGCTCGGGCTGCTCGACGCCGTCGAGTGCCCGCCGACCTTCGACAGCGGCCCCGAGCAGGTCACGGCCCTCCTCGCCGGGGGCACGGCCGCGTTCACCGTCGCCGTCGAGGGGGCGGAGGACGACCCGGAACGCGCGGCCGCCGACGTCGACGCGGCGGGGATCGGGGAACGCGACACCGTCGTCGGCCTGGCCGCCAGCGGCCGCACCCCGTACGTGATCGCCGGGCTCGACCGCGCCCGCGCCCGCGGCGCCGCCACCGTGGCCGTCTCGTGCAACCCGGGCGCGGCCGCGAGCCCGCACGCCGACGTCGCGATCGAGGTGGACACCGGCCCCGAGGTGCTCACCGGCTCCACCCGGCTCAAGGCAGGCACGGCCCAGAAGCTGGTGTGCAACATGCTCAGCACGGCGGCGATGGTGCAGGTGGGCAAGACCTACCGGAACCTGATGATCGACATGCGCCCCACCAACGCGAAACTGACCGACCGCGCCGAGCGCATCGTCGCGGAGGCGGCGGAGGTGGACCGTGAGACGGCCGCGCAGGCCCTGGCGGCGGCCGGTGGCCGGGCGACGCTCGCGACGGTGATGCTGCTGACGGGCGCGACGGCGGCGGAGGCGGAGGCGGGCCTGGCGGCAGCGGGCGGCTCGGTACGGCGCACCGTCGGCCTAGGTTGACCCTATGGATCTCCAGTTGAGCGGTAAGCGCGCCATCGTGACCGGTGCTGCGCGCGGGATCGGGCTCGCTGTCGCTTCCACCCTCGCCTCCGAGGGCGTGCGGGTCGCGCTCGTCGGGCGGGACCTCGCGACGCTGACCGCGGCGGCGGAGCAGGTGGGCGGGGGCGCGATCGCCGTCGTCGCCGACACCACCGACGACGCGTCGGTGCGCGCGATGGTCGAGCGGGTGGTGGCCGGGTTCGGCGGCGTCGACATCCTCGTGAACGGCGCCGCGAAGCCCGGCGGTGGCGCGGCCCCGAAGCTCGCCGACCTCACCGACGACGAGGTGCGCGACCACTTCGAGACGAAGGTGCTGGGCTACCTGCGCTGCTGCCGCGCGGTGGCCCCGCACATGACGGCGCAGGGCTGGGGCCGCATCGTCAACATCAGCGGCCTCAACGCGCGCCTGTCCACGTCCATCGTGGGCTCGATCCGCAACGTCGCCGTCGCCGCGCTCACCAAGAACCTCGCCGACGAGCTCGGCCCGTCGGGCGTGAACGTGACGGTGGTGCACCCCGGACTGGTGATCACCGAACGCTCCCCCGCGATGTTCGCGGCGCTGGCCGAGCGGGAGGGCAGCACGCCCGAGGCGGTGGAGGGCGGGTTCGCCGCCGGTACCAGCATCAACCGCGTCGTGGCGGCGCAGGAGGTGGCCGACGTGGTGGTCTTCCTCTGCTCGCCCCGCAGTGTGTCGATCACCGGGGACGCGGTGGCCACGGGCGGCGGCTCCCGCGGCGCGATCCACTACTGACCTCGCAGCCCGCGTGTCGTCCTCGCAGCCCGCCGGTGCGCTGTGAGACGACCGCCGCGCTGCGAGGTGCGTCAGACTGCTCCGGTGACGACCATCTACCCGCCTCCCGCCGTGCGCGGTGGGATGGCGGTCGTCGGCCTCGGTATCGGCATGCTCGCCGCCGTCTCCGACCCGGGCTCGGCCGCCGGGCTCGCCCTCGTCGCCCTCGCGGTGGCGGTCGTCGTGCTGTGGGTGGCTCTGCCGCGGCTGCCGGCCCTCGCCGTGGCGCTCGGCGTGATCGTGCCCGTCGTCGCCGCGGTGCGGTCCGGGCAGTACGAGCCCGCGCTGTTCCTGGTGTCGATGCTGGCCACGGGCGTGGCGTGGTTCGAGAGGTCGATGCCGGTCGCGGTGGGGGTCGGGGTGCTCGGAGCCGCCGCGCCACTGGCCGCCCGGCTGCTCATGCCACCGCAGGAGAGCTTCAGCTACTGGATCTGGGTGCTCGGGATCGTCTTCCCGTGGGTGCTGGGGCGGCTCGTCCGCCGGCAGTTCGACCTGCTCGCCCGCCTGGAGGCGGCGCAACGCGAGCTGGCCGCGCGGGTCGTCACCGAGGAGCGGCAGCGGATCGCCCGCGACGTCCACGATCTCGTCGGCCACGGCCTGGCCGCCGTCCTGCTGCAGATCACCGGTGCGCGGCACGTGCTGCGCCGCAACCCCGAGGCCGCCGACGAGGCACTGGCCACGGCCGAGACGGCGGGGCGGGCGAGCATGGCCGAGCTGCGGCGCACGATGTCGCTGCTGCGCAACGCGGCGGACGCCGCCCCCGTGCCGGGGCTCGACGGCGTCGCCGACCTGGTGCGCGGGGCCGGCGAGCGCGGCCTGGCGGTGCGGCACACGATCACCGGCGACCCCGCCCTCGTCGACGACGGGCAGGCGCTGGCGGTGCACCGGATCGTGCAGGAGTCCCTCACGAACGCGCTCCGCCACGCCCCGCACGCCGACACGTCCGTGGCGGTGACGATCGGGCCCGACCACGTCGCTCTCGAGGTGACCAGCACCGGCCCCGTCACGTCGCACGCCGAGGACGACCGCCCCCGCTACGGTCTGGTCGGGATGCGCGAACGGGCGGAGCTGGCGGGCGGCGAGCTGACGGCCGCCCCGACCCCGGACGGTTGGCGCGTGTGCGGCCGGATCCCCACGCGAGGTGCCCCGTGATCCGCACCGTGATCCGCACCGTGATCGTCGACGACCAGGCGCTGGTCCGCGCGGGCCTCGCCCGGATCCTCGATCCCGAGGACGGGTTCGAGGTGGTGGCGGAGTTCGCCGACGGCGCCGAGCTGGTGGCCGGGCTGCCCGCGCTCGCCGTCGATCTGGTGCTCACCGACGTCCGGATGCCCCGGATGAACGGCATCGACGCCACCCGCGCCGTCCGGGCCGTGCCCGACGCCCCGCCCGTCCTCGTGCTCACCACCTTCGACGACGACGACGTGCTGTGGGGCGCGATCGACGCGGGCGCGGCCGGGTTCGTGCTCAAGGACGCGAGCGCGGCCGACCTCCTCGCCGCGGCCCGCGCGGTCGCCGGCGGCGGCGCCTGGTTCGACCCGGCCGTCGCGCCCCGGGTGCTGTCGGCCTACCGCCGCGCGGCCCCGGCCCGTCTCGACGCCGGCCGTCTCGACGCGCTCACCGACCGCGAGCGCGACGTGCTGGTCCGGATGGCCCGCGGCGCCACGAACGTCGAGATCGCCGCATCACTGCACGTCAGCGAGGCCACGGTGAAGACGCACGTGCGCGGGGTCTTCACCAAGCTGGGCGCCCGCGACCGCGCGGCGGCGATCGTGCTGGCCTATGACTGCGGTGCCATCGCTCCCCAGGGCTGAGCCCTCCCGTGGGGTGAGGGCAGGTCTCGCCCGCAGGATGATGTGTCGGACCTCCCGCCGGACCGACGATTGCTCCCATGACCACCACCGTCGCCCCCACGCAGACGTGGCGCCGCAACCCCGTGCTCGCCGTCGCGGCCGCCACCGTCGCCCTGCACCTCGCGTTCGCCGCCGGCTACGGCTACCACCGCGACGAGCTGTACTTCCTGGCCGAGTCGAAGCGGCTGGCCTGGGGATTCGTCAGCGAGCAGCCGTTCGTCCCGGCCGTCGGCTGGCTGTCCCGAACCCTGTTCGGCGACTCGGTGGTGGGCCTGCGGCTGTGGCCGGCGCTCGCCGGCGCCGGAGTCGTCGTGATCGCGAGCCTGCTGGCCCACGCGTTCGGCGGCCGCACCACCGCCCAACTGACGGCGGGCATCTGCGCGGGCACCTCGACGATCGGCCTGACGCTGTTCCACCTCTACGGCCCGACGGCGTTCGACCAGCTCGCCTGGGCCGGCTGCCTGCTGATCCTGGTGAAGCTGCTGAGTGGGCCCGCGCGGAGCGACAGCGGAGCGCGCATCGATGCCGACCCGCGCTGGTGGCTCGGCTTCGGCGCCGTCGCGGGGCTCGGGCTGTGGAACAAGGACACGCTGGTGCTGCTGGCGATCGCACTGGTCGTCGCGATCGTGCTCACGCCGTCCCGGAGGAGCTGGCTGCGTTCCCCCTGGCCGTGGGCCGGCGGGCTGCTGGCGGTGCTGATCGTCTCACCCAACTTGCTCTGGCAGGCCGCCAACGACTGGCCCATGTTCCAGGTCGCCGGCTCCATCAGCGACGGTCAGGGCGGCCTCACCTCCGCGTTGCTGTACCTGCCGATGCAGGTGCTGACGATGAACCCGCTGCTGGCGCCGGTCTGGATGGCCGGGCTGTGGTGGCTGTGGCGCTCGGCCACCTTCCGCCCGCTGGCCTGGATGTACCTCGTGCTCTTGGTGCTGCTCGCCGCGATCGGCGGCCGCTCCTACTACCTGCTGCCGATGTACGTCCCGTTGTTCGCCGCGGGAGCGGTGGCGGCGCAGCGGTGGCGCTGGGGCCCGGTGGCGGCGGTGGTCGCAGCCGTGGTCATCCTGCCGGGCGCCCTGCCGGTGCTGCCCCTGACGGTGCAGCGCTCCCTGCCGTTCACGTCGATCAACCAGGTGCTCGCCGACTCGATCGGCTGGCCGGAGATGGTCGCGCAGATCGCCGCCGTCCGTGACGCGCTGCCGGCCGGGGAGAAGGCCGTGGCGCTCACCGCCAACTACGGCGAAGCCGGCGCCGTCGAACTGCTCGGAACGCGCTACGGCCTGGGCCGGCCGGTGAGCGGGCACAACAGCTACTGGACGTGGGGCGGCCCGCCCGCGGACATCACCACGGTCATCGCGGTGGGGTTCGACAAGCGCAAGCAACTGCTGGACACGTTGTTCCGCGACGTCCGCCCGGCCGGGAAGGTCGACAACGGCGTCGGGGTGGACAACGAGGAGCAGGGCGGCACGATCTGGGTCTGCCGGGAGCCGCGCGCGCCCTGGTCGCAACTGTGGCCCACGCTGCGCCACTACGACAGCTGAGGGGAACGGACATGGAACCGGTCGATCACCAGCAGGGATACGGGCTGCTGTTCGGCGAGATCGAGAACACCGCCATCGGTCTGGGTCTCGACGGGCTCGCCGGCTCGGAGGTGGTCCCACAGGCCGACCGCCTGATCCTCTACTGGCACGGGCCGCTGCCCGAGGCCATCGAGTCGATCATCGAGGCCTCCGGGCTGACCGTCGACGTGCGGCCCGTTCCCTATCCGCCCGCCGCCCTCCACGAGTCGGCGAAGAGCACGTTCTCCCGGCGGGCTCTGAAGGTGCGGAGAACGGGTGGACGGCACTCCATCGCTGTTCGATCAACCGTCGGCAGCCATGGTGTGCCGTTCGAGCGCCCGCTCTGGTCCTTCATGCCCGATTTCGGCCACTGACGTCGGGAAACGCTCCGCAACGGTTCACCGGGACGACACTCGCCCGGCCGGGTGATCCACACACAATCAGTGATCGTGACCAACCCCCGCTTCCCCCGTCGTCGCTTCCTCGGAGGCGTGCTCGGCGCCGCCGCGACGGCCCCCGTCCTCGGTGCGTCGTTCGGCATCGACGAGGCCTGGGCGGGGTCGCCGACCACCGGCTCCCTCGACTCCGTCGAGCACGTCGTGATCCTCATGCAGGAGAACCGCTCCTTCGACCACTACTACGGCACGATGGCCGGCGTCCGCGGGTTCGGTGACAGGGCTGCGCTGCGCCGCGGCAGCTCCGACGTCTTCCACCAGCCCGACCCGGCCCGGCTCGACGGCGGCTACCTGCTCCCGTTCCACGTCGACACGACGAAGGTCGACGGGCAGGACCTCGCGGACCTGCCCCACGACTGGGACACCACGCATCTCGCGTTCGACGGCGGTCTGTACGACCGGTGGGTCGCGGCCAAGTCCGAGGCCACGATGGGTTACTTCACCGCCACCGACATCCCCTTCCAGCGCGCGCTGGCGTCGGCGTTCACCATCTGCGACAACTACTTCTGCTCGATCCAGGGCCCGACCACGCCGAACCGGCTGTTCCACTGGACCGGCACGATCGACCCCGACGGCCGCGCGGGTGGCCCGGCTACCGCCAACCCGGACGACTACAAGCCCGTCTTCACCTGGACCACCTACCCCGAGCGGCTGCAGAAGGCCGGCGTGAGCTGGCAGGTGTACGCCAACGACGAGGTGGGCGACGGGTCGGACGGCTACGTCGGCGACTACGGCGACAACCCGCTGTGGCTGTTCCAGGCCTACCACGACGCGCTGGCGTCGACCGACCCGAAGGTCCGCCAGCTCGCCGACCGGGCCAGCCTGCGCACCGCGTGGAAGCCCGACTCGGGGCAGGGGCGCAACATCGACCACGTGCTGGCGCAGTTCCTCGGGGACTGCGCCACCGGCTCGCTGCCCGCCGTGTCCTGGGTGGTGGCGCCGTACCTGTACTCCGAACACCCCGCGGCCCGCCCCGTGGACGGCGCGGCGTACGTCCAGGCCGTCCTGAACGGCATCTGGGCCAACCAGAAGCTGCGCGACTCCACCGTCGTGTTCCTCAACTACGACGAGAACGACGGCTTCTACGATCACATCGCGCCGCCCGTCGCCCCGCCCGGAACGCCGCAGGAGCTGCTCCCGGCGTCGCAGCCGGCGTTCAGGGGGCTGCCGCCCGCCGCCGGACCGCTCGTGCCGATCGGGCTCGGACCGCGCGTGCCGATGACGGTGGTGTCGCCGTGGAGCCGCGGCGGGTTCGTCAACTCGCAGGTGGCCGACCACACCTCGGTGCTGCGGTTCCTGGAGACCTGGACCGGGATCCGGGAGACCAACATCTCCGCCTGGCGCCGCGCGATGTGTGGCGACCTGACCAGCTGTTTCGACTTCTCCCACCGCGTCACGTCGATCCCGTCGCTACCCGACGCCACCGCGCTGCGGGCCGCTGCCGACCGGACGCAGAAGACGCTCCCCCCGTCGAGGCCCCCCACCACGCAGGTGGCACCCGCACAGGATCCCGGCACGGCTCCGGCCCGGCCGCTGCCCTACCAGCCGGAGGCCAACCTGACGGTCGGCGCGCAGGTCACCGTGGCCGCGGCCAACCACGGGAGCGCCGCGCTGCAGCTCGCGGTCTACCCGGGCGCCGGTGCTCCCCAACACGTCGACGTCACGCCCGGCGGCTCGGCGACGGCGACGGTCCCGCTCGTCCTCGGTGCCTACGACGTGGCCGTCCACGGCCCCAACGGGTTCCTGCGTACCGCGGCCGGGGACGCATCGAGCGCCGGGGTGGAGGTGGCGGTCACGATCACCGGAAGCGCGCGGCGTCCCACCCTGACGTTGCGCGCCACCAACACCGGGACGGCGCCCGCCACACTGACGCTCACCGGCGGGCTACTGACCGTGCCGGCGGGAGCGACGCGCACCCACACCTACCAGCCGTTCGAGCACGACCACGGCTGGTACGACATCACCGCCACCTGGGCCGGGCACCCGACCTGGGTGCGGCGGTTCGCCGGCCACCTGGAGAACGGACTGCCGAGCGTCACCGGCTGAGACAATGGGCGGGTGAGAACTCCCTCTCCCGGTCGGGTGATCCTCCTCAACGGGGCGTCGAGCTCCGGGAAGTCCACCCTGGCCCGACGCCTCCAGGACACTCTGGACATCCCGTTCCTGCTGCTCAGCGGCGACCTGCTGATCGAGGCGAGGAGCCTTCCGGGCCGGCGCGACACCGAGGGCCCGTTCGCCTGGGCCGGGCAGATGCGGCCTCGCTTCTTCGACGGCTTCCACCGCTGCATCCCCGCGATGGCCGCTGCAGGCAACGACCTCATCGTCGAGCACGTCGTCGAGTTCGCCGGGTGGCGGGCCCAGC
This sequence comes from Mycobacteriales bacterium, assembly GCA_038231335.1. Taxonomy (GTDB): domain Bacteria; phylum Actinomycetota; class Actinomycetes; order Mycobacteriales; family Pseudonocardiaceae; genus Pseudonocardia. The sequence goes on from JBBRLM010000074.1 coordinate 12,853, forward strand.
TCGACGAGCTGCTCAGCGGCTTCGACGTGTTCTGGGTGGCCGTCCACTGCGACCTCGCGGAGATCGACCGCCGGGAGGCCGCCCGGGGTGACCGCACGCCCGGCGAGGGGCGGGCCCACATCGAGCAGAACCACATCCACGAGCACGGCCCCTACGACCTGCACGTCGACACTACGGCCGGCGTGACGGACGCTCTCGTCACGACCGTCATCGACGGGTGGAACGACGCGGCGGAGCGATAGCCCGTGACCCCCAGCGGCTCGGCCGGTGCTGGGCCACCGCGCTAGACGCTGAGGTGATCACCAGCGAGCCGGACCTCATCGAGGCCCGGTTGCACCTTTCCGACGAAGTCTTCCTCGAGGACCCCGAAGGCAACACCCTCTCTGTGCTGGACGACCACGAGACGCGGCACGACACCGGGCCCATCGCCGCGCTCAGGCTCGACAGCGGCGATCCGGACAGGGACGGCGCGTTCTGGTCGGCGATCACTGGCTGGTTGCCGTGGGCGGGCACGCCCGGAACGACGACGCTTCGCCACCCCTCGGGCGACCGGTTGCACCTCGACGTGCGCCGCGGCGCCGGTGACGACGGCATCGTCGAGCGCATCTCGGAGTGGGGAGCCGCCCACTTCGCCAACCCGCCGGCTACGGGGCTGGTCCGGCGGAGCTGTCGTAGGTGTGACCGGTCGGGGTCGTCGTCCGAACCGTGTGTGGTCGTGCCCCGAGCCCGTCCTCGATGACCTCGACGTGCCAGCCGGGCATCTCGCGGACGCAATTCCCGGCGGGCACACGTGCCGCGGCCGTTGACGAAGCTCGTGGGCCCACCGGCGCGGCGCCGATCGATGTGATCGAAATGCCTGATCGGCGCATCGCAATACGGGTCGCGGCACCGGCCGCCGTCCCGGATCGCGATCAGGTGGGCCAGGACGCCGTCGAAGCGGCGTCGGCGCGGGTCGCAGCCGACCAGGGGCCCGTTGTCGGTGGCGGTGAACAGACGCCGCCACCACAGCTTCCCCTCGGTGGAGGCGAGCAGGTCCCGGGCGATCCCGGCGGGGATCCGGCCGTGCCCGACGATCTCGGCGGAGCCACCGGCGTCGGGGTCGAGCAGCGCTTCGAGAGGCATCACGATCCCGACCTCCACGTTCACATCCGCCGCGGCGGCCTGCCCCGTGACCCGCTCGGTCAACGTGTCGGCCATGACCTGATCCCGCGTGCGGGTGTCCCCGGCCGCGAGCACCGCGTCGGCGTGCGCGCGCAGTGCGGCCAGGCATGCGACGCCCTGCTCGACCGGGAGGAATCCCGACAGCACGCTCATCGTGTCGGGCGCGGGCCGCAGCCCCACCCGGCGATCGGATCGGGCGGTGCGTCCCCGGGCGACGTAGCCGGCGCGGTCGGCGTCGTAGGCGCACTGCTTGACCAGAGCCTCCGCCCGCCGCACCGACAGCTTCTCCAACCCATCCTCGGCGAGCTGCTTGTCCACCAGCCGCCGCGACTCGGAGCTGAGGTGCGAGGTCTGCGTCACCACCGCTTCGGCGATGCGCTCGCTGGTCCGCCCTGTGGCGAGCAACCCGCCGACTCCCGGCAGGTCGCTGTCCAACGCCCGGGCGATCCCGAGCCGGCGCGATCCGTGGAACGGCGACACCCTGCAGGCCAACGGGATCTGATCGGCGATGCCACGCCCGAGCGCGACGGGATCGAGCCGGCCGGCCTCGACGAGCGCGATCTGCTCCTCGACCTGATCACGACCGAACGCGACCATCTCCGCGTGCTGCGCGGCGGCCAACGCGGACCGGAGCTGCTCCATCGCGGCGATCCGGTCGATCCGTGCCGCCCCGGTGCCGGGGCGGGCGAGCCGGCGTGCGCGGTCAGGTCGGCGAGCGTGGACAGCAGCGCGGCAGCGACATGGTCGACCGTCTCACCTGCCCGTTTCTCTGTCGCTCGCATGTTCGAAAGTCTACCACTGAGCTGCGACGACAGGGGCTGCTCGCCTACGGCGAATGACCGCTCACCCCCCGGTCGCACCATCCCACCGGCTAGGCGTACTGATCGGAGATGGTGGTTGAGGCCCTGACGACCGGTCACCGTCTGACCGCCGTGAGCGGCTCGCTGATCATCCGGGTCCCGGACGCCAGCGGGCGCAGCTCGCGGACGTACTCGGCGGCCGCGTCGGGGCTCGCCTGCAACGCCGAGACCCAGTCGTCACGCAGGTCGACGCCCACCACGCGGCGGTGGCAGGTCGGCGTCGCGCCGTGCTCGGCCAACACCTCGCCCTTGGAAGCGAGAACCGCAACCTGGTCCACCTCGTGGACGGTGGTGCCGGCGGCCCAGGACAGGCGGACGGCCCCACGAGTCCAGGCCCGCGGCGAGCAGCACGACCTGGTCGATGCCCTGCTCTGTCGCCGCGGCGAGCGCGGTGTCGAAGAAGCGGTACCGCACACCGCCCGCCCCGCCGCCACCATCAGGGCGGTGAACCCCACGCTGCTGACGATGTCCCCCTGCTCGTGCTCGGTGCTCACGGGACGATCATGCGCCGGGCCCGGACCGCCACAGGCCGATGTCGTGATCCTCCGGGAAGGTACAGATCGGCTCGTCGGGCCCGGGGGAACCTGCCGGCCGTTGCCGCTCACCGCACCGCTTTCCGCCTCGCTCGTCGCGTTCACGATCGACGCCGACAACGAGCTCGGTGCGGCGGCTCCGGGGTCGGATCGTCCGGGTCGACGATCGGCGCGTCGGGGTCGTAGCCGGTCAGCGACAGCTCCGGGAACCCGACCAACCGGGCGTCGGCTCTGCGCGGCAGCTCGGCGTGTACTCGGGCGTTCTGGGCGACGTCCCCCGGGTCCGGGCCGCCGCGACCACCATCGACTTCGGCCTGTCGTCCCTCCTCCGGTTCCGGCCGTCGCGCGTCGGTGGGACGGTGTCAGCCGTACAACTCCGGCCGCCGGTCGTTCACCGCGTGGTTGCGGGAACCGATCGCCTTGTCCCGGGCCGCCGCCGGGTCGAGGTCGGCCACGAGCACGGCCGGAGCCGCAGCGTCCCCGGGTGCGGTGGCGGGCCCGGCGAGCAGGTAGCCGTCCGCGCCGCAGACCAGGCTGCCCCCGACCCAATCCACCCCGCGCTCGCTCCCGCACCGGTCGGCGACCACGACGTGCACGCAGTAGGTGCCCGCCGCGGCCTGCGCCTTGACCGCCTCGAGGGCCGGCACCCCCGCGGGCCGGGGCATCTGCGGCCAGTTCACGGGCACGGCGAGAATCTCCGCGCCGGCCTCGGCGGCGAGCCGCACCCACTCCGGGAACTCCAGGTCGTAGCAGATGAGCAGGCCGATCCGCCCGGCCGAGGTGTCGACGACGGCGGGCGGGGAATCACCGGCGAGGAAGACGTCGGGCTCGCTCCCCCACAGGTGCGCCTTGCGGTAGACGGCGACGAGTTCACCACCGTCGGCGAGGGCCGCCGAGTTGTACACGCGGCCGTCGGCGCCGAGCTCGGCGAAGCCGGCCACCAGCACGCATCCGAGCTCGGCCGACAGCTCGCGGAGCAGCGTCACCGTCGGACCGGTCGACGGCTCGGCCGCGGCACGCGCCTCAGCGGCGTCCCGGAACACGTACCCGCAGGCGGCCAGCTCGGGCAGCACGATCAGCCGGGCTCCGCGACCGGCGGCCTCCCGCGCAGCCGCCGCCAGAGTTCCCAGGTCCGGGGCATCGACCGACGCCGGGATCTGACAGGCCGCGACGAGCACAGTGCCCACCCTACGGCGCAGGATGGGGCCATGGCACTCCACGACTTCTACCGCGTCGGCGATCTCGACCTCACCCGCATCGGCTACGGCGCCATGCAGCTCGCCGGCCCCGGCGTGTTCGGGCCGCCGAAGGACCGGGACGCCGCGGTCGCCGTGCTCCGCGAGGCCGTCGACCTCGGCATCACCCACATCGACACCGCCGACTTCTACGGCCCGCACGTCACCAACGAGATCATCCGCGAGGCGCTCGCCCCCTACCCCGACGGCCTGCACATCGTCACGAAGGTCGGTGCGCGCCGCGACGAGGTGGGCGGCTGGCCGCACGCCCGCACACCCGACGAGCTGCGCGCGCAGGTCCACGACAACCTCGAGCGCCTCGGCCTCGACGCGATGGACGTCGTCAACCTGCGCGTCGGCGGCCTCGACGCCCCCGAGCCGGGCTCGATCGGCAAACAGTTCACGGCGCTCGCGGAGCTCCAGCAGCAGGGCCTGATCCGGCACCTCGGCCTCAGCACCGTCAACGCCGAGCAGGTGGCCGAGGCGCAGACGATCGCGCCGGTGGTCTGCGTGCAGAACATGTACAACATCGCCCGCCGCGACGACGACGCCCTGATCCACTCCCTGGCTGCGCAGGGCATCGCCTACGTGCCCTACTTCCCGCTGGGTGGCTTCTCCCCGCTGCAGTCCGACGCGCTGAGCGCGGTGGCGGACCGGCTCGGGGCGACCGCGATGTCGGTCGCGCTCGCCTGGCTGCTGCAGCGCTCACCCAACGTCCTGCTCATCCCCGGCACGTCCTCGCCTGCACACCTGCGCGAGAACGTCGCGGGAGCCGGGCTCCTCCTGCCTGCCGACGCCGTCACGGAGCTGGACGCGATCGGCGGCTGACGACCGCAGCCGGGCGCCCACGAACAGCGCCACCAGCAGCGGCACCAGTCCGCAGACGGCCATCCCCACCCGGGCGCCGTACTGGGTCGTGATCCACCCGACGAGAGGCGCTCCCAGAGGCGTCCCGCCCGCGAACGCGAGCATGTAGAGCCCCATGACGCGGCCGCGGAACGCCGGGTCCACCCACGTCTGCACCGCGGAGTTCGCCAGCGCCTGGAACGCCAGGTTCACCGCGCCCATCACGACGATCACGCCGAGGAACACCCCGAGATCGGGGGCGAACGCGGCGAGCATCTGCAACAGCCCGAAGGCGGCGGCCGTGGCCAGCAGCACCCGCAGCCGGGTACTGGCCCGGCCGCCGGCCACCAGCGCGCCGGTGACCGACCCGACCGCGAGCACGACGTTGAACAGCCCGTAGAGCCCCGCACCGCCGCGGAACGTCTCGCTCGCCATCGCCGTCAGCACCACGGGGAAGTTCAGCCCGAACATGCCGACGACCCCGACGAGGACGATCGCCCACCCCACGTGCGGGCGCGCGGCCACATAGCGCATCGCCGAACGCAGCTGGCCCGGCGCCCGCCCCAGGGCCGGCACGGGCAGCAGGCGCGCGGGCCGGATCAGCAGGAGCCCGAGCGTCGGGCCCAGGTAGCACGCCGCGTTGGCGGCGAACGCCCACCCGATCCCGACCGTGCCGATCAGCACGCCCGCGACCGCCGGGCCGAGCAGCCGGGTGGTCTGGAAGACCGCGGCATTGAGCGCGATCGCGTTGCGGAGGTAGCGCGCCGGCACCACCTCGTTGACGAACACCTGCCGCGCCGGATTGTCCACGACGAACACCAGCCCGCCGAGCAGCGCGAGCACGTACACGTGGCCGACGCGCACGTCGCCGGTGAGCGTCAGCACGGCGAGCGCGGCGGCCAGCACCCCGTTGAGGGTCTGGGTGACCAGCAGGATCGTGCGCTTCGGGAAGCGGTCGGCGAGCAGCCCGCCGTACATGCCGAGCACCAGCATCGGCAGGAACTGGCACGCCATCACCACCCCGACGGCGGTGGGGCTGCCCGTCAGCTCCAGCACCAGCCAGTCCTGGGCGATGCTGCGCATCCAGGTGCCGGTGCTGGCGACGCTCTGGCCGCCCAGGTAGATCCGGAAGTCGGGGACACGGAGGGCGGCGAACGTGGGAGCGGCAGCGGACACGCCCCCACCCTGCGCCGGAGGATCGCTATTCTGAACCCCGATCAGCCGACTTACTGTTATTGCGAGGCACAATGAGCGACGCGTACGACACCACCCAGCTCCGCACGTTCCTCGCCGTCGCCCAGACCCGCAGCTTCACCCAGGCGGCCGCCCGCCTGGGGATCCGGCAGCCGACGGTCAGCCAGCACGTCCGCAAGCTGGAGGAGGCCACCGGCCGGGTGCTGGTGGCGCGGGACACCCACACCGTCGCGATCACCCCGGACGGCGAGGCCATGATCGGGTTCGCCCGGTCGATCCTGGCCTCCCACGCCGACGCAGCCGCGTACTTCAGCGGCGAGCGCCCACACGGCCGGCTGCGGATCGGAATGTCCGACGACCTCGCCCTGACCGGGCTCCCCCAGATCCTGCGCGACTTCCGGCGGGCGCACCCCCAGGTCGACCTCCACCTGACCGTCGACCAGAGCGGCACCCTGCACCGCAGGCTGGAGAACGACCGGCTGGACATCTTCGTGGGCAAGCGCCCGCACGGTGAGGACCCCACGCAGTCATCGAGGGGCCAGCTGGTCAAGCGCGACCGCATGGTGTGGGTCGGCGGCGACGCGACCCGGCTGGACCTGGCCCAGCCGCTCCCGCTGGTCGTCTACACCCCGCCCAGCGTCGGCCGGACGCTCATGCAGAACGCGCTGGAACGCGCCGGCATCGCCTACCGCAGCGCGTGTGTGTGCTGGGGGGTGAACGGCCTGATCGGAGCGGTCGCCGCCGGGATCGGGATCTCCGCCATGGCGCGCAGCCTCATCCCGGTGCAGCTGACGCGACTCGGGCCGCAGCACCGCCTGCCGGAGCTGGGCCACATCGACCTGGTGCTGCTCACCAACCCGCGCACCGAGGACCGGCCGGCGACGAGGGCGCTGGCGGCCGCGGTCCTCGCCGGTGGACCGGCGGGCATCGCAGCGCCGGAGCGATGACGTCGGTCACACCCCGGCCGATTGATCGGGTATGTCGGATCACCGACCGGCGCCCCGGTCGGACCCGGCCGTAGGGTCGCACCCGTGCGGATCGTGTTCTCGAGCGTCGGTGGCCACGGGCACACCTATCCCCTGGTCCCCCTCGCGACCGCGGCGCGCGACGCCGGCCACGACGTCCTGTTCGCCACCACCGCCCCGTTCCACCCGCTGCTGCGCGGCCTGGGATTCACCCCGCTGCTCGCCGGCGTCGAGATGGGGCAGGCGTTCGGGTCGCTGCCGGACCGACCCGACCGGGCGTCGATGACCCAGGAGCAGATGATGGCCGCCGCCGCCCGCGTGTTCGGCGAGATCCTGCCCCGGCGCACCATCGCCGACCTGGAACCGTTGCTGGCCGAGCACCGCCCCGACGTCGTCGTGCACGAGTCCGCGAACGCCGGCGCCGGGATCGCGGCCCGCCGGGCGGGCGTCCGGGGGATCTGTCACGGGTTCGGCCGGGTGGCCGACCGCGCGTCCTCGTTGTTCACCGGGTCCGGCACGGTGGCCGTCGCCGCGGAGGTCGGCGTCGAGCTCCCCGCCGACGTGCTGCCCGGGCTCGGTGACCCCTACGTCGACATCTGCCCGCCGTCGTTGCAGGCACCGCGGTTCCTGGCCACCGTGGCACGGGTGCCCCTGCGCCCGGTCGCGTTCGCCCCGCCGGGCGAGCTGGCGGCGTGGGTCGCCGAGGACGGTCCACCGCTGGTCTACCTGACGATGGGCACGGCGTTCGGCAATCCGAGGGTGATGACGCGGGCCATCGCGGGCCTCGGCCGGCTCGACGCCCGGGTGCTGGTGGCCGCCGGTCCCACCGTGGACCTCTCGTCCCTCGGCGAGCTCCCGGGGAACGTGCGTGTCGAGCCATGGGTGCCGCAGGCCGAGGTGCTCCCGCACACCGCGCTCGTGGTGCACCACGGAGGGTCCGGCACCACGCTGGGCTGCCTCGCGGCGGGCGTGCCCCAGCTCGTGATCCCGCAGGGGGCCGACCAGTTCGACAACGCCGCCATGGTCACCCGCTGCGGGGCCGGTGAGCAGATCCCGCCGGCCGCGCTGACGGCCGACACGATCACCGACGCCGCCGCGCGGCTGCTGAAGGACGCGGCCGTGCGCGACGCCGCCGACCGCCTCGCCGCCGAGATCGCCGCGATGCCCTCGCCCGCCGACGTGGCGCAGGAGTTGTTCACGGCCTGAACCGGGGCACGATCCCGGCCCGCCACGCGACGTCGGCGGCGTCGAGCAGCGCGTGCTCCGACTCCGCCGCGGCGACGGCCCGCGTGAACTCGTGCGGGACGTCGCCGAGGCCGAGGGTCTCGAGGCACCCGCGGTGCCCGGTGTAGATCGCCGCGATCGTCTCCAGCACCGCGGCCGGGTCGGGGTGCTGGGTCCGTACCCACAGCGGCGCGTAGCGCACCCAGCCCCGGACGGCGCCGGCGAACCGCCGCAGGTGGGCCGGCGTCGGAGGCACCGCGGCAGGTGCGTCGCGGCCGAGCCGGAACGGGTCGTGCCGAACCGGGGCTGCTCCGGTCACGGCCGCCCCCGCCAGCCGCAGCCCGAAGAACGTGTCCTCGCCCCGCGCCCCGGGCGGGCAGAAGAACGGCGGGATCCGCCCGGACGCCAGGGCGGCGAGCGAGATCCCGACGTTGCCGCCGTAGACCACGAGCCCCCGGCAGAGCACAGGTAGCTCCGCCGTCCCGAACACCGGAGGCGCCGTGAGGCAGTCGGCGGGCAGCACCTCGTTGCCCAGCGACAGCGCCAGCCCCAGAGCGTCCCGGCACTCCGGCCCGAGCAGTTGGGAGAGATCCACCAGCGGCGCACCGTGCCCGACGTAGCCGCCCCGCGTCACGTCGGCGCCGGCCGCCAGCCCGTCGAGGTGCGAGCGCAGGAAACCACCCGAGGGGTGGACGTCGTCCGGGAATGCCGGCCCGCCCGGAACCGGGCGGACACCACGGAACAGGGGGTGGACGTCGTCGTCGACGAACACCGCGACGTCGTGGCCGTCCCGCAGGGCCAGGAGCAGCGGCGCGTTGCGGGCGGAGGCGTAGCCCGGCCGCTCGACGAGCTCACCGACCCCGAGCGCGGCGCGGTCCGCGGCCCCGACGTGGTGCACCGCCACCCCGTACCCCGACCCGATCCGCGGCTCCCCCGCCCCCAGCGGCGGATCTGTGGAGAAGTACAGCGACAGGTGATCGATGCCGCTCGCGAGCGCGTCGTCGAGGAACTCCTCCGCGACCCGGCCCGCGTGGGGCCGGACCGTCGGCATGATCAGGGCGACGCGCACACCGCAGCGTAGGTGGGCAGGGTGAACGCCTCGTCCCGTGACGGCAGCAGCTTGCCGATCGCCGCGACCGCCGGCGACCCGGCCACGCGCAGCGCCGTGTTGAGCGCGCGGATCCCGAACGCGCTGCGCGGGGTGGCGAGCCGCGGGGCACCGGGCGGCAGCTTCTGCGCCGCGTCGACGTAGGGCCGCAGCACCCTCTCGTAGGCGGTGAACGCGTCGCGGTGGTCGGCGTTGCGGCCCAGCTCCCCCGCGAGCACGTAGGCCCCCACCAGTGCGGTGCTGGTGCCCATCCCGCTGATCGGCGACGGGCAGTACCCGGCGTCCCCGACCAGCACGACGCGGCCCCGCGACCAGGTCGGCATGCGCACCTGGGCGATGGACTCGAGGTAGAAGTCCGGCGCCGCGTCCATGCCGTCGAGCACGCGCGGCACCTCCCACCCGACGTCGGCGAACGTCGCGCGCAGCACCAGCTTCTGCGCGTCGGCGTCGAGCTGTTCGATCCCGCGGGGCGGGGACAGGAACGACAGCGCGGCCCGGGTGGTGCCCTCGCTGTCGGGCCGTACGAGCACGCTGCGGCCACCGGGGGCGTTGAACCAGCGTGCCCAGTCCGTGTCGGACGCGGCCCGCGGGATCGTGAAGTAGGAGGTGTAGAGGCCCAGCGGCGTGGTGCGGGCCGCGGCGCCGAACACGAGGTCGCGGGTGCGCGAGCGCAGCCCGTCGGCGACGACGAGGAGATCCACGTCGCGCTCCTCCCCGCGACGGAACGCGACGCGCACACCCCCGCCGTCGTGGCTGCCGTGGTCGTCGACGTCGACGATCTCGTCGTCGAACACGTACTCGACGTCATCGCGGGTGCGTTCGTAGAGGATCTCCGCCAGCCGGCTGCGCAGGATCTCCAGCTCCGCGACGAGGCCGTCCGCCGCCACCCCGAACGTGGCGCGGGTGCGGTTGCGGTCGTCGACGAACCGCACGCCGAGCTCCCCGGTGCCCGCGGCGCGCACGGCGTCGTCGATGCCCATCAGCTGCGCCACCTCGCGGCCGGCACCGCGCAGGTCCACCGTCTGCCCGCCGGGCCGGATGCCCGGCGCCCGCTCGACGACGGTGGGGCGCATCCCGTTGCGGTGCAACCAGAAGGCGAGGGCGGGGCCGGCGATGCTGGCCCCCGAGACGAGAACGGTGCGGGTCACCCCTGGACGCTAACCGCCATCGGCTCGTCCAGCGCGGGGAGCGCACCGGCCACGACGGCGACGAGGTTGCGCCGCACCCACACCGGGTTGGCGGCGAACGACGGTGACTTCGCCATGTTCTGGGCGACGTGGGCGAGCCAGCCCAGCAGCGTGAGCAGCCGGACGTCGAGCACGCTGCCGCCGAGCATCCGCTGCGCGCGGGCCAGCAGCTCGTTGTCGGCGGAGCGGATGTCGGCCAGGTGCTCCAGGACGATGGCCCCGAGCTCGCTGCCCAGCAGCTCGCGCTCCGAGGTGAGCAGGAAGCTCACGACGTCGAGAACGGCCAGCCCGCGCTGGTGCGCCTGGCACCAGTCGACGATCGCGACCACGCGCCCGTCGGGGGCGGTGAGGACGTTGTCGGCGGTGTAGTCGCCGTGCGTCCACGCGGTGGTGACGACGCGGCCACGCAACCGCTCGGTGAGCAGCTCGGTGAGCCGTTCGGCCTCCGCGCGACGGCCGCGGGGCAGCGCGCGCACCACCTGCGCCATCGGCTCGGCCACCCACAGCCGCAGTTCCTCGTCGCCGACGACCACCGGGGTGGCCGTGCAGCGGTGCAGCTCACTGATCACCGACACCGCGCTGGACCGGAACCGCCGGCGGCGCGCCGGGTCGCGCAGGGCCTCTCCGCCGCCGCGGCCGGCGAGCCGGGACTCGATGACGGCGTAGGACCCGCCCGCATCGCCGTCGTCGAGGACCGAGGGCACCAGCCGCCGCCACGCACCGAGGCGCGTATCCGTGTGCAGAGCCCGCAGCACGTCGGTCTGGCGGCGCAGGTGGGTGCGGCCGAGCGTGCTGTCGCTCGCCTTCAGCAGCGCACCGCCGCTCGTGTCGCCGCTGGCGCCGCCGGGTCCGCAGGCCACCACGACCGTGTCGGAACCACCACCGAGCCGCTCCCCCATGACCCAGCCACCGCGCCCCGTCTCGGCGGCGGCGAACGGCCGGACCCGGCGCAGCAGGGCCTTGGTGCGCACGCCGTCGACGCCCGTGCGCAGCCCCGGCGGTAGCCAGGGCGCGGTGGCCACGAGGATCCCGACGGCCATCAGCACCTGCGCGACCAGCCACGCGATGCCCACGCCGGTGATGCCGATCAGGGGCATGAGCTCCCACGACAGCACGATGACGATCACGGAGATGCCGGCCGGGACCGCGAACAGCACACCCATCCGCCGCCGCACCCGCGCCGCCCCGACCGTGGAGGCCGTGACGACGTTGGGGATGGCCGACAGGGCTGTCCAGCGCAGCGCGCCGGAGCCGTAGTCGGCGTAGTGGCGGCCGAACAGCGAGAGGATCAGCGGGGCGCCGACCGCGATGACCAGCGACGCCGGGGCCACCAGCACCATCGCGCGGCGGACCATCGCGAGGCGGGCGGCGTCGAGGCCGTCCAGGTCGGACGCGCTGTGGGCCACCATCGACTGGCTCATCCCCGACGAGACCAGGTAGAGCGACTGGGTGATCGTCCAGACCACGGCGTAGACGGCTGCCGCCGGCGCGCCCAGCCGGGCCAGCACGAGCAGCGGGATCCCGAACAGCGCGGCCTGCCAGAACACCCCACCGGCGTAGTCGGCGCGCACGAAGCGGGCGACGGCCGAGACGGTGACCGGCTCGAACGAGACGGTCGACGCCCGGCCGAACCGGGGCACCGCCCGCACCAGCATCCACGCGTTGATCGGGACGACGATCAACGCGGTGGCCACCGCCCAGCTGACCGCGATGCCGCCGGGCACCACCAGGACCGTGGCCACCAGCAGCAACAGGATCTTCAGCAGCGAGAACACGAAGTTCTCCCCCGGCACCACGGCGGCCCGCCGGATACCGGTGAGCACGTAGTCCTGGATCACGAAGATCGACCACAGCGGGGTGGCCACCACGAAGAAGAGCAGCAACCGGCCGGCGCCGAACTCGTCGACCAGCTGCGGCGCCCACATCCGGGCCCCCAGCGCGAACCCGGCGCCGACGACCGCCGCCATCCCCGCCCCCACGACGTAGCCGCCGAGCACGACGCGCCGCGCCGCCCATCCGGCGACCGGGACGAACCGCAGCAGCGCGTAGGTCATGTTCAGCTGCGCGATGCCGCCGAGGAACATCATCGTGGAGATCGCGACCTGGTTGATGCCCAGCACCTCCGGCGGGAACAGGTGCGCCGCCAGAAGCCAGTAGAGCAGGCCCACCCCCGAGGTCAGGGCAGAGCTCAGGACGAGCGCCAGCCCGTCCCGGTGGGCGGGGGCGAGACGGGGGAGCACCGACCTCGGCATCCGCGGAGAGTAGCAACCCCCTAGCGGCAAGCTCTCAGCAAACAGTCGGTGAAATCGTCCTGACGCGCCGGGTGGTCGTCCGACAGCGCTCGGTCAGTGCCGACATCAGTGCAGGGCACTCCCCCGGACGTGCACGGCGAGTGACGGTAGCAACGCCGACGCCGCCTCGATGTCCAGGTCGAGCGGCCGGTCGGCGTCGGAGTCGTCCAGCACCCCGACCGCGGCGGCGAGTGCGGCCGAGAGCCCTTCGCCGCGCGGCGTGATCGAGCGTTGGCGCAGCGCGCGCACCGCCGCGACGAGCTCGCACGCGAGCACGGTGCGGTAGGACGGGATCACCTCGCTCGTGCGGTGCGCCGACTGCGCGGAGAAGCTCGCGTGTTCCTCGGCGCCCCGCGAGAGCACCGCGTTGCCCAGGCCGGCGGGCGCTGCCGTGTGGCGCAGGTCCGCGAGCGCGGAGTGGGCGACGTACTCCAGGATCATCACGCCCGAGCTGCCCGCCGGGCCGTCGGCGAGGAACGGGCGCAGCCCGGTGAAGGTCGGCTCCACCAGCGCTCCGAGCCGCGCAGTGGACAGCCCGGCGGTCGAGAACAGGGTGGCCCGCGCGGTGTCGAGCGCGTAGGTCAGGTAGGCGGTGTGGAAGTTGCCGTTGTGCAGGACGTCGCGCGACTCGACGTCGATCAGCGGGTTCTCGCTCGCCGAGTTCATCTCGATCCGCAGCACCTCGGCGAGGTGCAGCACCGCCTCGACGGCAGGCCCGTGCACCTGCGGCAGCGCGCGGAGCCCGAAGGGGTCCTGCACGCGACCAGGAGTGAGCCCGGCGTCGCCTCCGACGAGCGTGCGCAGCCGCAGCGCGGTGTCGCGCTGCCCGGGGTGCGGCCGGGCGTCGTGCACCGCCGCGGCGAACGCCTCCGCCGACCCGTCGAGGGCGAGGAAGGACAGCCCGGCCACGACCAGCGTCGCGTCGAGCAGCTCGGTCACCTCGAAGCAGGCCAGCGCGGCTTCGCCGATGGTGGCGGCGTTGCTGCTGACGAACGCGAGCGCGTCGAGGCGGTCGACCGGGAGGTGACCGACGCTCCCGTCGGCCCACGGCCGCTCGCCGAGCAGGCTGAGCGCGGCCGAGGCCAGCGCGGTGAGGTCGGCCGTGCCGATCGCGCCGACCTGGTGCACGCGCGGCACCCGACCATGGTTCACCGCGGCGGTCAGCGCGTGGAGCACCGAGGGGTGCACGCCGGAACCGCCGACGGCGAGCTGGTTGAGCCGGACCAGCATCATCGCCCTGGCCACGGCGGGCGCCACGAACGGACCGGCGCCCCCGGCGTGGCTGCGCAACAGGCGGAGACCGTGGTCGGCGGCCTCGGCGGTGCCCACCAGCACCGTGCGGTTGGACCCGACGCCGGTGGTCCGCCCGTAGACCGGCCGGCGCAGGACCACCTCCTCCGCCACCTCGTGCGCGGAGGTGGCCCGCGCCATCGCCGCCGGCCCGACCACCACCGGGACCTCGCCGTGGGCGATCGTGTGCACCTGTTCGCAGGTCAGCCCGCCGTCGAGGACCACCGAGTCGGTCATCCCCGGAGGATGTCAGGAGGGCTGGTCCACCGTCGTCCTCGGCCCGGTGAACCAGTTCTTCACCGACACGTGCCAGTAGATCCACAGCAGGATCAGCGCGCCCGGCACGACGAGGATCGTGTAGTTCACGAACTTCCAGGCGAACTCCGGGTACCACGGCGCACCACCGCTGTTGGTGGGCAGCAGCGCCACGATCGAGGTGACGGCGATCTCGACGAGAGCCACGATCGACATCCACCGGTAGCGCGGCCCGAGCGTCCAGGTGCCGGGCACGAAGTCGTCCCCGACCTTCCACCGCAGGTAGATCGGGATGGCGAAGGCCAGGTAGAGGCCGATCACCCCGATCGAGACGACGGCGAAGAACGCCACCGGCGAGGGCGCCCCGTTGATGTCGACCTTGACCAGCGCCGGCAGGGTCAGCACGGCCGCCACCACCGCGGTGAGGACGACGCCGTAGACGGGCACCCGGTTGCTGTTGAGCTTCGCCCAGTACCTGCCGCCGGGCACGGCCCCGTCGCGGCTGAACGCGAACAGCATCCGGGTGGTGCTGGTCATGCAGGCGATCGTGCAGAAGAACTGGCCGGCCGTGGAGATCAGCAGCAGGACGCCGCCCCAGTTGCTGTCCAGCGCCTGCCCGATGATCACCGCGACGCCGCCGCCTCCCTTGGTGACCGCGCCCTCGTCCTGGACGGCGAACAGGAACGACAGCAGCAGGATCCAGCCGCCGATGCCGGAGTAGAGGATCGAGCGCCAGATGCCCTTGGCGGCGGCGTTGGCCGCGCTCTTGGTCTCCTCCGACAGGTGGGCCGAGGCGTCGTAGCCGGTGATCGTGTACTGGGTGAGGATGAACGAGAGCGGGAGCACGCCGAGCAGGAACGCGAACCCGCTGTCCTGGCCGCCGAAGAACCCCGTGTTGTTGACGGTGTGGGTGAACACCGCCGACAGGCTCGCGTGCGTGGGCGGCAGGACGATCAGGATCAGGACCACCGCGGCGGCTCCGGCCACGTGCCACC
This sequence comes from Mycobacteriales bacterium, assembly GCA_038231335.1. GTDB lineage: Bacteria > Actinomycetota > Actinomycetes > Mycobacteriales > Pseudonocardiaceae > Pseudonocardia. The sequence continues at coordinate 27,997 of JBBRLM010000074.1, forward strand.
ACACCGAGATGTTGTTGATCACGGCGAGCAGGTGGCTGGAGAAGATGTTGATCACCGAGGCGATCGCCAGGATCCCGAGGAAGAACAGGAAGATCGTGTCGAGGTCGCCGGAGGTCCAGCCGGAGTCGAACATGCCGATGGTCAGGTCCAGGAACGTCGCGCACCCGTAGGCGACCGACGCCACGATGGCCAGCAACCCGATCAGGTTGAGCCAGCCGGTGTAGTAGCCGGCCTTCGCGCCGCCCAGCTTCGAGGCCCACCAGTAGATGCCGCCCGAGGTCGGGAACGCCGACACCAGCTCCGACATGCACAGGCCGATCACCAGGATCAGCCCGGCGATGATCGGCCAGCCCCACGCGATCGCCGCCGGCCCGCCGTTGTTCCAGCCCAGGCCGAAGCTCGTGAAGCAGCCGGCGAGGATCGAGATGATCGAGAACGAGATGGCGAAGTTCGAGAACCCGGACCAGGAACGGCTCAGCTCCTGCTTGTAGCCGAGCTCCGCAAGTCGCTGTTCGTCCTCGTCGAGTGAAGTACCTTCTGGCACGGCCCGTACTCCTCTGTGTCGCTGCTCACGCTGCGTGCACATAGGACCAGGTTGTCCGCCCGTTCGGTAGCCCCTGGAGGACACGACATGAGCACAGGTACGAAGGACGACCCGTGGGAGCTCTCCACGCCACCGGGCACGTCGAGCTACACGATGTACCGCGACGACGACACCGACCCGCCGCGCCTGGTGTGCGTCGTCGGATCCACGACGCTGTCCTACGACGCCCGATGCCTCGACGACGCGCACGCGATGCTGGTGGCCCGCGGCGACTGGATGGCCCTGGGCGCCGCCGACGAGCAGAAGCCCGCGAAGGACGACACCGTCGAGGCGTGGGCCCGCTCGGAGACCAACCCGCTCGGCGGTTGGTACGGGCTGCGGAAGGGCTACCGCGGCCGGTTCGCCATGTACGTGCCACCGCTGCTGGAGGCGCTCGGGCTGGTGGAGCTGGAGCACAACGCCCGCAACAACCGGATGCGGGCCATCTGAGGCCCGTCGAGCTCGGGCACGAGCAGGGTGGCCGCTGCCGGGTCAGTCGCCACCACCGGGGTCGTTCGGCACGGGGACGGAGGTGGGGCGGGGCGCCGATCCCGTGGTCCGGCCCGCCGTGGTGCCCTGCCGGCCGGAGGGGAACCCGGCGCGGTCCAGCGCCTGTTGCAGGTCCACCGCGCGTGGGTCCGTGGAGCCCGACAGCGCGGCCGCCAGCTGGGCGGCGAGCTGCTCCCACCGCTGGTCGGCCCGGCCGCCGGGTGAGGTGGTGCCCGTGGTCGGCCTGGCCGGGGGCCGGGGGCCGGTGGCCGTGACCCTGGTGGGCGTGCTGCCTGCGGACGGGGCGTTCGTGGACGGGGCTCCGCGGCCGGACGGCGCGGGGCACGGAGCGCTACGGGACTGAGCCTGTGCGGCCGACGGGCGGGGGCCGGCGGACCGGCTGGGAGCAGCAGACCGGCTCGGGCCACGCTGGGCCGTGGTGGCCGAGGAGTCGCCCGCCGCGTTGCCCCCTGCCCCGGTGCCGCCGGGCGTCGGGCGGGCGGCCCGGGGGGCGCTCGTGGTCACGGTGGTGCGGGCGCGGGTGGTGGAGGGTGCGGTGTCGGGGTCGCCGATCGCCTGCGCGAGCTTCCGGGCCTCGGGATCGGCGGAGTTCGCCAGCTCACCGGAGAGCTTCGCCGCGAGCTCCGGCCAGTCGGATCCCCCGGCCCCGGGGTGGGACCCGGTAGTGGGCGCGGCGGTGGGCGCCACCAGGTTGCGCGCGGACGGGGTGACGCCGGCCGACTCGAGCTGCTGGCGCAGCGACTGCGCGTCGGTGCTCCCCGGGCCCGCCAGCTGGTCGGCGAGCTGCTGGGCCTGGGCCTGCCATGCCGGAGAGCCGGCCGTACTGCAGGCCGCGGCGGGCGCGGGCTTCAGGACCGTGACGACGAACCCGGTGGCCGGGGCGAAGACGCCCAGGATGGCCGCCAGGAGAGCGGCGATCAGGCTGTCCGTCGGTGGTGGTGCTGCCACGACTCTGCGCTCCTCAGGACCGGGAGACCCGGACGTAGTCGATCTGCATGGTCTGCGGGAACGCGGCGTCGTCGATGGCGCCGCCCGCCCCACCCATGGCGTTGTTGATGATCAGGAACATCGGCTTGCCGGGCACGACCTCCTTCTGCGTGCACGTCGTCTTTCCGTCGATACCCCAGGTCAGGGACCCCTCGGTCCAGGTGAGGGAGTAGACGTGCCAGTTCTGGGACGCCTCGGAGACGGTGGGTTTGCAGGTCTTGAAGCCGCTGTCGCCGGAGACGACGTTCTGCCAGTCGACGCCGGGCCCGTCGGACTTGAACTCGGCGATGTCGACCTCGTCGGAGCCGGGGTTGGGCCAGTCGCAGCCCTCGACGTTCTCGGCTGTGCCCTTGAACGCGGTCTGGCACTGGGCGCCGAGCAGCCACTGAGCCGGCCACGAGCCCTGGCCGCCGGACTGCTTGGCGCGGATCTCGATCGTGCCGCGGAGCATCGTGAACTGCTTCCACTGCACCATCCCGGAGGTGTAGCGGTAGCCGTTGCACGAGGAGTCGACCTTCGAGCGGATCTGCAGGGTGCCGTCGGCCACGGAGACGTTGCCCGGGATGTAGCACTGGGACTCGTTGTTGCTGGCGTCGCCGGGCCGGTCACCGACCGACCAGCGCGCCGTGTCGACGGACGTGCCGTCGAACTCGTCGTCGAAGACGTAGTCCCCTGACGGCGCGGTGTTCCCGGGCGCGGTGGTGTTCCCCGGGGCGGTGTTCCCGCACCCCGGCGGGGGTCCGTTGCCACTGAAGCCCGCGTTCTGCAGGATCCGCAGCAGCCGTTGCGCGGCCGGATCGTCCTGGCCCAGCAGCGTCTTCGCCAACGCCTGCGCGGTGACGCGCCAGGCGCAGTCGTCAGCGTCAGCCGCGGCGGCCGGGGTCGGGACCAGCGCGAGCAGGCAGAGGACCACCACGCAGAGCACGGCGCGGCGAGGGGCGGGGTTGTTCGTCGCAGGGTTGTTCGTCATGGTGCGGGCACGGTCGCACCGCGCACCCCGCCGCCGTGGCCGAACGGGAAAAGATCATGGACCGGCCCGGTAGCGGGCCGCGTAGCGCCGCGCCGCCTCGGCCCGCTCTCCCGCGTGCGACGCGTCGCGCGCCGCCTGGGCCGCTCCCCGCGGGTAGCCGGCCTTGAGCACGCGGTGCTCCACCGACTCCTGCATGTTGTAGAGCGCGTACTGCAGGCCGACCAGCCAGCCGAGCAGGATCCCGACGAGCCGGACCCACAGCGGGCCCGGGACCAGCAGCAACACCGGAATCGCCACCGGCGCCATCTGCACGAAGGCGCGCGCGAAGTGCCGCAGCCCCCAGGTCGGGCAGCTGGCGTCGTGAAGCACCCACGACCGGTGCCGGGCGGGCAGGCCACCACCGAAGGCGTACCAGATCCACAGAAGTGGACCTGGACGCTGCACGGTCATGCCCCCACGCTAACCGCGTTCACAACTGCTAACCCCGGGCGTGACCGATGAGACCGGCACACGACGATGGTCTACCCCCCACATCCGCAGAACGACGAAGGAGCCCCCATGGGATCGATCAAGGTGCACGAGTTCACCACCCTCGACGGGGTCGTCGGCGCGCCGATGTGGACCATGGACTACGGGTTCACCCCCGAGATGGGCGAGGCCATCGGCGCCCTCACGGGCCCGGCCACCACGGCGATCCTGCTCGGCCGCACCACCTTCGAGATGTTCGCGCCGTCCTGGTCCTCCCGGACCGTCGAGGACGATCCCGGCGCCCCGTTCTTCAACGACACCACCAAGTACGTCGTGAGCTCGACCCTCGACGACGCGGAGTCCGTCTGGAGGAACTCCACCGTGCTCGGCGGCTACGACGCGGACGCGATCCGGAAGCTCAAGAGCTCCGTCGACGGTGACATCTACGTCAGCGGCAGCGGTACCCTCGTGCGCGCGATGCTCGCCGACGGGCTGGTCGACGAGCTGCACCTGCTGGTGTACCCGCTCGCCCTCGGCGAGGGTCCGCGCCTGTTCCCGGAGGGCGCACCGCGGACCCCCATGACGCTGGTCGGCACCCAGGCCTTCGCCAACGGCGTGGTGCACATGGTCTACCAGCCGGTGGTGAGCTAGCGACTGCCCTTGGCGAGCAGGTAGCGCAGCTCGGGTTCGGTGGCGCTGTCGTAGTCGGCGGGGCTCAGGTAGACGGTGCTGGTGCCGTCGCTGACACGGACCATGTCGCCGGGCACCCCGTCGGGCGCCTCCGCGCCGAGGGGACTCTGCATCAGTCGCGTGGCGGTGATCGGTGTGGCCACGAGCTCACCCGTTCCGGTCGCGCAGCTGCACACACGGCACGCTGCGGTGGGCCCGACGAACCGGCCGCACCTCGGGGTGCAGCGCCGCCGCATGGTCACGCGACCACGCGCGCCGACAGGCGATGTAGGCGATGTCGGTCACGGGCTGCCCCGGTCCCCGCCATCCACAGGAACACGCCGGGGCGTAGGCGGTGAAGGTCTGGGCCGCACAACGGCGGACGTCGGTCCAGATGTCGCTGTAGGCACCGTCGCGGTAGCGGCCGGCCACGTAGGGGAGATGGCCGTCCGGCTCGTCGTCCGGTGCCCGTCGGGTGAACGGCACATGACGATGATGCACCTGGATCATGAACCGCTCCAGAACCAACTGCAGCCGGTCACCGGTTCGTGGAGGCCGTCGGATGGTCGCGGCACCCGCTACGGGTCGGCCGCAGTGGCTCATTCAAGACTGTCGGTGGTCGAAGGTATGTTCGAACTGTGACCGGAGAAGCGCAGGTAAACGGGGCCGACGACCAGGCCGTCGACGCCCTGCGCGCGAGCTGGCAGCAGGTCTCCCGCGCCTACGCCCACTACCTGCAGGCGATGACCGAGGTCGGGAATCGGTCCGACCCCGCCTGGGCCACCTGCGAGATCGAGGCCGCCCTCACCTTCACCGCCCGCCGCGCCGACCACGAGCACACCTTCGCGCAGACGGTCGTCAACCGGATGCCGCAGGTCCTGGACGCCCTGCACTCCGGGGAGATCGACCACCACAAGGCCCGGGTGTTCGCCGAGCACCTCGCCGACCTCGCCGACACCCAGATCGCGCTGA
>JBBRLM010000075.1:0-32526 GCA_038231335.1 Mycobacteriales bacterium
ACTTCCAGCAGCTCAACGGTTCGAACATCGATCGAACGTGTGTCCAGTACTTTCGCGAGTTCCGGACCTACCCCGACACCCTGACCTGCGAAGATACCGCGGCGTGTGTCCAGATCGGCGCATCAGCTGCGGAACGCGGGGTGGACGGTGACCGGTCCGCGGCCGGCCGCAAGCTGCTCGGCGACCCAGGCGGCGATGTGGTGATGGGTCAGCTCCTCGAGACGGATCGCCCCGAGGGCGGGGGAGAGGTCCTTGACGATGTAGTCGCGGTAGCGGGCCATGGTTGTCGGCTTCGGTGAGTGCGCCTTGTGCTCGATCCAGCTGGCCAGGTAGTCGGCGAGGGTCTGGCGATCGTCGTTGTGGACGCCGGCGCGTTCGCAGGCCAGGACTCGGTGCAGGGCGCTGCGCGCGGTGGCCTGGCTCGGGAAGCCGCTGCGGCGCAGGGTCTTGCGTCGCCGGTCGAGGCTGGGCAGGTCGACGGCGAAGGCCCATCGGCCGTGGCGGCGTTGGGCCAGGGCGGGGTAGCCGGCGCCGAGTTGGCGGCCATCGGCGTCGCGGCAGCCGCAGCGGCGGTAGACAGGTCCCCGGTTCGGGTTCCTGCTCATGTGGATCTCTCCGTGCTGCCGGGGCCGTGGTGACCCGGCTCGGATCGGAGCGTGCGTCGAGGTGCGACCACAATGCGACCACGGGTGCTGTCGTCGCAGGTCAGCGGGTACGCACTTGTGACGATGTCACGGGGCAGGGGTGCGGAGGTTCGGGTGTCATCAGGTTGTGTGGCGTTGTGCGACAATGTGGTGCGTGGTGGATAATCTGTGGTGGCGCGATGAGGACGCCGAGTACATCCGGCGTCGCAGTGATCGCTACCCGGGCGCGACGAACATCGAGCCGGACTGGACGTTGGAGGCGGCGTCAGATCCGCGGCGGATCGTGCACGATCCCGACCCGAAGAGCAGGACGGGCGCGGTACGGATCATCGGCTTCTCGCGTAGTGCGGGTTTCGTGGTCACGGTCATCGCGACGGGCGGGGCGCATGCCGGAGTCACAGCGTGGAAGAGCAGTGGTGCGGATCTGAGGGACTACGAGGGGCAGGGATGAGCATGGTCGATCACAACGGGACGTCTCAGCGGCCGGTTCGGCGAGATGACGCCGAGCTTGCCGTTGAGGTCCGCGCGGTTCGGGAGGAGTACGCGGAGGAGGAGGCCGCGGCTGCGGAGGTGGAGGCGGCGGAGAACGCGGCTGCGTTGGAGGTGGCGTTGTCGCTGCGTATCGATCGTGACCTCGACGGGGCGTTGAGGCGGCGGGCGGCGCAGGAGCAAATCTCGCCGTCGGCCCTGGTCCGTCGTTTGCTTCGTGCGGGGCTGGGTGGTGGGAATGAGCCCGTCCTGACGGCGCGCCAGGTGGAGGAGATCGCCCGTCGGGTCATGCGGGAGTCCGCATGACTGGAGCTGGCATTGACTGTCGGGTCTGGAGCGAATCTGGAGCACAGATGTGCGCTGGTCCGTGCTGAACCGTCGTGAAGTGCGACCAACTGCACCACTGCGACCAGCCCGTCGCTGGTTTCCGCAGGTCAGCACGCTCTTCGGGCCACACTGGGGGTCAAGGGGTCGCAGGTTCAAATCCTGTCGTCCCGACGGCCGGAACGGGCGGTTCCCTTCGACGGGGGGATCGCCCGTTCTGCATTCTGACTGCGGCGATTGTCGCCACTGCTGATTTTGTCTTGACCGCAGCGGACGATTTCATGATCGCCGTGTTGTGCCCGGAAACCGGCTCCTGGGACCAATTTGGGACCAGAGGGCCTTAGACGGCTCGCAGCCGTGCACTGCCGGGCGTGGCGTTCAGGTGTGCCGAGAGCACCTCTCCGGCGTCGGTCATCGCCTGCTGGTTGGGATGCAGATACCGCTGGGTGGTGGTCAGCGAGCCGTGTCCGGCGATCTTGCGCAGGTGGTGGACCGGGACACCGGCGTCGGCCATCCATGTCAGGCCGGTGTGGCGTAGGTCGTGGCGGCGTAGTCGTTCGATGCCGAGGTCGGGTCGACACGGGGCCCCCGTCACCACGAGGGAGATCGATCTCCTGGCGCAGGCTGCAGCCGCGTTGCCGACGGCACCGGTGAGGGGGGTGAACGAGCACTCTCGTTGGGACGTGATCAGCCGTTGGTGGGGCCGCCTCCTGAGAGGCGCTCGACGCGGTCGGCCTGCGGGCCCCGGTCGCTTTGACGCACCGCGTACCGGACCCGGTCACCCTTTTGCAGGGGCTCCGACCCCATGATCACGGACACGTGGGCGAAGAGATCGTCGCCGCCTGCGTCCGGGGTGATGAAACCGAAGCCGCGGTTGTCGTCGTAGCGCGCGACGACGCCCTCGCCGCCTCGTGCGGGCACGTCCCGCGACGCCGGCCCTGCGGCCGCGGCAGGTGCCGACCGCTGCGGCGCCGTCTGGGGCTCGGCGCCCCGGACCAGGTGGACGTCGCGGGCCTGCGGGCCCTTGTCCCCACTGACCACGTCGTAGGCGACGCGGTCGCCCTCCGCGAGCCACGTCAGCCCCTCGGCCAGGGCCCGGGCGTGGACGAAGACGTCCCCGGCGCCGGAGTCGGTGTTGATGAAGCCGAAGCCCTTGTCCTCGTCGTACCAGGCCACCGTGCCGTCGGCACCGTCCGCGTCGTCCGCGGTGCCGGCCGCAGCGGGTAGGCCGGCCCCCGCTCCCAGCGGGATCACGTGCTCGGCCTGCGGGCCGCGCTCGCCCTCGACGACCAGGAAGGCCACCCGCTGCCCCTCGGTGACCACGCCGCCGGTCACGATGGCGGAGCTGTGCACGAAGATGTCGGCGCCGCCGCCGTCCGGTGATGCGAAGCCGTACCCCTTGCCCGGCTCGTACCAGTTGACGGTGCCGAGCAGGCCCACGGCGCTGCCGGCGGCCGCGTCGGCGGTGACGCGAACGCGCAGCGCCTGGGGCCCGCGGTCGTTCTCGCCGACCTCGAACTCGACGGCCTGGCCCTCGCGGAGCACTGTCGCGCCGCCGTCCCCGACGATCTCGGAGGCGTGCACGAACACGTCCGGCGAGCCGTCCTCGGGCGCGAGGAAGCCGAAACCCCGTTCGGCGTCGAACCAGCGGACGGTCCCTTGCGGCATCGACGGCTCCAGGTCGGGAGGGCGGGCAATGGCCCCAGTCTCGCCGACGGACCTCGCGGTCCGTCGGGCTGGGCCCACAGGCGGACGGTGCGGAGCCAGGGGCGGGCCGTCAAGGGGTCAGGCGTCACACACTCTGAGCTTGGCCCCTGGCGCCGGACACGTTGATGTCCGGCTCCGGGGGGCAAGCTCATTCAGCTCGACTCGCCGCTGGTCCAGTCGGTGAGCCTGGCTGGGGGCGGACGGGCGGATTCCAACCATGTGCGTGCTGTGCACCGCCCGCCGGCGTGGACGAGGACCGGGACATATGACCCGCGACGTCGGTGGGCGGGCCAGGCCGAGGACGTTGCGCTGCCATGCAGGCCGCCTATGGCTGCGAGAACGACGGGTGGATAGTCATCCTGCGACACGCCGACACGCCGACACGCCGACAAGCTGCCGCACCGCGACGACTGACAGCGCTGGCGAGGGCGGGACCTATGTCTGGTGTCATTCGAGACGGGAGGAACGACGATGAGCTGGCGCATGGTCGATGAAGGCTGGGGACGCCGGGCGGCGGATTTCGCCGCGCTGATGGAACCCTCCGCTGTCCGCGAGTACGTCAGCGTGCACCAGCGGCTGGGTGTCTCGGCCGGAACCCGGCTGCTCGACATGGCCTGCGGTGCCGGCCTGGCCATCGAGCTGGCCAGGGTGGCGGGCGCCGACTGCGCCGGGATCGACGCGTCAGCGCGGCTGGTCGAGGTGGCCCGGCTGCGTAACCCCGACACCGATATCCGGGTCGGTGATATGGCCGAGTCCGGGTTCTCCGCTGACTCGTTCGACGCCGTGACGAGCTTCCGAGGCATCTGGGGCACCACTCCCGAGGCGATCGGGGAGGTGCACCGGGTGCTGCGCCCGGGAGGCCAGGTCGCATTGACGTTCTGGGGCGACATGGCGGCGAGCCCCGGCGGGCGGCTGCTCGCGCCGTTCAGGCTGGCCACCGAGGCGCAGGTCGCGCACCAGTCCGACATGGTCGGGCTGAAGCGCGAGGGCGCGGCGTCGAAGTTCCTCAGTGACGCGGGGCTGGAGCCGGGCGAGCTGTTCGGGGTCCCATTCGTGCTCGAGTTCGCCGACGCCGAGCACTACGCGCGGGGGCTGGCCGCGACCGGGCCGGCCTACGAGGCCATCCAGACCGCCGGTGAGGACGCCTTCCACGCGGCCTGCCTGGCGGCGGTCGAGCCGTTCCTGCTCGATGGTCTACCGATCCGGGGCGAGATCTCGCTGTTCGGCATCATCGGCCGCAAACCGGGCCCCCGGGGGAACTTGAATCGACCTTGACTGACCGGTTCCGCTACGACGACCTCCACCGCTGTTGGTCGCGAGTGTGGACCGCGCCCGTTATTTGGCCGGGGTGCCCACCGCGGTGTCCCTACTCGCGGCGGGCCGGGAGCCTCTCGCGGCCGTCGGTGTGTCGGCCGTCGACCGGTTCGTCGGAGGGTAGGCGGTAGGCGCCGGCGGGGAGCGGCCCGGACGGGTCGTGGTGCTGGCCGGGGCGGCAGCCCGACCCGCGAGCGCGCCCGGGGCGGGCTGGTGGCGGCGGCGATGGCGGCCAGCGCGGCGGGGCGCCATCGGTGTGCCAATGCGCGGACAGCGCCGCCCGCGCACCGGGGGCGTGGGCTTCGCGGTAGGTGGTGTGGAGCCAGGTCAGCCCGGCTACGGCGGGGCGATGCAGCGCCCAGCAGTCGGGCAGCTGCGCGCGGGTGAGCCCGTACCAGCCGACCAGCACGGTGGCGATCCAGTCGGCCAGCTGCGCCCACACGGTCGCGGCCTCGGCGACGGTGAGGATGGGCCAGCTGATCGGGCGAGCGCGGTTTCGTCGAGGCGTTCGGGCAGGGCGGCGAGTTGGTCGAGGGCGGCGTCGAGGCACGGTGACGCCTGGGCCAGCAGGTCGGCCGATTCGGGGCAGCAACTGGTAGCCGGGGTCGTCGACTCGCCCGAGGTCGGAGCCAAAGCTGATCGCGCGCACCCACACCTGCGCAACCGGATCGGCCGCTCCGGATGGCGTGAGCACCTCGACAGGACGTGGCCCGCAGCGAGTCCGCGCGCGGCCGCCCGATACCGCGGTTGGCGGTCCTTGCGGGGGCCGCTGGTGCCGTAGCCGGAGATGTTGACGACGACCAGGCGCGGGTCTGCGGCGCGCAGGGTGTCGGCGTCGAGGCCGGGACGCTCGACGACGCCGGGTGCGGTGTTGTGCAGGAACACGTCCGCCTGCGCGATCAGGGTCCGGGCGATGCGGCGGCCGCGCTCGGAGTTGAGGTCGATCGCGAGGGACTCCTTGCCGCGGTTGAGCCAGACGAAGTGCGTCGCCAGCCCGTGCACGACGTGGTCGTAGTCGCGGGCGAAGTCGCCCCCGTCGGGGCGCTCGAGCTTCACCACGCGCGCGCCGAGGTCTTCGAGGTGCCGGGTGGCGAGGGGGCCGGCGACGGCCTGTTCGAGGGCGACCACCGTGATGCCGGCGAGCGGCAGGTCCGGTGTGCTCACGAGTTCGTAGGGCCTGGCGGACGAGCGCGCCGCCGACGATCAGCCGCTGGATCTCGCTGGTGCCCTCGTAGAGCCGCAGCAGGCGGACGTCGCGGTAGATGCGCTCGACCGGGATCTCGCGCATGTAGCCCGTACCGCCGTGCACCTGGACGGCGAGGTCCGCGACCGTCCCGACCATCTCGGTGCAGAAGAGCTTGGTCGCCGACGGCGCGATGCGGCGGTCCTCGCCACTGACGTAGGCGCGGGCGGTCGCGCGGACCATCGCGCGGCCGGCGAGGACGCCCGTCTGCATGTCCGCGAGCATGGCCTGGACGAGCTGGAAGTTCCCGACCCGCTCGCCGCCCTGGGTGCTCTGCGCGGCGTGGGCGACGGACTCGTCGAGGGCCCGCTGGGCTGTACCGACCGCGAGGGCGGCGATGTGCACGCGGCCTCTGGCCAGCGAGGTCATCGCGGCGCGGTATCCCGCCGCCTCCTCGCCGCCGACCAGCGCGTCGGCCGGCACCCGGACATCGGAGAAGGTGACGTCGGAGGTCCAGGCGCCTTCCTGCCCCATCTTCGCGTCTTTGGGGCCGACGGTCACGCCGGGTGTGCCGGCCGGGACGAGGAAGACCGCGATCCCCGGATCCCGGGGCGTGGGGTCGGCGGTCCAGGCGAAGACGATGAACAGGTCGGCGATGGGGGCGTTGGTGATGAACTGCTTCTGGCCGTCGATGACCCAGTCGGATCCGTCGTGGCGGGCGCTGGTGCGCAGGCCCGCGGGGTTGGAGCCGGCTCCTGGCTCGGTGAGGGCGAAGGAGGCGATGACCTCGCCTGAGGCGATGCGCTCGAGCCAGGTCTTCTTCTGCTCGTCGGTGCCGAACCCGACCAGGACCTGTCCGGCGATGCCGTTGTTGGTGCCGAACATCGAGCGCAGCGACAGGGTGGTGTAGCCGAACTCCATGGCCAGCTCGACGTCCTGGGTGAGGTCGAGGCCCAGCCCGCCCCACTCGGACGGGATCGCGTAGCCGAACAGGCCCATGTCGGCGGACGCCCGGCGGAGGTCGTCCGGGATCCGGTCCTCGCGCATGATCTCGATCTCGCGGGGCACCACGTCGTCGCGGATGAAGTCCCGCACCTGACGGTGGATGACGTCGAAGTCCTCGGCAGACACCTCTGTCTCGCTCATGACACCGATGGTGCGCGACATTCTGATGCATGTCCAAGACCAAAGAATGGCGTATTGTTCCCGAATATGCATCAAAGGGGGGGCGTGGGATGGATCTGCACCAGCTGAGTGCCTTCGTCGCCGTTGCCGAGGACCTGCACTTCGGGAGGGCCGCCCAGCGGCTGCACGTCGCCCAGCCGTACCTGAGCCGGACGATCAAGGCGTTGGAGCAGGACCTGGGCGCGGAGTTGTTCCACCGCACGACGAGGCGCGTCGAGATGTCGGGGGCAGGCGCTGCGCTGGTGGACCTCGCGCAGCGGATGCTGGCGCTGGAACAGGAGACCCGGGCTGCGGTCACCGCGGCACAGCAGGGGCGCAGCGGACGCGTACGGATCGGGTTCGCCGGGCCGTCGGCCCACCTCGCGGTTGGTCTGCTCGCCCGGGCCGTGCGTGAACGGCATCCGCTGGTGGACCTGGATTTCCACCCGGGCCGCTACGGCTCCTCGGCCGTGGCCGACCTGCTCCGCCGCGACTGCGATCTCGCCCTCGCCCGGTTCGCCCAACCGCCTGCGGGGGTCTCGTGCCGGGGAATCGCCGTGGATCACTGCGTCGTCGCCGTCCCCGCCGGTCACCACCTCGCGGGAGGAGGACCGTTGCGGTTCGCCGACTTCCGGGACGAGCCGTTCGTCGCCTTCCCGGAGTCGTTCGGGTCGGCCGTGCGCGCCGTGCTGGTCGGGCGTTGCCAGGCGCTGGGGTTCACCCCGCGGTTCGCCCAGACCGCGCCGGACTCGTGGACGAGTATCGCGCTGGTCGCCGCCGGGGTGGGTCTGCACTTCACGACGGCCGGCGCGGTGGAGAACCTGCCGCTCGACGGCGTCCGGATCCGCGAACTCGCTGACCCCCTGCCCCCGGTCACGGTCTTCCTGATCTGGCGCGCGGGCGACGACGACCCCGTCCTGCAGCGGGTTCTGCGCACCTCGGAGGACGTACTGCCGGATGTCGGGTGACCTCTGGCGCCGCGCTACTTGACGAGCATCCCGGCGTCCAGCGGCAGCCCGACGCCGGTGATGTACTTCGCGCCGTCCGCACCAGGAAGAGGACCGCCCGGGCTATGTCCTTCGGCTCGAACACGGTCAGCGGCAGCGCGTGCAGGCCCTGCGACGCCTCCTCGAAGTCGGCCTTCGTCGGGTTCTCGAGGTCCGGTCGGAAGATCCGGAACAGCTCGTCATTCATGATCATCGGAGTGTCCACCTGCGAGGGGTGCACCGTGTTCACCCGGATCGAGTCGGGTGCGAGCTCCTTCGCCAACGTCTTCATCAATCCGTAGACGCCGACCTTGGCCACGCTGTAGGGCCCGAGCCCGGCGTGGGTGTAGAAGGCGGCGATCGAGCTGGTCAGGACCATGGCCCCGCCGTCCCCTGTTTGGAGGAGGGTGGGGGATGGCGGCCTTGCAGGTGTTGAACACACCCGTCAGGTTGACGTCCAGGACCTGGCTCCAGGATTCCAGGGTGGTGTCCTGGATGGGCGTCGGCCCGGGCGCGATGCCCGCGTTAGCGATGACGATGTCGAGCCGCCCGAGCTCGGACACTCCGCGCTGCAGGGCGTCGGTCAGGGCGTCTGCGTTGCGGACGTCCACCTCCGCGGTCACGACGCGCCTGTCGAGCGCCTCGACCGCCTTCGCGGTGTCGGCGAGCTCCTCGGCCGTGCCGAGTGGATAACCGAGGCCGAAGGCGGCATTCGCGTCGGCGACGTCGACGGCGATGATGTCGGCGCCGGCCTTGGCCAGCTCGACCGCGTGTGCGCGCCCCTGCCCGCGCGCCGCGCCGGTGATGAATGCGACTTTTCCGGTCAGATCTGCCATGAGGTGCCAGGCCTCCTGTAGGGCTGCTCGAACGGAGCCGTCACGCGGGCTCGTCCGCCCGTGTGTGTCGCACCCCGTCATCGGGGAACGCGCTCGGATCCGAGTAGGGACGATGGTGCCCGCCCGAGTCAGGTAGTGGCGTAAGAATCCTTGACGCCGGCCAAGAATCGTTCCTTCCGCCGGAGCCGTACCCGCGGCAGTCGACGTTCCACGGAGCCGGTCGTCATCCCGCGATCCGGACCGGCGTCGCGTCACGACCGCGACGGGCGGCCCACGTGTCGAGCCGGGCCGGGAGCGGGGCCGCAGGGACTGGAGTCGTCACGGGCCATACCCGCGCACCGAGGTCGGCCAGCACCCACTCCGCTGCGACCCGGTCGGCGTCCGTCGGGACCGCGGGAGCGAAGAGGCCGCACGCCCGTGCCCCACCCGCGGGCCGCAGGTAGACGACGACGCCGCGTCCCGCCGCCGCGAAGGCCGCCATGGCCGTGTCGAGTTCGCGCCGGCAGGCGCACCCGGTCGCCCGCAGCACATCGCCGCTGAGGCATTCGGTGTGCACATGGACGGGCACGGTGTCGTCGACCGGGCCGGCGAGCAGGGCGACGTGTTCGGCGCCGTCTGCTGTACTCGCATAGCCGACGGCGCGGAACAGGCCGTGCTCGCTCGGCAGTGCTGTCTCGACGACCCGGCGCACCTGGGGCTCGGTGCGTCTGCGGTACCGGATCAGGTCGTCGACCGAGATCAGCACGAGGTCGTGCTCCCTCGCAAACCGTTCGAGCTCGGCACCGCGGGCCATCTCACCGGGGTGGTCCTGCGACACGATCTCGCAGAGCGCTCCAGCGGCCGGGAGGCCGGCGAGCCGGGCCAGGTCGACGGCCGCCTCGGTGTGGCCGGGCCGGCTGAGCACCCCGTGAGGCCGGGCCCGGAGCGGGACGACGTGCCCGGGACGGGCGAAGTCGCCCGCCGCGGACCCCGGCGCGGCCAGCGCCGCGATGGTCGCGGCCCGCGACGTCGCGGAGATGCCGGTTCCGATCCCGATGAGATCGACGGTCACCTGGTAGGCGGTCCGGTACCGGTCGGCGTTGGTGTGGTGCATCGGGGACAGCTCCAGGCGCTCGCACGCGTCCCCGGGCAGGGCCACGCAGACGAAGCCGGAGGTGTGCCGGACGGTGAAGGCGACCAGTGCGGGGGTGGCACAGGACGCGGCGAAGATCAGGTCGCCCTCGTTCTCGCGGTCGGCGTCGTCGACGACCACCACCGCCCGTCCGGACGCGACGGCGGCCAGAGCCTGCCGGACGCGCTCGTCGCCGGGGTGGGGCTGGAAGAGGTCCACAGCAGCTCCTGGTGTTCAGACGGCGGCGAGGCGCCGGAAGCGGCTGCCGTGGAAGACGAGCGGGGCGGCGGCGTGATCGGCGCGCAGCCCGTGGACCTGCAGCAGGACGATGTCGTGGTCACCCGCGGGGACCTCGGCGTGGATCGTGCAGTCGAGCCACAGAGTGGCTCCGTGGACGAAGACCGCACCGTCGTCGGAGGTGAACCGGTCGGTACCGGCGAATCGGTCCCCGGTCCTGCTCGCGAGCCGGGCACACACGTCGTCCTGCCCCTCCGCGAGCACGCTCAGGCCGAGCCGGGGGAGACCCCGGAGCGTCGGCCAGGTGGTGGAGCTGTGCTGCATGCAGAGCGACACCAGCGGCGGCTCGACCGACACCGAGGTGAAGGAGCTCGCCGCCAGCCCGATCGGCACGCCGTCGAGCGCCGCGCACACGGCGGTGACGCCGGAGGGGAAACACCCGAACGCCTCGCGCAGCTGTTCGCCGGCGGTGACCGGCTCGATCCCGTCCATCGGAGTGGCTCCTCCTCCCGTGCGCAGGCCTCGATGCCGCGCTGGGATGGACGCTAGCTCCGCTCACCGGTGCCGAAGTGTTCGAAATTGGGTCGCTCTCGGAGCCGCCTCCGGGGGAACGGTGTGAGGAGTGTCCCAAAAGACAACAGTCGCTCCCCTTGCCTCCGTGTGAATCTGCCGTTCCGACGTGCTGCCCCCAGCTCGCTCGGCACGACCCAGCAAGGGAGCTGACATGGCACTGAAGTTCGGGACATTCATGGCCCCGTTCCACACCCCCGTGGGGCAGGACCCCACCTACGCGATCGAGCGCGACCTGGCCGTCATCCGGCACATGGACATGCTCGGGTTCGAGGAGGCGTGGATCGGGGAGCACCACTCGTGCGGCGCCGAGCTGATCCCGGACCCGTTCATCTTCATCGCCTACGCGGCGCAGCAGACCCGGCACATCAAGCTCGGCACCGGCGTGGTGTCGCTGCCCTACCACAACCCACTGTGGATCGCCGACCGCGCGCTGTTCACCGACCGCCTCCTGCGCGGCCGCTTCATGCTCGGGCTCGGCCCGGGCGCCCTCCCGACCGACGCGACGATGATCGGCCTGTCGCTGGAGGAGCAGCGCGGCGCCTTCGAGGAGGACGTCGACGTCCTCATGGCGATCCTGCGGGGCGAGACGGTGAGCCACGAGACGCCGCGCTACCGCCTGAACGAGGCGCGGACGCAGTTCGCGCCCTACAGCGACTTCGACATCGTCTGCGCGGCCATCGCCAGCCCGACCGGCCCGCGGGTGGCGGCGAAGAACGGCATCAACCTGCTGTCGGTCGGTGCGACCGCCGCCGGCGGTTTCGACGCGCTCGCCCTGCACTGGGACGTCATGGAGGAGCGGGCGCCGCAGTTCGGGCACACCCCGGACCGGGCCGGTTGGCGTCTCGCAGGCCCGATGCACCTGGCCGAGACCAGGGAGCAGGCCATCGAGGACGTCCGCTACGGCCTCAACGACTGGTGCCACTACACCCAGCACATCCTCGCCGCCCCGCACTTCCGCGCCGCCGGTGAGACGTTCGAGGAGCGGGTGGCCTTCGTCAACGAGTCCGGTCTCGGCGTCATCGGCACCCCGGACGACGCCGTCGCTCAGATCGAGCGGCTGGAGAAGCAGTCCAAGGGCTTCGGGTCCTACCTGCTCATCCACCAGGAGTGGGCCCAGCACGCCGCCACACTCAAGAGCTACGAGCTGTTCGCCAACCACGTGAAGCCGAAGTTCCAGGGCAGTGCGAGCCGCCTGCGGGCGGCGTCGGACTACGCGACGTCGCGCTGGGCCGAGCTGGACAAGCGCCAGGGCGACGCGATCCAGGCGGCGACCGACCGGCACGCCAAGGAGCGTGCCGAGGCAGGCAGGTCCTGACCCGCACCGCCAACCCGACCCCACGAGGAGCACACCGATGGTCGACGTCGATCCGGTGCGGACCGCCGTACTGATCCTGGACCTGCGGAACGAGGTCATCCACGAGAAAGGTGCGTTCGGCGGCACCGGCGCGGCCGCCCACGCGACCGATCAGGACGTCGTCGTCAACGCCGCTCGACTCGCGGCGGCGGCCCGCTCCGCCGGAATGCCCGTGATCCACGTGCACCATCAGAGGTCGGTGGGGGCGCCGAGCGGGGCGGACTCGAAGCGGAACGCCCCGCTGTGGCGGAACATGGCCGAGGCGGACGCGATGGGCACCGAGTGGTCCGCCGCGCCGCACGAGGGCATCGAACCGGAGCCGACCGACGTCGTCCTGCACAAACAGCGGGTCAGCGCCTTCTACGGGACGTCGCTCGACATCAAGCTCCGCGGGCTGGGTGTGGAGAAGGTGCTGGTCAGCGGTGCGTTGACCAACTTGTCGGTGGAGAGCACCATCCGGTACGGCGCTGATCTGGGCTACGAGATGGTCCTGGTGCAGGACGCGTGCTCGTCGTTCGATGCAGACTGGCACCGGGCCGCGGTGGAGTTCGCCGTGACCCACCTCGGTGAGGTGGCGACGGTCGACGAGATCGTCGCGGCGCTCGGCCAGGGCTGACGGGGCTCAGGGGATGGTGTTCCGGCCGGTCGGTGCGGGCGGCCTGCTTCCCGCACCGACCGCCGCGGAAGGGGCGAGGGCATGATCGACGACGATCGTGAGTGGTTCGAAGGTACAGGCGACCGGTCCCCGGTCGTGCGCCCCGAGATCGCGAACTCGTGGCGTCGCAGCCGGCTCAGCGGTGTCAGCCCGGACGCGGTGCGGATCCTGGCGGGCGACGCCCCGCTGGATTCCAAGATCGCCAGGGTCGCGGTGCCGATCCTCAGCGCCATGGCCGAGGTGATGATCGGCGCGAACACCAGCCTCCTGCTCAGTGCCCCCGACGGCACGATGCTGTGGCGCTGGTCGGAGGACAGCAGCCTCAGCGCCCTGCTCGACCGCAACTCCGCCGTGGTGGGGACGCGATGGAGCGAGGACGTCGTCGGCACCAACGGGCTCGGGACCGCGCTGGAGACGAGCCGGACGATCACGATCCATGGTACGGAGCACTTCTCGGAGTCGCTCCATCCGTTCACGTGTGCGGGCGCGCCGATCCTGCACCCCGTCACCCGGCGGGTGGCCGGCACCCTGAGCGTGACCAGCCTGACGAAGGACGCGAGTCCGCTGATGGCGGCCACCCTGCGCAAGCTCGCCCGCGAGGTCGAGGACCAGCTCTACGGGGACAGCACCGTGCGTGAGCGGGAGCTGCTGCACCACTTCCTCACCGAGCGGCGTCGAGGCGGCAGCGCCGTGGTCGTGGTGAACGGGGACACCGTCATCGCGAACAAGGCGGGCGCCAGGCTCGGCATCGACCACCGCTCTCTGTGGAACCAGGTCGAGGCCGGTCGGCCCGAGGCCGCCCAGGCCGAGCTGGAGTCACCCGGGGGAGCCGAGGAGATCAGCTGGCGGACGATTGAGCACGCCGGCTCGGTCGTCGGGCTCGTCATCGTCGCGGATCAGCCGTCCGCCGATGCCGTGCCCGCACGCCGGCGGCCGCGGTCATCGTTGCCGCAGTGGTCGGACCTGCCGGGGCGCCTGCGGCTGGCGGCCGTCGGTTGCGACCGGATCCTCGTCACCGGAGAGGCTGGCGTCGGCAAGCGCACCCTGCTGACGGAGACGTTCGGTGGGCGGCGCCCGTTGACGGAACTCGACTGCGCCGAGGCGGAGGAACTCGGCTCGAAGGACTGGCTGGCGTCGGCCCGGCGCGCGGTGTCCGAGGCCGGCGGTGCCTCCGGGCCCCTGCTCCTCACGCACCTGGAGACGCTGTCGTTCAGCCTCTCCCGGTCACTGGGCCGCATCCTGGACACCGTGCCGCGCAGCAACGAGGGTCTCTGCATCGCGGCGACCTGGACTCCGACCGGGTCGGACACGGGACCGGTCCTGCAGGCCCTGCTCGACCGGTTCGCCTCCGAATGCTTCGAGATCCCGCCGCTGCGTAAACGGCCACAGGACATCCAGCGCAGGCTGGTGGACCAGGGGACGGCGATGCCGGTTCTGTCCCGTGCGGCGGCCGAGCTCGTCGAGCGGCACCCGTGGCCGGGCAACCACCGGCAGCTCGAGGAGTTCCGCCGGTGGCTCGGCCGGCAGCAGCGGCCGACGATCGATGTCGGGGATCTCCCGTCGCGCTGGTCGCGCGACGCCGCCCGGGCCCGACTGACCGCCATCCAGGCTGCGGAAGCCGACGCGATCGGTGTGTCGCTCTCGGCGAACCGGGGCAACAAGGCGGCCGCAGCCGCCGAACTGGGCATCTCCCGCTCGTCGCTCTACCGAAAGATGCGCGAGTACCACCTCACCTGAGTCCCGCACCACCTGACCCCGGCCGTGGGTGCACACCCACCGCCGTCGATGACGCACGCCCCCATCCCCACGAGGAGGCACCATGTCCGTCCCCAAGTTCGGTCTCTGGTACGACCTGCGCAACCCGGCGCAGTGGCATCAGCCGCTCGGGCAGCTCTACCGCGACTCCGTGGACCAGGCGGTCTGGGCCGAGCAGCTCGGCTTCGGCTCGGCATGGTTCAGCGAGCACCACTTCTCCGACGACGACTACGCGTCCTCGCCGCTGTCGGTCTGCGCCGCCGTCGGCGCCCGCACGTCGAAAATGCAGATCGGCACCAACATCATCGTCTCGGCCCTGCACGACCCGATCCGGCTCGCCGAGGACGCCACCGCTCTCTCGCTGCTCACCGGGAACCGGTTCGAGCTGGGGGTCGGCCTCGGATACCACCGGCGCGAGTTCGAGGCGTTCGGCCGCGTTCTCAAGCAGCGGCCCAGCCTGTTCGAGGACAGCATCGAGGTCATCAAGCACGCCTGGACGCCGGAGAGCGCACGGTACGAGGGCAAGCGGTACTCCTCGCCCGAGCTGCCCGTGACCCCGAAACCGGAGCAGGCGCCGCGGATCGTCATCGGGGCCCAGTCACAGGTCGGGATCGACCGGGCCGCCCGCATGACCGACGGCGTCATCACCCTGTCCAACGACCACTTCCAGTGGTACCTCGACGCGCTCGCGAAGTACGGGAAGTCGGTCGAGGACGGCCGCATCTACGCCAGCCAGTGGGTGGTGGTGGCCGAGGATCCGGAGAAGATCTGGGCCGAAGGCCTGGGGGAGAAGGCGCTGTTCCAGATGAACGAGTACATCGCCTGGGGCTCGTTCGAGGGGCCGGACCAGCCGTCGTCCTTCGAGAGCCCCCAGGCACTGATCGACGCCGGCATCTACCGCCTGATGGACGCCTCGGCGGCGGTCGAGGACCTGGTCGGGATGGCCTCGGCGTTCCCCCAGATCCGGGACTTCCACTACTGGGCACAGCTCCCGGGGGAGACCGTCGAGTCGGGGTCCGCGCGCGTGCAGTACATCGCCGACGCCGTCATCCCCGAGGTCAGCCAGCGGCTGACCAGGGAGACGCAGCCGGCCTGACCGGTCCACGACACGGAGCGGGGCCCGGACACCGTCCGGGCCCGCCCGCCCGGCGCTCAACGCGCCGGAAACGTCCCAAGACCGAACACCCGGGTGCCCGCCGCCTCGAGAGCGTCACCGTGACTTCGACCAACGGCGGTGGGAGAGCGGTATGGACGCACGCACCGCCCGGCTGTGCGGTGTGGACCCGGCCCGACTCGACGTCCCCCACGAGGACGTCGACCTCGACTCGAGGTTCGCCCGCGCCGCGCGGCCGGTCCTCGACGACAGCACCGAGCGCATGGCGGGCTCCGGCATCTGTCTGGCCGTCACCGACCGGCTCGGCAGGGTCCTGTGGAGCTGGGGGCCCGACCGGGCACGGCGACGCCGACTCGACGAGCTCGCGCTCCTGGAGGGCTTCCTGATCGACGAGGAGACCGCCGGCACCAACGGCCTGGGTACCGCGCTGGAGGCCGGCCGGGTGGTCACGGTCAGAGGAGAGGAGCATTTCAAGGAGGCCTTCCACCCCTTCGCCTGCGTTGTGGCACCGGTACACGACCCGGTCACCGGCCGACCGCTGGGTGGCGTGAACATCACCTGCCGGGCGTCGCAGGCCAGGCGCCGCACGAGTTTCCACAGCGCGCCGTGGCCGAGCCGGCCGCCGCTCGCGGTCGCCAGCAGCTGCCCCACCGCCGGGCCGGGCGAGGTGCTGGCGCGGTCGGCGAGGTAGGTGTCGAGGGTGGCCGCGGTCGGCGGGGGCAGGACCACGACGGCCCGGCGCCCGCCTTTGCGGGTCACGGTGAGCACCTGGTGCCCGCGGTCGTGGCTGAGGTCGGTGAGGTCGGCGGCGGCGAGTTCGTCGACGCGCAGTGCGAGGTGCAGCGGGGCGGCGGCCGCGGTGCGCCGGGCCGGGCCGGTGTCGGTGTCGGCGGTGGCGGCGAGGAACGCGCGGGCCTGGTCGCGGTCCAGCCCGACGGTGGCGGTGTGGTCGGCGTCGACGGTCGGGCGACGGACCGCGGCGGCGGGGTTGGCGGTTCTTGCGGGGCTTGGCCTTCTCGGACCGGCCGCCCGCCTGTGTCGGGCGGGCCGTGCTGACAGGCCCTCTGAGCAGCGCCAACGCCTGCTACCGGCGGATTCCGGTCCGAAACGTCGACACCGCGAGTTGTAGCCGATGGCTGGCCCCCGGGCCCGGCAACCACAAGCTTGCTCCCGGGCTCAAAAGGCGTGCTTGTCAGCAGGGTCGGGCATGGTCGTCGAGTTCGGTCTCGAATTCGGCGATCCGGGCGCGGGCGAGCTGTCTTGCAGCTCGACGATGCGGGCGGCGGCCTCGAGGGTCATGCCCTGGTCGAACAGCTCCCGCATCCGGGTCGCGAGCTCCAGCTGTCGGCGCGAGTCGCGGCGGTGCCCACCACCGGAACGCAGAGGCGTGAGCACCCCCGCCGCGTCCAGGCTCCGCAGGACGCCGGCTGCACCCTCAGCAGCTCCGCTGCCTGCCCCATGGTGACCGCGGGACAGTCCCGGTCATCGAGGCGACCTACACCCGTCGGCACCTGCACTCGTCCTCTCGGCCGCACCCGCTGAGCTCGGGGGACCACCTGCACCTGATCGGGTCGGACAGACACTTCGATGTGCCGGACGACGTGAGGCGGGGCCCGGCCTGACCGGCCGGGCCCCGCGTTGACGAAGGATTCACTGGAGATCTCGAGGTTCGGGGGTTGTCCTGATGTTGACCCTCCGCGCGTCTCGACCGGTCGCCGTCCCTGTGGCGTCACACTTCTTGCTGCTGGCGAAATCATAGTGTCCGCGGTGCAGATCTTGTCAAGGGGGCAGCCCAGAACGTTCGAAGCGTCAACTCCAGCTGCGAGGAGGGAGGTTGGCGCTCAAGACGCTGCGCAGGTGCCTGAGCCCGCTACCCCGACCCGATGTCTCATTGCGCGGCGGAGAGGGGGCCCCGGCGTCGAGTAGGTCGTCGAGATCCGGGCCGGGCAGATCACTCGGGTCGGGCAGAAGGGGGATCGACATCGACGCCGTGCCCAATCGCGACCCCGTCACAGTCGGCCTCTACGCCGGGGACGCGTTGCGTTGGGGTCTGCTGAAGTCAGTGCCAGTCCAGGCAGACCGCGGTGGCGTCGTCGGCGAGCTCGCCGCCGCGGTGATCGAGGACGGCGCGTGTGAGGTGGCGCACGAACTCGGCGGGGGATTGGTGCGTCGAGGCGGTGTGGAGCTCCGCGGTGCGCCGGGTGCTGAACGGCGGCCCGCCGAGGCGGTGGGCTTCGGTGATCCCGTCGGTGAGCAGCAGCAGCCGGTCACCGGGGTGCAGGCGGAATCGATGTTCGTGGTACGCGCCGGCTTGGTTCATGCCCAGCCGGAGTTCCGGGGCGAGGCGGACCAGGTCGACCGTGCCGTCGCACAGCTGCAGCGGTAGCGGGTGTCCGGCGTTGAGGACCCGTACCGTGCCGTGGGGGTTGTGCCCCTACGACCTGCGGCTCACCCCCGAGGCGGTGCTCGCCCACGTCACCCGCACCCACCCCTACCTGACCACCTCCACCGCCAGTCTGTCACACACCCCGCTACCTGCACCCACGACCACCATGGGGGTGTTCTGGTCGGCGGGGCAGCGTCTGGCAGGTGGGTGCCCGGCCTTCGCACCGGCCAGCCCCTTCTATCCCGATCCCGCCCCGTGGGTCGCCGCCGCCGATCGTCGACTCGACGACAAGCGAGCTTCCGCGGAGGTGTGAGCGATGCCCGCGGCCCGAGCCGGCAGTGCGATCCGCGGGCGTCGACTTCGAGCAGGACGTCTGGCGCTGAGTGGCCGGCCGTGGTCGACCGTCCCGCTCAGACCAGCGCTGTGACGTCGCCGCGGATACCGAGCAGGGACTTGCCGTAGACCTCGGCGCTGATCTCGGGGTTGACGACGGAGTGGCGGCTGGCGGTTTCGCTGTCGCGCCAGATGCGCTGCATCGGGCTGGACTCGGCGAAGCTGGACGCACCGTGTGCGGAGACCAGTATCCGGATCGCCTCGCGGGCATAGGTGACCGCGACGCCGGTGTCCATGCGGGACTTGGCGCGGGCGTCGTAGTCCGGGTAGACGCCGCGGGCGGCGGCCTCGTCGATCTCCGCGGCGGCGCGGTAGGCGTGCAGGTGGGCGGAGTCGATCAGCGACGCCGCCTTCGCCACGGCCAGCTGGACGGTGGGGGCGCCGACCTGGGTCTCGTAGAAGGTGTAGGAGATCGCGCGCTTGGGGGCCTTCTCCAGCACCAGGTCGAGCGCGGCCTGGGCCAGCCCGAGCTGCGGTCCGGCCAGGACGAGTGCCGCGACCGGCACGAACGCGGAGCGGTAGAGCGCCTCGTCCTGGAACGGGGTCGCGGCCTCGCCTTGTATCGCCTTCACCACGGAGAGGTAGCGGTGCGCCGGTACGAACACCGCGTCGGCGACGAGCGTGTTGGACGCGGTGCCCTTCATCCCGGCGACGAACCAGGTGTCCTCGACGGTCAGGTCGGACATCGGGATGAGGACCATGCCCTGGTCGCGCGGCGTGCCGTCGGCGGACAGCAGCGGGATCCCGACCAGTGCCCACTGCGAGTGCGCTGACCCGGACGCCCAGCCCCATTTGCCGGTGACGACGTACCCGCCGTCGACCTCGGTGGCGGTGGCGCTGGGCGCGAGCACGCCGGCGATGCGGTTGCCGGGGTTGCTGCCCCACACGTCGTGCTGGGCCTGTTCGGGCCACAGGCCGGTGAACCACGAGCACACGTTCATGAGGCTGGTGACCCAGGAGGTCGAGCCGCAGCTGCGCGCCAGCTCGCGGGAGACCTCCAGCGCTGTGCGGAAGTCGGTCTCCAGGCCGCCGAACCGCTGCGGGCGCATGATCGACAGCAGGCCGGCGTCGTCGATCGCGGTGATGTTCTCCTCGACGACGCGCCGGTCGGTCTCGGTCTGGGCGGCGTTGCCGGCCAGCAGCGGGCCGAGCTTGGCGGCGCGTTCGACGAGGTCGGCCCGCAGCCGGCGCTGGGTGTCGGTGGCGGACGGTCGGTCCAGGATGATGCTCATCGTTGAACTCCCATGATGGTGGTGGGTCGGCTCGCGGGGGCGAGCCGGGAGTGCGTGCCGAACGTGCGACGGGCGTAGACGAGTGGGCTGGCCGGGGTCGAGGACGCCGACTCGACGCGGACGACGAGCAACACGTGGTCGCCCGCCGCCACGTGTTGTGCCGCGACACCGGTCATCCAGCCGGTGCAGCCCGGCAGCCGGGGGAGCCCGGCGTCGAGCGACCACGGCACACCGGTGAACTTCCCGGCACCCCGTCCGGCGAAGGCCATGGCGGCGATCTCCTGCTCCTCGTCCAGGACGTTGACGCCGAGCCGGGCGCCGACGGTGAGGTGGCGAAGCAGCTCGGAGCCGCGGTCGAGGGCGAGGGAGACCAGCGGAGGATGCAATGACAACGACGCGAAGCTGCTGACGGTGGTGCCGTGCGGGCGCCCGTCGGCGGTAACCGTGGTGACGACCGTGAGCGGCGCGCACACCGCGCCCATCAGGTCCATGAACGTGTCCTCGTCGACCATGCGCACAGCACACAGCGCCGGCCCGGCCCGGTGCTTGGTCTGCGAGTTCAAGTCGCCACGGCCGCGTTGGTCCCGGGTGACGACGGTCACTCGGCGCAGGTCTGTGGGACCAACGCGTCCGCCCGGTTCTGGTGCGGCGATGCAAGCCGTCGCGCTCATCGCGGCGATTCACTGTCCCCGTCCGCAGCAGCACCACGTTGGCAGCACCAAGGAGGCCGGGATGTCCTACTCGACAGTCGACGACGCCGTGGCCGCGATGCGGTGTGGCCGCGCCGTGGTCGTGCTCGACGACGAGGACCGGGAGAACGAGGCCGACCTGATCATGGCGGCCGAGCGCGTCACCACCGCCGACGTGGCGTTCTTTCTCTCCCACACCTCCGGGTTCCTCTGCACGGCGCTGGCGCCGCAGCGGGTCGACGCGCTGGGTCTTCCGCCGATGGTGGCCGAGAACGGCGACGCGCTGGGTACGGCGTTCACGGTCAGCGTCGACGTCCGCAACGGGACGACGACGGGCATCAGCGCGGCCGATCGGGCCGCCACCTGCCGGGCGCTGGCCGATCCGGCCAGCCGGCCGGCGGACCTCGCGCGATCGGGCCACGTGCTGCCGCTGCGGGCCCGGCCCGGCGGGGTGCTCGGCCGCCGCGGCCACACCGAGGCGGGGGTGGATCTGTGCCGGCTCGCCGGTCTGGAGCCCGCCGCCCTGATCTGCGAGCTCGTCACCGCCGACCGGCTCGACATGCTCCGCGGCGCCGACGCGGTCGCCTTCGCGCACCGCCACGGGCTGCCCGTGATCACGATCGGGGCCTTGGTGGACCGTCTCGGCCGGGTCGTCCGTACCGGCTGCGCGCCCATCCCGACCGACGACGCGGTGTTCACCGCCGTCTCCTACCGCGACCCGATCGCCGACGTCGAGCACGTCGCCCTGGTGCTCGGCGACGTCCGCGGGGGAGCGCCCGTGCTGTGTCGGGTGCACAGCGAGTGCCTCACCGGTGAGGTGCTCGGGTCCCGGCGGTGCGACTGCGGGCCCCAACTGCGCGACGCGCTCGACGAGATCGCCCGCGACTACGGCGCGGCGGCCGGGATCCTCCTCGACCTCGGGATCACCGAGGTGGTGCTGATGACCAACAACCCGGACAAGGAGACGGCCCTGGAACGCGGCGGCGTCCGGGTGAGCGGCCGCTTGTCCCTGCCGCCCCGCCTCACCTCGGAGAACCTCGCCCATCTGGCGACGAAGCGCGACCGGATGGGACACCGGATCGAACTCGCGCCGGTGTCGGCGTGACCGGTCAGGAGCTGGGCGTGAGCACCGTGTCGCCGAGCAGGTCGGCCAGCAGCAGCGCGGCGTGCAGCTCGAACCGGCGCTGCCCGACGTCGCGGCCGAGCAGCTGCTGGGCCCGCTTCACCCGATACGCGACGGTGCCGCGCGCGACATGCAGCTCGCGGGAGACCGAGACGAGGCTCCGCTCGTGCTCCAGGTAGCTCAGCAGGGTGCGGCGCAACGCCGCCGTCGCATCGCCCTCGGCGGCGAGGGCGCCGAGCTCGCGCCGGGTGAACTCGCCGGCGGCGTCGAGATCGGTGCCCAGCAGGGCGACGGCCGCGACGTCCGCGTGGTCGACGAGCTGGGCTCGGCGGTCCCCGGACAGCCGGCAGATCCGCTCGGCTCTGGTTGCCTCGCGATGACTGCGGCGGAATCCGTCGACGCCCACGGCAGGCAGCCCGAACGCGGCGCGCACGTCGTCGTCCGGGTCGACTATCGCTGGCGGTGCAGCGGAGGCACGGACCGCACCCCAGGCCCCCAGCTGGGCGGAGCCGACCGGCACCACCAGCGTCGCGGTCGCCCCCCGGGCCTGCAGGAGGTTGACTGCCGTGCGTTGCAGCGCCGACGTGTCGCCCGTGGTGCCCGCCGCGGTCCACAACGTGAGGGCCAGGTGGCACCGGTCGAGCTCGTAGCCGAGCACCCCCGACGCCGCGGCAGGGTCGACCGGTTCGCCGGACAGGATGGCGTGCATGGTCTCGGTGCGGGCGGCGGCCGCGCTGGTGATCCACCGGTCCCGCTCGGCGAGGTACTCCTGCACCATCGAGTCGGCGAAGCTGTCGACATAGCCGAACAGCTCCTCGGACACGGCCTTCATCTCATCAGCCAGCCGGTGAGGGTCGACGTGGATCTCGCACTCGCGCAGGAACGCTTGCGCCATGCCCGCGTGGCCCAGCCGGATCCCGCGCAGCACCTTGTCGAGCGGGATGTTGCGGCGGACGAACTCCCGGTCGCCCTCCAGCGCCTCGTCGGTGATCGCCGCCAGCCCGACACCGCCCTGCGCCAGCAGGACCAGGCACCGCAGCACCGACGACTCGGTGCCCATCCGCAGCGTCTCGAACGGGCCGTCGCCGCCACCGAACGGCGGGATCTCCCCGATGATCGTCAGGGCCATCTCCCGGCCTACCTCGACCGCCCAGCGCACCGGCTGGTCACCGACGCGGGCCACGGCGTCGCCGACGGTGGCGGGCGAGCTGGCGGCCTGCCCGAGCCCGACGGTGCCGCGCGCGTCGAGCCGCAACAGCCACTCGCGGCCGGGAGCCTCGGTGGTCACGACCGGTCCGCCGGTGAGACGCTGTGCCCGGCTATGGCGGCACGCAGCCGATGCGGGTCGCGGTCGGCGATGGCGTCGACGAGGTCGACGTGCACACGGTAGCGGTCGGCCAGCAGCGCGTCCGGTGGCTGCCCGTCGGCCGCGTCGACGCCGGTGGTGTGCGACCGGATGACCTCGAGCAGCGCGGTGTAGATCGCCCGGAGCATCGGGCTGGGGTTGACCTGCGCGAGCAGCTCGTGGAGGCGCCAGTTCGCCGCTATGAACGCGGCTGCGTCCACGCGTTCCCGAGCGGCGGCCATGGCGTCGAGCTGGACCCGGTACCCCGCGACATCGGCGGGAGAGGAGTGCCAGGCCGCGTCGGTGATGACCAGCGGATCGAGGCTGTCGCGGATGCGGATGGCGTCGACGACAGTGGCCGCGTCGGCGTCCAGCGCGAGGACCGAATTGCCCAGGCGCACCAGCGGCGACGGCTCGGCGGCGAAGAGCCCGCCACCAGGTCCGGGCCGGACCTCGACCAGGCCGCGGGACTGGGCCAGGCGCAGCGCCTCGTTGAACGTGCCGACCGAGACGCCGCACGTCTCGCGCACCTCGCCCTTGGTGCCCAGCCGGGCACCGGCGCTGCTCGCGCGCACGATGTCGGCGATCTGCCGGGCCGCGCGCTCCGGGCGCGTCAGGACCGCACCGTCGCCATTCATCGCATCTCCTCACCCAGCAGAATTCAGCATGACGATTATGACGGACCCGATTGACGCACGGCTACTAGCCAGCCACACTTTCTCACCGTATTCATCATGGTTATTTGGAGGACTTGATGCGCATCGCCAACCTCGCCGGTCGGCTCGTCCTGCTCGCCGACACCGGGGTCGTCGACGTCGAGCGGGCCAGCGGTGGCCTGTTCGCCGCCGACCCGCAAGCCGTCTACACCCGGTGGGAGGAATTCGTCGACTGGGCCGCCGGCGCGCCGGCGGGCGACGTCGTCGCCGTCGACGAGACCGGGCTGCGTGCTCCGGCGCCGGCTCCGGCGCAGATCTTCGGGATCGGGCTGAACTATCGTGACCACGCTGCGGAGTCCGGCTTCGACCTGCCCGCGTCGCCGCCGGTCTTCACCAAGTTCGTCAGCTCGCTGACCGGGCCCTCCGGCGACATCGTGCTCGCCGGGCCGACGGTCGACTGGGAGGTCGAGCTGGTGGTGGTGATCGGCCGCGCCGCCCGCCACGTCTCGGCCGAGCACGGATGGGACCACGTCGCCGGGGTCACGGTCGGGCAGGATCTGTCGGAACGCACCGTGCAGTCGGCGGGCCCGGCCCCCCAGTTCAGCCTGGGCAAGTCGTTCCCGGGTTTCGGACCCACCGGCCCGTGGCTGGTGACGCCCGACGAGCTGCCTGACCGCGACGACATCGCGCTGGGCTGCACCGTCAACGGGGAGTCGATGCAGAAGGGCAGCACCAGCGACCTGATCTTCCCCGTGCCTGAGCTGGTGGCCCGGCTCTCGGCGGTCCTGCCGCTGAGCCCCGGCGACCTGATCTTCACCGGGACGCCCGCCGGGGTCGGCGCGGGCCGCACCCCGAAGCGTTTCCTGAGCGTCGGCGACGAGCTCGTCACCACCATCGCGGGCGTCGGCGAGATGCGCCACCGCTTTGTCGCGCCCTGATCCCGTCCTGTTCAGTGACCAAGGAGGTTCGACCGTGGGACTGCACCGCCTCACCGACATCGCCATCGGGGTACCGAACGTCGAGGAGACCACCGGCTACTACACCGAGTTCGGCCTGACCCCGACCGGCACCGGTTTCAGCACCGCCGACGGCGGTGAGCAACTGCGCATCCGCCGCAGCCCGCACCGGCGGCTGCTCTCACTCGGCGTCGGCGTCGATCACCCCGACGATCTCGACCGCATCGCCACCTCGCTCGCCGGGCTCGACGTCGTGGGCCGACGCGTCGGCGACACACTGCGGACGGCCGACCCGGTCACCGGGCTCGATGTCGTGATCTCGGTGGCGTCACGCCTCGTCCAGACCCCCACACCGACGCCGGCATACAACGCACCCGGTGACCCGGCGCGGGCGGGCGTCCGCGCCCACGGGATCGAGCGATCGGCGCGGGTCCGACCCCGCAAGCTCGGCCATGTCGTGTTCGGCTCGACCGACCAGGCGGCGACGCAGCGGTTCTTCACCGAGGGTCTGGGGTTCAAGGTCAGCGACGAAGCGCCCGGGCTGGCGTCGTTCCTGCGCTGCTCCACCGACCACCACAACGTCCTCGTGCAGCAGGCCCCGACGAGCTTCCTGCACCACACCTCCTGGGAGGTCGACGACGTCGACGAGGTCGGGCGGGGCGCCACCTCGATGCTGGAGGGCCACCCGGAGCGCCACACCTGGGGGTTGGGCCGGCACTACATCGGCTCGAACTTCTTCTGGTACCTGCGCGACCCGGCGGGCAACTTCTCCGAGTACTACTCCGACATCGACTGCATCCCCGACGACCAGATCTGGGAGCCGCGGGTGGTGGCCGGGGCCAAGAGCCTCTACGCCTGGGGCCCGCCGCCGCCCCCCTCCTTCCTCGCCCCCGAGGACCTGGCCGAGCTGATGGCCGACGCCCACGCAGGAGCCTGAACACCATGACCACCTCGCTGCGCAACGTCCGCGTCTTCGACGGGGAGCGGCTGCTCGATCCCGGCACCGTCGTGATCGACGGTGCCCTGATCGGGAACGGTCCGTCGTCGGGGTCCGACGCGATCGACGCCCGCGCCGGGGTGCTGCTGCCGGGCCTGTTCGACGCCCACGTCCACCTGCTTGGCGTCGACGATCTCGACCGGCTCGCCGCGTACGGCATCACCACCGCCCTGGACATGGCCTGCTGGCCGCCGCCGCACGTCGACGCGCTGCGCGGGCGGGTGCCCGACATCCGCAGCGCGGGCACGCCCGCGATCGGCGCCGGCGGCACCCACGCGAAGATGCCCGGCATGCCCGCCGAGGCGATCCTGAACGCCCCCGAGCAGGCCGCGTCGTTCGTGGCGAAGCGGGTGGCGGAGGGCTCGGACTACGTCAAGGTCGTGATCGAGTGGCCGGGTCCGGACCTGCTCGACCAGGCCACGGTCGACGCGGTCGTCGCGGCGGCGCGCGCGCACGGGAAGCTCTCGGTGGCACACGCGTCGTCGGTGATCGCCTACCGGATGGCGGTGCGGTCGGGCGTCGACATCGTCACGCACGTCCCACGCGATGGCATCCTCGAGGAGGAGACGGTGGCGCGGATGGTCGACAACGGCCAGGTCGCCGTCCCGACGCTGGCGATGATGGAGGCGGTCGTGCACGGGTTCGCCCCGCCGGGCGACGACTACGCCTACAGCCGCGACAGTGTCGCCGCGCTGCACGAGGCCGGGGTACCGATCCTGGCCGGCACCGACGCCTTCTCGGCCCTGATGCTGCCCGAGCCGGTCGTGCACGGCGTGAGCCTCCATCACGAACTCGCCCTGCTCGTCGACGCCGGGTTGTCCACTGTGGAGGCGCTGCGGTCGGCCACCTCGCTGGCGGCCCGGCACTTCGGTCTCACCGATCGGGGCGCCCTCATGCCCGGCCTGCGTGCCGATCTCATGCTGATCCGCGACGACCCGACAGCCGACATCGCGGCCACCCGCAGCATCGAGCGCGTGTGGTGCGCCGGCGTGGAGGTGACCAGGTGACCGCACCGCTGATCGACGTGCACGCGCACTTCGTCACCGACTCCTACGTCGCCGCGGCGCGCGCTGCCGGGCACGTCCTGCCCGACGGCATGCCCGCGTGGGCAGCCTGGAACGTGGAGCAGCACCTGGAGCTGATGGACCGTGGCGGCATCGGTACGGCGGTGCTCTCGGTGTCCTCGCCGGGCACCCACTTCGGCGACGACACGGCCGCGTGCGGCCTGAGCCGCAGCGTCAACGAGTTCGGCGCCGGGCTGAAGGCGGCGCATCCGGGGCGCTTCGGGCACTTCGCCTCGCTGCCGCTGTCCGACGTCGACGGCTCGATCGCCGAGGCCGCCCACGCCCTCGACGTCCTCGGTAGCGACGGAGTCGCGGTGGAGACCAACGCCGCGGGCCGCTACCTCGGCGACCCACGCAACGAGCCGCTCTGGGCGGAGCTCGACCGGCGCGGCGCGGTGGTGTTCGTCCATCCCACGTCGCCACCCGGTCACGAGGCCGTGTCGCTCGGGCGGCCCCGTCCGATGCTGGAGTTCGTCTTCGACTCCACCCGCACCGTGAGCGACCTCGTGCTCGCCGGCGTCCTCACCCGCTACCCGGCGATCCGGTGGATCTTCACCCACGGCGGTGGCGCACTGCCGCTGCTGGCTGATCGTATCGAGCTGTTCCGCACCCTGTTCGGCGGCGCCGATGCGGACGCGCCTACCGTCCTGGAGCAGCTCCGCGGGCTGTGGTTCGACATGGCGGGCACGCCGTTCCCGCGGCAGATCCCCGCACTCGTCGACGCGGTCGGCAGCGAGCAGATCCTCTACGGCAGCGACTACTGCTGGACGCCCGCCGCCGCCGCGCTCGCCCAGATCGCGACCATCGACGCGGCCGCGCAACCCGGTCACGACACCTGGCGCGCCCTGACCACGCGCAACGCTGCCCGGCTACTCCCGACCCTCGTCGACAGGTGACCGGCTTCGTTCACATTCCGTGCTCAGGTGTGGAGAAGGCGGCGGAAGTCGGCGTTGAGCGTGCTGACGGCGTCGGCGGCCGCCACGGACATCAGGCCCATCCCGTAGAAGCCGTGGATCAGACCGTCGAAGCGGTGGAAGACGACCTCGACGCCGGCACCGGTGAGCCGTTCTGCGTAGGCCTCGACCTCGTCGCGCAGCAGGTCGTACTGGCCGACACCGATCACCGCCGGAGCGACGCCGGACAGGTCGTCCGCGAGAATGACCGACGCGCGGGGGTCGCGGACGTCGTCCTTCGAGATGTAGTGGTTCTGGAACCAGTCGGCCAGCTCGCTGGTCAGGTAGTAGCCCTCGGCGTTGTCGGTGCGGGAGGGGTAGTTCCCGTTCTCGGTGAGGTCGGTCTTCGGGTAGACCAGTAGCTGTGCCGCCAGGCGGGGCCCGCCCGTTCGTGCGGCGATGGCGACCGCGGCGGCGAGGTTGCCGCCGGCGCTGTCACCTGCGACGGCGAGTCGATCGGGGTCACCGCCCAGGGTGGAGATGTTCTCGGCTGCCCAGCGGGTGGCGGTCATGCAGTCGTCGAACGCGGAGGGGAAGGGCCACTCGGGTGCGAGCCGGTACTCGACGCTGACGACGACGGCATCGACGTCGCGGCAGATCAGTCGGCCGTGGTCGTCGTGGGAGTCGAGGTCTCCGGTGACCATGCCGCCCCCGTGGAAGAACACGACGGTGGGTGTCGGGCCGGCCGTGACCGGTCGGTAGATCCGGATGGCGAGCGGGCCAGCGGGGCCGGTGATGTGCTGGTCCTGGTCGACCGAGCCGATCTGCACCTTGGTCGAGGGATCAGCTCTGGCCGCGGGGCGCGCGAAGGTGCGTGCCTCCTGTGGGGTGCCGTTGACCAGGTCGGCCGCGCCGCTGCGGGCGAGCAGGTCGATGATGAGCTGGGTCTGGGGCTCGACGGGCACGAGTTCCTCCGGGCGGTGGGTGTCGGTGGCGAACGCTCAGACGGTCCCGGTGGCGAAGATCGCCTGGGCCAGCAGGGTCGTGCGGGCCACGTGATCGGGCCGGGAACGCAGGTGATGGATCCGGGAGAGGCTGTTGATGAGCGCCAGCGCGGCCTGGACCAGGACGCGGGCGTCGGTGTCGGTGAGGTCGGGACGGGCGGCGACGAGGAGGGCGACCCACTCGGTCACGTAGTCGACCTCGGCGCGTCGGAACGCGGTACGGCGTCCTTCGGGAAGGTGGATGACCTCCGAGACGAGGATGCTGACGATGTCGGAGTCGGCTGCGGCAAAGGCGGTGTAGTCGGCGACGAGTCGGTCGAGTGCGTCGGCGGAGCTCTCGGCCGCGGCGAGGGCGCGGTGCAGCCCGACCCAGAGCGCTTCGTTGCCGCGATGGAGGGCCGCGGCGAGCACGTCGATCTTGCTGTCGAAGTGGTTGTAGACGCTCGGCCCGGCGATTCCGGCGGCGGCGCCGATGTCGTCCAGGCCGACCGACGGGTACCCGCGCCGGCTGAACAGACCGATCGCCGCCGCGAGCAGCGCTTCCCGGCGCGACGCGGGGGCGATGGCGGTGCTCCGGCGACGAGTCGCCGCCACCGGCTTCGCGGTGGGTGGCAACGCCGCGGTGAGGACGGCGTGAGCGGCCGCGCGGAGCAGCTCCTCGAACCGGGCCGCGTCGATCCGGGTCCGGTGGTGCGACGGGCTGTCGAGTATCGAGAGCACGGCCCAGGCGCGGATGTCGGCCGTCTTCTGGTCGGCGACCGCGTCGGCGATGGTGGCGGCGACGGAATCGGCGAGCGTACGGATCCGGTGGCGCAACTCGCGCCGGGTGTCGTCGGGGAGGTGCCCAGCCTCGCGCTCCCACAGCACACCGAACTCGCGGCGCTCGAGTGCGACCGCCGCGAAGCTGTCGATCAGGTCGCGGTCAGGGTCGGCGGCCAGCTGTTCGAGAGTGCTCAGATGCTCGTCGAGTATCGCGAGCAGGAGCTCCTGCTTGCTGCGGAAGTGCCGGTAGAGCGCGCTGGCGCCGATGCCGACCGCGGCCGCGATGTCGGCCATGCCGACCTGGTGGTAGCCCACGGTCCAGAACCGCTCGGCCGCCGCCGCCAGGATCTGCTGCTTGCGGTCCCGCGGGCGCTTGCGCAGGTGCAGGCGCGCGGCGACCTCAGCCACCGAACCCGCCACCGCCCGCCGGGACCTGGCCGCCGAGGTGGTCGCTCTCCGGCAGGCAGAACAGGTACACCGCTCCGGCGCCCTCGGCCGGGGTACCGGCGCGTCCGATCGGGACCGGGGGGACCGGGTGGACGGTGCCGACGACCGTCGCGTCGATCATGCCGACACCCGCTCGTAGAGCGTGACCACGCAGGCGCCGCCGAGCCCGAGGTTGTGCTGCAGCGCGAGCGAGACGCCCTCGACCTGGCGTGGTCCGGCGGTGCCGCGGAGCTGCCAGACCAGCTCGGCGCACTGGGCGAGCCCGGTCGCACCGAGCGGGTGGCCCTTGGACAGCAGCCCGCCGGACGGGTTGGTGACGACCCGGCCGCCGTAGGTGTTGTCCCCGTCCAGGACGAACTTCTCCGCCGAACCTTCAGGAGTGAGCCCGAGGCCCTCGTAGGTGATCAGCTCGTTGGTGGCGAAGCAGTCGTGCAGCTCCACCACCCGCAGGTCCTCGGGTCCGACGCCGGAGGCCTGGTAGACCTGGCTCGCGGCGGCGGCGGTGAGGTCGTAGCCGACGACGCGACGCATGTCCGCGGCGTCGAACGTGCTGGCCGTGTCGGTGGTCATGGCCTGCGCGCGGATGACGATCGAGGTGTCGAGCCCGTGGCGGCGGGCGAAGTCCTCGCTGCACACGACCGCGGCCGCCGCGCCGCAGGTGGGCGGGCAGCACATCAGCCGGGTCAGCGGCGCGGAGATCGCGGGGGAGGCGAGCACCTGCTCCTCGGTGACCTGGTCGCGGAATACCGCGTACGGGTTGTTCGCCGCGTGCTTGCGCGCCTTGACCGCGATCTTCGCGAAGGTGGCCTGCGAGGTGCCGAAGCGCTCCATGTGCTCACGGCCGGCGCCGCCGAAGTACTGCGCCGCGAACGGCGCGGTGGGGTCGGGTGCCTGCAGCTCACCGGCGGCGTCGTCGAACCGTGCGAACGGCGAGGTGCGGTCGGTGAAGCCCATGGCCAGCGCCCCGTTGGCCATCTGCTCGAACCCGAGCGCGAGCGCGCACTCCACCGACCCCGACGCCACGGCCTGCCGGGCCAGGAACAGCGCCGACGAACCGGTCGAGCAGTTGTTGTTGACGTTGATGATGGGAATGCCGGTGAGCCCGATCGGGTAGAGCGCCGCCTGCCCCGAGGTGGAGTCGCCGTAGACGTAGCCGACGTAGGCCTGCTGCACCAGCGCGTAGTCCACCCCGGCGTCCGTCAGGGCCTCGCGCGCCGCCGTCGCGGCCATCACCTCGTAGCCCGCGGTCTCCCGTGGCTTACGGAACGGCACCATGCCGACGCCCGCGATGTGCGCTGATCGACTCACGGTTGTTCCTCTCGATCGCTGATCGGCCTTCCCGGAAGGCCATGAAGGTGGTTCACTCTGTCTAGCGATGCTAACCGCCGTTCACAAGTTCTGACAACCACCTTCGGGAGAGCGACGATGCCCTCGATCCCAGACACCCTGCGCACCACTGCTGCACGTTGCCCCGATCGCGAGGCCCTGGTCTTCGGCGACCGTCGACGCACCTACCGCGAGCTACACCGCGAGGTCGAGGCCACCGCGGCCGCGCTCGTCGCGCGCGGGGTCGTCCCCGGGGACCGGGTGCTGCTGATGTCGCCCAACAGCGATGCCTTCGTGATCGCCGCCTACGCGGCGCTGCGGACGGGCGCGATCCTGGTGCCGGCGAACCCGCGCAACGCCCCACCCGAGGTCGCGCACCTCGTCACCGACTCCGGGGCGACCGCGGTGTTGTACGCGGACGAGAGCGCGAAGGTCGCGATCACGGGCGCGGAGCAGGCCGGGACCTCACCGATCCTGCTGAACCTCACCGAGCTCGCCGCTCTCGCGGTCGGTGACCACCCGCCGGTCGGACACCTCCCAGCGGAGTCCGACGACGCGCTGCTCATCTACACCTCCGGCACCACCGGCACACCGAAGGGCGCGCTGTTCGACCACCACCGCAGCCTCTGGTGTGCGCTGAACATGGCCACCGCCACGGGCTACCGTGACGGGGACCGCACGCTGCACGTCGCCCCGCTCTACCACGCCGCGCAGCTGTGCCTGGTGCTGTTCGCCGGCACCGGGCTCGCGATGACCCACGTCGTGGTGTCCGCGTTCGACCCGGTCGTGGTGGCCGACCTGATGGCCCGGGAACGCGTCTCGGTGTTCTTCGGGGTGCCGACCATGTACCAGTTCCTGCTGCGCCTGCCCGACCTCGCCGAACGGGACCTGTCCGCCTGGCGGATCGGCATGTTCGGGGCCGCTCCGATGCCCCCCGACTCCGCACGCGCACTGGCGGCGGCCCTTCCCGGGGTGGACCTCTACCAGCTGTGCGGGCAGACCGAGGCCGGGCCGGGTGGCATCTACTCCGGTCCGGCCGAAGTCCTCGCCCGCCCGGACGCGAGCGGTCGCTACGCGCTGCCCAACACCGAATGCCGGGTCGTCACCGCCGACGGGGCCGATGTCACCCCGGACCAGGTGGGCGAGTTGATCCTGCGCGGGGAGACGATCATGAAGGGCTACTGGAACCGTCCCGAGGCCACCGCGGAGACCGTCCGTAACGGTTGGCTGCACACCGGCGACCTCGCCACCCTGGACGCCGACGGCTACATCACCCTCGTCGACCGACTCAAAGACATGATCATCACCGGGGGGCGCAACGTCTACTCGGTGGAGGTCGAGGGTGCGCTCGCCGGGCATCCCGATGTGCTCGACATCGCCGTCATCGGTGTCCCGCACCCCGACTACGGGGAGAGCATCCTCGCCGTCGTCGTCCCCACCGCGGGAACGCAACCGACGCTGGAATCCCTGCGCACCTGGGCCCGCGAGCGCATCGCCGACTACAAGGCCCCACACGCCCTGGTCATCCACTCCATCCCGCGCAACCCGTCCGGGAAGATCCAGAAACATTTGCTGCGCCGCGAGTTGTCCTCCGTCGCGGCACGCTGACCCGACTCAGCAGGGAGCCCCGCTGCTGCACCGCCGCCGGTACGACCAGGAGCACGAGCCTGCGTTCCGCGTAATTCAGATGGACTAGAGGTCATGATTTTGGGTTTGACCTGGGGAAACGCGTAGCGGCGCCCCGGTGAGGCGTGTCTCTAGGTGGTGGTGTTGCCGCTGGTCAGCGGCTTGCGGGGGCGAGCTCGAT